>JAJDUC010000037.1 GCA_022826865.1 Anaerolineae bacterium
TGTAGGGGCGTCTCGTGAGACGCCCGTTGAAAATGGCCTGCAAATTGCGGGCGTTTCAGCGAAACGCCCCTACAGATTACGAAATGTGAGGCGAAATTGTCATTTGTCAGCGCAATTTCAATTTGATGCGATTGCCCTGGATAATGATTGTATTCATTGCCGGGATGATAAGCTAAAATCTCCGCGTCATTAGAATTCAGAGAAACCGCCTTTTACGATGAAGGTCCTGTTGGCGAGCGCGGAGGCCCTGCCTTTTGCCAAGGTGGGTGGCTTGGCCGATGTCGTCGGCTCATTGCCGGCGGCGCTGCGCCGGGCCGGCGTCGACGCGCGCGTCATTATCCCCGGATACGGTTTCATTGATCATTTCAGATATGAAATCGAAGAGCTTTTCCGCTTCGACTTTCACCATCGGCTTGGCGCGCACGAAGTCATACTGTTTCACTGCGAATACAATGGCATTTGCTTCTACCTGCTGCAGTCGCCGCCTTATTTTGGGCTGGAGGGGGAAGTCTACAGCAGCTGGGATTGGGATACGCAGCGCTATATCTATTTCTGCCAGGCGCTGATGGCGACATTGCAGCAATTGAGCGAACGGGCGGGCTGGCTGCCACAGGTGCTGCATGTCAACGACTGGCATACCGCTTTAGCGCCATTCCTTCTGCGCGAACATGCTGTTGACGACCGCTGGGCCGGGCTGGCGACGGTCATGAGCATTCACAATATTGCCTATCAGGGCAATCAGGCTGGCGGTTTCCTTTGGCATGCCGGTATCCACGGTCGGCATCATCCCGATCTGCAGCGATTTGGATTGACCGATAACCTGCTGGGGATTGGAATCGCCCATTGCGACATGCTCAGCACAGTCAGCCCACGCTATGCCGACGAAATCACTTATCCTTATGCCGGTTACGAGCTTGCGCCGCTTATCGGCGAACGCGCCGCCGATCTGCGCGGCATCCTGAATGGACTGGATGCGGATTTGTGGGATCCGGCAACCGATCCCGATCTTGCCGCCAATTTCAGTTTGCAAGACTTCGTTGAGAAGCGACCGAGCAACAAGCGATATTTGCAGGCATTTGCGCGCCTGCCGATCGCGCCTGATCTTCCCCTGGTCGGCATCGTCAGTCGCCTGGCGGCGCAAAAGGGATTCGACCTGGCGCTGCCGGCTTTGCGCAGCATACTTGCCCGCCGCGACATGCAGGTCGTCGTCCTGGGAACGGGAGAACCCGAGCTTGAACAAGAATTCTGGCGCCTGGAGCAAGACTACGGCGATAAGGTCCGCGCCTTTCTCCAATACGATGGCGCCCTGGCGCAGCAAATCTATGCTGGTTGTGATATCTTCCTGATGCCTAGCCACTTTGAACCTTGCGGCATGGGCCAGATGATGGCGATGCGTTACGGGGCGCTGCCCCTGGCGCGGGAGACCGGCGGCCTGGCCGATACTGTGGTCAATTATGACAACGCTGACGCCGACGGCGGCACGGGTTTTGTCTTCCACTGGCAGGAGGCGGGCGCGGTGGAAGGCACGCTCGATTGGGCGTTGGATACCTATCGCGATCGGCCCGACGCCTGGCGCCGGATGCAGCGGCGCGCGCTGGCTACAGATTTTAGTTGGAACAAGAGCGCCCTCGCATACAAGCGCATTTATCTCCAGGCGCTGAGCAAACGGGTTTGGACTTAAGGATCAACTGTATCGAGGGCGAATTCAAACGCGCCAATGAGCCTCAGGCCTGAAGGAGCGGCAAGTGAAAGTAAAGGCAGTCATTCTTGCGGGCGGCAAGGGAACCCGGCTGGGTGTGCTCACGATTAAGCGCGCCAAACCGGCCGTTCCCTTCGGCGGCAAATACCGCATTATCGATTTCGCGCTGAGCAACTGTGTCAACTCCAATATATTTGATGTCATCGTTTTGACGCAATATCGGCCGCACAGCCTCAACGATCACATCGGCAAGGGCCGACCCTGGGACCTTGATCGCTCTTTCACCGGTGGCGTGCGCATGTTGCAACCCTATCAGGGCAGCTTTGATACCGACTGGTATGCCGGCACCGCCGACGCGGTCGCGCAGAATCTCAATTTTGTGCGGCAGGGACGTCCCGAATATGTGCTCATCCTTTCCGGCGATCACATTTATGAGATGGATTATGACATGCTGGTGCAATATCACCGCGATCGGGGCGCGGACGCGACCGTTTGCACGATTCGCGTGCCACTGGACGAAGCCAGCCGCTTCGGTATTGTCGATACTGACCAGGACTACCGCGTCATCCAGTTCGTGGAAAAGCCGGCATCGCCGCCGGGGAACCTGGCCAACATGGGTGTCTATGTCTTCGATTACGAAGTGCTGGAGCGGGTGCTGCTGGAGGACCAAGCCGACCCCAATTCGGAGCGTGACTTCGGCAAGGACATTCTGCCCAAGATGGTAGCGGCCAACCGGAACATCCTGGCCTATCCTTACGGTGGCTACTGGATTGATGTAGGCACGATTGACGCTTATTGGGAAGCGCATATGGACCTGCTTTCCAGCCCGCCGTCCTTGAATCTCAATGACCGGACATGGGTCATCCACACGCGCAGCGAAGAACGGCCGCCGGTACGCGTCGGCGCCGACGCCAGGATTGTCGACAGCATGATCGCCGATGGCTCCGTGATTGGCGCCGGCGCCGTCATCGAACGCTCAATCCTTTCGCCTGGCGTCTTCATCGGTCCGGGCGCGGTGATACGCGAGTCCGTCATTCTGAACGATGCCTATATTGAGACCGGCGTCCGCTTAGAGCGCTCGTTGGTTGACAAAATTGCTGTGATCGGCAAGAAGGCGCGAGTCGGCGCCTGGCAGGATATGGGCGACTTGCGAATCACCAGCATTGGCAAGAATGCGCGTATTCCGCCTGAGTTTACGATCGGCGCGGGATCTGTTGTCGGCTCGGACTGCACACATGAAAGTTTCGCGCGCTTCAGCAATATGACCGTGCCGGAAGGCAGCGATGTGGAATTCTCCCCGCGCATCCGCCGGGCCTAGTTTGGTCAGGCGCATGACGCGTTCAGACTTGGACGCTGCTGGTTCAAAGGGCGCTTTGTATTGGAATCGAATCTGTCAATGAATGGAGGGTGAGCAAATGGGCAAGATGAAGGTCGGCGTGCAATTGCACCCGCAGCATGTGAGCTATTCGACCTATGCGCAAGCGGTCCAGGCGAGTGAGGCGCGTGGCGTCGACACGATCTGGAATTGGGATCATTTTTTCCCCTTGTATGGCGAAGGCAATAACAATCATTTCGAAGGCTGGACGCTGCTGACGGCGATAGCCATGCTGACGACGCGGGCTCAAATCGGCACGCTGGTCACCTGCAACAGTTATCGCAATCCGGCGCTCTTGACGCAAATGGCCAACACAGTCGACCATATCAGCGGCGGTCGCCTGATTCTTGGCATTGGCTCCGGCTGGTTCCAAAAGGATTACGACGATTTCGGCTATGAATTTGGCAGCGCCGGCAGCCGCTTGCGCGATCTTGGCGAAGCGCTGCCTGTCATCAAGAAGCGCATGAGCGAAGAATTGCCGCCGCCGCCGCGCGGACCCATCCCGATCATGATCGGCGGCGGCGGCGAAAAGGTCACTCTGAAGCTGACCGCGATGCATGCCGACCTCTGGAACGGCTTCGGCCCGCCCGAGACCTACGCGCGCAAAAACCGGGTCCTTGATCGCTGGTGCGCCGAAGTTGGGCGCGATCCGGCTTCAATCGAGCGCACGGTCTCGATCCCGTTCCAGGAAGATATGGAAGGGAATCTCGATGGCTACGCCGAGGCCGGGGCAACACATTTCATTTTGATGAGCCCGGCGCCGCCCGACTACGACAGGCTGGATTACCTGGTGGCCTGGCGCGACCGCATGAACGCCTAAGCGCATTGATTGACGCTTAACGCCGGCAGTTATGTCCTTGCAAACGTCGCCCGTTTGGATTGAACCGATCTGGCTGGCGCCGACCTGCTGCATCCCTCAGGTTGTGACGACGCAGTTGTCGCTTCCGTGGGGGTTTGAAACGTATCGTTCCGCTTCCCAGTCATTGTGCCATTCTTCACCGTTGACCAGGTAGCGGAACTCGTATTCCCGGTCCGGCTCAAGTTCGAGCATAATCTTGAAACGCCCGTCCTTTAGCGGTTTCATCGGCGTGGCGCTCTCGTCCCAATCATTGAAGTCTCCGACCAGGGATACGCTTTCTGCGTTGATTGCTTCTGCTGTATAGAACGTAACCTGAACCGCGTCCCTGCTCTTTAGGTAACGCTTCTTCAGCATCTGTCCTCTCCAGTCGTTGAGTCTAGCAAGACCTAAACGATCTATCTAAACTTAATAATAGCGGAAATTACAGATTGAGCGCAATGAATGCTATCGCCAGCAAATACAAGGCTGCGCTGTAAAATATGCACAAAGACAGTTGCGCATTTCGCGCCTTATGATTAAGTGATCAGGTCGCAGCTGCGTGCGAGCGCATTTTCTGGAATTGAAGTGGATTAGAACAGAATTTTCGATACAATCTTCGATTCGACCACTGCAACAGATCACTGAATTCAGGAGAGCCAAACGCATGGTACAGCCGGTAGCCAGGGTCAATGTCGCGCCGAAACTTCCGCCGCAGCTTGGCCGATTGCACGAACTGACGTACAACCTTTGCTGGGCTTGGGACCACGAAGCCATATCTCTGTTCCGGCGGCTGGACCCGGACCTCTGGGAGGAGACGCAGCACAATCCCGAATGGATGCTCGGGCGGATGAGCCAGGAACGCTTGAACGCATTGGTGAGCGACACCTCGTTCATGGCTCACTACGCCCGCGTCTGCCGTTCATTCGATGAATACATGCGCGCGGAAAACACCTGGTTTCAAGAGCAATATGGGCGCATGGAGCAACAGCCGGTCATCGCCTACTTCTCGATGGAATTCGGCTTAACCGAATGCTTGCAGAATTATTCAGGCGGTCTGGGCGTTCTTAGCGGCGACCACTTGAAGAGCGCCAGCGACCTGAATGTGCCGCTGGTGGGCGTCGGCATTCTGTATCAGGAAGGCTACTTCCAACAATACCTCAACGCTGACGGCTATCAACTGGAATCCTACCCGTTGAATGACTATGTCAACCTGCCGGTGAAGCGGCAAATGGACGCTCAGGGCGAACCAATCATGATATCGGCGCCGCTTCCCGGCCGTGAACTGTTCGCGCAAGTCTGGAAGGTGCAGGTTGGACGGGTCTCCCTATATTTGCTGGATAGCAACATCGACAAGAACGAATTGGCGGAAGATCGCAACCTTACCGACCGTTTGTACGGCGGCGACGGGCGCACAAGAATCCGCCAGGAAATCCTCTTGGGAATCGGCGGCGTGCGCCTGCTGCGCGCGCTGAACATTGAAGCGGACATTTTCCACATGAATGAGGGCCATTCGGCGTTTTTGCTCCTCGAGCGCATTCGGAACTTCATCTGCGATGATGGTCTGTCATTCGAGCAGGCGAAAGCGCTGACCGCGGCGAGCAGTGTCTTCACGGTGCATACGCCGGTGCCGGCCGGTCTGGAACGATTCGGCTTTGATTTGATCGATGAACACTTCAGCGATTTGATGCCTGAATTCGGCCTCTCAAGTGAAGAATTCCACGATTTGGGCCGCGAGAACCTGGGGCATCATGAGGTATTTTCAATGTCGGTGATGGCATTGAATTTGTCGTCGGGCACAAATGGCGTGGCGAAGCTGCACGGCGAAGTCTCGCGCGAGATGTGGAAGTGGGTTTATCCCAGCGTTCCGGTGCACGAAGTGCCCATCCGCGCCATCACAAACGGCGTACACGTTCAAACCTGGGTCAGCCAGGAAATGGCGCAGCTCTTTGATCGCTACCTTGATCCGGCCTGGCGGATGGAAGAATCCCGGCAGCAGGTATGGGATGGGGTTTTGAGCATACCGGATGCCGAATTGTGGCGGACGCATGTGCGCCGGCGTGAACGCCTGGTCGCATTTGCGCGCGAGCGCCTGCGGCAGCAGCTGCAGCGGCGCGGCATGTCCCAGACCGAGATTGAAGCGGCCGACGAGGTGCTGAATCCGGATGCGCTGACGATCGGTTTCGCCCGGCGCTTCGCCACGTACAAGCGCGCCACCCTGGTCTTCCGCGATCTGGGGCGTTTGCGGCGCTTGCTGACTGACCCGGAGCGGCCGGTGCAATTCATCTTTGCCGGCAAGGCGCATCCGCATGACAACGAAGGCAAAGAGTTGATTCGCACGATCGTAAATGTCGCCCGCGACCATGACTTCCGCAATTCCATTGTCTTCCTCGAAAACTTCGATATGAATGTCGCGCGCTACATTGTGCAAGGCGTCGATGTCTGGCTGAACAATCCGCGCCGGCCGAAAGAAGCCAGCGGCACCAGCGGCATGAAGGTCATCTACAATGGCGGCTTGAATTGCAGCATCCTGGATGGCTGGTGGGCGGAAGCTTTTGACCAGGATGTCGGCTGGTCAATCGGCCACGGGGAAGAATATCCCGAAGAGCAATGGGCGCATCAGGATTATGTCGAGAGCCAGGCCCTGTACAATCTGCTGGAGCAGGACATCGTGCCGCTTTTCTACCGCCAGTCCCGCGATGGCTTGCCGCGGGAATGGATTCGCCGCGTCAAGCGCAGCATGGCCCGGCTGGCGCCAACCTTTAACACACACCGCATGGTCCAGCAATACACCGACGAATTCTATCTGCCGCGCTTCAAAGTGAGCCAGGCAATGCGCTACGGGCGCTTCAGCGGGGCGCTCGATTTTGTGAATTGGCTGCAGCGCGTGGATCGGGTTTGGCACGAAGTATCCGTATTGGACGTCGATATATGTGATGGCGATGTCGAAATCGGCAGCCAAACCGAGATCCATGCGCGGGTTGTTTTAGGGCAGCTGCGGCCGGCGGATGTGACGGTGCAATTGTATTTCGGTATGCTGGATTCGGCCGGCAACATTCGCGAAGGGCAATCGGTAGACATGCGGTTGCGCGGTGAAAACGGACAGGGCGCTTATACATTCACCGCAGACCATGTATTCCAGACGACCGGTCATGTTGGCTTCTCGGTCAGGATCCTGCCTTTCCACAACTATCTGCACACTTCCTTCATGCCGCAGAAGATCGTCTGGGCATAACGCTCGCTGAAGTGATGTATTATGTGGTGTCAAAAGAATCTTGCCACAAAGAACACAAAGGACACAAAGGGCACAAGTTTTTTCTAAAAGCCTCTGTGTTCTCTGCGTTCTCTGTAGATAAAGACAAAATTGAAGCGATTGCCCTGGCCTAGCGCCCGTCTCACGTTGACCGCAACTGCGGCTTCGACTAGAATACGACGCCAGGAATGAGCTAAGCGAAACAGTGCCATGCGCTATCACATCTGGACGCTCGGCTGTCAAATGAACGTTGCCGATTCGCAATTGTTGGCATCGGAACTGGAAAAGCTCGGGCACCGCGCGGCGGCCACGGGCGACGATGCCGATATCATGGTCGTCAACACCTGCGTCGTGCGGCAAAGCGCCGAAGACAAGGGCTTGGGCCGGCTGGGCATGCTCGGCAAGATCAAGGCCGACCAACCGGACAAGGTCATCGGCGTGATGGGCTGCATGGTCGGCGTTCGCGACCCGCTTTGGATGCGGCGGCGTCTGCCTTATGTCGATGTCTTCATGCCGCCCTCGGATCCGGCGCCAATGGTCGACTTCCTCAAAGAAAGGACGGATGAGGCCGACGCGCTGGATTTGGACTTGGAGACGCGCCGGGAGCGCGACGCCCTGCAAGACGGCGATATTGTGCTGCCGCCGCATGAACGCGGGCAGTTGGTTAGCGCGCATGTGCCGGTCGTTTATGGCTGTTCCCATGCCTGTACATTCTGCATCATTCCTTTCCGCCGCGGCATCGAGCGGAGCCGGCGCGTCGGCGAGATCCTGGCGCATATTCGCAGCCTGGCCGCGCAAGGCGTGAAGGAAGTGACGCTGCTCGGCCAAATCGTCGATCGTTATGGCAAGGACATTCCCGATGGCCCCGATCTGGCGGATTTATTGCGCGTCGCCAACGGCGTCGCCGAAGAAGTCGGCATAGAGCGCATTCGTTTCCTGACCTCGCATCCCAACTGGATGACGGAGAAGTTGCTGAAGACGGTCGCCGAATTGCCGCGTGTTATGCCCCATATCGAGGCGCCGATTCAAGCCGGCGCCGACGCTGTGCTGGCGCGCATGCGGCGCGGCTACACTGCCGATCAATATCGCCGGCTGGTGGCGAAGATCCGCGATATCATCCCTCAGGTGGCCATTCATACCGATATCATCGTAGGCTTTCCCGGCGAGACGCATGCGCAGTTCATGCAGACCTACAAGATTTTGGAAGAGTTGAAGCTCGATAAGGCGCATTTGGCGCGCTACAGCGCTCGACCGCAGACGGTCAGCGCGCGGCGGATGCAAGACGATGTGCCGGAAGAAGAAAAGCGCGAACGGCACCGCCTGCTCGAAGAATTGCAGGCGCGCGTGGTAGCCGATATCAATGCCCAATACCTCGGTCAACGGGTTGAGGTGCTGGTTGAAGGCCGGCACAAAGGCCGCTGGCGCGCTCGCACCCCGCAGAACAAGCTGGTATTCTTTGAAGCCGAGGGGGACTGGAAGGGCAGGCTGGCCGAGGTCGAAGTCACTTGGACCGGCCCCTGGAGCATGCAGGCGCGCTTGCCACAGCTTCAGCCGGAGGCAGATCCCCTTCTGGTCGTCGCGAGTTAATGAAAAGGCAGCCCCCTTGCAAGAGACGGCGCGCATCCCGGCGTTGGCTCTGCTTTGCCATCTGCTTCTGCCTGGCCGCCTGCAACCTGCAGGGCCGGGCTGCCGTTTCCAACCGCGCCCAGGCGACAGCCACTCCAGCGGGGCCGCCCTCAATTACGATCTCGTCGCCGAAGGCCGGTGACGAATTTGTCATCGGGGAGGAAATCCTGGTCTCGGTTCTGGCCGGCGATAGCATCGGCGTCACCCGCGTACAACTATTCGTCAATAATCAGATCGTCCGAACGGTTTCCTCCGAATCTTTACAAGGCGAACTGGCGATGCAGGCGATTCTGGATTATGCGCCGCAACAGGTCGATCTTGGCGAGATCACTTTGCGCGCATTGGCTTATCGCGGCCCGGTGGTCAGCAGCCCCGATGAGATCACAGTTGTCGTTCGCGAATCGCATTCGCAAGTCATAGCCACTCCGGTTCAGCAGTCAAATGTGCCTTTTATCCCCAACGATGGCGTTTGCCGCGCCTTGGTCAATGTGGATTTAAATTTCCGAACGGGGCCGAGCACGAGGTACCAGATCATCTCGGTCTTGGCCAGCGGCACATTGGCGCCAATCACCGGGCGCAACAGCGAGCACAACTGGTGGCGACTCAACGTCAACAACCAGATCGGTTGGGTTAGCGGCGACTTCACCACCGAATATGGCGATTGCAGTCGCGTGGCGGTGGTCGCCGGCTGAGCGCAAATTCATTTGTCGCGTCCCCCGTTTGTGATAAAATCGCTGCTAGGGTCCTGAGTCACGAAAACGCGGGAAAGCGATATGGCGATTGCTTTGAAGCGGATCATGCTGGTCACGCGCAATGTTCAATTTGCAATCGATGTCAAGCGGGCTTTGGAAGCGCTGGGCGAATACAGCGTGACGACCGTAGCCGACCTGCGAAACGCGATCGAGCAGTTGCGCGATACGCCACAGCAATTGGTTCTGCTCGATACGGATGGCCTGAGCATAGCGCCGGATATCTTGCTGGAGATGATTCAGGCGCGTCAAAACGAGATCGCCATTGTGCTTGCGCCGGACCGCCCAAATGTGCATGAACTGGCGCGCCAACATGGCGCGCGCGGCGTGGTGGATATCCCCGTGATGGCCCGCGATCTGCTGCCAATCCTGGAATCGGCCCTGCAAGACAACGGTGATGCGCCTGAAGAAACAAACGGGACGGCCGCGGTCGATCTTGGCGAAGATACCATTTTCATTGAGTCTCTGGTTGATGATGCTCTCGGGCAGGACCAGGCGCTCAATTATACGCGCCGCCGCTTGCAAGCCTCTTATGAATTGCTGCATCCGCCGATCGAAACGGCAGTCGACAGCACGGCGCCGGCTGCGATGGAGTTCCTCATTGAGCCTGAAGACGAAGGTGATACCGTGCGCTTTACTTATGTTCGGGGCGTTGAGGCGACCGCCTCAACGACGCTGAACCAGGGAAGCTTTGGCGCCGGCGAGACGCCGTTGGCGGCCGGCAGCGACAGCGAAACCCTCCGCGATCTGGCGCGGTCGCTGGCTGTCGAGCGCCCGGACGATGTGCAGCCGCTCCTCAGCGTGGCGCAGCCCGACATCGACAATCGCGAACCGCAAGACAGCGCGGGCTTCCTGCAAATGCTGAATGCGGTTTTGGACGAGAGTACCGCCCTGGAAAACCTGACCCTGGAATCGCTCTTTGATACAACGCGAGAACTGCCGGACGCCCTGGGCGCGGGCGCCGTTCCGAACTGGCTGCGCGAGACCGAAAAGTTCATCAACGAGCCGAGTTTCCTGAAGGAGCATTTGCCTCCGCTGGAAGCGCAGGAGA
Source organism: Anaerolineae bacterium (assembly GCA_022826865.1). Taxonomy (GTDB): domain Bacteria; phylum Chloroflexota; class Anaerolineae; order Aggregatilineales; family Phototrophicaceae; genus UBA6055. Next base: position 10,589 of record JAJDUC010000037.1, read on the forward strand.
CCGTCGCCGAGACGACATTGCCGTCTCCCGTAGATGAGCCGCCTTCTTCTGCAGGGGATTCGGACAACGCGCCATCAGCGGTCAATGGAGATGACAAGCGCGGCGCGCCCTTTGTTGAAGAGGTCTGGACGCCGCTGTCGCGGCGCGAGCGCGATCCCTATTTGGCGCAGCTTGCGGTGACGATGACGCAGCAGATGACCGAGCTGACCGCCGACGCCACTGTTTTGACCCTCGATGGGCGTATTGTCGCCTATTCCGGCGAGTTGTCGCTGGAAAAATTTCGGGATTTGCGGGCGGCGATCGGCGATGATTGGCAAGCGCCCAGCAGCCAGGCCCGTATTCGTTTTCTTCGCCTGCCGGGCGGCAAGTCAGATTATATGCTTTACTCCCGCGGCGCCGCCGGCGGCTACACCCTTTCCATGGTCTTCGCTGGCGGGGTGCGCCTGCAAGACATCCGTCGGCAAGGCGACCGCATGCTGAGCGCGCTTGTGGCGGTACCGGATGGCCCTGCGCCTGAGGAGGCCGTCCCGGTAGATTCTAGGGATCCGGTAGTCGCGGAATCGAGGCAGCCTTTCGCCTTTGTCTGGCTGGTCGCGGATCCGGAGTTGTACTTGCGCCGGCCTGTCGCCGAGCAATTGGTGTTTTGGCTGGAAGTCCAATTGAACAGCTTGGACTGGAAGATCAATCGCCTGGATGTGCATCAAGACTTCGTCCACCTGCGCGCCGATGTGCCGGGGCGCGTGCCGCCTGAGCAATTGATGCGCACGGTCATGGAGCGATCACGTCGGATCGCCTGCTCCGAAGACCGGGCGCTGCCCGAAGATCTATGGGCCGATGCCTACCTGGTGCTGCAGCCCGGTCGCGACATAAGCGAGCGCGAGTTACAAAGTTTCTTGCAATTCGCCCGCAACTGATCCCCCGCGACATATGCCAATTGCTGATTCTCTCCTGGACTGGCGCCGGTCGCGTCCTTGCCAGGGAAATCTATCACTTTTGCCGCGCATGGATTATACTTTGCCCCACCAGGCAAAGAAGAGAGACGAAGCTAATTTCATGGAAGAGCGCCCGGTACTCTATCTCATTGACGGGCATGCCTTGGCCTATCGCAGCTATTTCGCGCTGCAGCGGGGCGGCTTCACGACATCCAGCGGCGAAAGCACCAGCGCAGTGTTCGGTTTCAGCCGGACCCTGCTGGATGTCTACGACCATTATCAACCAAAATACCTGGCGGTCGCCTTTGACGAGGGCTTGAGCGCGCGCGAGGAGATTTATCCCGAATATAAGGCGACGCGCGAGAAGATGCCCGACGATTTGCGCGCGCAATTGGAGCGCATTCGCGAGCTGGTGGCCGCTTTCAACATCCCGCAATTGACGCTGCCGAACATGGAAGCCGACGACGTAATGGGCACAATATGCCAGCAGGCGGTCGCGCAGGGCCTGGATGTGCACATTGCCACGGGCGATCGCGATATTCTTCAACTGCTCGGACCGCATGTCCGTGTGCAATTGCCGCAGCGCGGCGGCGACGATGTGGTTTTTGACGAAGCCGCTTTTCGCGACAAGTATGGCATTGAACCCAGCCAGTTGATCGATTTGAAAGCCATGATGGGCGACAGCTCGGACAATATCCCCGGCGTGGCTGGCGTCGGCGAAAAGTCGGCCACGCAGCTTCTGCGGCAATATCAGGATTTGGAAGAAATCTACGACAATCTGGATGATATCGGCACGCGCGTGCGCAACAGGCTGATTGCCGGAAAAGACATGGCTTATCTCAGCCGCAAACTGGCGACCATCATCTGCGATCTGGATATCCAGCTTGATCTGGACGCCTGCGTCGGCGGGGATTTCGCCTTGAAGACGGTGGACGATGTCTTCTCCGAACTTGAATTCAGAACCCTGCGTGAACGCCTGCACCGCGTTTACGGTCAACTTCACGGCGAAGAAATCGAAACCGGGATCGCCAGCGCCCACGAAGTGGTTGAGACCATCGTTGTGCGCGATCCAGCCGCATTGGAGGATTTGGTCGCTGCGCTGAATTCAGCCAGCATGATTGCCTTTGACACCGAGACGACAGGCATTGATCAGATGTCGGCGGAATTGGTGGGCATCTCCCTCGCGGTGGATGAAGAACGCGGTTTCTACGTGCCGGTGGGTCACCGGTCGTCCGGCAGTCACGGGCAGTCGGATATGTTCGCCCAGCCGGTCGGCTATCAACTGCCATTGGATGGCGTAATCGACGCCTTGCGCGGGCCCATGCAAAACCCGGATATTCCCAAGACCGCCCACAATGCCGTATACGATTTGATGATTTTGCGGCGATATGGCATCGAGGTCGCGCCCATCGCCTTTGACACCATGCTTGCCGAATGGGTGACCAACCCGATCAGCAAGTTTCTCGGCTTGAAGGCATTGGTTGCGCAACTGCTTGATGTGCAAATGACGGAAATCTCTGAATTGCTGGGCAAGGGCAAAGACCAAAAGACGATGGATATGGTGGAGATCGAAGACGCCGCGCCCTACGCCGCCGCCGACGCGACCATGACTTATCGCCTGGTCGAGCCCTTAAAAGCTGAATTGCGCGACTCCGGGCTGGAGCGACTTTATAGCGAGTTGGAAGCGCCGCTGATCCCGATTATCAGCAGTATGCAATACACCGGCGTCACGCTCGATGGCGATTTCCTGCGCGAAATGAGCGTCCGCCTGGCGGATAGCATTGGCAAACTGCAGGAGTCGATTTATGACGCCGCCGGAATCGGCAAGTTCAACATTGGAAGTCCCAAGCAATTGAACAACGTTTTATTTGAAGTGCTGGGCCTGCCAACCGTCGGGCTCAAGAAAACCAAGCTCGGATATTCGACCGACTCCACAACGCTGGACGCGCTGAAAGATGCGCACGCGATCATCAATATGATTGTCGAGTATCGAGAGCTTTCCAAATTGAAGAGCACCTATGTTGATGCGCTTCCCAAGTTGGTCAATCCCCGTACCGGCCGCCTGCACACGAGCTACAATCAAGCCGGGTCGGCGACCGGGCGTTTCAGTAGCAACAACCCCAATTTGCAGAATATTCCCATACGCACGGAGATGGGGCGCGAAGTGCGCCGGGCATTTGTTGCGCCGCCTGGATATGCGCTGCTCGCCGTCGATTACAATCAAATCGAGTTGCGCGTGATGGCGCATATCAGCCAGGATGAGACTTTGATTGACGCTTTCCAACGCGGGCTCGATATCCACCAGGCGACGGCGGCCGCCGTCAACGGCATTGCTCCCGGGGATGTGACCTATGAGCAGCGCAGTTTCGCCAAGCGGGTCAATTTTGGCCTGATGTATGGCATGGGCGCGTTCCGCCTGGCGCGCGACAGCGACTTGACGCTGACGGAGGCGGAAGACTTCATTTCGACCTATTTCGAGCGCATGCCCGGTGTCGAAAAGTACATCCAGCAAACGAAAGCCTGCGTCTGGGAAAACGGCTATACCGAGACGCTTTACGGCCGGCGCCGGCTATACCCGGCGATCAAGTCAAACGGCAACCGCCGCAGCACGTCCGCCGAGGAGCGCGCCGCCATCAACATGCCGATTCAAGGCACAGCCGCCGACATTCTCAAACAATCGATGATCAATCTGCACGACCGGCTCGGCGCCGAGGGCTGCGCTGCCAGCATGATCCTGCAAGTGCACGATGAGTTGGTCCTGGAAGTCAAGGCGGACGAGTTGGCGCATGCGCGGGACCTGGTGGTCGAGACGATGGAATCGGCCTTTCCCGATGGCAAGCCGCTGAGTGTGCCCCTGCGCGCGAATGCCAGCTTCGGCAGGAATTGGCGTGATATGGAGGAAATGGACTGAAGCTGTCTCCAAAGCGATCGCGCCTTCCCATCTGTCCAACCTAAAACTGAATGGAAAGAACCGACGACCCGATGAAACATTTTCTTGATTTGGCAAGCTGCTCAACGGAAGAACTCCAGGACCTGATGGACCTGGCGCTGGAATTGAAGGCCGAGTGGCGCGCGGGCGGGAACAAGCCGAGCTTGCGCGGCAAGACCCTGGGCATGATTTTCCAGAAGCCTTCCCTGCGCACGCGCGTGTCCTTCGAAATGGGCATGCGCCACCTCGGCGGCGACGCCATCATGTTGGGACCGCATGAAATCGGCTTGGGCGTGCGCGAGAGCGTTGGGGACGTGGCGCGTGTGCTTTCAAGTTATGTGCATGGCATCATGGCCCGCGTCTTTGACCATGCCGATGTGCTGGAATTGGCGGCGCATTCGCGCGTGCCGGTCATAAACGGTTTGAGTGATGACTACCATCCCTGCCAGGCGCTGGCGGATATCTTGACGATCCGCGAGCGCTTCGGCCGCCTGGACGGCGTGAAGCTGGCATTCGTCGGCGACGGCAATAATGTGGCCGCCTCGGTGGCGCTGGCCTGCGCCCATTTTGGGGTCAGCTTCAGCATCGCCACGCCGGAGGGATATGAAATGAAAGCGCCAATCCGCGATCAAGCCTTTGAAGTTGCCAGTCGCAATGGCTCGGGGCTGACCATGCACACGCGCCCGCAAGTGGCTGTGGCTGATGCCGATGTGGTCTACACCGATACCTGGGTCAGCATGGGGCAGGAGGCGGAAGCCGCCGAACGCGCCGGTGAATTTGACGACTTTCAGATTAACGAAAGTCTGTTGCGCTGCGCCAAGCCGACGGCCATCGTCATGCACTGCCTGCCGGCTCATCGCGGCGACGAAATCACCGACGATGTAATGGATGGCGCGCAATCGATGATCTTTCTGCAAGCGGAAAACCGCATGCACGCGCAGAAGGCCATCCTCCTCCGCTTGCTTGGCTAAGCCGCTGCTTGCCAGCCCCGCTGCTCGCAAGCCTCCGTAAGGCTCGTCCGGTACTGGTTAATGCTACCGCGCTTTTTCTACCCCATCCCCCAACTACCTTACCGGTAGTGTATCAGAATCGATTGAATTTCCTAAAATGCCGACGATTTGGTAGGGGCGACTGACGGGCTGTGTCCACGCGCCCCGGTGAGTCGCCCAATTGCGATTCTGTTCGTACCCATCGGGCGATCCGCCGGATCGCCCCTGCCAGACTATTTCAACCAAAATAGATACATTAGCCCCTTCCCTAAGGTCAGTGTAGGCGGTCAGTTTCTACGCGACCTACGTGACCCGTAGCAACGGAGAAGGGGAGCTAACGTAGCGCGAACTCGCTTGTATACGGCAGCAATCGATGCTTGAATCATCAGAAATAAGTATCGCTGCAACGTTGAAACGAGCTTCCCCCCATTGCCATGGATCTCGTAGACACAGACCTTCGGGGGATTGAGGGGGTAGACCGAAACGAAAGCGACTTTGCCAGTGCCAGACAAGCCTCTACAAGGCGTCGACGACATATACACCTAAAGCGTGGATCTGGCGCTTCAAGGCCGGCGTCTGATTCGTCGCGCCATTGCCAGCGCGGCTGTGTAAACAGTGTTAGAATGTCGTAGCTACAATGGAAGCAAGCGGTTAATACAAATAGCTAAACTATCCGCGCTCGGGCCGCGACGGCCGGCGCGGCGCGTGTCGAAAGAGACGCCGTGGAACAGATACTACTTATTTTGCAAAGCCTGGAGTTGACCGATATCTTCGATATCGGCATCGTTACATTGCTCTTTTACAGCATTACATTCATGTTTCGCGGCACACAGGCGGTCGCCTTGATGCGCGGCATCGCGCTGCTCGTCATTGGCTTGATTTCCATCGCGGCGGTTTTCCGTCTCGAGGCCTTGAGTTGGCTCTTGGCCAACAGCTTGACCGCGCTCGTCATTGCGGTGCCGGTGATATTCCAGCCGGAAATTCGGCGCGTGTTGGAGCGCTTGGGGCGGGGTTCAGTATTCGGCACGCGCCTGGCGCCGCACGAGATTCGCGTCTCCGTGATAAACGAAGTATGCGTCGCCGCCGATAAATTGTCCGAGCGCAGACATGGCGCCTTGATCGTCCTGCAGCGCAACAGCAGTCTGCAAGCTTTCATACGCACCGGCATTCAGATGGACAGCATGGTCACTGCTGAATTGCTGGCGACGGTATTCTGGCCCCGCACCGAATTGCACGACGGCGCGGTCATTGTCGATAACACCGGGCGCATCGCGTCCGCGTCCAGCGTCTTGCCGATCACCGCCAGCCGCAATCTGCCCAATCCCAATTTGGGGACGCGGCACCGGGCGGCGGTTGGCATCAGCGAAGTCGGCGATGCCCTCTGCGTGATTGTCTCCGAAGAAACCGGCAAGATCTCTGTGACCAATGCCGGGCGCATGATCCTCGACCTGGACGCGCAGCGCTTACGGCTCATCCTCAGCGCCTATTACGGTCCCGCGGACGATGTTTCGCTATCTATGCGCGCCCGCCTGCGCGAGGCCGCCGACGAGCTTTGGCTGCGCATGAAAACGCGCCGCCGGCAGCAGGCACAATCATGATTCGCCGCTGGCTGGAAAGCGACATGGGCAGTAACTTGCTCTGGCTGGCGGTTTCGCTCTTGCTGGCGAGTGGTGTCTGGTACATAGCGGTGACTTCGGCCGACCCGATCGAACAACGCCGCTTCTATAATCGACCGATCCAGTTTGTGCCCAGTCGAACAGCGGTGATGACAGACGCCGCCGCGCGATCCGCCAATGTGACCATCCAAGGTTCGCAGACGACAGTTTCGTCGCGGCGCGCGGAAGACATTGTCGTTCGCGCCGACTTGTCTCGCTTGGGGCCGGGCACGCATAATGTGCCGCTTGTGGCCAGCGTCGCCAGGCCGGAGACCAATGGCTTCCGTCGCCTGGTCACGCATACGCAGCCATCGCAGGTTACGGTCGAATTGGAATCAACGGCATCGCAGGAAAAGAAGATTCTGGTGGAAGTGTCGGCGTCGCCGCCGATCGGTTTCCGCCATGATGAGCCTATTCCAGACATCGACCAAGTCATCGTGAGCGGCGCCGCCAGCCGGGTTTCCCAGGTTGTTGCTGTGCTTGGAGAATTGGACCTGTCGACGAGCCGCAATCCTATCGCCTTTGACCTGCGCCTTTACGCGGTTGACGCCGATGGCGAGCGCGTTGACGCGGTGGAATTGGAACCGGCCACGGCAACCGTCAATGTCAAGATCAAGCGGCGCGACGACATCAAGCAGATCGCCGTGCGCCCGAACATTCTCATCGGGACCCAGCCGCAGGGCTACACCTTCTACGATTTCAGTTATGATCCGTCGTCCCTGTTCATTAGCGGAGCGCCCGATCAATTGGAGCAAATCGCCGATACCTTGTTCACGGAACCGATCAGTCTGGAAGGGCATCGGGAAGGGTTTGTTACGACCTTGCCGGTGCGGCTGCCCAACGAAGAACTCTTTGTTATGGGCGGCGACAATAACATCACCGTTTCAATTGAAATCGTGCCGATTATCGACTCGCGCCAAATTGATGACATCAGCGTTGAGCATATTGGGCTAGGCGCGGATTACACGATTTCGATCGTGCCGACGACTGTTTCCGCCATCATCACCGGCCCGGTCGTGCAGGTCGACGCGCTCGCGGCGGCCGACATTCAAGTGATTCTCGACTTGGAAGGACTGGTCCCAGGCGTCTACGATGCGGCGCCGACAATCTATATTACGGGCGCGGACTTGAGCGAGGACAACGTCTCGCTGTCGCCGTCCGAGCTCAACGTCGAGATCGCCGTCGCCGAAACGGAGGCGCAAACGACCGAAGTTGACGCTTCCGCCGATTCCGCCGCTGGCTGATCGGCGCAGCTTTTGTCTACCGCTTCGGCTGCGCGCGCACTACAATTCTCTCGCTACGCAAATGAACCTGGGGATAGCGCCTCAATATGACCAGAAAAGCGGTCGTCGCCCTGGTCGGACGTCCGAATGTCGGCAAAAGCACCCTCTTCAACCGTCTGGTGGGCGAGCGGCAGGCCGTCACGCATGAGATTCCCGGCACAACTCGGGATCGCCTGCTCGGCGAGTCATTTTGGAACGGCGTGGCTTTTCAGGTCGTCGACACTGGTGGCATCGAAGTCTACCAGCCGGCCGGGTCCCGTGATGAATCGCCGCTGGCGGAAGGCAGCGCAGACTTCGTCGAAGAGATCATCAGCCAGGCCATGATCGCGATCGCGGACGCCGATGTCATCGTGCAGCTCGTTGATGCGCAGTTTGGCGTAACCGCCGCGGATGAAGCCATCGCAGAGATCTTGCGCCGGTCCGACCGGCCTGTGTTGGTGGCGGCCAACAAGATCGACGACAAGCGACAAGAACAGGAAGCCTATGACTTTTACCGGCTTGGCCTCGAGGCCGTTGTCGGCATCAGCGCGATACATGGCTTGGGCGTCGGCGATCTTCTTGATGAGGTGGTGCATGCTTTGGGAAGTCTGGCGGCGGATCTGGCGGACGATGCCGACGATGACCATCTCAAAATCGCCATTGTGGGACGGCCGAATGCCGGAAAGAGTACCCTGCTAAACAAACTGATCGGGCATGATCGCGCGATAGTAAGCCCGGTAGCCGGCACCACGCGCGACGCCATCGATACCGATATCGTCTGGTTTGGCGAAAGGGTCACGCTGATTGATACAGCCGGCATTCGGCGCCGCGGGCGGATTCAGGCGGGCGTTGAGAAATACAGCGTCATTCGCGCGATGAAAGCCATCGCGCGGGCCGATGTCGTATTGCTGGTGATTGACGCTGAATTGGGCGTGACGGAACAAGACGAACACATCGCCGGATACATCATCAACGAATACAAGAGCCTGGTAATTGTGGTCAACAAATGGGACGCCGTCGAAAAAGACGCCCAATCCATGCAAACGTTTATGGCGCGCATTCGCGACCGGCTGCATTTCGTCAGTTACGCGCCCATCATATTCATCAGCGCTTTGGAAGGGCAGCGCATTCACCAGGTGCTCGAAGTGGCGCACCGCGTTTGGGAAGCGCGTTTCTTTCGCATGCCGACCGCTGATATCAATCGGCTGCTGAGACGGGCGGTTGAGAAGCATCCACCGCATGCCAAAGGCGCCAAGCGGCTGAAATTCTTGTATGCGGCTCAGGTTCGTACCGATCCGCCCGTGATCCTCTTTCACGTCAATGACCCGAAGCAGGTCCATTTTACCTACAAGCGATATCTTGAGAATCAGTTCCGACAGGCATACGAATTCGAGGGCACGCCGATCCGCATGAGTTTTCGCGCTCGCGATGAACGCCGCGCCCGTAAAATGAAACGGGACGGGCCGGAATAGTCCGACTTCTATGTTGGCTCGTAGCGCCTGCGCCGCGCGGGACGGCGACAATATGTATTGCGGCGCCGGGCGCGCCACCCTATAATGCGCAGCGGATTCGGCGGACACGGGCCAAGTCTGTCGACGTCGCTGAAGGAGGGGGCATGTTTCGCAGTCACACCGTGAGCTTGCCGCGGCCGAAATTGCGGACGGCATCCCTGCTATACGAGTTGATCAACACTGTCGTATTTGTGATCGCCGTTACCGTCTTCTTCGACCTGGCGATACCGCGCTCGCTGGTGGATGGTCATAGCATGGAGCCAACCTTCTACGGGCAAGACCGCTTGGTCGTCAGCCGCGTCCACTATTTGCTGGCGGAACCCCAGCGCGGCGATATCATCGTCTTCAACTCTTTGGTCCAGCATGAAATGGAGCGCGGCGTCATGTTGATCAAGCGGGTGGTCGGCATGCCGGGCGAGACGGTGGAATTGCGCAATCAGCAGGTGTATATTGACGGCCAGGCGCTGATGGAACCTTACATCAAGGAGAGTTGCCGGGTATTGCTCTGCATGGATAATTCATGGCAACTCGGCGCGGATGAATACTTCGTCATGGGTGACAACCGGAACAATAGCCGGGATTCGCGGCGCTTTGACGCGGTGCCCCTTAGCAAGATCGTCGGGCAGGTAATCTTCCGATATTTCCCGCTCAACGCAATCGGGTTCATCCCGGGCTAGGCCGTAAATCCGTGGAAAACAATAAACGCGGTTATGCCTGTCCTCGCTGCACCGTTGGGCGCTGTCTGCCGCAAAGGACGACATTTACCGATGTCTACCACGGACAGTTGTTGAGCATTCCCAATCTCCGCGCCTTTGTCTGCGATGTCTGTCATTTTGTTGAATTCGAGCAAGAGACGATGGAAGCGCTGTGGGACGAACTCTACAGCGAAGCAGCAGCCGATGAGATTCAGCCCGCCGCGCGAAAGCAGAGCAGCTCCGGCTAAGGCGAGGGTCGAAGCTGAACTTTCATCCTTGTTTACTTCCGGCCCATCCACACAGGTACCAAGCCATGACCAATAACGAAAGCAATCTGCGCGAGTTGATCTGCCGCGTCGGCCGCCTGATGCGCCGGCACGGCTATATTGACGGCACAGCCGGCAACATCAGCGCCCGCCTGGACGCCGCCCGTGTTCTAGCGAGCCCGAGTGGCCTGCCGACCGGATTGCTGTCGCCGGACCAACTCATCGTCGTCAACATGCAAGGCGAGCGCGTTGATGAGCCTACCGCGGCAAACGCCGATTTGCGCCCTACATCGGAAATCGCCATGCATCTGGAATGCTACCTTCAGCGCGCTGATATCAATGGCGTAGTGCACGCTCATCCGCCGACGGCGGTCGCGCTAACCTTGGTCGGCTTTGACTTTCAGCAATGCATCATTCCCGAAATGCTGGTGCTCCTGGGTTTGGCGCCGACCGCGCCATATTCCACACCGTCCAGCCGCGAAAACCGCGACGCCATAGCCGATCTGATTCCCGAGCACGACGCGATCATGCTGTCCAATCATGGCTCGCTGACCGCCGCGAAGACGCTTTGGGAGGCCTATCTGATGCTGGAATCGCTGGAGCACAATGCGACAATCCTGCATCGGGCGCTGCAATTGAGCAGCGAACTGAAGCCGATCCCGGCCGACAAAATTGAGCAACTCTTGGCATACCGCGCGCAGTTCGGCTTGCTTCGCCCGGGCGATCGCGAGCGGTTCCAGCGCTATATCGAGGACCAATTGTAGAGTATGACTCTGCAGGGCTGCTTCCAATAATGGATAAGCATGTACTTGATCATTGGGATAGGCGCTCACTTGATGCGTTATTGCCGCATTTTCAACGGGCTAAAGTATCGGTAAAGATTTCTTCTGGCTTTTTTACTGTCAGTGGATTTGATTTGATTCAATCTGCTCTGATTGGAACTAAAACATTCATATTGGTAGGCTATGATGATACACAAAGTGCTAATCTGGTTGGCAAATTACTTGAGGATATTCGCGTTGATTTAATGCGATGGGGACGCGCGAATAGACGCGAAGCGGTCTCTCTACTGGTAGCCAAACTTAGCAAACAGGAGATATATTTTCGAGAAAATGATGATGAACCTTATGCAGACGCCCGTGTTCGCAAAAATGATCACAGCAAAGTGTATATTATTGATGATGAGATGGTTTGGTTAGGCTCCCTAAATCTCACAAACAAGGGTTTAATTGATAATCATGAGTCAAATGGCGCACTTACCGAACCTGAACGTGTTCAAACATGGGTTAGATTTTTCATGGAGAAATGGGATGCGCCTGACACAAAAGATTTGACCCTGGAACTATTGCAGCGACTTCGTGCTTGGCTAGAACTTGCTGACCCATTTCATGTGTACTTGAAGTCAATTCAGGCTCTTGTTCCTCGTGAAGAACCTGAACCGCCACGCAAAGGGTATAAGCTTCCGGCTGATTACCAGCGGGTAATCATCAAACGGATTATACGGCAATTAAAGACCTATAAGGGTGCTATGCTCGTTGCTTCAACAGGAATGGGCAAAACAGTAATGGCCACTGATGTATGTTACAAGTTACATCGAGAACGAATTATCGATTCTGTATTGGTTTTTGCTCCCAAACTTACCCATTTGAATTGGGAGGAGGATTTGGATAATGCGGGTATTAATCACCAAACTTTTAGTCGCGAAATTCTGGGGCAGAAGCGTAGTTTAGGCAAGGAAGCGAAAAGACTACAACGTTATCTCGATAAACTAGATGACCAATACATTATTGTCATTGACGAAAGCCATTATTTTCGGAATGAAAACAAGTCCGGCGGCAAGCAAAAACTTAGCTTTTCACGTGTAATTGAGCGCGTGAACGAAAGTGGCTGCTACGTACTTCTGTTGACCGCAACACCCTATGCGAAAGGGTTCGAGGATATCAACAATCAATTGAAGCTATTGCCCCATTGTGGTCCTGAGCGGATGCAAACTACATCTGGGCAATTTGTGCTCTCCGGGATGCAAATGATAAGACATCCCAATGCCTGGGCGATTCCAAGGCATAATTTTCTTGAGTCATTCCGTCGTTTGGAAGTTGCGACACTTATCAGTACATCATGGGTGGCGAGAAACTTCGGCATACAGGCGGCTGAAGGTGATTATTTGGAGCGGCCTGACGGAGAAATGTGGATTCCGCACCTTAATTTGCTCAAGGTAAATGTACCACTTCCATTTGAAATGGAGATGAAAAATCTCATCGGCAAAGATTATTTCAAGCATGTTAAAACGTCTATTCCGACACGCGACGGTGGATTCATCACCACAGAAAGTTCAATAGAAGAAAGAGTGTCTGAAGCATGGTCGAGTTCGCCGCTGGCTTTGCAAGTAACACTGTTTCAAGTGATGGAAGACAACTACGATGTGAGCTTCAAAGTCCGCCAGGAAAAAAGAAGGGAATCAATTGAGCCCGTCTTCTCTGAATTGCAAGAAATGAGTTATCAGGACGATCCGAAACTCCAGGCATTAATACAAATAATTTCAAAACATGAGAGTGAAAAAATCATTGTATTTACTCTGCGGCATCCGACCGCAACCTACCTAAAGACGGCCATAGAGAGACAATTACCTGACATGTCAACTGCTACACCAATTCAGCAATTAGACCAAATGAATTACGCTACGCTTGAAGATGATGCCCTGCAAACGATGATTCAGAAATTTGCTCCAATTTCAAATAATGTAGAACCGCCTTTAGATGCTATTGATATCCTAATTCTTACCAATGCGCACAGTACAGGGATTAATTTGCAAGATGCCAATGTAGTAATAAACTACGATCTTGCATGGACACCGGATGTAATCATTCAGCGAGCCGGCCGTATCATGCGCTTTTGGAAAGAGCCGAGGCAAGTTCACATTTATGCTTTTGTAGGTGTCTTTGAGGAAGATGATCCGATACTTACGTATGAAGCTAGTGGTGTCTCCAGGCAACTTGCATCTTTAACGGCACGAAGTAACGAGGCGCAGGAAATAATAGAGATCCCGATATTGCCTGAAGATGAGCACCAGCGGATCACTTCTTTGGGAAGATTTAGCAGGGTGACGCTAGAAGACTTGGGAGAGTTAGAAGCCACAGAGGTAGAGGATTATTCGGGTGGCTCACCATTCCTCAAACATATCACCGCTTTGATCCAGAATCAGGATCTTGCAGATGCTCTCAGAGACGATATCAACAGTGCAAAACTATATGATGGTGAGCACGAAATTATTTATCTCTTGATCCGCCACCAAGGCGAGTTTGAATGGCTAGTATTCAATGTATCCCTAAATCAACTCGAAGAATGGAGCAATGATAATTTGCTGGAAGCTATTGCTTGTAATGAAGATGAATCGGTAGCAGTCGTTGATAAAGAAATACTTGAAACCGTCGCTCAATCAATGCGCAACGACTGGTGCCAGCGAAACAATGTACATTCTAGTGAAGTCGAACGAATATGTGCAATGTACCTCAAGCCCAGGATGGTAGAAGATAACCTGAATGATTTGGTAAGAATAGACGCAGTCAATTGACTTGTATTGGTGTGCCGTCAGGAAGTAAATCTTCATACGGCGCATTTTGTCTAGATGATCAGACAACTTCTGCAATTTTACTTTCGTGGATTGTACGCAAACAAATCTTGACTTTGCTCCGGGTTGGATGTATCCTCCTGCGCGGGCTGGATGGCCCCTTCGTCTAGCGGCCTAGGATGCCACCCTTTCAAGGTGGAGACACGGGTTCGAGTCCCGTAGGGGCTACAAGAGAGCAGAGTCTGAATGCGCCCTTCACCATGCCGGTGAAGGGTTTTATGTTTATGGTGCGCATAGCGTCGGACACGCAAAATCTAGGCAGCATCGTTGGCTGCCAATTAGCTGCGCAAATCGACCGCGAATTTGATTAACTCGTTGGGATCTTCCAGGATGTGCTGGAAGACTTGCGTCGCATCGTCCAAGCCCTCATAAACTCGGTTGATAAGACCATGCGCTTTCAGTCGGTCCTGCCGCATCATCGACAAGATGGTTTCGCCAACGCGCCGGTTGTTCCAATGCGGATAATCCCGCGTTTCGTGCCAGCCCCCGCAGCCATTTGGCACGATCATCTGGAGGTTGTTCATATGCCATTCTCTGCCCAGGAAAAGATGGTGCGCTTCGCCTTGGTAGAAGCCGGCGGAGCAAATTGTCCCATTGAAACGCACGCTGGAGATGGCGGTACTCAAGCCCGGGTAAACGCCGGTCAACTCGATGCAGATATCGACACCCTTGTTGTCGGTCAAGTCGCGGATGGCTAAGGCGACATCGCCGTCGCTGGGGTCGAGGGTATGGTCCGCCCCATATTCGCGGGCCATCGCCCGGCGCTGTGGCAAGAAGTCTACGGCGACCAGAGTTTCCGCGCCAGCCGCTTTAGCGATACTCACTGCCAGCAAGCCCAGAGCGCCCAACCCGATGACAGCGACGCGGTCGCCATAACGAATTCTCGAATCGCGAACGCAGTGAATGGACACTTGCGCCGGCTCCATGCACAGCGCAATCAAAGGCTCGAGATCGCCCGGGTCCCAGAGCCAGTCTTCATGCACAACATTGGTTTCGCGGATGTCCATCAGCCCGACCACCGTATCGCCGACGGCGAAGCGCGTTACGCCCGCGCCCACCGCTTCGACCAGGCCATATCCGCTGGTGCCTGTCCCCCAGGGTGTTTCGAGGCTGGGGCGCTGCCCCCAACCATCGTCATCCGAGTCTATGAATAGCCTGCGTTCGCCATCATAGCGCTTGCCTTCAAAGTTGCGTCCATCAAACATAGCGAAGGTGGTCCCGTGTTTGCCGGAGGCGATTTCGGTTCGCACCAGAACTTCCTGCTCGCCAAGCGCGCCATCCTCATATTCCAGGACGCTCGCCTCGTGCATTCCAGTTACTGCTAGCCGCCGTGGCATTGTGTGTATTCCTTTCCCATGTTTATGGCGCGGCGGGCCGATCGTTCCCGATCGGCGCAGAACGCCACATGATCATTAAACTGAAGATTATAGAATTTGAAAGCGCAAAAGCCAAAAAGTCCTCAGGCGAGGTACTGTATCAAAGGCGGTTGAGTTTCTTCAAATATCGATGATTTGGTAGGGGCGACTGACGGGCTGTGTCCACGCGCCCCGGTGAGTCGCCCAATTTCAATTCTGTTTCATCCATCGGGCGATCCGCCGGATCGCCTCTACCAGACTATTTCAACCAAAATGGATACATTGCCTCAGGCGATGTCAGAGGGTTCAAGCTCGACGCCGACCAAGTGGGCCGTGTCGGCGACATCGCCAGCATTGGTATAGTCCACAAGATAGATGCTCCCGTCTACGCGCTGAATCCAGGATGAATAGCCGTGATCGGGCCAGGGCAACTGGGCCGGATAGTTCGCGTGAATTTGAATCATCCTATCCCGTTGATATTGATCGGGATACTTGCCCGAGCCGGCTGACCAGGACCAGCTGAAGTCATCAAGCTTCGGATTGCCCAGGCGATAAGAAACTGTCCGCCAATAGCTGCGTCCGCTAGCGCTGACCTGCCCGAATTGCGTCCGGCGCAGCGGATCGCCCCCGTGAAAGTCATTCGCCGGTGTCTCTTCCCGAAAGATACAGGCATGCAGTACGGTTTCGCCGTCCAGTGTAACTCGCAGCCAGCCGCGACGGTGCTTCAGCCCGACGGTATGGAAGGCGGTCATATCAACCGCCCGCCGCGCTTCGTGCCGTCCGCGTCTGATGCTGATGTATCCTGGCGCGATGATCAGAAACTGCCCCAAGCGGGAAATCGACATAAAAGCCACGGGCGCATCCCCGGCCGAGGCTTCAACTTGCAGATCCGCCTCGAAATCAACATCGCTGAAAGGTGATTCCGGCGGCAGCAAAGTATAGCGGCATTCATGTTCCGGCCGGTTGTGAATGACAAGCGCGCCATCTTTCAATTCAGCGGCGTACTTGCGGCGCGGTCCGCCCACGGCATAATGGCCGGATTCCTTTTCCAGGTCGCCCGCCCAGGCATAGGTCCCCAGCCCGCCATTTACATGCCGCCCGGTGACGAGGACGCGGCCGTCGGCGAGCTGCTTGGCGTAGGGCCGGTGCAAGGCGAAGGGCAGCATCTGCGGGTCCGACCAGGTATACCCACAGTCTTCCGAGAAGGCGACGAAGCTGGGAATCCCGCCCGAGTGATTTTCGCGCATGACACAGGCCAGGCGCCGCCCGCGGTCTAGGATGACAAGCGCGCCTTCACAGAAGCGGTGATAGCCGTCATGCGCGATCGTGCTGCGCTCGCGCCAGCTTCGGCCCCCATCCGTCGATGTCCATAGAACCTGGGCGAATTCCTGGGTCTTGCCGCGCATGAGATGCGAGCTCACGCCCAGCGACCCGTCCGGCAGATCGATTATGCGATCGGGTTCGAAGCCTCCTATGCCCGCGTCTTTGTAAGCGGGAGACCAGGTTTTACCCTGATCCGCGCTCCAATAAAGCCAGTTGCCGGGCGGCTGATCCTCGTGGAAATGTCCATCATCATCGTGGTCGACGATGACCACCAACCTGCCGTCATTGAGCAAGCTCAAGCGCGGCGTCACCAGTCGTTCTTCTCCCCGCGTCAAATCGGCCTGATCAACTTCGCCGAACTCGCGCCAACTGGCGCCACCGTCATCGCTCGCCAGCAGGGTCAAGACCTGGTTCTGCTGGGACCAGTGCGCGTCAACATCGCTATAAACCAGCAGTAGGCGTCCGCCCGGCATTTGCACGATATCCGGATTCTTGGTGAAACGCCCGGGGCTGCGCCAGATATCGAAAACTTTGTGCGCGACGGAACGCTTGTGTATGAGCATTGCGCTGCCCTTTCTCCGTATGCAACATCATTCTGGATTCTTGCGTTGGAATTGCCTGTACAATATAATTTTCACGTTGCTCATATCTGATGACAAAAGCCGTGTCTGGGCGACCAATCTAAACAAGCGTCGGGGCAGTTGCAAGCCAATATTTGGCAATCGACATGCGGCTGATTATCTTGGGAGATTTCAAGTGACGACAAGTAATGGTAATCGTCTCGCGCCGGTTTCTCTGCGGCAAGTTTCTATCGACGCCGGTTTCTGGGGCGAGCGTCAAGCGGTGAACCGCGATGTGACGATTCCAGCGATTTATCAGAAGCTGGAAGAAACTGGACGCATTGCTTCCTGGGCGATGGCGGGCCCGGCAAATCCGCCGCCATCGCATGAGCGCATCGGTGTGCGCGTTTTTTGGGACTCGGATTCGGGCAAATGGCTGGAGTCTGCCGCCTACAGCCTGGCCACTCATCCCGACGCGGAGCTTGAAGCGACCGCCGATGCTCTTATTGACGCCATCGAAGGCGCTCAATTCGATGACGGCTATCTCAATACCTATTTCCCAGTGCACTTCCCGGAAGGGCAATGGGCAAATCTTCGCGACAATCACGAGATGTACAATGCCGGGCATCTGATGGAAGCGGCCGTGGCCTACCATCAAGCGACTGGAAAACGCAAGCTGCTTGATGTGCTCGCGCGATTTTCCGACCATATCGCTGCTACTTTCGGAACTGAAGAAGGCAAACGGCGCGGTTACCCCGGTCACCCGGAGATCGAGCTGGCGCTTGTCAAGATGTACCGCGAGACTGGCGAGAAGCGCTTTCTCGATCTGGCGTCATACTTGGTCGACGAACGCGGACAAGCGCCGCATTATTATGATAAAGAGTCGCTCGATCGCGGCGAGAGCCCGGAAAATTACTGGGCGCAAACCTATCGTTATTGTCAGGCGCATTTGCCCCTGCGCGAGCACACGGAGGCGAATGGCCACTCGGTGCGCGCCTGCTACCTCTACGCCGGCATCGCCGATGTTGCGCTGGAGACCGGCGACGAAGACTTGCTGCGGCTGTCGCGCGTACTCTGGGACGACCTGACGCGGCATCAAATGTATGTGCATGGCGGTGTGGGGCCGTCGCACCATAATGAAGGTTTCACCTTCGCCTATGATATGCCGACCGAGACCGCTTACTGCGAGACTTGCGCCGCCATCGCCCTGGCATTTTGGGCGCATCGCATGTTCCACCTCGATCCGGACAGCCGCTACATCGATGTCATGGAACGCGCCATATACAACTCGTCACTGAGCGGGCTTTCCCATTCCGGCGACCATTTCTTTTACGCCAATCCGCTGGCGGCCTATCCTGGAATAAATCCGCAAGGCCGCTGGCACGAAGACATGGATGGTGGGCATCATCGCCGAACGCCCTGGTTTCATTGCCCCTGCTGCCCGCCGAATATCTCGCGCTTGATCGCCAGCATCGGCGAGTACGCTTATTCGCAGGCCGGCGATCGCATCTACGTGCAGATGTACCAGGACAATTCCGTGGATTTGAACATCGGCGGTTCGGAAGCGCGACTCGTGCAAGAGACGCAATACCCTTGGGACGGTTCGGTGCGGATTACCACGAACATGGCGCAGAACACGAATTTCGAACTGGCGCTGCGCATTCCCGACTGGTGTTACGATCATCAGCTGTCGGTCAATGGCGAGGCGCAGATGGCAGCGACTGAGCGGGGCTACCTGATCCTGTCGCGTGAGTGGACCGACGGCGACAAGGTGGAGTTGACGCTGGCCATGCCGGTTGAGCGCGTGATGCCGCATCCGAGCATCCGGCAGACCGCCGGGCAGATCGCCTTGCAGCGCGGGCCCGTCCTCTATTGTCTGGAAGAGGTCGATAATGGCCCGCGCCTGGCCAATGTCTGTATTTCGGATGCTGCGGCGCTGCACGCGGCTTTCGACGCGGACTTGTTCGGCGGGGTATCCGTTATCACGGGCGAAGCGCGGCGCATCGAACCGGCCGAAGAAAGTTCGGCGCTCTACCGTCATCACAGTCGCGCGTCTTACAAAGCGTCGGAATTCGCATTCAAGGCGGTTCCATATTATTTGTGGGCGAATCGTGATCGCGGCGAGATGCGCGTCTGGATTCGTTCAAGCTAGTTTGGTGTAGCTCGGGTGTCGCAACCCGGATGAAAGTCCATTTGTTTTCACAAGTCCTAAAAGGAGCATAATCATGAGTATCTCGCGCAGGGAGTTCTTGAAGTTGACCGGCGGGTCGGCGACCGCAGCGGCTATGCTGGCGCAGCTTGGCTATCTGCCGCCGGCGCTGGCGCAAGATGTCACCAACATCACCTTCGGCGGCTGGGGCGGCGTCGCTGAAGACGAAGGCGTTAAGGCAGCGATTGAAGTCTTCGAGGCGGAAAACGAAGACATTGATGTCGAATGGCTGCACACGCCGAGCGCCGGTGATTACGGACGTGTCTTGCTGTCGAGCATCGCCGCCGGCACCGCGCCCGATACCGGCTTTATCTTGTCGGACAATTACGAGACTCTGGCCGTCGGCGGCGCCTTGATGGACATCACCGATTTGGTCAAGAATGATCCGCTTCTGGGCCAACCCGGCTACTTCCTCGAGCCGCAGGAAGCCAATCGCTGTGAGGTCAATGGACGCTGGTACGGCATCGGCTCAACCTGGGTCGCCCATCATTTCTACTACAATGCTGAAATGTTTGAGGCGGAAGGCATTACCCCGCCCGGTTTCCAAGACGACGAAATCTGGGAGTGGGACGAATTCCTTGAAGTCTGCCGCGCCTTCACCAAAGACAGCGCCGGCCGTCATCCCGGCGATGCCGGTTTCGACAGCGATGATATCGTGCAGTGGGGCGTCGATTGGCCCTTCTGGTGGATGCCGCTTGGTTTGGCGGCTCATGCCAATGGCGGCGAATTTCTCACCGAAGACGGTTTGATCGGTCTCGACAGTCCGGAAGCGATGGAGGGCTTGCAGCGCATCACGGACTTGGTGCACGAACACCACGTCGCGCCGCGGGGCGCTGCCTTGGCCAGCCTGGGCATGAACAACACGCAGATGGTCGACAGCGGTCGCCTGGCGATGGCGGTGGACGGCTCCTGGGCGCTTTCCTGGATGAATCCGTCGCTGATGAGTGTGGCGATGGGCACGGGCGCGCTGCCCAAGATGCAGAAGCCGGCCAGCATCATGCAGGCGCATTTCCACTCCGTGCTCGCGGGTACCGAGCATCCGGAAGAGGCCTGGCGCTGGGTGCGCTTCCTGGCGACTCCCTTCTATCAAGAGCATTTCTGCAAGATCGGTCTCTGGATTCCCAATCAGCAAGCCATGCTGACGGAAGAGGGCTTGAAGGGTTGGATCCGCGAAGGCATCCATCCGCCGAATTACTCGCAGTTCGCGACCGATTATCTGCCGAAGCACGGCGTCGCCGTGGCGATCCCGCCCGGGTATATTGAAGCGGCCAATGACTATATCAACCCGGCCTTCGAAGGTCTGGCGAACGGCGAACGGGCTGAAGACATCATGCCCGATGCGGTGCGCGCGGCGAACGAAGTCTTGACGGCGGCAAAGGAAGATATGTAGCTGCCGAAGACTGGGACGCGGGAACCGCGCAAAGCAAAGTGAAAACTCGTGAGCGGGAGACTTGTAACGTTCTCCCGCTCTACACGCCAATAGCGCAGGGAAATGATTAACTTGATATGAGCTTGGCGACCGAGCCTAAAGCGGCCGAGCAAGGCTTCTGGCTCATTCGGCAATACAACCGATTGACCCTGCGGCAGCGCCGCACGCTGATGGGTTATGTCTTCATCGCGCCATTCATCCTGGGCTTCTTGTTCTGGTGGCTGGGGCCGGCGGCGGTCGCGGGTTATCTCACATTCCACAAATGGAATTTCCTGGCGGCGCCAAAATTCGTCGGCATGGCCCACTTCAGCAAGATGGTGGGCGACCCGATTCTGGCGCAGAGCCTCAAGGTCACGATTGTCTTCTCCGCGATTTCAGTGCCGCTGAGTCTGGTTTTCGCGTTTTTCCTCGCCAATCTGATTAACGCCAAGTTCCGCTTCATCGCCGTATTCCGCACGATATATTTTCTGCCCAGCATCGTGCCCGCGGTGG
Organism: Anaerolineae bacterium; assembly: GCA_022826865.1. Taxonomy (GTDB): domain Bacteria; phylum Chloroflexota; class Anaerolineae; order Aggregatilineales; family Phototrophicaceae; genus UBA6055. Next base: position 31,824 of record JAJDUC010000037.1, read on the forward strand.
CCAACGCGATTCTTTGGGCCTGGCTATTCAATACGGAATTCGGCTTGATCAATTTTGTCATTCGCTTCTTTGGCGGGCCCAAGATCGGCTGGCTGCAAGATCCCAGTTGGGTGATGCTGGCATTTGTCATCTTGACCGTCTGGGGCGTCGGCGGCTCGATGATCATCTTCCTGGCCGGTTTGCAAGGCATCCCGCAGATTTTCTATGAGGCGGCGGAAATCGATGGGGCGGGTCGCTGGCAGCGCCTGCTTTATGTGACGCTGCCCATGATGTCGCCGATTATTTTCTTCAACCTCGTCATCGGCTTCATCAATTCATTTCAGGTTTTTGTCAGCGCCTTGTTGATCACCAATGGCGGCCCGCAGAGGGCGACCCTTTTCCTTGTGCTGCACATCTGGCGCACCGCCTTCAGCAGCCAGAAGATGGGTTATGCATCCGTGCTTTCCTGGCTGCTCTTCCTCATCCTGATGGTGCTTTCGTTTATCGTTTTCCGTTATATCGGCTCGCGCGTCTATTATGAGAATCCGGATGATTAGGAGAGCGCGTCGTGGGCTTTAGCGAGAAGTCGGCCGATTTCGTCGAATCCAGGCGCAGTCCGAAGTCCTATGGGGATATCTTCTTCCATTGGCTGACGGTATTCCTGCTGGTGTTCTTCGCCGTCGTCATGGTCACGCCCTTCATCTGGCTGCTTTCCAGTTCGCTGAAAACCCAGATCAACATCTTCCAGTATCCGCCGCAGTTGATTCCCGATCCCTTCGTGCCCGAGAATTATGTCTACGCCCTGACCTACAAGCCTTTCGGCATTTACTTCCGGAACACGGTTCTTGTCGCCGGATTGAATGTTGTCGCCGTGGTCTTCACATCGTCATTTTGCGCCTATGGCTTCGCGCGCATGCGCTTCCCTGGGCGCGATTTCTGGTTCGGCATCGTCATGGCGACACTCTTCTTGCCTTATGCGGTGCTGCTGGTACCGAGTTTCATCGTATTCTCCCGGCTGGGATGGGTGGATACCTTCTTGCCCCTGGTTGTGCCGCCGTTCTTTGGGGGAGGCGCCTTCAACATCTTCCTCATGCGCCAATTCTTCCGGACGATTCCCGAGGAAATCGCCGATGCCGCGCGCATTGACGGCTGCAGTGAATTCGGCGTTTATTGGCGCGTCATGCTACCCTTGTCCAAGCCGGCGCTGATCACCATCGGCATCTTCACCTTCCTCTTCGCCTGGAACGACTTGATCGGCCCGATCACCTACCTGCGCTCGCCCGACAACTTCACGATCGCCGTCGGCTTGGCCTCATTCCGCAGCCAGACGGACATCAGCTGGGATTTGCAACTGGCGGCCTCCACAGCCGTGACCCTGCCGGTGATCGTGCTCTTCTTCTTTGCGCAGCGTTACTTTATTCAGGGTGTGGTGATGACGGGGCTGAAGGGCTAGCCGGCGCGCGCTGGCTTAAGTCCAGAAGGCTTTCTCCAAGTCGTCGAAGTCGGCCGGCGGACCTTCAAACTTATTGCGTCCCAATTCGAGGACATAAACATAATCCGCGATCTTCAACGCTTCGCGAATCTCTTGATCGACCAGCAGAATGGTCAAGCCTTCTTCATCGCGCAAGGCGACCAGCATGCGATAGACTTCTTCGCTCAGCAGTTTCGCCAGGCCGGCGGTCGGCTCGTCGACGAGGATCACCTCGGGGTCGGTCATCAAGGTGCGACCAATCTCGACCATGCGCTGCTGACCGCCGGACAGGCTGCCGGCGTGATCGAATTGTTTTTCACGCAAGATTGGGAAGCGCTCGAAGTTCTCTTCAATCTTCTCTTCCATGCGCGCTTTGTCATTCTTGAATGTCCATGCGCCCATCATCAGGTTTTCGCGCACAGTCATGTGCTTGAAGACGCCGGGCTGCTGCGGAATGTAGCTGATGCCGAGATCGATCAATTCGTGTGTGGGCGTTCCCGTGACGTCATCGCCATTGAGCAGAACTTGGCCGCTGTGGGGCTTGAGGAAACCGTAGGCCGCTTTCAGGAGTGTCGATTTGCCGACGCCGTTCGCGCCCAGAATCGTGGTTAGCTTGCCCGTCTCCGCCTTAAGGCTGAGCCCGCGCAGAATGTGCAAATCTTCATAATAGCCGACGTAGAGGTCCCTAATCTCAAGCATAAGCTAGTCATCCTCATCGTGGCCGAGATAGGCGTCAATCACAGCCGGATCATTCTTGACTTGCTGAGGCGCGCCATCGGCAATGAGCGCGCCGTAATTCAGCACGATCAGCCGTTCGCTCAATTCGAAGACGGCGCCCATGTCGTGGCTGATCAAGATGATGGCTGTGCCGTCATCATGCACGCGATGGATGTACCCGTAGATCGTCTCTTGCAGGCGCGGATGCACACCGGCGAAAGGCTCATCCAGAATCACGACGGCCGGATCCAGCATCAGCAGCCGGCCCAACTCAAGCAGTTTGCGCTGGCCGCCGCTCAATGCCCGGCTGTATTCGTAGGTGAGATGGTCGATGGTCAGCAGGTCGAGAATCTCATGCGCGCGTTCCTCCAATTCTGCTTGCTGCATGCCCGGATGCAGCGCCAGGCCGGGCACCATCATATTTTCCATGACCGTCATGCGGCTCAGCGCGCGTGTAATCTGGAAAGTTCTGCCCAGGCCGGCGCGGGTGACATCATAAGGCGCAAGGCCGTCGATGCGCCGGCCGTTGAGGTAGATTGTGCCGCTGCTCGGCTTGAGCATGCCGCTCATCAGATTGGTCAGAGTTGTTTTCCCGGCGCCGTTCGGGCCGATCAAACCGATGAGTTCCGGCTTTGTGACGCTAAAGGAAACATGGTCAACCGCCTGGTTGCCGCCGAAGCGCTTGGAAACATTATTCAGTTCCAGATGGATTGCGCTACTCATCCCGGCCCTCCAGCTGCGCCGGGTCGTCGTCCCAATCGTGTCGCTTGGAAACCGTCTTTTTCATAACCAGGTCGCGACCGCTAAACCAGTTGATGATGGGGTAGAGCAGTCCGTTTCGCATGTAACGCAAGGTGAAGACCATGACCAGGCCGAACAAGGCGAAGCGCCAGGCGCCCGTCTCCCAGGTGAAGGCGTCGGAGCCATCGGCCATGGTCAAACCAAAGGGCAGGGTGATCACAACTTCGCGCATGGCTTCCAGCATGTAACGCGAGATGAAGGCGCCGGCGGCCGCGCCGATCAAGCTCTCCATGCCGCCAATGACGGCATAAGCGATAATCAGCGACATTTGCAGGACTTCAAGCTGTTCGGGGATGATGCGCTCCGAACCGACATCGCTGTAAAAGATGGCCCCGGCCAAACCGACAATCATGCTGGTGAATACGAAGACGAGGATCTTATAACGGACGACATTGACGCCAAGCGCCGAAGCGGCGTCTTCATCTTCGCGCATCGCCCGCAGGAACATGCCTATAGGGGAATTCACCACGCGATACATCAACAAAAGGCAGACGATCAAAAGCGCAAACATCAAATAGTATTCGATTTGCCGCGCGGTATCGACCTCGGCCACTTCGATCAGAGGCCGTAAGGACAGGCCGTTGGAACCACCGGTATAGTCGTACTCGGTCAACATGGCGATTCGGAAAAGCTCGGCAAAGGCGATCGTGAACAGAGCCAGATAGGCCGCCCGCAGACGCAGCAGCAGCCATCCGATGACCAAACCCACCAGGCCGGCCACAACCGTCCCGACGATGATGGCGCCGATCGCCGATATCGATTCCGGCGTGATCTGTATGCCGAGCCCGGCAATGATGAAACCGTCGCGGGCGATCAAACCGGCCACGTAGGCGCCGATTCCCATGAATGCCATATGTCCAAATGAGAATTGCCCGGCGATGCCCGCGAGCAGCGCCCAACTCGAAGCCATGATGGCGTAAAAGAAGCCGCTGATGAAAACGGTCTTGGCGTAATTGGATTGTGAGGCGTCGTTGGGAAACCAAAGAAAGAAGAGCAGGACCAAACCCAGCAACAGGTAGCCAAGCCTTCGGCGGCCGATGCCGGCGTCAATCGCCGTTTCGAAGCGGTTGAAGACAGCCATGCTTAATTGTGCTCCCTTCCGAAGAGGCCGGTTGGTTTCAGGAGCAGGACCAAGGCAAAAATAACCAGGGCGAAGGCTTCCTTATATGCGGCGCCACGGCTGGGATCGGGGTGGCAGCCGGCGCCAAGGGCCTCCACAATGCCCACGATGATGCCGCCAAACAGCGCGCCGGGCACGGAACCCAGTCCGCCCAGAACAACAATCACGTAAGAACGACCGACCATCTCCGCGCCTACCCAGGGCACCCAGGCGAAAATCGGGATCAAAGCGGCGCCGGACATTGCCGCCAGCATTGAACCGAGCGCGAATGACAACGTGTTCATGTTGGTGGGGTTGATGCCGGTGACCGCGGCCGCTTGCCGGTCCTGGCTGGTTGCGCGCAAGGCGCGGCCGGTCCAGGTGCGCTGCAAGAAATACAGCAGCGCAAATATCAGCACGATGCCTACAACCATCGCAAAGGCGCGGTCTCCTATGATGTTGATTGGCCCAAAAGCGAAGTCTTCAGTGATCGTCGTCCGCTGCAGCGTGAAGCGGCGTATCTCGATAAAGCGATCGGTCCGCTGGGGGAAGGGCCCGGCGACCGCCAAAGTTGTGTATTCAATGACGAAGCCAAAACCGAATGTGATCAGAATGGCGTACTCGGCGGCGCGTTCGATCAGCCCTTCGTGCATTGGCTTGAGAAAGGTCCGTTCGAAGAGGGCGCCCATCACAAAAACAATAACCGCCGCCACCGGGATTCCCCAGATGGGGTTGATGCTGACCTCCGTGCCGGTCAAGTCACTGAGGACATTGCCGCCATGCAGCAAAAAGTAGAATGAAAAATAACCGCCGACCATATACAACTGGCCGTGGGCGAAACTTACGATTCCCTGTACGGAATAGATCAGCGTCAAGCCGACCGCCATTAATGAATAGATGCTGCCGATGACAACGCCATTTGCCGTCTGCTGCGTCAGATAGGTCAATGAAAACGGGGCTAGTACACAGGGATTGTCCGGGTTTTGGATGGCGAAAAGCGTATAAATCTGCCAGGCGCCCAGCGATCCAAGTGTAATCATCCAGTCGCGGTTGATCTTCGGCGTGCTTTTCCACATCAGTCCGATGATGAGCGGACCGATGGCGAAGCCGCCCAGAGCGGCCGCCGTCAGCACATTTTGGTCGTCCGCTTCAAGTTCGCGGTAGTGCCTTGGCAGGATATAAGCCGCGATCGCCGCCCAGAGCGGTCCGGCCAGAATCAGCCACAGCGCTGACGGCAGATTGGGATCGACAACGCGCACTAAAACCTGGGATGTCGCAAAGACCGTGACAATGACGCCGACCATCATGGTGGTGCGCCGAATCATAGCCGGTTCAAAATAAAGCAGCGCTACGCCAATTGGTCCCAAAGCAAAACCGCCAATGACGCCGGCAATTTGCAGAGTCGTCTTGGAAATCTGATCTTCCTTGGGCTGGTCCTGGTTCACTCCGGGCATCACGAACAAGCCGACGGTCGCCCAGAGCGGTCCGGCCACCATGAGCCAGAGAATAAAGAGGGTGTCTTCAATAACCATAGGCAGTGCCCTGCTGTATTGGTCCCGTGGGAGCGCGCCGCTTTGACATTGCTGGTAACGAAAAAGAGGGCGGCTTAGGCAGCCGCCCTCAATTCACGCTCAGTCCTTAGGGAGATGTCCCGGGCACGATATAGGAAGTGCCATGCGTCTGATACACCTCCGGATATATCACAGCCGCATCCAATCCGCTTTGACCGGGCTCAAAGTATTGCATGACGGTCACAATCGGATCGGGCCACTGGTGCCACATGAATTCCGGCGTGCCTTCCGGCAAATCCGGATTGTGGCCGCCAAAGCGGAAGTAGTAGCGACCCTGCGACAAGTCAAGATCGGTCGCCTCGATGGCCCCGACTATGGCGGCGGCATCAGTATAGCTGCCGGCGCGCTCCATAGCGTCCGCAATGATGTAAACCGCGTCATAAGTCGCCATGGCAAAACTCGGCACGATATCCCCGAATTCCATCTCGTACTTGGCGTTCAAGGCGACCGCCGCGTCACTGAATAGGCTGGGAATGATCCCTACGCGATTGAAGGCGCAATAGTTGCCATCCGGCACCGTCGCCCAGTATTGTTCCGACTGGAAGGCAAACTGATTGGTCACGCAAATCGTATCGGCGGACGGCGCCACGCCCAGCTCGGACATCTGCTGGGTGAGATTGAAAGAAGTCTCCCCCGTCACGATGATGCGGATGACGTCCGGCGCCTCGGCCCGGGCCTGGATACGACTAAGGATCGGGACAAAGTCCTCCGTGCCCAATTCGACATCAATTTGCGACACTGTGGCGCCGGCGGCCTCAAATCGAGCTTTCTCGTCCGCCGCGGCCGGCTGGCCGTAATCGGTGTTTTCGACGATCAATACGACATCGTCCACGCCCAAACTGAGCAGCCAATCGACGACAACGCTGCCGACCATGGAGCTCGCGGGCGAAATCCGGAAGATATGGTCGATGCCATCTTCGAAGCGAGGCGGCGCGCCATCAAACTCACGAATGCCGTTGGCGCTGACATTGTCGTTCCAAGGTTCAGAGAATACCGTGGGAATCTGATTCGCTTCCATGATGCCCATGGTCGCCAAACCGACGGCGCTATGGTAGACGCCGAGCATCGCGTCCACTTCGTCTTCCAGAATCAGGCGTTCGGCAACCGCCTGGCCACGTTCCGGGCTACCTTCGGAATCGCCCGTGACCACCGCAACTTGATGATTTACACCATCAATTTGGATGCCGCAATCAGCGTTGATATCGGCCGCCGCCTGCTTGGCCGCCCAATCCATCGCTATGCCGCCGGCGACCGCGCCGGGCGCGGACAGCGGCGCCAAATTACCCAACGTGATAGTGTAATCGGCGAATTCGCAATGGCCGTCCGCCTGCGCCATGCCAATCGGCAGAAGGGCAAATATCGCCAGAAGCGCGACGCAATTCATGAACATTCTTCTGCGTTTCATTTCGTTGTCCTCCAGATGATTTGATAAACGTTCCTGCCGCTACTTGCGGGCGCGGCGCGCTGCCATGGAAATTCTTTGCCTAATATGCAATACGGCCTGAAAACGGCGCCTCGTCCGGAAGTCCAAGTAGACAATGGCGCGGAGCAGGTTTTGCGCGCTCCACGCTCCAGGACGGAAAGCAAACGAATGCCAGATGCGACACTTTTTTCCGTCCTTATTCCAAAAGAGTAACGACTGCGTATGCTAATGTCAAGCAAGTAGGTTTCGCGAGGGCGGCCCAGGGCAATCGCATCAAAATCATAATGAGCGGTTCGCTACGAAAATTGCGAAAATGTAGGGGCGTCTCGTGAGACGCCCGTTGAAAATGGCCTGCAAATTGCGGGCGTTTCGGCGAAACGCCCCTACAGATTACATAATTTGAGGGGAAAATGTCATTTATCGGCGCAATTTAAATTTGATGCGATTGCCCTGGAGGGTGGCCAAGGCATTTGACAAGCCAGGGGCGAATTTGTATATTGGCAAGTCATTGAGTGTGCGCAGTCCGCGCCGTCTGTTTTGGAATTGTCGCTGCTTGATTCAGGCGCCGGGCGCGTTTGCCAGGGCCGATGACGCATATGGAAGGGAGGCCAATCTGACCAATTCTATCGTTATCGTATTGATTTCTGTCTTGACAGATTGCCAAGTCTTGGGAGGGCTTAAATTCAGATGAACAGAAACAGAATCGCATTGCTTATCTTATTGCTGGTCGCCTCTGTTCTCGGCGTCAGCATGTTGACATCGGCGCAAATGTCGGAAAGCGTGCTGCGTTCCGCGCATGACGCCGAATGGACCGGTTTGGATCCGCACGTTGCCAGCACCGTTTCCAGTTTCTACGTGCTGGCGAATGTGGTCGAATCCTTGACTACGAATGACGACAACATCGAGTTGACGCCGCTGCTTGCGACAGATTGGTCACAATCGGAAGATGGCTTGACCTGGACCTTCAACCTGCGGGAAGGCGTGCACTTCTCCAACGGCGTGGAAATGACGTCGGAACATGTCGTCTTTTCGATGAACCGGATCATCAATCCGGATACCGGTTCCGGACGCGTCGCTTCGGTCGGCGGACCGGACGCGGTTTGGGAGGCGATGGACACATACAGCGTGAGCGTGACGACGCCTCAGCCCAACGCCATCCTGCCGGTCTTGCTGGCGAGCCGCGCGACCGCTGTCGTGCATCCCGACAGCGTGGACGAGAATGGCGTAATCGTCGTGCCGATCGGCACCGGTCCGTTCATCATCGAAGATCTCGATGGCACAATCAGCATGACGCTGGCCAAGAACGAGAATTACTGGATGGAAGGCATGCCGCTGCTCGACGCTGTGGAGATCACCGTCATTCAGGAAGATGCGGCGCGCGAGGCGGCGCTGCTGGGCGGCGAGGTCGACTTTGTGACGAGCGTCGCGCCGCAAGCCGTACAAGCGCTGCAAGACAACTCGGAAGTCGTCGTCCTGGTTTCGCCGGCTCTGGCTTACAAATACATCGGCTTGAACCTGATGCGCGAGCCGCTCAATGATGTGCGCGTGCGCCAGGCGATCGCTTATGCCATCAATCGCGACGACTTGTGCGCGGCCGGCGATTTCGGTTTGTGCACGCCCCTTTACGGCGGCCCGATCGATACCGGCAGCCCCTGGCACTTTGAATACGCGCCTTACTCGCAGGATCTGGACAAAGCGCGCGCCTTGCTGGCCGAAGCCGGCTATGCGGACGGATTCGAGATGGAGTTAATGCCGACATCGACCTATCAAGACACGGTACGGCAGGCGCAGGTGCTGCAGGCGCAATTGGGCGCAGTCGGGATAACGACGACGATCAACGCGCCGGAATGGGCCGAATGGCTCGAGCTCGAGGGCAATTTCCGCTATGACGGCTACATCTGCAGTTGGAATGGCTTGGTTGATGTCGAGCACTACTTCTATCTGCAGCATCGCACGGACGAAGTTTTCAACTTCACCGGCTACAGCAATCCGGACTTTGACGCCCTGGTGGAAAAAGGACGCACGGTTTCCGATTTCGACGAACGCTACGCTATCTATGCAGAAGCAAACCGCATTCTTGTGGATGCCGTTCCCTACGTCTACTTCTACAACCCGGCCTTCGTACGCGCTATGAGCCCGCGCGTTCAGGGTTATGTCCTGCGTTCGGACAACGCCAATCTCTACATGAACACCTATCTCGAAGGTTAATCTTGCTATGGGCGCGAGCGGCCGCTCGCGCCCGCATTTTTCTCTGCAATGCTGTGAAAATAGCGTTGAGGGCAGGTAGAGCTTGAATTACCAGTACATTGCGCAGCGCCTGCTCCTGGCTGTGATCGTCATCCTCGGTGTGACCTTCGTGGTCTTTATGATCATGCAGATAGTCCCGGGGGATCCGGCGCGCGTCGTTCTCGGCCCCTACGCCAGCGATGAATCGGTCCAGGGCTTGCGCGAGCGTTTGGGGCTCAACCGCCCCTTCATCGAGCAGTACATCTCCTGGCTTGGCAACGCAATACGCGGCGACTTCGGCCAAAGCCTGCTCAACGGGCAAGATGTGGCGCCACAATTGATCAGCCGCATGGGGCCGTCTTTCGAACTGGCTATGGTTTCGCTGCTCTTCGGCCTCGCCATAGCCTTCCCGGTTGGCATGATATCGGCGCTCAAGCCGGGCAGCGCTATCGATGTGGTCGCGACTTTGTTCAGCCAAATCGGCGTCTCCGTGCCTTCATTCTGGATGGGCATCCTTCTCATCATCTTTCTCTCGTTGCATCTGAACCTGTTCCCGCCCAGCGGCTACACGCCAATCTGGGAAAATGTAAGCGACTGGTTCCACCATATCTTTTTGCCCGCCTTCACCGCCGGCTTCGTCAGCGCGTCCATTCAGACGCGTTTCATTCGCAGCGCCATGCTTGATGTCCTCAACGCCAACTATGTACAGACCGCGCGCGCCAAAGGCTTGGCTGAGCGCGCCGTCGTCCTGAATCATGCGCTGCGCAACGCCTTGATCAATATCGTGACGATTATCGGTTTGCAGATTACGGCGCTCTTCAGCGGCGTCGTCATCGTCGAGGTCGTTTTCTCCTGGCCCGGTCTGGGCCGGCTGGCGCTCAACGCCGTTGAGGAAAGGGACTATCCGCTTTTGCAAGGCACCGTTTTTGTTGTGGCTGTCATGGTAACTATGGTCAATCTCTTTGTAGATCTGCTTTATTTCTTGCTCGATCCGCGCATCGAGTACGCCTGAGGTCAGCGTCTAGTGGACCTTCAGGATCGGTCGGCCGGGCGCCAGGCGTATATGGACGATTCTTTGGGCCCGGCGAATACGCTGTGGCGCGATGCGCTCCGTCGCCTGCTTCGTCATCGGTTGGCAATGTTCGGCGCAGTTGTGCTGACGCTCGTCGCCATCATGGGCGTATTCGGCACAGCGATTGCGCCATACGACCCCAATGGCATGGACTTCGCCAATCGCTTCGCCAGCCCCTCTTTCGCGCATTGGATGGGCACGGACGACTTTGGGCGCGATATCTTTTCGCGCATAATCGTCGGCGCGCGCGTCTCATTGCTTTCTGGCGTGGTGGCCGTCAGCGTCGCGACCGCCGTAGGCACATCACTCGGCTTGATCGCCGGTTACAGCACCCGCTTGACGGACGAAGTTATCATGCGGGCGATGGATGTGCTGTACGCCTTTCCGGCTATCCTCTTGGCGATCGCGGTTTTGGCGGCTTTGGGCAAAGGAATTGAAAACGCCATGATCGCCATCGGCGTCGTCTACATTCCGATTTTCGCCCGAATTGCGCGCGCGGCCGTGCTCGGCATCCGCAACGAAGAGTTCATCATTGCGGCGCGCGCCCTGGGCGCGGGCAATATCAGAATCCTGGCGACGCATGTCTTGCCCAATGTGCTTTCACCGATCATCGTGGAAATCACGCTGAGTTTGGCATTTGCCATTCTGGCCGAGGCCGCGCTGAGTTTCTTCGGTTTGGGCACACAGCCGCCGGATCCCAGTTGGGGACGGATGCTTTCCGAAGGGCGCGATTTCTTCCGGCAATCCGGTTGGATGGGTGTATTCCCGGGCCTGGCGATTTTCTTCACAGTGATGGGATTCAACTTCCTCGGCGATGGGCTCAGAGATGCGCTGGATCCCAAGCTTCGCCGTTAATCTCGGGGACATCCGCGCGCGCCGTCTTCTGGGCACGGCGATTCTCTCTGGCAGCGCGCTTAGCCTCGAGATCGCGCTGACCCGCGTATTCTCCCTCCTCTATTATCCGCCTTATGTGTTTTTCATCATCTCCGTCGCCATCCTGGGCATCGGCATCGGGGCGGCGATTCCCGCGCTGCGCCCGGCGCTAGCCCAGCGGGCGCGGCTGACGCTATTTTGCGGCGGCGCCGTCTTGGCGACCTTGCTTCCCATGCTCTTTGTCGCGCTGGCGGGCAGCCTGGATATTCAGATTGTTCTTTTTGCTCTGCTCGTGCTGCCGTATACATTCTTCGGTTTGACGCTGTCATGCCTGTTTGTTGAACGGGCGGAATCCAGCCGAGTCTTGTACATGAGCGATCTGGTCGGCGCCGGGCTTGGCGCCCTGTTTGCGATCCCGCTGCTAAACGCTTTCGGCGCGATCAATGTGGCGCTTCTGGCGGCATTCGGTTTCTCGCTCGCCGGTTTATGCTTCGCGCAGCGGCGCGGCCTGCCCCTTGCTTCCGCCTTCATCGCTATCGCCGCACTCGTCGTCGCCCTCAATGCGCTGACCAATTTTCTGGACGTCAATGTACATTCTCTGCCGACCCAGAAGCCGATAGTGAGCGCGCTGGAGCGGGGCGGACGGGTTTTGGAAAGCCGCTGGGATGCCTTCGCCCACACCGACCTGGTGGACCCCGGCGGCGGACGTCCCTGGCGCATTTATGTCGATGGCGGTGCCGCTTCCGTCATGCCAACGGCGTCCGCCCGCGCCGATTTGATGCGCGACATCGGGTTTTTCCCCTTCGCCACCAATCAGCCAGAGACCGTATTCATCATAGGTCCTGGCGCCGGGCTGGATGTCTGGTTCGCTCGGCAAGGCAATGCCCAGCGCATCCGTGCCGTCGAGGTTAACGCGGCCAGCGTGGACATGGCGCAAGCGCGGCGCGCCTACCACGGCGACGTCTACAACGCGCCCGGCGTCGAGATCGTGGTGGACGACGGGCGCAGCGTCCTTAGGCGATCAGCTGCGAAATACGACTTGATCTACTTGTCACAGGTCGTCACTTTGGCGGCGGAACGCGGCGGCTACGCGCTTTCGGAGAATTCGATTTATACTGTGGAGGCTTTCAGCGAATACTTGGCGCATCTTAAACCAGGCGGACAGATCGCCCTGAAGCTCTACGATGAGATCACCTTGACCCGGGCCTTGTCGACCGCGATTGCCGCCCTGCGCCGCGCTGGCTTGAGCGATCAGCAGGCGCTGCAGCATTTGATGGCTTTCGTCGATGACAGGAGCGATCCGGCGATTCCCATCCTGCTCGTGGCTGAAAGCGCCTTCAGCGAAGACGATTCCCTGGTTCTGGGCGCGATCGCGCGGCAGGTTGGCTTCAGACCACTGCTTCTGCCGCAAGTCCTCGTGCAGCCGCCTTTGGACGCGATCGCCAGCGGCAACTCGTCAATGGATGCGATCATCGCTGCATCCGATGTCGATATTTCACCTCCCACGGACGACCGGCCCTATTTCTTTCAATTCGAAAGCGGCATTCCCACAAGCTTGATTCCGCTTTGTCTTATCGCGCTCGCCGTCAGCGGCGTCGTCCTGCTATTGATTGCAAACGAAAGGCGGCGCGCGGATGACGGCGCTCACCGCTACCTGCCGGCCTATTTTGCGCTCTTGGGCGTCGGTTTCATCGCGGTCGAAATCTTTGCGATTCAACAGACGCGCCTTTTCCTCGGCCACCCGACGGCGGCGGTCACGCTGGCGCTCGTGACCTTCCTGGTAGGCGGCGGCATCGGCAGTGGTTTAAGCTATAACCTGCTTAAGGCTTCGTTCGAGCGCCGGCCACAAGCCGTGACGGCCGCAATTGCGCTGCTATTGGCCGGTTGGAGCCTGCTTTGGAGCTTGCTAAGCCGCGAGTTTCTCGCCGCTGCTTTCGCGGTTCGCGCATTGCTTGTCGTACTTTCCCTGTCCCCGCTGGCGCTATGCATGGGCATTCCCTTTCCGCAGGCGCTCTCGACAATTGGGCGCGCGAACCGGCGCGGCATCGCTCTGGCCTGGTCGCTCAATGGACTGATGACTGTGGTTGGCACAATTGTGTCGGTGCTGCTTTCGATAACGATTGGCTTTGGCGCCGTGATGTTCCTGGGAGGCGGCGCTTACCTGTTGGCAACGACGGTCCTGATAGCTGGCCGGCGGCGGAGGGAAAATGAATACTCAAACTGACCTGGCGATCGGCGAAGCAATAGCGCGGATGGCGAAGGTGGGGCGTTGCTGGTCGCCTAGTTTTGCGCCCGATGGCGGGCAGTTGGCCTTCGTCAGCAATCTCAATGGGCGACCGCAAGTCTGGCGGATGCCGACTTCGGGCGGTTTCCCCCGCGCCGTCACCGCCTTTGACGAGCAAGTCGCCAGCGTCGCCTGGTCGCCGGACGGTGAATGGCTGGCGGTGGAGTCGGCGCCGGGCGGGGGGATGAATACTCAAATCGACATCCTGCGGCCAGAGGGCGGCGAGCGACGCCGCTTGACGGCGAGCGGCCTCAGCAACAATTGGCTGGGCTGCTGGACGAAGGATGGCCGCCATCTGTTGTTTTCGTCGAACGCCGAGCAGCCGGATGCCATGAATTGCTATCGCATCGAAATCGCCACGAGCCGGACGGAGAGGCTGACGCGCGGCGTCGGAACGGCGCTGGTCGAGGATGTTTCGGCAAATGGCGAAGATATTCTGCTCAAGCGCGTTGTATATCGAGGCGACAGCGATGTATATCTTATCGATGCGAATGGCGCTGGGGAAAATCTGCTGACCGAGCATGTCCCGCCGGCGCGCTTTGACAATGCGCGCTTTTCTCCCGCTGAGCGCGCCCTCTATGCCGTCTCCGACCGCGACCGGGACCGAGCTTGTTTCTGCAGGCTGAGCCTCGATAAAAGCGGAAAGTGGAGCGTGCTTCGGGCGCGCGCGGATGCCGAATTGGACGAATTCGCGCTGGCGCGCTCTGGAGACATGGCGGCGCTCGTCTGGAATATCGCCGGCCGTCATGAACTCGAACTGATAAACCCGACAAATGGAAAGAACCTGGGCTCGGTTGATCTGCCCGGGGAGATCGCTCATTCCCCCCGATTTTCGCCCGATGGCGCGGCCCTGGCTCTCTGCCTCAGCGGCGCCCGCCTTCCGCAGGATATCTGGATTCTTGATATTGACTCCATGAGCCTGCGCCAACTGACGCACAGCCCTCATGTCGGCGTCGATCTGGACAGACTCGCCCCCGGGCAGCTACTGACATACGAGGCGCACGATGGCTTGGAGCTTTCGGGCTGGTATTACGTGCCCCCCGGAATTGCGCCTCCACACCCGACTGTTCTGAGTTTTCATGGAGGACCCGAAGGCCAGGAACAGCCCATTTTCCGCTACGATTATCAGGCCTTGCTGGCGCAAGGCATCGCTGTCTTCGCGCCGAATGTGCGCGGCTCCTCAGGTTTCGGCAAACGCTTTGTCAATCTGGATAACGGCGCGCTGCGCATTCATGCGATTCGAGACATCGAGTCGAGCGCGCTGCGCGTTATCGAACGGGGAATCGCCGAAGCGGGGCGCATCGGAATCATGGGCGGCTCTTATGGCGGCTATATGACCATGGCCGGCTTGACCGAATTCCCGAGGCTTTTTTCGGCGGGCGTCAATCTTTATGGTCTGGTCAACTTCAAGACCTTTTTCGAAGGGACCGAGCCCTGGATGGCCAGCATTTCAAAAGTGGAATATGGGGACCCCGATACGGAAGGCGATATGCTCGATGCCCTTTCGCCCATTCACAAGTTGGACCGCGTACAGGCGCCGACGCTGGTCTTGCATGGCGCCAACGATACCAATGTACCCGTATTTGAAGCCGAGCAAGTCGTAGACGCGCTGCGCGGGAGCGGCGTGCCGGTGGAATACATCCTTTACCCGGACGAAGGGCATGGCTTCCAATTGGAAGTAAACCGCATCCACGCCGCAACCGCCATTGTCAAGTGGTTCAGGACACATCTTTTGAATAGTTGAACCGGTCAAGACGGCTGACCGCGGGTCTGAGATTTGCTAACATATTTGAAAGATATCGTCAGCAGGAGATGAGGTGGAAGAGATGAGTCAGATGACGATCGGCTGCGCGCTCTGGACTTTGGGACCAACGCCAACTGTCTCGGCGTTGGCGCGGCAAATGGAAGTCGCCGCCGAAACCGGCTGTGCATCGGTGCAACCCTGGATCGTAAACGTGGAATACGACCCCTGCATCCTCGATCCGGAAGTCGGTTCAGCGGCCGACCGGCGCGAGGCGGTCAAGATAGCCGCGTCGCTCGGCTTGAGCTTCAGCGGCTTCTGCGCGCAGCTGCAAGGCGCAGTGACCTGGGGCGGCCTGGAGGAGAGCGAAGGTTTGCGCTGGCGCATCGAAAAGACCAAGCAGGCACTGGACACGACGGCCGAGTTAGGCGGAAATATCGTGACCACACACGCCGGCGTTCTGCCCGAGGACAAGTCCGATCCCTCCTACCAGATCCTGCTGGGCTCCGTCGCCGAAATCGCTGAACATGGTGAGAAGACTGGCGTATACTTTGCGCTGGAGACGGGTCAGGAATCGCCGCAAGCGCTGGGCGACTTCATCGACGAAATTGGCAATCCCTGGCTCCGCGTGAATTACGATCCCTGCAATCTGCTCCGTTTTGGCTCCGAAGCTGGAACGATCCAGGGTGTCCGCATCCTGGGCGACAAAATCATTCACACACATGCCAAAGATTGGAATCCGGAAACGATGCAAGCGACTTGCGGCGAAGGCCTTGTGCCTTGGGACGGCTACATTCAAGCGCTGCGGGAAATCGGCTACAGCGGCGCGCTTGCAATTGAAGACGAGACGGGCAATGAAGACATGATCGATTCCATTGGCCGCAGTTACAAATTCCTGCGGGCTTGCCTCAATGATTAATATCGGCATATTGGGCGCCGGCGGCATCGCCGCGCTAAGCCACTTGCCGGAGATCGCGCAAGTCCCGGGCCTGCGTGTGACTCACATCTGCGGGCGGCGGGAAAAGCGGCTGCGCTTGCTCTGCGATCGTTATGATGTTCCCCGCTTTTCCACGGCATGGTCGGACCTGCTAAATGATGAGAGCCTGGATGGTGTGATCGTCGCGCTGCCACACCCGCTGCATGCGGAAGCCGGGCTGGCCGCGCTTGAGCGCGGCCTGCACCTCTTCATGCAGAAACCGCTGTGCACGACCATCGGCGAAGCGGATCAATTGCTGGCGGCGAGCGCATCCCGTCCCGGGCAGATTGTTTATTGCCGGCCCTCGTTTGACGCGGTCGTCTATGAGATGCGGCGGCAATTGGCGGCCGAGGCAATCGGAACGGTGTCCGGCGCCTTCGCGCGGCACAGCCACGGCGGGCCGGAGATCTATTACGCCGAGGTCTCAGATAGCTTCAACGAAGCGCGCGTCGACGATTTGTGGTTCTTCGATGCGGAGACGACCGACGGCGGCGCGCTGATCGATATGGGGGTCTATTCCATTGCCAATATCGTAGCGCTCTTGGGCAAGGTGGATTATGTGACCGCGCGCATGTCCACCGTCGCCAAACCAACCGCTCTGGAAGACACCGCGACCCTGATTCTGGAAATGGCGAATGGCGCGCTGGCCACGGCCGAAACCGGCTGGTGCGATCCGGCGCGTTCGTCTTACCTGCGTGTGCATGGCAGCGCCGGCAAGTTGGTCCAGCAGGGCAATGCCGTCGCCTGTATTCGTCCCAGCTCCTACGAACGCGAGTGGGCGCCGCCGCTCGTGGATGAAATCGCGCCCGAACCAGTCGTCAATCAGCACGAGGAATGGCTGCGCTGCATCGAAAATGGCGCGCAGCCGGCGCTATCCAATCTGTGGACGGCTCGACATATCATGGAGATTATGCTGGCCGCGGTCGCCTCCAACCGGGATGGCAGCCGCGTCCCCATCCGGTCGCATCCGCAAGCAGTCTAACGACGCGGATTTACAATTCCACACCAAGCGCGGTGAACGACAGCGGCGGCAGACTCAATTCGGCGACGCCATCGATAATTCTGGGCGCGTAAATCGCCTGCGCTGTAATCTGCTTTGGATTATCCCAACTATTGTGGGCTTTGGGATCGCTGCCCGTCAGTTGCTGGGCCGATGTGACGCGCTTAGGCTTGACATCCTGCCAATGAATCTCAAGCGGCATTCTTTCCGTCAGACTGCGGTTGACGATGAAAATGGTGTTGGCGCCGGCCCCGGCGTCATGCGCGGACGAGACATCCAAAAGCGGCATATCGCCAAACTTCTTCGTCTCATAACGAGGCGACTCCACCAACAGGTCGAGTGAATTCCCGCTCGCCATCTGGCTGAACATCAACAGAGGATAATAGATCGTCTGTTTGAGCAAGTCGTCGGCCGAAGTCAACATCGGCGCGATCACATTGACAATCTGCGCGATACAGGCGATTTTTACGACATTGGATTTGCGCAGGAAGACATTCAGCCACTGCGCCACCACCAAGGCGTCTTCCAGGTTGTAGACTTCTTCGAGCAGATGCGGAGCTTCCTTCCAATCGCCGCGCCGGTCCGCCTCTTCGCGAGCTTTGTACCAAACATTCCACTCGTCCCAGGACAGATAAACATCGTGCCTGGAACGCGTCTTGGCTTTGACATAGCGCAGAACAGCCGCAACCGTGTCGACATAATCTTCCAATGCGGCGCTGAGACCCAGGTAGCTGGGCGTATCCTTTTCAAGGTTGTCGGCGTAATAATGCATCGAGTGATATTGCACCAGCTCCCAACACTCTTCCAGGCCGATGCGGTCCCAATCAGGATAGCTGGGCATCTTCGAGCTTGAAGAGCCGCAGAGCACAAGCTCTATCGAATCATCGTGCAGTTTCATCATTTTGGCGGCTTCGCGCGCTTTCACAGCATACCCGGCCGCATCGAGATGTCCGATCTGCCAGAGCCCGTCCATCTCATTTCCCAGGCACCAGTACTTGACGCCATAGGGCTCCTTCTGCCCGTTTTCGGCGCGCAGATCGGCATACTGGCTGCCGGGCGGCGCATTGCAATACTCAACCAGGTTGGCGGCGTCTTGTATGCTGCCGGCGCCCAGATTCACGGCGAGCATCGCTTCCGCGCCAATCTCGCGGCAGAAGCGCATGAATTCATCGGTGCCGAATTGATTGCTTTCGAGTGATTGCCAAGCGAGCTCGCGCCGCCGTGGTCGCTGGTCTTTTGGCCCGATGCCGTCTTCCCAGCGGTAGCCGCTGACGAAATTGCCGCCCGGGTAACGCATGGAGCGGAAGTTCAACTCTCGCAGCGCCGCCAGTACATCTTTCCGCAAGCCCTGTTCATCTGCCTGGGGCGAAGCTGGGTCGTAGATGCCTTCATATATGCATCGGCCCAGATGTTCAGCGAATCCACTGAAAAGCAGAGGCGAAATCTCGCTGATGACGCGCTTGGTATCGATATAGATGCGGGCTGTCTTATCCGTGCTCATTGCGAATCTCTCTACTCGAGTTGCTTGGATATAAAGACGTAATGACGACGATCTGCCGAGCGCAAATATATTCTAGCGCAGGCAAATCGAGCTGCAATGATTCAACTTCCGCCCTTTGATCAACCAAGCGCCGACCTGGGCCGGCCTTATTGCGACAAATCGAGAATGGAAGCGCGCCAGATATCGCGATTGTATTCGGCAATCGTCCGATCCGACGAGAAAAAGCCGGAGCGAGCGGCATTGAGAATCGACATTGTTGTCCAGCCTTCCTGGTCCGCATAAGCTGCCGCCACCTGCTCTTGGGCGGCGATGTAGCTTTCAAAATCGGCGCAGAGCATATATTCATCGTGATACAAAAGGGAATCGACTATCGGGCGATACAGGTTGGTGTCGCCGCCGGAGAATTGGCCATTGGCGATCCAATCGATCGCTTCGCGCAGCGCCGCGTTCGATTCGTAATAATCGCGAGGGTTGTATCCGCTCTCCCGAGTCGCAAAGACTTCTTCCGTGGTTAAGCCGAAGAGGAAAAAATTCCCGGCGCCGACGCGTTCGCGTATCTCAATATTTGCGCCGTCCAGCGTGCCCAGCGTCAGGGCGCCGTTAAGGGCGAATTTCATGTTGCCGGTACCGGAGGCCTCTTTGCCCGCCAGCGAGATCTGTTCGGAAATGTCCGCCGCCGGATAAATCAGGTGGCCGGACGTGACATTGAAATTCGGGATGAAAACCACAGTCAGCCGATCGGCCGAGACCGGATCCCGATTGACAGCTTCGGCGACCGCGTTGATCAGCTTAATGATCAGTTTCGCCATGTAATAACCGGGCGCCGCCTTGGCGCCGAAGATGAATGTCGTCGGCGCTTGTTCCGCTTCCGGATTCGCCTTCAGCTTTTGATAGAGGTGGATGATGTGCAGGGTCTTCAAGAGCTGTCGTTTATATTCGTGGAGGCGCTTGACCATAACATCAAACATGGAATCGGCGCGCAGGCTCAGCCCAAGCCTGTCGCTAACATAATCCGCCAATTGCGCTTTGTTCGCCTGCTTCATCGCGCGCCAGGCGCTCCGGAATTCGGGATCATCGACGTAATCTTCCAATTGCGCCAATTCCTCCAGATCTGTCAGCCAGCCGGCGCCAATCCGCTCGGTGATGAGTTCCGCCAGAATCGGATTGGCGAGACGCATGAAGCGGCGCGGCGTGACGCCATTTGTTTTATTGCCGAACTTCTCCGGCCACATCGCCGCGAAATCCGGGAAGACGCGCGTCCGCAGCAATTCTGATTGCAGCTCGGCCACGCCATTGACCGAATAACTGCCGACGCAGGCGAGGTTGGCCATACGCACCTGTTTTTCCCGGCCTTCTTCAATGATCGACATTCGTTCGACGCGGCCGATATCGCCGGGGAAGGTCATACGCACATCGTCCAGGAAACGGCGATTGATCTCGAAAATGATTTCCAGATGACGCGGCAGCACTTTTTCCATCAGCCAGACCGGCCATTTCTCGAGCGCTTCCGGCAGCAAGGTATGCTGGGTTGCGGCGAAAGCGCGCGTCGTAATATCCCAGGCGCGCTCCCAAGACAAATGATATGTATCAACCATCAGTCGCATGAACTCGGCGATGGCGATCACCGGATGCGAATCGTTGAGGTGAATCACCGCCACATCGGGCAATTCCTCCCAATCGACATTCTTGATCATGAAGCGTTTGATGATGTTGTTCAGCGAGCAGGCCACAAAAAAGTACTGCTGCTTCAGGCGCAATTCCTTTCCCTGCGGCGTATTGTCGTTGGGGTAGAGCACCTTGGTCACATTTTCGGAGCTCGTCTTCTGCTCAACGGCGCGCGAATAATCGCCCACATCAAAAAGCTGTAAATCGAATTCGCGCGTGGCGCGGGCGCTCCAGAGCCGCAGCATATTAACGGTCTTGGTTTTGTAGCCCGGCACCAGCGTATGGTAAGGTTGGCCCATAATGGTCTGGGCGGGATGCCAGCGCACGCGATAGTCGCCATCGGCGTCTTCATAACTTTCGGTCCAGCCCCCAAAGCCGACCTCCACCATGTCGTCCGGCTGTGGAAACTCCCAGGGATTGCCGTAATAGAGCCATTCATCCGGGCTTTCCACCTGCCAGCCGTCGCGGAACGATTGACGGAAGATGCCGTATTCATAGCGAATGCCATAACCGACCGCGGGAATATTCAGAGTCGCCAGCGAATCCATGAAACAGGCGGACAGACGCCCCAGCCCGCCGTTGCCCAAGCCGGGCTCAATATCCAGATTGATCAGATCAGCGAGGTTGATGCCTTGCTGCAGAGTGGTCTGCCTGGCGAGTTCATAGGTATCGGTGTAAAGCAGGTTCTTTTCCAACTGCTGGCCGATCAGATATTCGGCCGACAGGTAATAGACAAACTTGGGATTCTGGCGGAAGTAGCAATCGACATTTTGCTGCCAGTTATACATCATATAATCGCGCACGGTGTGGGCGAGCGCGGTGTACAGATCATGTCCCGTCGCCGTATATATCGCTTGCCCGCGCGTGTAATAGAGATTGTCTCGAAAAGCCTGGTCAAAGGCTTCTTGTGAGCGTTCCACTTGCGTGATGTTCTCGAAATTTGCGATCACAGCGCACCGTCCTGTAGATTCCAGCCGAGTGACTTTTAGCGGGAACCGCTATATTCTCAAAACCATCGCTTGTCCGATAGTATGAACTCGTCAAAATAATAGTCCGGCAACTGTCGTTCTGGCAACAGCGTCTCCTATATCTGTGAATAAATTGCCGTTCGCGCGGGCCGGGCGCTGAATTGTCGGGGAGCCCAATTGATGAAACGACCGAACATTCTGATTCTATACACAGATCAGCAGCGTTGGGATGCCCTCGGCGCCAATGGCAACGCGGAAATCATCACGCCGAATCTTGACGCGCTGGCGGCCCGCGGCCTGAATTGCGCACGCCATTTTGTGCAGAATCCGGTCTGCATGCCAAGCCGCATCAGCATGCTCTCCGGCCGCTATCCATCATCGCTTGGCATCACGCACATGGGTGTGCCTGTGCCGGAAGACACAATTACCCTGCCGGGCATCCTCAAGCAGTACGGCTACCGAACGGCGAATATCGGCAAGCTCCATTTTCTGCCCCACGCCAACCGCGACCATCGCCTGCCGCATCCGTCCTATGGCTTCGATCACTTGGAAATCGCCGATGAACCCGGGGTCTACGAAGACGCCTATCGCGCCTGGGCGCGCAGCCAGGCGCCGGAGCAGATGGACGGCATCAGCGCCGGTTTGCCGCCGGGTACGCGCGTTTGGCAGCAAACCATGGGCATAGACGACGGCGTGACCCATCGGGGCGAGCCGGAAGGACGGCATGACCATAAGGGCGCGATTCCATTTGCCGCGGACGATCACTTGACGCACAGCGCTTTCGTCGGCGAAAGGACGATCGATTATATCCAGCGCGGGGGCGACGCGCCCTTCTTGTGCATCTCCGGGTTCTATTCGCCGCACGCGCCCTGGATCGCTCCGCAAAAATACCTCGATCTCTACGACCCGGCGCAGCTTTCGCTCCCAAGCTTCCCGCCAGCGACGGACGCGCAGCGACCGGCCGATCCCGATGCGGCCTTCTCCAATGAGCAGTTGCGCGGCGCCAGGCAGGGTTACTACGCCATGGTCAGCGAAGTCGATCATTATGTCGGGCGGATCCTGGAGGCGCTCGACGCCAGCGGAAAGCGCGATGATACCATCGTCATCTTCACATCGGATCACGGAGAGTGGCTGGGCGATCATCTGCGCTTCGGCAAGGGATATCCCGCTGATGATGCGGTGAGCCGCGTTCCGCTGATCATTGACGCGCCGGGCCAAGCCGAGGGCCTTCGCTATGACGGCGTGGTCGAAGCCCTGGACATCGTTCCGACATTGCTCGATCTTGCCGCGATTCAGATCCCGCCTTTCATGCAGGGCGAGAGCCTGGCCGGTGTTTTAGCCGGAACTGGATCGCGAAGGAAAGAGCTGGCTCTCACCGAAGGGGTGGGCTGGAAGTGCCTGCGCAGCGGGCAGTTCCGTTATCTTGTGCATGCGGATGGACGGGAAAACCTCTGGGACCTGCGCGCCGATCCTGGCGAATACGAAGATGTATCCCGCAGTGATTCTTACCGCAATGCCCTGGCCGAATGTCGACGCGCCCTGCTCCAGCGGCTGCTCGAAGCCGAACGGCCGCTGCCACGAACCTGGGCCTACTGATATAAGTGTGTTTCGGCGCTAGAGCAGGGGATAGCCGTCAACGGCGTCAGACGCGACCCGAGACCACAGCGCTTCCACAGCGCGAATGTCGTCAGCGTTCAGGCCGATCTTTTGCGGGTCTCGCGCAAAGTCCGAGCGAATGACGCCGCGCCGCCATAGCAAGTATTTGTGCAGCGAGACGCCGTATACCATCGCATAATTGAGAAGCGGCAGCAGATTGAAACTGATGCGCTCGGCCTCCTCCAGGTTGCCCGCGCGATAACTGTTGTAAATCTTGACTTGCAGATCAACAAAGCCGCCGGCCGGCATGTTGCCGCAAGCGCCTCGCTCCAACTCGTCGACCAGGTAGATGCCATTGGCGCCGCCGAAGACGCCCGCGCAGTTGCCTTGATCCAGTTCCAGGATTTGATTGATGTGCTGCAAGATCGGGATTGTCTCTTCCTTGATATACAGAATGTTCGCTTCGGCCGCCAGTAGCTCCACCAGTTCTTGCGGCGCGAGCGGCGTACCGATGGGAGCGGGCGCATTCTGGACGATCAGCGGACGCGCGTATTGCGCCAGACCGCGGAAATAAGCTTTTACAGCCGCCTTTGGCGCCTTGCGCAAGTAAGGCGGCATCGCCATCAGGGCGGTCGCCTCATGCTCGCTGGCATGCCGCGCAAATTCCTGGGCCAGGCGCAGATTGATGCCCTGTACGCCGACAACGAATGGCGCCCGCCCGGCGATCTCTCGCGCGCAAAACTCGACTATCTGCATTCGCTCGGCATCGCTCAATGTGAAGAATTCGCTGGCGAGCGCGGGTACGACCAGGCCATGTACGCCGGCGGCCATACAGAATTCGATTTGGCTTGCGAGACTGTCCCAGTCGATTTCGCCTTCCTCGTCGAAAGGCGTCTGCAGTATCTGATAGATGCCAGCTAGCACAGGCAATTCCTCCAATTCATTCCGGCGCTTTGCGGAACGATGACCGATCTCCTAAACTATAGCCGTCCCATAGGATTGTATCCAGCGCTCGACGAGGCAAAGCATGCTTATCACCCAGGTTGAAGCCATCCCGGTTCGCATCAAGCGCGAAGAGAGCTATTTGGGCGGCATTCCCAAAGGCGCGGATGCCGCGGCCTACTTCCTCCGTCCGCCATACCGAGCGCTGTATTCCGCTTACTTCGAGACCGCATTCGTCAAAATCAAGACAGACGATGGGCTTATTGGCTGGGGCGAGGCGCTGGCGCCGGTGGCGCCGGAGGTCGTCTGCGAGGTCATTCAGCAGCTCCTGGCGCCGGCGCTCATCGGGCGCGATCCGCTGGATGGCAACGTGCTTTGGAATGTTATGTACGACCTCATGCGCGAACGGGGCTACTACGGCGGATTCATGCTGGACGCGATCAGCGCCTGTGATGTCGCTCTCTGGGACCTGCGCGGCAAGACGCTGGGTCAGGCCGTTCACAAAATCCTGGGCGGCGCGTTTTCTAAACGCGTGCCCTGTTATGTTTCCGGCTTACCGCGCCCAACCGCGGAAGAGCGCGTCGATTTGGCGCTGGAATATGCCGAAAGTGGTTTTACGGCCTTCAAGCTTGCCGCTGGCCATGGCGCGCGGGCGGACGCGGCCAGCGTAAAAGCGCTGCGCGACGCCCTTGGCGACGACGCGACGATACTGCTGGATGCGCATTGGGTCTACGCGCTCGATGAGGCGATGCAATTGGGTCAGCGCCTGGCGGATTTGGGCGTCGGTTTTTTTGAAGCGCCAATGAATCCCGAGGACATCGAATCACACGCGCTCTTGGCTCAGGCCGTCGCCGTGCCTATCGCCATCGGCGAGACAGAACGCACGCGCTTTCAGTTCCGCCCCTGGCTGATGCAGAAGGCGGCCGATATCTTGCAACCCGATGTCGGGCGCGCCGGCATCAGCGAAGTCTTCAAAATCGCGGCGATGGCGGAGGCCTTCAATGTGAAGATGGCGCCGCATTTGAGCGTCGGCCTGGGCATCTGCATCGCGGCGTCTCTGCAGGTCGCGGCCGCCATGCCCAATCTGTATATGCTGGAATACCAGCCGCCGGTTTTTGAAATCGCCAATCTATTGCTGGAAACACCTTTGGTCTGCGAGAAGGGCTTCTATGAAATGCCGGAAGGCGCCGGCCTCGGTGTGCAATTGGATGAGGCGCGCCTGCGGGATTTGCAGGCTTGAGCGATTCCGCTTAACTCGGCCGCAATGGCGTCTGAGGGCGGACAATTTGCAGACGCTCCGGGGTCAAACGCGCGGTCAACTCATCCGATACCTGGTAACCGTAACGGAAGTTGCCCCAGGATGGTCCATAGCGGAATACGATGATCCGCCGCTCGCCCGAGTTGATCCGTTCAGCCGATCCATGGCTGAGCGCATCGACAAAGAGCAGCGCATCGCCGGCATCCATGTAGATATTGACCGCCCCTTCCACGTTGTCGACGGACGCGATTTCAGCTTTCATGGCATGACGATGCCTATCGGGATGGGGAAAATGGGCTTTATGGCTGGCGGGCACGATCATTGTGCTGCCATCGCCCGGGCCTATATCGGTCAGCGCCATCAAGATGTTGATTTGCCCGCATTGGAATCGGCCATTGTAGAAACGGAATTGATTGCGTTTCGTGCCCTCGTGGCCGCCGGAATGCAAGCCTATCGCCTCGCCTGGCCCCCGAATATTCGCGAAGTTTTCATCGATGAATAAGGGACCATGATTGTAATCGAATGTATCAGCGCCGCCGACAAAGTACTTTACTTTTTCGATCCAGGACGGGTGGTCAATCAGCTTTTCAAATGCTTCGCCGCCTTCGTAGATTTGCTGCAAGTTGATTCCGTCGTCATCGGCATAGTTGTGGCCATGCACGTAGCCTCTCCATTGGCCGGGTTGTATCGGCAAAAGCGAGTCAATGGCGGCGTTGATGTCGCTAACCTCGTCGCGGGACAAGGCGCCTTTCAACAGCAGGTAGCCGTTCAGGTCAAAAAAGTAGCGTTCGCGTTCCGTTGCCATTGCTCGTCCCTGTTTCGCTTCATTTAACTATTCGTAGCAATTTACCCCGAATATCGCCGCCGGCGCATCGCCCTGGCTCTCAAATACCTGGACTTGCAGGCGGTCGGTCTCGACCGGCTCGTCAAACTCGATCACGTTAACCGTCTGGTGATTGTCGCGGACCTCCGCCAAAGTCTTGCCATTGCCGTTTGTCAGGCGATAATGCTTGACGACAAATGGCATGACATCTTCCGGATGGCCGCGCTGCGTGGTCTCCATGGCATGATCGAAATCGCTGTCGAACATCAGCGTCACCTGGCTGATGCTCTGCGGCAGGACCCACTTGATATCCAGCTTCGGCTCAGGGTCATCCGGGTCAGCGAGCCAAGCGTTGGCCGCCGATGTCGGGCGGGCGACGCCGTTGCAGATATTCTGCGGATCGAAACCATTGATGGGCGGTGTGAATGTCATCGCCACATTGTGGCCTTCCGGGCGGCGTGGCGGCGTCCAAAACTCGAAACTTTCCACACCGATATCGTGCACGGGCTCTTGCGTCCGCCAGTGCTGCAAGGCCACCAGACCGGTGGCGCGCATGGCGCTCATATGCAAATCCAGCGCCGGATTCTCCATCAGGCAAACGAAGGCATAACGCGCGTCATCGATCAATTGGTCGAAATCCAGATCGATGTGCAGATTATCTCCGGCGGGCAGGTCGAATTTGAGCGACTCCAGCGTCACATCGGGCGTATGATTGTCGCGCTTTGAACTGATGCGCAGTTGGACTTCAAGTTCGGTCGCTTCGGCCGCGTCAACGGAGATCGTCATGCGCGGTACGCGGCCGCGCTGTAAGGGCAGCATCTGGGCATAGGAACGCGCCAAGCGCTGGCGGGGTCCATCAGCGGGCAAGCGCTCCAGGCAAAGTTTGCTGGAGGCGGTGACACGGGCCTGGCGCACCAGATTGTCTTCGTCTTCCAGCTTGAATTGCGGGATGTATTGCCCGACGCGCTGCAGGTCCCGCTGCAGCAGTTTCACATTGTCCGCCGAGGCGATATCCCGTGGCAGCAACTTGCGCTGAATGCAGTGCGCGGCCGCTATGCCGACCGATTGCGCCGCCGATGCCAAAGTCAGCATGACGCGGGTCGATCCGAAGGCGACATGGGAAGCGCTCATGATACGCCCGGTAATAAAAAGATTGCGAATATTCTTGCTGTATTGCGTGCGGTAGGGAATCTGGTAGACGCCTTTGGCGTGCCATTGGTCGCAGCCCGGGCGCTCGCTGAAAATGCCGTCGGCCGGGTGCAGGTCGATCGACCAACCGCCGAAGGAAATGGCATCGTAATGCTGCCGCTGCTCGATAAGGTCTTGCTGAATCATCATGTAGTCGCCTTCAAAGCGGCGGCTCTCGCGTTTGCCGGGGATTTGCCCGACCCATTCCAGCGTCAGTGTCTCGGCATCGGGGAATTTGCCGGAATTCTTGATGTAATCCCAGACGCCGTATACGACTTTCCAGAGCTGCCATTTAATGGTTTCGGTCTCGTGTACCGTATCCAGCCGCCCGCCATACTCGATCCACCACAGGCGGCAGCCGTCGATAGCGGTGTTAAAACTGCGGAAGCGCGGAATCTGCGTGATGTCCTCCAGCGCATAGCTCGGCGGCACAAACTTGACCGGTACGCCGACATCTTTGCTGTAAAAATAAATCGAATGACCCAGCAGGTAGCCGTATTCTTCGCTGGGCGCGAATTTCTCGCCGAATTCGTCGCTGGCTTCCGCGCCCATGCGGAAAGCGGCGCCGGCTTGAAAGGCGACGATGCCGTCGCCGGAGGCGTCGCAGAATAGCGGGGCGTACAACTCGTATTGGGTTGAATTCTGGCTGCAGAAGGCGGTCACGGATTCGATCGTCTCGCCGTCAGACTTGCTGACCCTGATGGCAGCCGTATTGAGCAAGAGCGTGATGTTCGCTTCTTGCATCGCCATTTCCAGCAGAACGGTATCAAATATCAGCGCATTGCCTTCTTTGTTGCGGTACACATTCTCGACCAGGATCTCGTCAATTACGCCGCCTTCGCGCGCCCAACGATTGTTGTTCATCATGTGAGAGGTGGCGCCCAGCGCCCACAAACGCACTTCGCTGCTGGCGTTGCCGCCCAACACGGGACGATCCTGCGCCAGCGTCACTTTGATGCCGGCGCGCGCCGCAGTTATGGCGGCGCAAGTGCCGGCCAAGCCCCCGCCGACGATGACGAGGTCGCTGTCCAGGCGCACCGTCTTTGGCGGCCGCGCCTCGGGCGAGAAGGGCAGTTGGGTCATCCGCGGGATCTGATTGTCCTGTTTCATTTACTTTCCCCTTGGCCTATCTGCGAGATCCAGTTCGCTAGCGCCAATTGTAGTTCCTTCCGAATGTCTTTGTAATGCGGATTATCCCACAAGTTGCTCAACTCATGTGGGTCATTTCGCATATCGTATAGCTCGCCGGCGCCGTTTTCTTCGGCGATCAGCTTCCAACTGTGATTGCGAAGCATCCGGATTCGCCCTGCTAGCGAAACCGGATTGCCCTCCCAGGGCAGGCTGTCGTGAGCCGGGTTCCGAAACAGCGCATTTTGCAGGCCCTCCCTGTTCAAGCGCTGTTCATCGTATGGCTGGCCCGGAACCCCATACTCGCTGAAAGCGAAAGGGCGCAGCGGCGGGCCGTCACCGCCATCGCGCAATGCGGGCAGCAGATCGACTCCCTGCGCCTGCGTCGGGGCTGGAAGTCCTGCGGCCGCGGCAAAACTTGGCATCAGGTCAACATGGGACGCGAAGCGATCGTCCCGGCGGCCGGCCTCTATGTGTCCCGGCCAGCGCAAGATGAATGGCACACGCACAAGCGCGTCGTATAGCGCCGGGCTCTTGGCCATTAATCCATGGTCGCCCTGATAATCGCCGTGGTCGCTGGTGAACACCAGCAGCGTGTTCTCGTTCAAGCCGCGCCGATCTAGAAAGTCCAGAATCTTGCCGATCTCGCCATCGATCAGCGTGATCATGCCATAGTATACGCGCCGCATCAGCGCGATCTGCTCGGCGCTGAACGGGATGATGGCGTCATTGTTCCCCTGATGAAATCGCTGTCTATAGGGCTTGTTTGCAAGCCCATCCTTTTCGATATGCGGCGGCGGGAGGTCATCATAGAGGGAGAAGAATGGTTCTGGCGCTTCATAAGGCGTATGGGGATAAAGATAGGACAGCCAGAGGAAGAAGGGGCGGTCCTCGTCCGCGTGTCGATCCATGAAGCGAAGAGCGGACTGTGTTTTGGCATGTTCGCCGGTGACAGCGGTCCAGACCGGCTCTTCGGCCAGGCGCGCGTAATTCTCGGCGCGGTAACGCCGCCATTCCAGGTACTCATCCCACTCGGGATGATCGGGCAGCGCCGGATTCTCGTCCCAGACGTCGAAGTCGTCCGCGCCCAGGAATGAGTGATTCTTCCCGCTCAAGCCGGTCACATAACCGGCTTCGCGCAGCATCGTCGGGATGTCTGTCTGGGGCCGCTCGCCGGGATGGTGATTTGAGTAGCAGCGGTGCATGCTGGTCCATTGACCGCTATGCAGGCTCCAGCGGTTGGCCATACAGACGGGCGCTGGCGTCGTCGCCTGACTGAAGGCGACGCCCTCGCGCGCCAGCCGATCGAGATTCGGCGTCTGAATTTGCGAACAGCCCAACGCGTGAATGGTGTCGAAACGCTGCTGATCAGTATAAATCAGCAGGATATTCGGTTTCACGCGCTACAGGCCTTGGCGATCTTTCTCGACGCCGTGCCGATCGCACCACTCGTTCAGCGGATTGTAGCCGCCGGTCGGCTGAAACTCGCGCGTGTCGTCCACCTCTTCGCCGACCAAGTATTTCTCAATATCACTAAGTTTTTCCAGCAAGGCCAAGTCCTGCTTGATGTAATCCATCGGCTTCAACCAGCGGTAGCAATATCCGATCATGACCGCTTTGCGCGTCCAGGTTGTGAAATTAGGCGCGCCGGCATGCCAGGTGCGGTATTCGAAGATGACGCAATCGCCAGGATTCAGCAGCGGCTCAATCGCATTTGCCGGATCGACTTTGCCTTCCGGGATATCGACTCCCACCTTGAGCTGATTGCTTCCCGGCGCCAGCATGGTCACGCCCGAATTGGGCTCGCTCAAATCCGTGAGATAGAAAGCGCACTTCAAGCCGACGCGGGGATAATTGGCCGGACCCAGGTCCATCGATGTGCGCCCGTTGTCACGATGCCAGCCCGGCCGCCTGAAGGTATCGGGCGTCCCCGGCGGATCCGGATGCCGGTGTATCAGGTGGCTGGTGGAAAGCTGGACGTTGGATCCCAGCAACTGAATCACCAGCGGCAGCGTGACTTCGTTAGTCACCAGCGGTATGTAGGCATCGTCCATGGTGATGCAATTGCGGTAGCCATCATAAAATTCGCTGGTCTTTTGTCGATTGAGGCTTTCCTCCGAAGCGATTAATCGGTCGCCCGCCGCGATCAAATTGCTGATCGTCGCCTCATCGAGCACATTGCGTACGATTAGATAGCCCTCGTTGTGAAACTGCGCGCGCTGATCTTCTGTCAGTTTCGTAAAGCCAAGCATATGGTCTCTCTCCCGGAATCAATTATGCCGTCTCTAAGTATAGCTGAAGTAGGCGGTGACCACACCTGCGTCCCGGCAGCGAATGCGCGCCCAGTGGGCGCTGTAGCCGCTTGGAAACTCGTAATGCCGGTAGCCCTCGGCGTCTACACAGAATCTGTCGTAATGCTTCCACTTGCCGTTGCCAAGGAAATCGACCTCAAGGTCGAAAGCGACGGCGCTGCCGCCCTCATTGCAGAGGTGCAGGACTTTTTTGTCGAAGCCGGTCATCAGGTAAGGATCGGACAAGGCGTCCGCCGCGACTTCATCCTCCCACCAGACGCCGCCCCAGCCGGATGGCTTTCCGAACTGCCACAGATCGTCGGTCTTCCCGAAATAGAGACCGGATTGCGGCTCGCCCGCCAGCTGATTGGCGCCGCCATGCGGGCTCGCGTTGTCCGCGCCGAGCACCAGCATGCCGCGATACGCGCAGAAATCGCCATGCGCCCAGAGATGCGTCGAGATCGGTCGGATACCCCAGACCCGGTTTTCGTAAGCCCAGGGCGAAAGCTCGTAAAACATGCCATGACAATCCATCAGGAAGCGTTCATGGTCAACTTCGCGGATGCGCGGCCATTCCGTTTGCCACATGTGGTCGAAACAGTGGCTGGCTTTGGGCAGGCGGTAGCGCGTCCAGGCATCGTTTGCCAATGTATAAACTTGCAAAATCGCCGAGCGCTTGTCCCAGCCGGCCGCGAATATCGTGCCGGCAAAGTCGCCGCGCCCGTTGACCTCAATGAAGGGGTTGCGCTCGATGATTGTCCAGCGGTCGCCATCCCATTCAGCCAAGCGGCCGGCCGCCTCTGCTCCCGTAAAATCTCTTTCGTCATAGCTGTTGTTGGCCACGACCACCCGGCCGAAGTTGCTGTATCCCGCTTTGAAGTGACAATATTCATGGTCGGGTATGCCCAGTTCAGCGACCAGGTCGGCCAGAAACGTAGTCCGAAGGCTGCGCAGATCCAGCTCGTAGAATTCGCCTTCCATACCAAGCATATACACCTTGTTGTCCGGGTCATGCAGGTGGCGCATGGTCGCGCAAATGCGGACTTCAAGCAAATCTTCAATTGTGCGGACCTGTCCCTGCGCATCGATGACATGCGGGCCGATGATCAACTGATTCGATTGCCAATGGACCATGCGGTTGGTGTAGGTGCCTACCGCGCTGGCCGGATGTTTGGTGATCTCCAGCCGCTCGTCGATCATGTAGAGACCGGTGCCGACGCCGCTGCCGGACTTGTGCGAAACATAGGTGACGAGCCAGAGCTTGCCCGCCCAGGCCATCATCGCGCCGACGCCGCATTCCGTGCGCGGCGGCCCCAAACCCGCCGTCAAGGCAAGGTGCGGGTATACACCGCTTGCATTCAGGTATTGATTTGAGGCCATGCCTTCTCGCTTTCTCGCGCGCCTTCAGACGCTTTCGGGGCGCATATCGGCGCTTGTGACGCGCTCCCGCCAGTGGACAAGCTCCTCAGTGAGCAGCGACTGGATCTCCGCGCAGGCCGGGTCATTCAGGCGGTTCCGCAATTCATAAGCGTCATCAGCGATGTTATACAGCCCGGCAAGCTCCAGGTTTCGCCCTCGCGTGATCAGCTTCCACTGCGCCGATGTCGCGCAGAAGTTTCGATACTCGCTGAAGACGATTTTCCCGGAATCGATCGTTTCGCCTTCGACTTGCGCCCGCAAGGACATACCATCTGCGGCTTCATTGCTTTCGCCTCCGGCATAATCCAGCAAGGTCGGCGCGAGGTCGATCGTCGCGGCCGGGCAATTGGTCCGGCGTCCGCTCGATTGCCCCGGCCCGCGAATGATCAGCGGCACATGCAGCGCTTCTTCCTGCATGACGCCTTTGCCAAAGCGTCCATGCGCCCCCGCCATCTCACCGTGATCGGAAGTGAAGACCACGACGGCGCTGTCGCGCAGGCCCAGCGCCTCCAGTTCGGCCAGCAGGCGGCCAAAGGCGGCGTCGAGCTGGCTGATTTCGCCGAAGTAGAGTTGCCGGAAGCGATGGACATCGTAATCGGCCTTCCAGGCGTCATGCCTGAACCAGGCCGATACGTCCGCATTGGGCTCAAGCAGCAGATCCTGGTCCTCGTATGGCGCCAAGTATTCCGGCGGCGGGGAACAAGGCGGATGCGGCGCTTGATACGAGATCATCAAAAAGAAGGGATCGTCCTGTCTTGCGCAGTCCCGCAATTGCTCAAGGGCGATGTCGGTCAGGGATTCAGTCTCGTGTCCCGCCATGACAATTGCGCAATCCCGATCGTCGCGCCAGATCAAACCGGCATGATGATCCACATGGTGGCTCTCCCAGCCGATGAAATTTTGGAATCCCGCGCGCCGAGCGGGGGGTACCCAGCGATTCGCCTGGGGCGCGCCGCTCAAGTGCCACTTTCCGACATAATGAGTCGCGTAACCCAAATCGTTGAGACGCTCGGCGATGCTGGGCAATCCGGCGGGATAGGCTTGACCGTTCTCCAGAACGCCGGTCTGGCTAGGATAATACCCGCTCAAAAGACAGCCGCGGTAGGGCGTGCAGACGGGCGATGTTGTGATTGCGCGGTCGAAAATGGCGCTTTCGCGAGAGAAGGCTTCCAGGCAGGGCGCCGATACCAGAGGGTTGCCATAAAGCGGCAGCCACCTGGCGCCCAGCTGATCGGCCAATACAAAGACGATGTTGGATTTCGACGACATCGGCGCCGGCCTCATCCCTTCATGCCGGAGAGGTTGGCGCCCTGTATGAACTGCTTCTGGAACATGAAGAAGACGATCAAAACCGGCAAGACCATCATGACCGACGCCGCCATCTGCAAGTGATACTGCCCGCCTTGACCGGGCAGGCTCTGGAATTTGTAGAGGCCGATGGCAAGGGTATGCAGCTTGGCGTCCTGCAGATAAATCAGGGGGCCGAGGAAATCATTCCAGCTATTCTGGAAGCTTAGAATGGCGATCACGACAATTGCAGGTTTCGCCAGCGGCGCTATGACTTGCATAAAGATGCGGAATTCGCTGGCGCCGTCAATTTTGGCGGCGTCAAGCAAATCCTGGGGAATGCCGAGGAAAAACTGCCGGCAGATGAAAATGTAAAAGGCGCTGCCGAAATAATTTGGCGCGATCAGCGGCCAGAAGGTATTCACCCAGCCGATCTCGTTATAAGCGATATAGACGGGAATCAAACGGACGGCGAAAGGCAGCATCAGCGTCGCCAGCAAAATGAGGAAAAGCGCATCGCGGAAGGGGAAACGAAAACGCGCGAAGCCGTATGCCACGATGGTCGATGAGGCGATATCGCCGATAAGCGACAGAATCGTGATAAACAGGGTGTTTTTGAGACTGTTGCCGAAGTCCCAGAAGTCCAGCGCGTCCGTATAATTGTGAAATTGCCAGCGCCGAGGAATCCACTCCGGCGGAAAAATGCCGACTTGTTCCAGCGGCATGAAGGAACTCATGAACATCCAGAAAAGCGGCGCCATATACCAAAGCGATACGGCGATCAGCAGTCCATAGAGCGCCACGCGGCTCAACAGCTTGACCAGACGCTGCTCACGCTCGCTGCGGCGCGCTGCAGCAACGATATAGCGTTGGCGATCCATATCGACTGTCGTCATTAGCCGCTCACTCCTGACCCTGATAGAAGACCCAGCGCCGCGATGTGGCGACGATGACCGCGGTAAAGGCGAAGATGATCATGAACAGAATCCAGGCCAGCGCCGAGGAATAACCCATTTCCGGCGGCAGGAATTGAAAGGCATGGTCAAAAAGATGCAGCACATAAGTTCGGGTGGCATCGCGCGGACCGCCCCCGGTCATGATGAATATCTGCGTGAAGACCTGGAAGGCGGCGATGATGTTTATGAGCACATTCAGGTAAATCGTCGGCGTCATTAAAGGAATAGTGACGCGCCGCAAGCGCTGGCCCCAACCGGCGCCGTCAATCTTGGCGGCGTCATAATACTCTTCCGGGATGCCCTGCAAACCTGCCAGAAAGATCACCATCGTCACGCCAACCCAGGTCGTGCTCATGATGAGGAAGGCGAGCATGGCGTAATCTGGATCGGCGAACCAGCGCACGCGCGGCAGACCGAACAAGGTCAAGAACCAGTTGAGCAAGCCGGCACGGGCGTTCAGCACGTAGAGCCAAACAATGGACAGGGCGACGATTGGCACGACCGAAGGCACATAGAAAAGCGTACGCCACAGTCCGAGCAAGCGCACCCGGGCATTAAGCAGGAGCGCCAGGGCAAAACCTAATATGATGCGAATCGCGACTGAGCCGAAGACATATACCGAGGTATTGCCCAGCGATTTCCAAAACAGAGGGTCGTCGGTCAGGATATTGTTGTAGTTCCGCAGGCCGACCCATATCGGCGCTTCCACAACGTTGTAGCGGGTGAAGCTGAGCGCAAATGATGCGACAAAAGGAAAGAGGTTGAACAGCAGCACGCCGATGATCCAGGGCGTGATGAAGAGCAAGCCAAAGCGAGCTTCGCGTTTCCTCATCGGAGAAAGATCGCGCCAGCGCTCCCGCCTTGTGCCTCGCAGGGCGCGCAGTTGCGAACCGAATGCCGTTGCCATGCCAGCAAACCTCGCGCTGTAGCGCGCTAGCTGTCATGGGACATCTTCAAGATGCCCCATGACAGTTTCGCGTCGAGTCGCTTTAGCTGTATTCTTCCCAGAATCCGTCCAGGAGAGCCTGAATTTCGGCTTCGGTGTCCGCAAGCGCCTGCTCAACGGTCTTGTCGCCGAAGAGCACATCGTCCACCATGCGGCCAATCATTTGATTGGCTTCCGGCTGCACCGGCGAGATGGGCGCCACAGCGTCGAGCGCCGCCACCCCAAGAATCGCCTCGGCCCGCGGATGGCTGACGCCATCTTTCAAGTAGCCGTCGCAAGCGGCAATCGGGGAGGGACGCTGCTGCTGCTGCAAGAACCAGCAGCCGCCAACACCCTCAACCTCGGTGGTCAACCAACTGACCAGTTGCCAGGCTTCATCCGGATGCGCGGCGTTCTTCGGCACCATAAAGCCCCAGCCGCCCCAGGTCGCGCCGCGGCGGTCCGGGCTGCCATTCGGTCCGTACGGGACGGCGGCCACTTCGTAATTCAGTTCTTCGGCATGCGATTCCAGTTGGAAGAGCGCCCAGGAGCCAGTTGACTGAATCGATACCAGATCCAGGATGATCGCCATCTGGTCGAATTCGCCAGCGGATTCCCAGAAGGCGTTCTGTTCTTCGATGCCGTAGTTGATTTCCGTCATCGCCTGCATGAACTCAAGCGTCTGCGCGCCGGCTTCGTTGTTGATCGTGACCGTGCGCAGGTCTTCGCTGATCCAATCCTGGCCGTTGGCGTTGAGCCAGGTGATGAACGCGGGCGCGCCCGACATCGCATTGGCGTTGAATCCGATCCGGTCGAGGAAATCGCCATCACCCTGCGTCAGCGCCTCGGCCGCTTCCAGCATCTCGTCCCAGGTCTCCGGGAAACTTTCAATGCCGGCCTCGGCGAAGTGATCGACGTTGTAAAACATGAGGTTCAGCGCGCCGCCGCTCGGATTCGGCAGCATCCAGGTCTGTCCGTTGTAGACATTGCCCACGAACTCGGCCGGGATGAAGATGTCCGACGAGACGCCGTCGGCCGCCATGTAATCATCCAGCGGGATGATCTGCTCGGTCACGGCGAAGAAAGGCAGGTCCTGACGTCCAAACATGGTGACATCGGGCGGGTTGCCGGCTGCGATCGCCGTCAGCAGGTTCTGCAAGCGATTATCCCAGGGCAGGAACAGGTTGTTAACGCAGACACCGGGATGAGCGTCTTCAAAGGCTGCGACTACCGCTTCCATCAGCGGAATGCGATTGCCGCCCCAGTGATGCCAATAGGTCAGCGTCACATCGCCTTCGCAATCGGGGTTTTGCGCGGTCACTGTCGCCGACAGCGACACCAGCGACAATACGATGATAAAGATGGTCAAGAGAAGTTTCCGTCTCCCAAACACGTGAATCTCCTTTCAATAAGAGGCTGTGGACGAATCAAACGAAATCGATAGGGAAAATTACCCGGCGCCATCAGGCTGGTGAGACCGATGCTTGCGCCTTTGGCGACACCTTTTGCCTCCTTGCGCCCAGCTTATTTCAAGCCGGCTTCTGTTGCGGCCTTGCGCTCGCGGTTACTTGCGTCGCGGAAAAATTTTGCACATTTTAGACCGAAATTTTCAAAAATCAGCGCTTAATATAGTAAATTTTGTCAGGAGGCGCAACAAAGAATTGAGATTGACAGGCCCGCCGCCGGCGATCGTAGAAGCCGGGCCAAGCCGACCGCCCGCTATTTTTCGCCGTCAACGCCGCCACAAGCGATGCATCGCGCGGGACAAGATATCGCGGCTCTCGCTTAGCGCCACGGCCGGGTTGGGCAAGGCGGGGCTTAACTCCAGGCTCAGCGCGCCGGCATAATTGATCGACCGCAAAGCCCCCAGGCTGGCCAGCAGCGATTCTTCCGTCATCACGCCATCAAGAAGCGACCAGTGCAAGTCGCCGATGCCGTCGTTGTCGTCGAAGTGCACATAGGCCAGCCTGTCCTTGGCGCTGCTGATAACCGAAGCAGGATCTTCGCCCGAGATCTGGATATGTCCGCTGTCGTAGAGCAGGTAAAGGTTCGAATGGCCAATGTCTTCGATGAAGTCCAGGGTTTGGCCGGCGCTGGGCAGCGCCATGCCCGGAAAATGCTCGATTGCCAGCTTGATATCCCTATCTTGCGCCGCTTCAGCCAAGCCGGCGACCGACTCGGCATAGCGCTCCAAGGCCGCTGGGTCCGGCAACTGGCCCGGGATGACGTAGACGGTATCCGTATGTACAGCGGCTGCCGAATCGATTGCGCGAAGCGCGTGGGCTATGGCGGCTTGGCGCGCATCCGATTCGCCCGCGTCAAGCGCGGCGCCCGCTGGCATGCCGAATGACGCGCCAAGGCAAGACACGCGCAAGCCGAGTTCCTGGGCGAGAAGCCGACTCTCCAGCGTCTGCAACTGTGACGGCTGGATATCGATCCAGTCGAATCCCAGGTCGTGAATCTGGCGGAGCATTTCGATCTCAGGTCCGCCTAATGCCCATACGCAGCAGGCAATTTTCATCTTCATGCTCTCCCTAGCGCACGTGGCCGCCGGCGGAATATTAACGCATCGCAGTAAAATTGTCAGCGTTTGACAAGGGCCTGGACGGGTCGTAAACTGGGCGCAGTGCCTACTGGCGAGGAGAAAATATGGAAGGGCGAATCGGACTGATCACGGGCGCTGGCTCGGGCATCGGACGGGTCTCGGCGCTTGCTCTCTTTGAAGCGGGTTATTCGCTGGCGCTGGCGGGCCGGCGCGCTGCAAAGCTGCATGAAACGTTTGAAATGGCGGGAGTCGCCGCCGATCGCGCTCTTGTCTTGCCGACCGACGTCAGCGATCGTCAGGCGGTGGTCCGGCTCTTCTCAAGTCTCAAAGAGCGCTTCGGGCGGCTGGACCTGCTCTTCAACAATGCCGGCCAAGGTACGCCGGCGACGAAGTTGGAAGACCTAACAGAAGAGCAATGGCTGCGCGTTGTCGCCGTAAATTTGACCGGGGCCTTTTGGTGCTTGCAAGAAGCCTATAAGCTGATGAAAGCGCAGCATCCGCAAGGCGGGCGCATCATAAATAATGGTTCAATATCGGCGCATGTGCCGCGAGCGGATTCCGCCGTTTACACCGCCACCAAGCATGCCCTGACCGGCTTAACCAAATCGACGGCGCTTGATGGCCGCGCTTTCAACATCGCTTGCGGGCAGATCGATATCGGCAACGCCCGCAGCGATATGTCGGATCGCATGCAGAATCTGATAGAAGAAGCCGATGGCGCCGGGGCGGTCGAACCGCAGATGGATGCGCGCCACGTGGCGGACGCGGTCGTATACATGGCGAATTTGCCGTTGTCCGTCAATGTGCCCTTCATTACGGTGATGGCAAACGGTATGCCCTACATGGGCCGAGGTTGATAATCTATGAGCGAACTTGTTTGGATGACGGCGGTAGAACTGGCGGCATTGATTCGCAAGCGAGCAGTTTCCGCTGTTGAAGTATTGACGGCCCATCTTGAACAAATCGATGCCATCAATCCCAAGGTGAACGCCATCGTCACCTACCTGCCGGAGATGGCGCTGGAGCGGGCCAGGCGCGCCGATGAGCAGCAGGCGCGGGGTGAAGCCCTGGGCCCGCTGCATGGCCTGCCGATCGCGCACAAAGACAGCTTTGAAACCAAGGGCATCCGCAGTACAAGCGGGTCGATAGTCTTCAAGGACTATGTTCCGGAGTCGGATGATCTGATTATCGCCCGTTTGAAAGCCGCGGGCTGCATCACCGTCGGCAAGACAAACTTGCCCGAGTTTGGCGCCGGCTCGCATACCTTCAATCGCGTATTTGGCGCCACGCTCAATCCCTACGATCCAACCCGGACCTGCGGCGGCAGCAGCGGGGGGGCCGCGGTAGCCCTGGCCACCGGCATGATCCCGATCGCAGACGGCGGCGATTTGGGCGGGTCGCTGCGCAATCCCGCGAGCTTCTGCAATGTGGTCGGCCTGCGGCCGTCGCCGGGCCGCGTGCCGAACTATCCCAGCTCGAATGCCTGGTCGACTCTATCGGTCTCCGGTCCGATGGGGCGGACGGTGCAGGATATCGCGCTGATGATGCAGGCGATCGCCGGTTATGACCCGCGCGCGCCGCTCTCGCTTCACCAACCGGCCTCGCTGTTTGCCGAAGACCTGGACCGCGATTTTGACGGCGTGCGGCTCGCTTACAGCGCCGATCTTGGTTCTTATCCGGTTGATCCGGCTATTGTCGCCGCCGTAGAAAAGCGGTTGCCCGTGTTTGCGGATCTGGGCTGCGCCGTGGACGAGGCGCATCCGGATTTCCGGGATGCCTACGATATATTCCAGACCTTGCGCGCCTGGTCCTTCGAGTTGAGCTTCGCCGATTATTTCACCGAGTTTGGGGAAGAGAGCTTCAAGGAGACGATCCGTTGGAATGCAGCGCAGGGGCGCGCTCTCAGCGCCGGGCAGATCAGCCGTACCGAGGCCAAACGGACAGAATTGTTTCACCGCGTCCGCGAGTTTCTTGAGACTTATGAATTCTTGCTCTTGCCGACCACTCAGGTGCCGCCTTTTCCAATCGAGTGGGAATATCCGCTCGAAGTCAACGGCGTCCCCATGCAAACCTACATCGACTGGATGATGAGCTGCGCCTTCATCACCGTCACCGGCCTGCCGGCAATTTCTGTCCCTTGCGGTTTCACTGACGACGGCTTGCCGGTGGGCTTGCAGATCGTCGGGCGCCCGCACGCCGAATTCTCGGTCCTGCAATTGGCATACGCCTTCCAGCAAGCCACGCGCTTTTATGAGCGCAAGCCGGCTGTCTGCGCTGACCTGGACTGATGCGCCGGGAGGACGCGGGACCAGGCAATCCGGCGGGGCCTCTCTTCAAACGGAACCGTGTTCAGCGGCGGGAGCGTTAATGTGGAACTCAGCCTGATCAATTGGCTGCTGGCGCTGTTGCCGGTTTTGACCGTGCTCCTGCTGATGGTCGGCGCCGGCTGGGGGGGCGGCCGCGCCGGCTCCGCCGCTTTCGCCGTCGCCCTGGCGCTGTCGCTGACAGTCTTCGGCGGCGATGCCCTGCTGGCGCTGGTGGCGCTTGGCAAATCGCTGTTTCTGGCTGCCGATGTGCTTTACATCGTTTGGATGGCGCTCTTCTTCTACAACGTGACCAATGAAGCGGGCGCAGTCGCGCTCATCGGCCGCAGTTTGCCGCGCTTGACTTCGGACCGCGCCGCGCAGAGCCTCCTCATCAGTTGGGTCTTTGTATCTCTTCTGCAAGGCGTCGGCGGTTTCGGCGTGCCGGTGGCGGTGGTCGCGCCGCTGCTGGTCGGTTTGGGATACAGCGCCAGGCAATCCGTCATCATGGCGTCGCTCGGTCATGGCTGGGCGGTGACATTCGGCTCGCTGGGCACATCCTTCGTCGCCTTGACCGCCGTCACCGGTTTGACGGGCGCGGCGCTGGCGCATGACGCGGCGCTGATCCTGGGGATGGCCTGCCTGATCAGCGGCGCGCTGGTCGCTTATGTCAGCGCCGGCATTGATGGGCTTATGCGCTCGATTCCGATGCTGCTGATCGTCGGCGCGGCGATGGGATTGACTCAATGGTGGTTCGCAACAAACGGCATGTGGACGCTCGGCTCCACATCTGGCGCGCTGGCGGGCGCAGTCGTCGGCGTCATCTATGTGCTTGGACCCGGGCGCCGCGGCAAAGCCCGGCTTGCGGACAAAAGCGCGGACGATAGCCGCCGCAGTCTTGTTCTGGCGCTGGCCGCCTATGTCATTCTGCTAGCCTTTGCATTCTCTGCCAATTTGATTGAGCCCTTGGAGCGCTTCC
The DNA here is from genome assembly GCA_022826865.1 of Anaerolineae bacterium. Lineage (GTDB taxonomy): Bacteria > Chloroflexota > Anaerolineae > Aggregatilineales > Phototrophicaceae > UBA6055. Next base: position 72,831 of record JAJDUC010000037.1, read on the forward strand.
TGGACAGCCTTCGATTGCAGATCATGTTTCCGGCGGTGGAGACCGCCTATGGCTGGCGCGTTCCCGCCGAAAGCGGACGCGCGATCAGCATTTTCGGCCATGCCGGCGCGCTTCTGTTCTTTGCCGGTTTGGTCAGTTATGCGCTCTATCGGCGCGCGGGCTATTATGAGAGCGCGTCCGTTTGGAAGGAGATTTGGGGCAAGGTGGGAAAGTCGGCGCTCAAATCGACAATTTCCATTTTGGCTCTGGTTGGAATGGCCTCTTTGATGTCGCACTCTGGCATGACGCAGATTATCGCGACTGGGATCAGCGAAGCTTTCAGCGCCGTAATTTATCCGCTCGTCGCGCCATTCGTCGGCGCCTTGGGCGCTTTCATGACCGGCAGCAACACCAATTCCAACGTCGTATTCGGCGCGCTCCAGCAGGAGACGGCGACGCTGCTCGCCTTGAGCGTGCCAATTCTCCTGGCGGGACAGACGGCGGGCGCCTCGCTCGGGAGTGTACTCGCGCCGGCGAAGATCGTCGTCGGCTGCAGCACAGTTGGCCTGGGCGGCCAGGAAGGTCCCGTTATCCGGCGCATGCTGCTCCTGGGGCTGATCCCGGTGGCCTTTGTCGCTCTGGCCACATTCATTCGCATTGGCGGCGCGTGATGGGCTTGGAAATCTGCCGAACGGTTGCTGTCCTGCGTGTACAAGTGGTCCAACTGGAGTGGTGACGATGGCTGAACTGGCGCTTTTCGGGGGAGAAGCCACGCGCTCAAAGCCTTGGCCGGCTTGGCCTGTGCATGATGAGCGCGATATCGCCGCGCTGACCGAAGTGATACGCAGCGGCAACTGGGGCGGTTTTCCTTATCCCGGTCCACAGACGCGGCGCTTTCTGGATGCCTTCATCGAAATGCAGCGCGGACGCTACGCTGTCGCCGTAATGAATGGCACGCTTACGCTGGAAGTGGCCCTGCGCGCCGCCGGGATTGGCTGGGGCGACGAAGTAATTGTGCCGGCTTATTCTTTTCAGGCGACCGCGGCCGCGCCCATCATGGCCGGGGCGATACCGGTTATCGTCGATATTGAGGCGGATACCTTCTGCATTGATCCCAAAGCGATTGAAGCGGCAATCACAGAGCGCACGCGCGCGATCATTCCCGTGCACGTCGCCTCGCAAATGGCGGATATGTCCGCCATCATGGCGATTGCCGAGGCGCATAACCTGGTTGTAATTGAAGACGCGGCCCATGCGCATGGCGCATTCTGGGATGGCCATGGCGCCGGCGCGCTCGGGCAATTCGGATCTTTCAGCATGCAGTCGACCAAGATCATGACCGCGGGCGAGGGCGGTGTGCTTCTCTGCCAGACAGAAGAACAAGCCTGGCGCGCCGCGAGCATTGTCGATTGCGGACGTCCCCATGACCCGTCCGGCGCCTTGAAGATACAGGGCGGCAATTATCGCATGACAGAGCTGCAGGCTGCGCTGCTCAACATCGCCATTGAACGCTTCCCGTCGCAATTCCAGCAGCGCGAAGAGATGGCCGACTATATGGACGAAGCCTTGAGCGAAGTCGATGGTGTCCGTCTTTTGCGGCGGGACCCGCGGCATCAGAAGCGGGCCGTCTATTGCTACAGCTTCGCCATTGATCCGCAGATTTTTGGCGCGACCAACGCAGTGGTCGCCCGCGCTCTGTTAGCCGAAGGCATTCCTTGTGATCGTGGCTACGATCCCATGTATCGCTATGAACTGTTCCAACCGATGGCATCGCGCCTGGCTGTGCCATCCGCCTTTCCGCAGTATTTTGACTATGAGGCGATGCGCCTGCCCGTTGTGGAGCGCGTCAGCGGCGCCGAGGCGATGTGGCTTGGCGAAGAGATCTTCAGAGCCGGCGCTTCCGGCGTGGACGATGTCATCTCTGCGCTGCGCAAGGTGCAGGCGGCGCTGACGCGCGAGCCCTCGCTTGCTGAACGCATAAGCGCCAGCTAAGGCTCAGGGATTTCTTACGGTGGTGGGATAGCCGACCGGGTCGATCATGACATCAATTAGCATGGGCGCTCGCGCTGCGATGCCGTCGCGAATGGCGGCGTCGCATGCCGCTTTTGATTCTACGCGTCTGTATGCCAGGCCGAATGCGCTGGCAATATCGGCGAAGTCCGGGTTAAGAAACTCCGTGCCGTAGGCGGGCCGCCGTCGCCGCAGTTGCGCCGACCTGATCAGATCGAGCGCGGCATCATTCATCACCATCACCAGAACCGGCAGCTCGCGCTCCGCCAACAAGCTCAGTTCGCCCATCGCCATCATCAGGCCGGCGTCGCCGGTGATGCAGACAGTCGGCTTCCCGCTGAGCTCGGCCGCGGCGATTGCGCTGCACAATCCATAACCCATGGCCGAAAGACCGTTGGAGACGAAATAGCGATTGGGCTGCCGCGCCGGCCAATTCAGCGCGGTGAAGATTTTGTGCGAGCCCACATCGGTCGTCAGGATGATGTCGTCAGGACTGTTCTCCCGCAGCGAAGCTAGAAAAATCTGCGGCAGAATGCGATTGCTTTGCGGCGCTGGCAATGCAATTGCCGTTTGCGCGGCGCGGAATGCGCTCACGCGCTTTTCCCCCCAATCGGCGGCTGTCGCCCCCTTAACCTCCGCAAGCCTATTCAGGGTTCTGTCTACCGGGCCGACAAGCTCAAGGGCGCTGGGAATGCGGGGATCCTGGTTTTCCCAATTGGCGATCCAAATCAGTGGCGAGGCCATTTCCCAAGGCTTAACGAGTTCCACCACGTCAAAGCCAATCGCGATGATGCAATCGGCCTCAGCGAGGAGTTCATAGACTGGATCGTCGCGTGTCAGCCCGATAGTGCCGGCGAAGAGCGGATGAGTGGACGAAAGCGCGCCCTTGCTCTTGGCGGTATCTATAACCGGCGCCCGCAGCGATTCCGCCAGTTTCCGCACCTGGGAATAGGGTCGCGCCGGTTCGAGACCCAAGCCGAGGACGATGAGCGGCTTCCGCTTCTTGGCCAGCAAGTCCTGGAAGGCGCCCAATCGCATAGGGCGGCGCGGTGAGTCAGCGACTGCGCCCGCGCTTGTGGCATCTTCCGGAATGTTTTGCCCGGCGACATTGTTGTGAATGCTGAGGTGTACCGGACCCGGCCGATTGGATTGCGCCGCGTATATCGAGTCGTGAATGGACCTGGCGGCGTTTTGGGGCGTCAACTCCAGCGTCGACTTGCAGATCGGCCGGAACATGGCCGCCAGATCGATAACTTGATGGCTGTGTCGGCCACGGAGCTGCGGATCGTCCGCCGCTGTGATCAACAGCGCCGGCGCGCGATCGAGATAGGCATGGGCGAGGCCGGCGGCGGCGTTGGCCGCGCCCGGCCCCAATGTCGTCAAGGCGACGCTGATGTTGCCGGTTATGCGCGCCTCGGCCGCCGCCATGAAACAAGCGCTGCTTTCACTTTTGACCAGCACGAATTCGATGCCTCGCTTGCGTATCGCCTCCAGGATTTCCACGTTTTCGCCGCCGGGCAAACCATAAACGCGCTCGACACCGGCCGCGCTTAGCTCTTCGGCGAAATACTCGGCGACAGTCACCATGTTCCGATTCCCATTGCGCAGTTGATCCATTGTGATTATGCAGGCGCTAGACGCGATGTCAATTGATGGCGCTGCTTTGCGGAAAGTGTACAATCTACGACTGTGAATTATCAATCAGCCCCCAAGCCCTGGATCAGATATGGAATTCTTGCGCCTTGCCAAATCGCAAACCTTGTCCTTGAACGAAAGGTCGCAGGCGCTGGCGGCGGCGGGGCGCGCTGTGTACCGGTTTGGCTTTGGCGAATCGCCGTTTCCGCCGCCGGCGCGCGTTCAAGAGGCATTGAGACGGGCGACAAATCGGACGGAATACACGGCGGTGGCCGGCTTACCTGAATTGCGCGAGAAGATCGCCGCCTTTCATGAGGAAGCGGATGGCTATGCTGTCTCGGCCGATCAGGTCTTGGTGGCGCCTGGCACGAAGCCGCTTCTCCACAATGTCATGCGCGCCTTTCGCAATTTGGAGGTTTACCTGCCGGGACCATCCTGGGTCTCCTACGGGCCGCAAGCGGGCATAGCAGGCCACGATGTTATCCGCATACCCACGTCCTTTGATTTGCGCTGGCGCGTCACGCCGGAGAATCTGGACGGAGCGATCACATCGCAGGGTCAGGACGGCAGGCAGAAACTGCTCGTATTGAATTATCCGGGCAACCCCGATGGCTTGACCTATAGCCGCGAAGAATTGGAAGCTCTGGCGGAGGTTCTGCGAAAGCGCGCCGTGTGGGTCATTTCGGACGAGATCTATGGGCTGCTGGATCATCGCGGGGCGCAGGTCTCGCTGGCGCGCATCTACCCCGAGCGGACGCTGGTCAGCACTGGATTGTCAAAATGGTGCGGCGCCGGCGGTTGGCGTTTGGGCGCGCTGATTTTGCCGGCCGCCGCGCCGGGGGCCTTGCGCGACGCGCTTGTCGGGCTGGGTTCCGAGACCTATTCCTGCGCCCCGGCCCCCATACAGGTCGCCGCATTGACTGCATACGAACTGGACGCGGAGCTGCAGGACTACCTTGTCGCGCAGCGCCGGATTCTGCGCGCCGTCGGCAGGTTGGCGCAGGGCGCCTTGGCTGCGGCCGGCTTGCGCGTGCATCCGCCCGAAGGCGGATTTTATCTTTTGGTCGATTTCAGCCCCTTTGCCCAGAAGCTCAGCGCGCGTGGCATATGCAACGACAAGCAGCTCTGCGAGCGGATGCTGGACGAGATCGGCGTTGCGCTGCTTCCCGGGAGCGCCTTCGGCATGCCCGAGGCAGCCTGCGCGGCGCGTCTGGCTTATGTGGACTTTGATGGCGCGGCCGCCCTGCAAGGCGCCAGGGAGATTGACTCAAGCGCGGACGATTTGGCCGGCAAGATGCTGGAAGGCATCGGCGCAATGCGCGCCTGGCTGCGCTAGCTGAAGATCAGCAAATAAAGGCTGAGGACGCAAAGCGGGATCATCATCAGCCACTCAAATGCCTGCTTGTTGATGTGGTCAATGAGGTAGCGCGCGATCAATACAGCCGGCGGAATCAACACAAATACCCAGGCGATGCTGAGCAAGCGCTCAAGCTCAAAAATACCAATGTAGATATAACCCGGCAGCTTGGTCGCATTCATCACCGCAAAGAACAATGTCGTCGTGCCGACGAAGCGACGCGGTGTCATCTTCGGCTGGAGCAGCAAATAAGCGGTGAAGGGCGGCGCGCCGACATTCGCCAGCGTGGAGCCGAAACCGGAAGCCCAACCGGCAAAGTATCCGTGCCACTTCTGCGGATGGTAATTCAGCATGGCGAGGTGGTCGCTGGCGATCTTGAAGGCTAGGGCGATTAGCGTCAGACCGCCGATGGCGCGCTTGAGCGTGATCGCGTCGATGGCATTTAAGACGACAGCGCCCAGCACGACGCCGACCAGGCCGGGCAGAAGCATGAGCCCTATGTAGCGGCGGTCCCACTGTTGCCAATAAAAATAAAGCGCAAACAAATCGGCAAAGAGCAGCAAAGGCAGGACAAGCGCGACAGCCACTTGCGGGTCGATGATCAACGTCATCAATGGCACGGTCAGCGCGACAGGCACCGGCCCGCCTAGGCCGCCTTTGGAGAATCCAACCAAAATCCCGACAAGCGCAAAAATAAGGATCTCATTCATATCGCTATTATACGTCAGCGCCGGCGTCGCATCGAGAATGTCCGCGTCTGCCGCTGCATTTATGCCTTCGTCGCTGTGCGCTGCCATCGCGTCGATGTACAATCGCCGATCGGCGCAGGGAAGCGAGGAGGGCATCTTGGACAGCAAGCGCTTGAATGAAGAAGGCCGCTTGCTCTGGAACCGCAAGGCCGAGTTCTGGGATGACTTGTTTGGCGACTGGGGCAACCAATTTCATCGGCGTCTGGTCGAGCCGTCGCTTCTGCAGCTGCTGCAACTGAAAGCGGGCGAAACGGTTCTTGATGTCGGCTGCGGCAATGGCGTATTGGCCCGGCGGCTGGCGCTGTTGGGGGCGCGGGTGACAGCATGTGACTTCAGCGAAGAGATGCTTCGGCTGGCGCGGGCGCGCGGCGGACGGGAAATCGACTACCGGCAGATTGACGCCACTGATGAAGAAGCGCTGGCGCAATTGGGCGAAGGCCAGTTCGACGCCATCACCTGCTCGATGGCGCTGATGGACATACCGGAAATCGAACCGCTATTCTGCGCGGGGAGACGTTTGCTGCGGCCGGATGGTCGTTTCATTTTCGCGACCATGCACCCGGCGTTCAACTCGAATAACCCGATCTTCATCCATGAAAAAGAAGACCGCGACGGTATCGTCAGTGAATCTTTCGCGGTCAAGTTACACGCCTATCTTGACATGCCGCCCGTACTGGGAGCAGGCGCGCCGGGGGAACCGTCGCCGCACTATTATTATCATCGTCCGCTCGGCGAGTTGCTGCGCCCGGCCTTCCGCGCTGGCTTCCTGCTCGACGGCTTGCTCGAGCCGGCCTTCGCGGCGGAAGACGCCAGCGACGGCGGGCGCTTGAGTTGGACCGAATTTGCGCAAATACCGCCCGTGCTCACATGCCGCTTGCGACCGGGTTAATACGCCCGCCTTGTGGCATCCAGGAACGCCCCGTTGCATGCGCCGCCGGCATGTTCCGCTAACAGGGCCAGCAGGTCGTCCAGCGCACTGCGGATATCCGCCGCTCCGCCTTCATGCTGCGCTTCCACCGTGACTACGGCCGCGGTCGTCAACTCGTTCGCGGCGCTGGTCGCGCTTTGCCGCCAACACCAGCGCCGCGCGACAACCATCTTGTTTTCATCCGAGAAGACGACTTCACCGGTTTCCGGTCGCATTGCCTCGCCGGTGGCCAGGTCGGTGTAGATTTCGCTGCCATCGGCATAATGCACAGTGATCGGCATCGCGAGCGATTTCGTATCAAATATGGCGACCGGAACGCCATAGCGTATGCTGACGAGATTGCCGATATCAACCAGTGTATTGATGCTCGGGATATCGCCTTTCTTGGTCAATCGACGCAGCAGCGATTCAGCCGCGCTGCGATACTTCGTCGGGGAGACGCCGAAGGCGCTGAAGGCGCGGCGCCAGGCATTCAGCGACGGCAGTTGGCTCAAAGGCGTGTCGCCAATGTTCTCTTTCACAGCCGCCTGCTCCTTCATATAGGCGGCGCGAAGCGCTTCTGACGCCGGTCCATTCCGCAGGTCTTGTGCGACTATCACCCCGGCGACCAGATTCGAATAGTTGTCGATGATCTGCGAATCGTATTGGAAACTTGTCATGTCATCCTCCCGCGGCTAACTCAGGCGCGCTGGAGACGGACGGCCGCTCCCGTTTTTCCAGCCAGAATACAAGCCGGGTCCAAATGAGCAGCGGCGCAATTGAGGCCAGCGCCGCGCCATAAACAATCGTCTGGATGCTATCCTGCCCGGCTGCGTCTATCAGCAAGCCTATAACAACGATGCCGATGCTCTGCACCATCTCAAAGACGGCGAAATCGAGCGAGAACATGCGTCCCAGATAAGCGTCGGGAACAATCTGCTGAATAATCACGGAGCTGTAGGTCCAGTTCACAGAGCCGCCCATTGCCCGCACGACGACCGCAAGCGACAGCAATGCGAGGGATGGCGCCCAGCCCCAAAACAGCCAGCCCACTGTCATCATAACGAAGCCCGCTCCAATCAGGCGCCTCAATATGCGCACGCTGCCGTCGCTGAACCGGTTCGTGATCAAAGGTCCCAGGATGGCGCCGAAACCGAATGCCGCCCAAAGAATCGCCATAGACGTCACGCCATCATTGCCGAGGACGAATACCTGGGTGCCATAAATGATAAGAAGGGCATCGCTGGGTGTGATGCTTTGGCCGCCCTTGACGAAAAGCGCGGCGGCGGTTTCCGGGTGTCTGCGCAAATAACGCAGCCCGTCCAGAAAAGTGCGTTCCGATGTATCCCGCTCCTCGCGCGCCTCCGCCTCCAGGTCGGATCGTGGCGTTTCCGGAACCGTTATGGTTATTACCAGCGCGGCGGAGAGGACGAAGGTCAAGGAGTCGATCAGCAGGGCGATCTGCGTGCCGAAGGCTTCGGCGACCAATCCGCCGCAGATCGCGCCGATGGCCAACATGGCTGACCAGGATATGCTGCTCAAGGTGTTGCCCGCCACAAGCTGATGACGATACAGCAAGCTGGGCATGATCGCATTGCGCGCCGGCTCGAAGATTGAAGAGATCAGAAACTGAATGACGACGAAGACATAGATGAGCGGCAGGTATTCGGGACCTTGAGTCGTGAAGAGCAGGCCGAGCACCGCCAGCGCGCGCAGGAGATCGCTCGCGATGAGCAGCCGCTTGCGGTCGAACCTGTCCGCCAGCACGCCGGCCAGCGGCCGCATCAGAAGCGGCGGAATCAAGCGGGCGATGAGGAAGCCGCTGACAGCGACGCCCTGGTAGCCGGTGTCTTCGGTGTAGGATACAATCAGCGCCGCGATTACAATCGTGCTGAACCAATCGCCGAGCAGGCTCACAATTTGAGCCGCCCAAAGTTTGGCGAAATCGCGATTGCTTCCGATGAGTCGCAGATAATCCATAGGCGCGCCTCGGCTTGGTCAGCCAGTGTACTGCACAAAAGCAGGCGGCGCACGGCGGAATCCGGCCCCCGGGCGCGATGCGGCCGGACGCGTTCGAGTTCGCGCCGCCGCAAAAGTGGTGATACACTGATTTAGGTATGGCGTGTCAGCCTATCGGAGCCAGCGATTGGACAAACTGCTTTACATTGGTGTTGGAGGGTTCTTCGGCGCTAACGCGCGTTACTTGCTTTCGGTATGGGCAAACGGCCTGCTGGCTCCGCGCTGGGGCAATTTTCCATATGGAACCCTGATCGTAAACGTCGCCGGCTCATTCGGCTTGGCTCTGTTTGGCGCATGGCTCGGCGCTCGCGCCGGCATGTCCCCGGAACTGCGCCTGTTCCTTGGCGCCGGATTCTTCGGCGCATTCACGACATTTTCTACCTTTGCCAACGAGAGCCTGACCTTGAACAGCGAGGGTGGAACGGCGCTGCTGCTGCTGAATGTGCTTTTGAATAATGGCCTGTGCCTCCTGGCTGTCGGCTTGGGTCTGTTCCTGGGTCATCGCCTAATGGGCGCGGCATGAAATCCGGCCCGGCTTCAAAGGCGCCGTGGAAACGCAAATGCTAGACGACATACTCAAAGTCCTGATTCTTTCCCTCATTGAAGGTGTGACGGAGTTCCTGCCGGTTTCATCCACCGGGCACCTGATAGTCGGTTCGGCGCTGCTCAATTTCGACTCGATGGCTCCGCCGCTCTTCGAAATCTTCATTCAAATTGGCGCCGTCGCCGCCGTGATCGTCTATTATCGGCGGACACTGCTGCGGCATATTAAGGAGGCGAAATCGAAGGCGGCGGTTCGACGCTTCTGGCTAATGGTTGCCTTGGCTTGCCTGCCCGTACTCGTTCTTGCCCTGCTGTTCGGCGACGAAATTGAAGCGCATCTGTTTACGCCGCCGGTGATTGCCTGGGCGCTAATCGCGGGCGGCATCGCCTTTTTGATTGTGGAGCGCCTGCCACGATTTCGCCTGGACCGGGATGAGCCCGCCATGTCCCTCACCGATATCACCTGGTCGCAGGCGCTTGCTGTCGGCTTGGCGCAAGCCCTGTCGCTGATCCCGGGCGTTTCGCGCTCGGGCAGTTCAATCATCGGGGGCATGCTGTCGGGCATGCGCCGGCGTCAGTCCACCGAATTCTCCTTCTTTCTGGCCATTCCGCTCCTGGGCGGCGCAACACTCTATAAATTCCTGACCACCGTCAACGGTCTGGACGCCGGTCAGGTGCAGCTTCTGCTGTTGGGGGCGGTATTGTCCGCGCTGTTCGCCTGGCTGGCGATAGACTGGCTCTTGAAGTTTGTCTCACGCAACAGTTTTGCCGCCTTCGGGTATTATCGCATCGGCGCTGGAGCGCTCATTCTTTTGGGGACGGCGTCGGGCTGGTTCGCCTAAGCTGTTCAGGGACGCGCCCGGCCGTAATTCCCGCGCAAGACGCCCGCAATCTCGTTTGTCCATATCCAGGTCTCTACCTATAATGAAACTGAATGATCGACCGAGCGCCGTTTTGCAGGCAGTCTAAGGCTGGCGGCTGTACGAGGCTCAACCCCAAACTTGTTCGCGGGAAGGCCGGGGCAGGGGTGGTCGGTCAGTGAGGAGATGCCCACAAATGATGAAAAGCTGTCTAGGTTTACGGCTAGCTGCCTTTGCCCTTGCGCTGCCCCTCTCGCTGACGGCCTGTTTTCGCGACACGTCGGAAGTGATGGAGCAGCAGGCGGTCGCCCGTGAGTATGCCTCGCCCACTGCGATTCAAGAGCTTGAACCCATTGTCCTAGTACCATCAGCGACTGAAGAGCCGACGGCCACGGCCATGCCCGCTACGGCTTTGCCTGCCACAGCCTTGCCCGCCACGGCCGAGGAGACAGTGGACGCGTTTGCCCTTTCCGCAACTGCCTTGATCGCGCAGATGACGCAACCGGTGGCGACTGGTCCGGCGGCCTTGACCGGCGATGCGACGCAACCGGCCGTTGGGGCGACGCAAATACCGCTTATCCGCGCCACCATTCCGCCGGGCCAAGATTGTGTGCACGAGATTCGCGCCGGCGATACGCTATACCAGCTGTCCCTTGCCTACGGTGTAACCGTAGATGCCATTGCTGTGGCCAGCGCCATACAGAACCCTGACCGAATTGCGGTCGGGCAGCGCATCATCATACCCAAATGCGGCACGACCGGCTTCATCCCGCCGCCAACGTCCATCCCGCCGCCAACGGCTGATCTGGCCTTGATCCCGCCCACGGCTGTAGCGGCCGAGCTTGAAGTCGCCGCGGCCGAGGATGACACAATAGACACCTTGGTGGAGCAGGCGCAGGCGTCGCTTTTGGGCAATGCGCAAGCGAATGAGCCGGCCGTGGTCAGCGCTCAACTGGCGGCGGCCGACCCGCCAACGACGACTTATACCGTGCAGCAGAACGATACCCTGTTCGAGATCGCCAACCGCTTCGGCACGACCGTCGAAGTGCTGGCTGCCCTGAACAATATCGCCGATGTCGACAGTGTAGGCGCGGGAGAAGTGCTCGATATCCCTTGATGCCGGCGGAATATCAGTCTGGGGTTCGCAGAAAGGCGCGACAGCGCGATCAAGACAGATCCAGGCGCCGGGCCACCCTTGAAACAGCAGCGGCAAGTGTGATAGAATCCCCACCATTCTGAAAGACAACATAGCGCCCTCGGGCGCGTTTTTGTGGAAGGATCATCGTCATGAGCCAGGATCTGATTCAAGCCTTGGTTGCTGAGAATCACAAGCATCCGGAAATCGAATCGGGCGACACGGTCAAGGTTCATGTCCGTATCGTGGAGGGCGCGCGCGAGCGTGTGCAGGTTTTCCAAGGTGTGGTGATACGCGTGCGCAAGGGCGGCAACGAGGCCAACTTCACCGTCCGCAGAATTGCCAGCCACGGCGTTGGCGTCGAGCGGACCTTTCTGCTTCGCAGCCCTCGCGTGGAACGGGTTGAAATTCTGCGTCGGGCCAAAGTGCGCCGCGCGCAACTTTATTACCTGCGCGACCGGCGCGGCAAATCCGCCCGTCTCAAAGAACGCCGCTAATTTGAATCAAGTGTTGTAAGCTGGAAAATGGGCGCTTACTTTGGCGCCTTTTTCATTTTCCGTTCGCGCTCAATCTTTCAAGACGTAGTAAGTGCCTTTTTTGGCGCCGACGCGGTTGAGCATTCCCTTGCTCACCAGGTCGGCCAAATCCAGGCGCAAAGTCTCAGCCGATACGTTCTGGATCAAAGCGCGAAATTCTCGATTTGTGATGGATCCATTTTCACGGATGTATTGCAGGGCGCGCGCCTGCCGGTGGTTGGTATCGCGCGACCATTCCGGCAGTTTGGGTTTGCTGCGTTCATTGTGCAGCGCCACGGCGAAGCTGTAAGGACGGGCATCGAATTTCGGCGGTGAATGCCCGGCTTGCTCCATCACCTCAAGCATGCGGTCGATTCCAAGCCCCAACTCTTCAATATATCCCCAGTGAAAGAGGCCGGCAACCAGACGCGGATTCCTTGAGAAGTGTTCCTCTTTGATATTTTCTACTGTGATAAAGCCCGGCAACCCGCCGGGAGAGATGACTTCCAGGCGATCGGCATACATCCGCACTTCAATGCGGCGTCCGCGCAAACGATAATCCCGATGACAGATGGCGTTGACGAGCGCTTCACGCACGGCGAATTGCGGGTACTCAAAAGACTCTTCCCGTTCCAGGCTCTTGACAACCGCGCTAATCGCCATCTCGCCCCAAATGAGATTCCAGGTGGATTCGACCAGCCGGGGCAAGGGCCCGGTCAACTCCTCGCGCCGTGAATAGCCGGCTTGTCCGCTCTCCGCGCGCGGCGTCGTGCCGGCGAACTTGACAAAAACGACACCACTCTGTGGAAGCCAACGCTGCGGATGCTCGCTGAACAGGAGCAACCCGCAGACCGTCGGTTTGCCCTCGGCGTTCAACGCGCCGATCTCCATGAGGAGCCGGCGAATCTCCCCATCATATTGGCGTTTGCTGCGCTCCGCGCGCTTTTCCAGGAATTCGTCAATCATCTTTCGGCTGAAATCGTCAATGGTCGCGCCCGGGACCGGTTCCGATTCAAAATCGCCAGTGTTTTTGGCGCTGGCCAGACGCAGTATCTCCTGTCCGCCGAGCGGCCTGTTGTTCTTGCCGCTGCGGATCAAGACGCGGCCATCGGCCAGCGCATGCAGCTCCGTGCTGCGCGGAACGGTAATCGCATAAGCTGAATGATCCCTCGGCGCCGGCGGCGTCTCTTCAGTGTCGCCGTTGTTGCCATTCGCCTGGACCGCTGGCTCGGCGCCGACAGCATTAGGCTGAAGCCGATCCCAGGATTCAATGACCACGGGCGGGCTGTATAATTCATCCGCCATTTTCAGCACGCGGTCAATGTCCGCGCCGGCAATGCCATTGCGCGCGGGCCTGCCATCGGGCTGCAAACCGACGACAATGATGCCGCCCTCAGTATTGGCAAAGGCGACGAGGTTCTCGGCGATCGCATTTTCATCGGCCGCTTGAACGTAGGCGAGGCGCGGGCCTTCGCCGGATTCTAAGGGGACAGGGCTAGTCATATGCTCGGATGGTCGCGTCCGCTTCAGACCACTCGCAGGCTAAGACAGTATCGTCATCATCGCATGATGACATATCTGTCATTATAATGGAGTTTCACTGGCCCGATGCTTGGATGCGGCGCCAGTTCGGGAGGTTCGAGGGGAATGCTGGATCTCGCTATTCCGATGGGCGCAGCGCTGCTGAGCTGGCTCTTGTTTTTCCTGCTCTTCAGCGGTCTTGGCGTCGTCATTCTCCACTTGTTGGGGCGCCGGCTTGAGAGCGGGACGCTGCTGCTGGACGCTTTCTGGCTGGGCTGGTGTTTGGCGCTGGCTTTGTTGCAGGTTTGGCATCTTGCCTTTCCCGTAAACGACATCGCGCTGGCGATACTGGCCGTCCCGTCTGCGCTGCTCCTGCTTTCTCAGCGGCGCGCGCTCGGCCAAATCTTCCTGCGCTTGAAGGCCAACCGAAGCTTTCTTCTGGCCTACGGCCTGCTCGCCCTGTGGATGTCCAATCGATCGCTTGGCATGCCGGTCGCCTACGACACCGGCTTCCGAGACTTGCAGGCGGTAATGTGGATAGATGCCTATCCAATCATCCCCGGGCTGGGGAATCTATTTGCGTCGCTCGCCTACAATCAATCGGCCTATCTGTACGACGCCTTGCTGGATACATCGATCTGGTCCGGCCGCGCCCATCACATCGCCACCGGCCTGCTGTTGATGGCCTACCTCGCTTATGCTTTGCATGCCGCCCTGAAGATGATTCGACATCGCTCCGGGGCGGGTTTGCGCTGGTCCTGGATCTTTGCAACGTTTACGATTCCCTACGTGATGTATTACACCGTGGGCTGGGGCGGCATCACCCATTTTCTAACGGACACGGTGGTTGATCTGCTCGGTTTCCTGACCATGATCTACTTGCTGGACTTCTTGCAGGATCGCGCTGCGCCCGGGAACCTGCGTGAATATGGATTCTTGCGCCTCGCCATCCTCATCGGGGCCGGCATGACAGTGAAGCAGACTTACATCGTCTTTGGCTTGACATCCGGTTTTTTGGCAGCGGGATTATGGCTGTGGCCCGCTGGACCAGACCGAGATCGCATGCGGAAAGGCCTGATGACCTTGTTCGCGGTCGTTTGGGCGCTGGCGTTTATCCTGCCTTGGCTGCTGCGCGGCGTCGCCACAAGCGGCTACCCGGCTTATCCGCATGGGATTGGACGAATTGAAGTCGACTGGGCGATCCCTTCTGAGCATATCGAAATTCGCCAAAGGAACCTGGCGGCCAATACGCGCTTGCGCGGCGCAAAAAAAGACGAGGTGCTGTCATCCTGGAATTGGCTGACGCCCTGGTTCGAGCGCTTGTCCCAAAATGTGATGACGACCGTGCTGCCGCTGGCGGTCACGGCCGGATCGCTCGGCTTTTATTGCGCCGGCGCCTGGCGAAACCAGCGCAAAGGCCGCCGCCATGCGCTGGGCGCGATTGTCTTGTTGCCCGTGATTCTGTCGCTGACGATCTGGTTCTTCAGCTATCCCAACGACAAATACATCAGATATGTATTATGGACTTGCGCGGCGCTGACGCTTATCCTGGCGCTTTGCTCCTGGAATCAGGCGCCCTGGCCAACCAGGATCCTAATCCTGATTGCCGCTACAACACTCGCAATGGGATTGGTGCTATATTCGATCGTACGGCACGAGACATGGCCCCTGAGCGCGGGGCAGGATCAGGGATTCTATGCTCGCCCGATGCCGCCGATCAGAGAGTTTGAGACGGATAGCGGGCTGAAGGTCAACGTGCCGGGCAGTTCAGTCGCGCAGTGCTGGCAGATCCCTCTGCCTTGTACGCCTTATCCGGTAGCCAGTCTCGCGCTGCGCGTTTCGGGTGATATTGCGTCCGGCTTCAGATTGGAATCGGAAGCGAGAGGGGAGCGCTCCGATGCCTGAAACATTCGCCAAATGCGCAGGCGAAAGCTAGCTTGGCGCGCTGAGGTAATGCCATGTCATCCATTCTTACACTGATCGTGGTCATCGTCTCGCTTTTCTTCGCGCGCGCCTGTTTGGTGACGCTGGGCTATTATAAGGAGCCTGTACTTTCGGCATTTCAGCGATATGGCGACGAGGTGGGTTTCAGCCCGCTCTTTGAGACCTTTGCCTGGGGCCTGGTACTGGCCTATTTGATGTTTGTCGTGCTGGTGCCGTCCTCGTTTTTGATCCTGATCGGCATCTTTGCCTTCGTATTTTTTGTGATGATTTACGCGCGACTCAGAGATAGCGTCATGGAACACCCGGGGATATTTCTACGATTTCCGCATTGGTATCGCGAAATCGTGGATCATACATCGCGTGAAGAGCGGCGCAAGCTGTCCTACATGTGGCTGGGTTTGCCATTGCGTACGCGGCTGCTTTACAATGCCGATCACGCGGAATTCCGAAAATGGGTCGAGCTGGTGGTGCTGTCAGTTGCTTGACAGCCGCTGCCGCATCCAGGCATTAACGCGCTGCTTTGCGCATAAAACGACCCGCCGAATGAGCGGGCCGTCCTCTCTTAACTGGGAGACCTGGACTCGAACCAGGAATGGCGGATCCAGAGTCCGCTGTTTTGCCAATTAAACTATCTCCCAATACTGAGTCATCATCGTAGCATGAGCGGCCTTGGCTGGCAAGACTTGCGCTGCAAGGCGCGGCGGCCGGCGCATAATTGCGCCTCAGGCCAACTCTCGACTCAAGGCGTCTATGGCGAGCTTGATCCGCCTGGTTGATTCCGCCTTGCCAAGTATCGCCATGGTGTCGAATGTAGGCGGCGAGACCTTCTGGCCCGATACCGCGGCGCGCAGCGAACCAAATACTTGCCCGTTCTTATAGCCGCAATTCCTGGCGTAGGCCGCCATAGCCGCATGCTGCTCATCCGGCTTGAAATCGCCATCCAGTTGCTCCAGCGCGGGAAGCGCGCCACGCAAAATTTCGACCGTTCCGGCTCGATCCATCTTTCTCTGAACCAGGATGTCCGCCACTGGCGCTTCAAATGAAGCCCAGTCCGCGAAGAAAAACCCGGCCATTGGCAAAACATCATTCAGCGTTTTTAGACGAACGCGCAGGCTTGGCACGAGTTGACGCAGGCGATCATCGTCGACGTTAAAGCCGGCTTCTTCCAGGATTGGCTTGAGCGCCCGCGCCAGATAGTCGGCCTCCGCTGTCTGGATGTATTGGTTGTTGAGCCACTCCAGTTTGGCGATGGGGTAGGCGCTGTTGGCCGGGTTGACATCCTTTAGGTCAAAGCGCTTGGCGGCTTGCGCTGTCGAAAAAATCTCCTGATTGTCGCCGTAATTCCAGCCGATGTTGGTCAAGAAGTTCATGACCGCGGCGGGCAAAAAACCGGCGTCCATAAATTCATGCGCAAGAACGGGTACCGCTTTGCCGCCGCCATCGACAAAGCGCTCCTTGCGCTTGCTGAGTTTGCCCTTGCCATTTGGATTCAGCAGCACGGGCAAATGGGCGAATTGAGGTTTCCGCCAGGCGAATGCATCCCAGATTTGCAGATGCAGCGGAAAAGAGGGCAGCCATTCTACCGCTCGGGAAACATGCGAGATTTGCATGTGGTAGTCGTCGACGATGTGGGCCAAATGATAGGTGGGGAAGCCATCCGACTTCAGCAGCACGGCATCTTGCAGGGCGCTGTTGTCGAATGACATTGAGCCGCGAATCATGTCTTGGCCGCTGGTCTTTCCGGTGAGGGGCATCTTGAAACGGATAACAAAGAGCCGGCCTTGCGCCTCCAAATCAGCCACTTGCGCCGCGGGCAAGCCGCGGTAACGGCGATCGTATCCCGCGCCGGCCCCCCGCATCGCCGCCAACTCCTCGGCCGTGGCAAAGCATTTGTATGCATATCCCCGTTCGACCAGCCAGTCGGCCCACTTCCGGTAAAGCGGCAGGCGCTCGGACTGAATATAGGGCCCAAAGTCCCCGCCCTGCGCTGGCCCCTCATCGATATCCATGCCGAGCCAGTCAAAAGCCTCCAGAATCTGCTCAAGCGAACCGGGTACGCTGCGCTTTTGGTCGGTGTCTTCAATGCGCAGGATAAACTGGCCGCCATGGCGGCGCGCATAAAGCCAGCCGAATAACGCCGAACGGATGCCGCCGATATGCTGCGGGCCGGTCGGGCTGGGCGCATAACGCGTGCGCACCGGTCGGTCTGTAGAGTCGTTCAAGTTGCTATCTCCTTAAGCTGCTGCAGGTTTGAGGCGGTGGATTCGCCCACGTCAGATGTTCAGGCGCCGGCGCCGCACGATGACGCTTTGGACCAGGCCGATGCCGACCATCGTGAAAAGCAGCGATGTACCGCCGGAGCTGACGAAGGGCAGGGTCAAACCGGTCACTGGCATCAGGTTAAGATTCATGCCGATCGATACGGTCGTCTGAAAAAAGATCATGGCGGCAACGCCGTAGCAGATCATGCTCCCCAGCGGGTCGCTCGCTTCGCGCGCGCCCTTTAGAATGCGCGATAGCACGAGCGCGAACATCGCCAGCACCGCCACGCCGCCCATCATGCCGAACTCGTGCGCGATTACGCTGAATATGAAATCGGTGTGGCGCACCCGGAGAAAGCGACCGGTATTCTGTGAGCCAACGTAGTAGCCTTTGCCGATGAGGCCGCCAGAGCCAATGCTGATCAAGGCTTGATTGATGTTGTAGTATTCGTCGGAATCAACATCCGGATTGATAAAGGTCTGAACCCGCGCCTGCTGATAAGGTCTCAGAAGCGGGAAGACGATGATAAGCGTGATGAGACCGACCGACAGGAAAAGCGCAATATGGCGCAGCCGGAGGCCGGCCGACCAGACGATCACCGCCCAAATGACAAGGAAGACGATTGTCGTGCCCAGATCCGGCTGACGGAATATCAAGGCCGCCGGAATCGCCATGTGCAGCATCGTGCCGAATACGGTCGACAGCTTGTCAAGATTGAGGTAGCGCTCGGCAACATATTTGGAGAGCGTGATAATCATGACGATTTTTCCGATCTCGGACGGTTGGATGCGGATGCCGATATTCAGCCAACGCTTGGCGCCGCCCGCGCCGATGACGCCGAAGGATTCAACCATGATCAGCATGATGATCATGCCCACATAGAGCCAGGGGCTCATGCCCCCGAGCAGCCGATAATCAATCAAAGTCATCACAATGACAACGGCGAAGCCGACGATGGCAAATCTGATCTGATTGGGCACGCGGCTAATGATGTCGTCGTCGATGGCGTCTTGAGTGGCGCTGTCGATCATGAGAATGCCAAAAACGACCAGCATCATGGTGCTGGCCAAGAGGACGAAGTCAAATCGACGCCAGGAACCGGATCCGTTTTGCATGGGCGCAACAACACCAGAGCTATTTGGATTTGTATTATATCGAATGAATTTCGACCAGGCAGGGCGGCTTGCTTACAGGGCAATCGCATCAAATTTAAATTGCACCGATAAATGACATTTTCCCCTCAAATTATGTAATACGTAGGGGCGTTTCGCTGAAACGCCCGCAATTTGCAGGCCATTTTCAACGGGCGTCTCACGAGACGCCCCTACATTTCCGCAATTTTCGTAGCGAACCGCTCATTATGATTTTGATGCGATTGCCCTGGGCTTGCTTAGTGTATCCATCTCGGTTGAAAAAGACTGGTAGCGATCCGGTGGATCGCCCGATGGTTACGACCAGTATCTAATTTGGGCTCCTCGCCGAGTCGCCCCTACCGATTCGTCGTTATTTGAATAAATTCAACCGACTCTGATACAGAACCGCGGCTTAGGCCGGCGCTGCATGCGGCGCTGGTATTCAAAGTCGCAAATGCGCGCGGTCTCATTTCAGCGCTTTCGCGCGCTTCCAATAAGATTGCTGAAGCTTAAGCCTTCTCCTTTTTTTCTTCCGCCACATCGTCAGCATGATCCGCTTTGACTTCCGGCTTGGCGTCTTCAGTATCATGTTCGCTTTCCTTTTGCCTGGCTTTTGCGCTGTCGTTGGCGCCGTTTTCAGCGGCGCTATCCGAGTTCTGCGCGGCAGGGACGGCCGCGCTTTTGGCGGGACCGTGCTGTTCTTTGGCGACCGGGATTTCGGCGACCAGTTTGCTGTGCATGCGGTCGCGCTGCTCAAGCGCCATTTCAACCCGTTCCTGGTCAACCACAAGATACTTGGCGATAACGGCGAGTATCTCCGCCTTCATCTGTTCCATTCGTTCCGGCGGCAGGTTGATGCGATCATGCTGCAAGACAAAACGCAGCCTGTCTTTGGCGGTTGTGCCGCTGCCCTTGCGCGACCTTCCAAATAATCGGCTTAGCAGGCTGGTCATGGGAACTTCCTTTTCTGGTTCTGGTTGCCGTTACTCATTCGCCGGCTGCGATTTCCTACTTGCCGTTAAACAGACCGACGAGGCGTCGGAAGAAGCCCGGATTGTCATTGAGATTCATGAAGGGAACATCTTCCCCCGCAATCCGGCGCGCGACATTGTTAAAGGCCTGGCCGGCTTTTGATTCCTCATTGAGCGTGACCGGCACGCCGCTATTGGAAGCGGACAAGACTAATTCATCTTCGGGTATTATCCCAACTATCGTCAGGCCAAGTATGTCAAAGACATCATCTGAGGAAAGCATTTCGCCTCTTTCGACCAGGTCGGTCTTGAGACGATTGATGATGAGCTTGCCGGGCCCTTTTTCCGCGGCCTCGATCAAACCGATAATGCGGTCCGCATCGCGAACGGCGGAGACTTCCGGGTTTGTCACAATCAAGACTTCATCCGCCGGTTCCAGCGCATTGCGGAAGCCGCGTTCGATGCCGGCGGGGGAATCGATCAGAATGTAATCGAATTCTTCGCGCAGTTCGTCCGTTAGTTTGACCATGTCTTCCGGGCTGACGGACATTTTGTCGCGGGTTTGAGCGGCCGGGATCAGATAGAGATGCTCGAACTTCTTGTGCTTGATCATGCTTTGCCGCAGTTTGCTGCGGCCTTCAACGATATCGACAAGGTCGTAGACGATGCGGTTTTCCAGGCCCATAATGACATCAAGATTGCGCAAGCCGATATCAGCGTCAATAACCACAACTTTTTTGCCCAGGCTCGCCAAGGATGTCCCGAGGTTGGCGGTGGCGGTTGTCTTGCCGACGCCACCTTTTCCTGATGATACGGTTACGACTTTCCCAGCCATACGGCGTCCTTTCTCGGCCTATTCTCTGGTTTCAACAATTATCTGGTTGTCACGGATCAGCGCGACCGCTGGCGCTGAAATCGAGCGCTTTCGCGGCGGCGAAGTCACCATATGCCCGGCGATTCTCAGCTGGCTCGGGTTCATCTCCAGGGCGCAGACCCGGGCCGATTCATTGCCTTTGGCGCCGGCGTGCGCATAACCGCGCAATTTGCCCCATACAACGATATCGCCCGCGGCAATCACCTTGGCGCCTGGGTTGACATCGCCGAAGACCAGCACATGGCCGTCGCTGTGAATCGTGCGTCCGGATCGCAGTGTGCGGCGAAACAAGATGCCATGCGTTCCGCTTTCTTCCGGATTGGTCGTCGCTGTTTCTTGCGCCGGTAGCGCCGCCCGGTAGTTATGGCCAACGTTATTTTCCGTCGAAACTTGCAGGGCCATGGCTGATCGTCGAGTCGTGTCGCTTTCGCTGCGCACACGCGACAGTTTCAAGCCGCGGCGCTCCAGCAGCGCCTTCAGTGAACTGAGCTCATATTTAGGTACTGGCCGCGCGCCGAGCTCAACCGTGATATGGGCGCCGGCGTAGAATTCGATCTGTTCGTCGATGCGCGAAGCCAGATGATCGGTAACCGATTGCCAATTCTCGGTCGTGCTGAGGCTGATCAGCAGACCGTTGGCCATACCCTTGATCGCAATGAGCTCTTCTTGCATGTCGTTACTATTCCGAATTCATTGAAAACGAGGCACTTCACATATCGTTCAATATACTTGTATTTGAAAAACTCGCTTGACCACATGACAGGGAAACGCGAATCACAGAATAATTTACGACAGGAAGCTTGTTGAATTTGAGAATCGGGAGGGAAGAAGCTGCGCGCTCAAGCTTGGATAATGTTCAGGAACAGCGCAGCGGGCACTAGAAAGTAAAACGCGGAAACGATATGAATCCAAAGGCCGGCTTCGTTCGCAAGTGACTTGTTGACCCATTGACCGAAGGTATTCACGGCATAGGTCATCCACATGACTTGTATGATGATCAATGGCAGCAGGAGGATTTCCCGATTTTTGCCCACATAGACCAATCCGAACAAGACATAGACCGCGTAGGCGATCATCGTGACGATGCCGAGCGGCGGATACCAGCGCGAGAGCCTCGCCAAGCCGACCACGCCGAGAATGATGCCGAAAACGCTGAATTGCGCGATGACCAGCTGCCCGAGTTCAATCCAGTTCAGCGCCTGCCGCCAGCGCCAAAGATCCAGTTGGGGCTGGGCCGGTAAATACATGACGCCGAGCAGGTAGACGCCAATTCCGCTTACGACGAATAGAGACAGCCAGTACCAGGCGGGCAGCCGAGCATAGGAGAGAAAGAGGGCCAACAGTATTGCCGGCGCCAGAAGAGTCACCAGTGGATCGTTGATGGTTCCAATTACAAATACAAAGAGCAGACCCAGCGTATGCCACTGTTTTGGTTCTTGCGCCGGCTTGATCCCGGGACGGGGATTGGTCAGCAGAATCATATCCGTCAGCAGATAGAGCAGCCAGGCCGTGACCAGGCCGGTGAGCCTGAGGCTTTGCGCGACGCCGATCTGGCTCCAGAATACGCCGACGAATACGGCGCTGCCGACGCCGATCGCAAGATCGTTGCGCTTGAGCAGAATCGATGCCAGCAGCATCACGGCCCAGGCGAGGCCGGCCGCCATCGCGATTGTCGCCTCCTGTGAGAAGCCGCCGCCGGCCTGTGACCAGAAAACGGGACATAGCGCTAAGGTCAATCCACCGGCGATGGAGGCGACGAAGCCCATTGGCCGCATGCTTGCCGTAACGCCCAGGATCGCCAGCGCGAGACCCGATGCCCGCGCAAGCGGCGTCTCCCCGACGAACATCAGCAAGAGCCAGGCAACGCCGGCCGCGATGACAGCCGGGCTCCATTTCCGCAAAATCCGTCTATATGCCGGGTTTAGGGGCACGCCGCTCCTCGCGTGATCATGCGCCGAGCGGCGTGCCGGCGCGCGCGGCTTTCAGTTGAAAATATTCTTCCATGGTCTTGCGCACGACCGGCAGGGCCACTTGCGAGCCTTCGCCACCGTTGTAGACAAAAACAATGATGATGATTTCGGGATCGTCGTATGGGGCGTAACCGGTGTACCAGGCATGGGCCGGCCATTGGCCGGGCACACAGAGATTCAGCGGCCGCGCAATATCGTCGCAATATTCGGCCGTTCCGGTCTTTCCCGCGACTTCGATAAAAGGCAGCTCCGCCGGTTGCGCCGTACCGCCTTCTCCAATTACTGCCTGTCGCATGCCCTCGCGCACAAGCGTCAGAGTCTCTTCGGATACGAAGGCAGGTATGTAAGGCTCGCTGGCTACGCGAAAACGCACCGGCTGGCAGACCGAACCGTTGAAACTGTAATTCAACGGAATGTGGATGCGATAATTGTGTAAATCCTCGATACCGGGATCTGGATTCAAATCGACCGTGTTCCGATAGCCAATTGGATCGCAGCGATTTGGATCGTACCATCGGGAGTTGGGTTCGCAGATGCAGGCGAGGCTGGTCTCCCTTTTCATCAGCATGTCTTCCAAAAGCAGCAGGGTAAGATCTTCACCGGGCGCCAGCAGATCACGGTTTATCGTGCGCAGCGCCTGCGGCTCAAATGGTGAAATAACCTGCCGTTCTTCATCGAGAAACTCGCGGATGATCGTCGGTTGGTAAAGTACTCCGTCGTTGATCGTCGCGGCGACCGCCGAAACCAGCTGCAGTGGCGTAACATTGACATAACCTTGGCCGAATGCCGCGTTGTAGGTGTCCCCGGTTGACCAGCTTTCGCCTTCGTTGCGCCGCTTCCAATCCGGATCCGGCATACGGTTGGGATTCTCAAAGGGAAGCTCAATGCCGAGCTGGCTGCCGATGCCGAAGGCAGTGCCATAACGGAAGAGATCATCGATGCCCAAGCCGCCGGGCCGGATCGTCTGCGCCGAAAGGTCAGGGTTGCCGCCTCCGATCTGATAGAAATAAACATCGCAGCTCCAGGCGATGCCGCGGATCATATCCACACGGCCGTGGCCGGTTCGCAGCCAGCAGACAAAACGCTGTGAGGCGGCGCGATCCAGCGGAGCATAACGATTCTCCACCAGAATTTGTCCCTGATCCAAAAGCCAGGTGTTTGGATCGACTACATTCTCTTCCAGGACGCCGGCGGCGGTAATGACCTTCCAGACCGAGCCAGGCGGATACTTGCTCTTGATCGTATTGTTGACCAGCGGCCGCAGCGGGTCGTTTACGACCTCAAGGTAGTATTCGCCATCGATCGCGCGGGCGAAGCGCGAATTGTCATAGCTCGGGTAGCTGACCAGCGCGAGCACTTCACCGGTGCGGGGGTCCATGGCGATGAGATTGCCTTGTTGCGAAACAGCGCGCCCGGCCGCTGCGTTCAGCTCCTCGATCTGGTCTATGAGCGCTTGCTGCGCGAAGGCCTGCAATTCCGCGTCAATGGTCAGGCGCACATTCTCGCCCGGAATCGGCTCGACCTGGTCGATAATACGCACAACTTCGCCGGCCACGTCCACTTCACGCAGGATGGCGCCGCGAACACCCGCCAGACGGGTTTCCAGGTAGCGCTCCACTCCTTCATAACCGATGCGGTCAAAAGCCGGGTTGTAGCCCAGAGCGAGAAGCTCCTGCGCTTCCTCGGCGGGTATCGGTCCCATATAACCGATGATGTGTGTGGTTAGCGCGCCGGTCGGGTATTCTCGCACGGCGACCGGGTCCACGCCGACGCCGGGCATGTAGATGCGTTCTTCCAGGATCTGCATGGCGACCAATTGCGGCACATCCTGGGCGACGATGACCGGGCTGAAAGGCTCAATGCCTTCGCCTTCATCGACCAGGTCTTCAATGCTACGGACGAAACCCCCTGCTTGCGCCGCGATTTCCCGCGTCGGCGGCACACCGACCAGAGCCGAGAGCCGATTGTAAACATCGAATTCAGCTTCCTGGTCGCTGGGCAACTGGGCCGGGATGATGCTGACGTTGAATGCGGGCACGTTGAAGGCAAGCCGCCGGTCGTTGCGGTCAAAAATGACGCCTCGCCTCGCCGGAATCGGGAATTCCTTCAAGCGATTCTCATCGGCATCTTCCTGGAATTCGCTTTGCCGGATGACCTGCAGCTCGTACATCCTGAGGCCAAAGATGAGAAAAACGGCGAAGATGACCGCCTGAAAAAAGGTGAGTCGCCAAGTCTGAAAAGGGATTAAGCGGTTGGATTTCACTCGCCGTACCTGGCTTCGATCCATTGTGTCAGACGCTGTGGCGCGATCTGCAGACCGCCTTCGAGGCGACGCTGAATCATGCGGACAATCGCATACACAGGTAATACAGCGAGGAGATTGTAAATCATCGATGGAATGAGAATGAGTCGCAATACCGACGGAATATCGTAAGTGTTGCCGAGGAGCGCGAGCGCCGCAAGATTATATGTCGTGAGGAAAAGGGTGACGATTGGCGCGGCGACCACGAGGAAGAGCAGGCGCACGCGAAAGAGCTGCCGGGCGATTCCGTTGACGGCGAAGACGATAAGTATAAACGCGGCCGAGGTCGCGCCCAGCGGCAAGATGGAAAGCATATCGACCATGAGGCCGCCGACAAAGGCCCAAATCAATGCGTCCGCCAGGTCCGCGCGTATTGACCAGCAGAGCGCGACCAGCATGACCAGGCTGAGTTGACCGCGCGTGTTATCCAAAACCGGCGTTATATTGCCAAGCAGCGAGACTGCGAATTCCAGAAACTGCGGCGCGATGCTGGCGGAGAGGGCTGCGGCCAGACCAAGGATCGCGATAGAAAGATAACGCGCCATATCGGTTGTCCAGCCCCTTAGAACACGCCCAGGTCGATCGGCTCAAAACTGGTGATGACGAGCACAAATTCGAGCGTGTCGAAGTCAATCAAGCTCCGAACTTCCGCTTCCTGAAACAATTCAAATTCGAATTGCCGGATGCTTGTCACCTGGCCGACGACAATGTCTGACGGGAAGTTGCCGCCCAGGCCGGATGTGATCACCAGGTCGCCTTGAATGATCTCTTCATCCAGGTCAATCATGGTCAAGCGAAGCACGCCTGAAGCCTGCCCAATGATGCTGCCGTGCCCGCGCGTCGTCTGCAAACGGGAACTAACCGCGCTGTTCTCGTCATTGATCAGCTGCACTTGCGACGCGTTGGCGCTCACGCTCCGAATGCGACCGACAAGGCCCAGGTCGCTGGTCACCGGCATGCCAACGGCGATGCCGTCGCGGGTGCCGCGGTTGATGATAATGCTGCGAGAGATGCCGGTCTGCTCGACGGCGATCACGTCTGCGGTGAGAAACTCTTGGTTCTCCAAGGCTGAAGTGTAGGAGAGCAAGCTCACCAGCCGGTCATAATCTCTCGCCGCTTCGCGCAATTGGATCAACTCGACCTGGCGCCGCGCGAGTTGCTCTTCGAGCTCGGCAATGCGGTCCCGCAGCCGGCCCAGGTTATTGAGTTCTTCGAATGCCGCATTGAAGGAAAGCGAGATGCGCGTGAACAAGCCCGAAAGCCCGTGCAGCGGCGCGGCGGCGACGCCTTCTACCGATGTGAGAGCGCCGGATAGACTTAATGCCATCAATCCGCCGCAGAGGCTCAGCATCAGAATAAGCAACAGAAAGCGGCCCGGGCGCCCGAGCAGTCGCAAGCCTGTGTCTCCGTTTCAACTTCGTTTGCCTAATCTTATCACAGATTGCGCGGTCGCCCGGGCAAGCCGCGTCAGCTTAGCGGGCAATGGATGGATTTCGTTTACGCAGGCTCAGTGACGGGTGCTGCCTCTTTCCGGTCCTGTCAGCAGCCGACGCAGGTTATTGTAGTCTTCCAGAACACGGCCGGCGCCGCGCGCCACACAGGTCATGGCATCGTCCGCCAACCAGGAACGAATATTGACTTCTTCGCGCAAGCGGTCCCCCAGGCCGCGCAATTGACCGGCGCCACCCGCGATGGTAATCCCGCTCTCCATCAAGTCGGCGACCAATTCCGGCGGCGTATCGTCCAGCGCGTCTTTGACCGTATCGATGATGATATTCACGGAACCCCCGATGGCTTCGCGAATCTCGATGGAGCTGACTTCGACCGAATCCGGCAAGCCGGTTGTCAAGTTCCTGCCTTTGACCATGTAGGTCCGCTCTTGCGGCAGCGGGTAAGCCGATCCGATATCAATTTTTGCCTTTTCCGCCGTTGGTTCGCCAATCAGCAAATTGTGTTTGTTGCGCAAGTGCTGCACGATATCTTCATCCATTTCGTCGCCAGCCACGCGAATCGAACGACTGATGACGATGCCGCCGAGTGAAAAGAGCGCCACCTCCGTCGTGCCGCCGCCAATATCCACGACCATGCTGCCGCGTGTTTCCAAGACGGGCAGGTTGGCGCCGATGGCAGCCGCCACCGGCTCTTCTATCAAGTGCGCTTCGCGCGCCCCCGCATCCAGCGTCGCCTCAATCACGGCGCGCTTTTCCACTTCCGTCACACCGCTTGGGATGCCAACGACAACGCGTGGGCGCGGAACCGGCACCCAACTTTGCTCATGCGCTTTCTTGATCAAGTAGTCGAGCATGCGGGCGGTGATTTCGTATTCGCTGATAACGCCGTCGCGCAATGGGCGGACGATTAGAATATCTTTGGGATTCTTGCTCCACATCTCTTTGGCGCGCGCGCCAACTTCAATCGGGGCGCGCGTCTTGCGGTCGATGGCGACAAACGAAGGTTCATTGATAACTATGCCCTTGCCGCGCACGTAAACTAAGGTATATGCCGTACCAAGGTCGACACCGATGTCAAGCGAAAAAAGCCCGAACAGGAAATCCAGAGGGCTTAGCACTGATGGCTCCTCGACCTCATGCGTTCGCAGCGCATTATAGCATAGTTCGACATACTCGAATGCGAAGTAAGGCAAACGAATCACAAACTTCATTAACGTGCGTTTACACTCTGTTAATGCATAGCGGCGATTCACGCGCGAGCCGCGCCGGGTTAAGATTAGGTCAGATTGATTGGCGTAGGGCAGACGGTGGTGTAACGTTGGGTGTACAGGACGCGATTGCCGCGGCGCTCCGGAAGGAAGGCGCTCTGGGCGCCGGGCGCAAATTGATTGTGGCCGTCTCCGGCGGCTGCGATTCGGTGGTCTTGTTGCACGCCCTGATTCAATTGCGGGAGGGCCTTGGGCGCGCGCTGCATGTCGCGTCGCTTGATCATGGCCTTCGCGGCGAGGCCGGGCGGCGCGATGTCGAATTTGTTGGCGAGCTTGCCGAGCGCTGGTCCCTGCCTTGTACGCTGGGCGCCGCTGATGTACCCAGGTTCTCGCATGAGAGCAAAATTGGCATAGAGGAGGCGGCCCGCGGCGCCCGCTATGCTTTCCTGGCGGGGGTTGCGAACGAGCAGGGCAGCGATCGCGTCCTTGTCGGGCACCATGCCGACGACCAGGCGGAGACTATAGTCATGCGTATGACGCGCGGCACGGGCATTCGCGGCTTGGGCGGCATGCAAATTGTCTCGGCAATGCCCGATCATTCGCGTATCTTCTTGATTCGCCCGTTGCTGCAAGTGCAACGCGCCGAAATTGAGCGGTATTGCCGTCTTCATGATTTGCCATTTCGTCACGACGAGAGCAATGATGACAGATCTATCGCGCGCAATTTTTTACGGCACGAGGTTATGGGCCGGCTGCGGCGCTCGAATCCGCAGATCGCGAAGGCGTTGATGCGCCTGGGCGATGCGGCGCGGGTGGACGATGACTTCATTGCTCGGCAGTTTGACGCGATTGTTATGCCCCATGCGCGCATCTCCTCCGCATGTTGGCGAATTTCAAAGGCGGACTTCCTGGCGCTGCATCCGGCGCTGCAGCGGCGCTTCCTGCATCGGGCGTTCCAAGCGCTGGCGGACCAACCGGCATTCTTGTCTCAGGCATTGACGCTGGAGCTGGTCGCCTGGCTGCACGACGCCGCCAGCGGCAAGCGAATGGATATGGGCGCGGCGCTCCAACTCCAAATTTGCTACGGCGCCCTTTGCGTTTCGCGCAAAGATCAGCGCCCGGCGGCAGCCGCTTACCGCCTGATTCCCGCAGGCGCCGATATCGAGATCGACCGTGAGACGCCCCTGATTTTGAACGACATTTCCATCCAGATGGCGTCGGACGCGCAGGCGGGGCAGGCCGGCGCAGCGCTGCGTCTGCCGGAGGCGGTAGTCTTGCGCTTGCGCACGCGCCGCCAAGGCGACCGATTTAAGCCGAAGGGCATGGCCGGCCATTCGCGCAAACTCAAAGACTGGATGATCGACCGCAAGATTCCGCGAGACATTCGCGACGGGATACCCTTGCTCTGCGCCAACGGCGCGATTGTAGCGATCTGCCTCGGCGACGTTTGGCACCGCGCGGACATCAGCCAGTTTGATGCTCAACAGGGCGCATGTTTGTCGTGGATCCTGCAGTAATCGGCCAGTTCCAGGCAAATTCAAGCGCCGCCTGTAAATGCGATCGTCCAGCTTGCGCTATAATTATTTTGAATACCTTTCTCCGTCCTGGTGGCGAAGATGGCAGAGACTCAGTTGATGCGGCTCCTCCTTGTCGACGATGATGGCGTCAATCGATATACCGTAAGCAAAGCCTTGCAGCGCGCCGGATATGTGGTGACGGAGGCGGGAAACGGTGAATCGGCGCTGGAGCGCTACGCCGCGGGCGACTTCGACCTGGTCTTAAGCGAAATTGAATTGCCGGACATAGGCGGGATCGAGTTGCTGCAAGGGATTAAGAGCCAGTATTCCGATGCCATTGTGGTTTTGATGACGGAAGAGGCGAGCGTTGAAACGGCTGTTCAAGCTCTACGTTTCGGCGCCAATGACTACCTCGTCAAGCCTTGTACCAGCGAAGACATCCGCGAAAGCGTTGAGCGTGGCATCGAGAGCGCGCGCAGCCTGCGCCGCCGCCGCCGTCTTCTGGACACTATTGAGCGAACCGTCACCGACTTAACCCGCGAGGTCGCCGAAGCCGACGGCGGACGCGCCGCGGACGGAAGCGATCCTGTGCCGACGCCGCGCGAACGCCTGAGCCCGCGTGGAAATGCGATTAGTTTGGGCCCGCTGGCAGTCTTGCCCGGCAAGTACCAGATCGTCGCCGGCGAGAAATCGGTGAGCCTGACGCCGACGGAATTTGATCTGCTGCTTTACCTGGCCGCCCATCGCGGACGCGTCGTTTCCTGCCATGAGCTTGTGCGCGAAGTGCGCGGATATATCACGGACGAAACCGAAGCCCGTGAGGTCATACGCCCGCATGTGAGCAATTTACGGCGCAAACTAAAAGGTTTGGGCGATATCGAATTGATCGTCAACGTACGCGGAATCGGCTATCGGCTCGGCGAAATATCGGCGCCGGACTAGCGCGCCGCTTTCATTTCCGACTGTAATCGCACAGCGTTCGCGCGCCGCAATGCCTTGGCGCCTGATTCCCGAGCGGGTTCGTTACCTGGCATTTTTGAGGATGGTTCTCGTCCGGGACCGCAAGCGGACGAAGATTTAGCGAAACTTTTACATTTTCACTCGTGGACAAAAATGTTTGTCGTCGCTTTTCCGCCCGGATTCCCGCGCTGTGGCCGAGCTCCGCCGAGAATGCGGCTTGCGAGACAAGAGCCCGGACGCGCTATTTGACAGTCCCGCCAACTCTAATGAAATTCATATACGGAGTGAACAACAATAAGTTGGATTTGCCGCCCAATCCTGCTTGCGCGCGGCGCTTTCCTGGCATTGCGCGCTATGCGAGGGGCCCGGTCCTAAGTTATAATGACCTTGCTCCGTATGCCGCTGAAACGAAGGCTTAAAACCGAGGACAGGTTCACTTGATGTCTACCCTGAATCCTGATCTGATCTCCAAAGATATGGATGCCATTTTGAACGATACGGCGCCGATGCTTAGCGAGTATCGCAAGTCATCGGTCATGCCGGAGATGGTATTGCTCGCCCTGCTGCGCCGTCAAAACACGGCCGCCTGGCGCATGCTGAAAATGTTTGAGTCGTCGCGCGGTGTCGACCTGGAGCGGCTGGAACGGCAAGTGCGGGTGGCGATTCAGTCGCGGCGCGATCCCGATGGCAGCCTGGATTTCGTGGCGATCGGCAACCGGAAGATTTCCTTGAGCCGGCAATCGATCATCCTGCTGGATGACGGGCTGACGATTGCCAACTCCATGAACGAGCAAAAAATCGACACTGATCACGCTCTGGCCGTGCTGGCGGAGACGTCGGTCAGCACGGGCGGCATCCTGCGCCAATTCAGCATCACCCCGAAATCCATCCAGGATGCCTACAGCGACGCCAGCAAGATAATCCCGGCGCGCGAAGACAGCACAACCGTCGATTATGTCAAGCGCGCTAAACGTGGCTTGCTGCGCGCGGTGCATTTCCGCGAAGAGCTGCTGCGCAGCATGATCAACGTCCTGACGCAATCGGTCAATCGCCATATCGTCCTGGTGGGACCCGACGGCGTGGGCAAGCGTACGCTGGCTTACAGTCTGGCGCTGCTGATGGCCGAGGAAAAGGGACCGGCCGGCCTTTCCAATTTGGTCCAGATCAGCGAAACGGCCTTGCTCGACGGCGACCAGGAAGCTTTTCGCGCCGGCATGAGCGCGGCCCGGCGCGGCGTGCTCTTCTTGCCGCTGATTCACCGCTTCTTCGGCGGGCCGATCAAAGCCGATTTCAACAAAGCGACTTCGCTGGTGCAAAAGGCATTCTTGAGCGACGACCCCGTGATCATTTGCACCACCAGCTTGCAAGAATTCGAAGCGCGCATTCAAGGCGTCAGCGCCATTATGGAGAACAGCCAGGTCATCAAGGTCGATGAGCCGACACTCGACGAAACGGTGCAGATTTTGGAAACCATCTCGCCGCATATTGAATCGGATTATGAGATTGCGGTCGATCATGACGCCTTGAAGATGGCGGCGCGCATGTCCCATCGCTTTCTCAAGACCCATCCGCTCCCGCAAAGCGCCGAGCAATTGCTGCATCGCACCGCGGCGATGGTCAATATGGGCAAGCAGGCGCATCTCGCCTTTCGGCCGGAGAATAATGACGCCACGCTCGATGTCGAAGATGTGACCCTGGTCACCAGCCAAATGACGGGCATCCCGGTGGCGAAGCTCGGCGCCGATGAGCGTCTGCGTTACGCCAATATGGTCGAGCATCTGCGCGAGAGGCTGATCGGGCAGGAAGAGGCTGTGCAATTGGTGAGCCGCGCCATTAAGACCGCCCGCGTCGGCTTGAAAGATCCCCGGCGTCCCATCGGCACCTTTCTTTTCCTGGGCCCGACCGGCATCGGCAAAACCGAGCTAGCCAAAGTGCTGGCTGATTTTATGTTCGGCAGCGAAGAGAATCTCTTCGTCCTGGACATGAGCGAATACAAAGACGAAAGCAGCATCAATCGCCTGATCGGTTCGGCAGTGGGATATGTCGGCAGCGACGAAGGCGGCCAACTGACCGAACGACTGATTCAAAAGCCCTATACCATTGTGCTCCTGGACGAGATTGAAAAAGCGCATCCGCGCATCATGGATGTCTTGCTGCAGGTGATGGAGGAGGGGCGGCTGACTGACGGACGCGGCAATGTCGCCGGCTTTAGCGAAGCCGTGGTCATCTTGACCAGCAATATCGGCTCGGAGCACCTCATGGTGCGTCAAATCACTGATGATCTGCGCGAGATGATTATGGACCAGGTGCTGGAATTCTTGCGCCCCGAATTCATCAATCGTCTTGATGAGGTCATCTTGTTTAATGCCCTGGGCGATGATGATTTTGTGCTGATTCTCGATTTGCTGATCGAAAAAGAAAACAAGCTGGCGCGGGAACGCGGTTTAACCTTGACCTTCACCGATGGCGCCAAGAAGTGGCTCCTCGAGCAAAATGACGAGCCGGAGTTTGGCGCGCGTCCGCTGCGGCGGATTTTGCGGCGCAACTTGCGTGAGCCGCTGGCCGATTTTCTGCTTCGCTCGAACCCGCCCGAAGGCACTGAAGTTCGCGTCAGCTCCAGCCGCAGGCGCGGCGGCGGGCTCAAATTCTCCGCGCAGGTCGAAGGCGAAGAATTTGTGGTCGAGGCTTGACCGCCGGTGTGCGGCGGCCCCCAGCGCCTGCGCAGCGCCGCAGCTCGATTTGTCTTGTCTATTGGCCGGAATGAACTAAAGCGAAGGAATAGAGCGAAGAAATAGAATGATGTCCGCAAGGCCATTAGCCATGCGGCTGTGAATCTGCGAGGGTGAAATGAGCGCATTGGATACTTCAATCTTCCGGAAATACGATATCCGCGGGACGGCGGCCGGCGCTGCGCCTCAACTGACTCCCGAGGTCGCGCTTTTGATCGGCAAGGCGCTCGGCGCTTATCTGCCGGCGCAATTCGGTTCGCAGCGGATATTCGTCGGCGCCGACAATCGCCTGACCTCCGGCCCGCTCAAGGCGGCCGTGATCGACGGCCTGGCGTCAACCGGCTTGCCGGTTACGGACATCGGCGAAGTGCTGACGCCCACCGTTTATTTCGCTTCCGCCTCCTTTGCCGGCAGCGGCGCCGGCGTGATGGTCACGGGCAGTCACCTCGATACGCGCTACAACGGCATCAAAATGGCTTATGGCAAGCTGGCGCTGGCGGGCCAGCAGATTCAAGACCTGCTGCAGATCATTCATGGCGAGGCCTTTATCACTGGTTCAAGGCAAATCGACCAGGACTTCGACATGATTCACAGGCACATGGCGGCCATTCAAAGCAAGGTCAGCATGGCGAAGCCGCTCAAAGTCGTGCTTGATGCCGGCAACGGTCTGTCTGGCAGCTACATTCCACCGGTCCTCGCCGCCTTGGGCCTGGACGTGGAATGCCTGTATTGCGAACCGGATGGGACTTTCCCCAACCACTTGCCCAACCCGGAAGACCCGGAAATGACCCGCGATCTCGAAGCCCGGGTCCTGGAATTGGGCGCCGATCTCGGCCTGGCCTTTGACGGGGACAGCGATCGCTGCGGCTTCATTGACAATCGCGGCCATCATATTGCCGCTGACCGGCTGCTGGCACTGCTCGCCCGCGATCTGCTCAGTCGGCATCCCAATACACCGATTGTATTTGACGTCAAGGCGTCGCAGGCCCTGCCCGACGCGATCAAGAAGTACGGCGGCGAACCCGTCATGTGGAAGTCCGGCCACAGCCTCATGAAACAGAAGATGAATGAAATCGGATCTCTGCTCGGCGGCGAGGTCAGCGGACACCTGTTCATTGGCGAAGATTATTACGGATTTGATGATGCGCCCCTGGTCGCTTTGAAAACACTCGAGATCATCAGCAAGTCCGAGCGAACGATTGCGGAGATATTCGACGATATTCCCAAACTGGTCGCCACGCCGGAGATCGTCTTGTCGGCGCCGGATGCGCTGAAATTCAAAATGATCGACGAGATGACCGACAGCCTGCACAATGACTACGAGGTCGTCACAGTCGACGGCGCGCGTGTGATCTTTGATCAGGGCTGGGGCTTGGTGCGCGCCAGCAATACGCAGCCGGCGGTGACCTTGCGCTTCGAGGCTTACAGCCGCGCCCAGGTTTCCCAATACATGCAGGTCTTTAGAGCGCTGCTGGACAAATACCCCCAAATTGACCAGAGCGCGTTTCTAGCCCAGGTCGAAGCCTTCGGCGTATAGACAGATTGCTCAAACTCTAATGGTTTCGGCGTCGCATTTGCAGCGATGATTGACCGCTCCAAGCATATCTATCGACATCGGGCCGCGGACTACGAGCGCCTGGTGGCGCGCGAGGATTACCAAGGCAATCTCTTCGCGGCGCTGAACGACATTCGGCCGCTCGACGGCTTGGATGTCGTTGAGTTTGGCGCCGGGACCGGGCGGCTGACCCGCATGCTGTCGGTCCAGGCCAGGCGCGTCCAGGCCTTTGATATAGAGCCGGCGATGCTGGCGCAGGCGCGGATCAATATGCTGGAGACCGGCATGAGTAATTGGTCGCTGGCGCTTGCCGACAATGCGCGGATGGCCCTTGCGCCCGGCTGCGCGGACCTGGTCATTGAAGGCTGGAGTTTCGGCCATACAGTCCATTGGCATAAATCTGACGGGCTGCGTCAAGTGGATGCCATGCTCGCCGAAATGCGCCGCGTTTTGCGACCGGGCGGCGCCGCCGTCTTGGTAGAAACCATGGGAGCTGGCCAGCGCCGGCCGGCTGCGCCAAGCCGGGAGCTTGCCAAGCTATACGCATATTGGCGCGAGGAGCACGGCTTTCAATATCGCTGGATTCGCACGGACTTTCACTTCGCCTCGCCCGAGGAAGCCGATGAGTTGATCCGCTTTTTCTTTGGCGACCATGACGCGGCCGCCTGGCTTTCGCCGGACCAGGTCATCGTGCCCGAATGCACCGGCATTTGGTGGAGGCAATACGATTGAGGGCGCGCTGATGGACCAATCAGAATGGGGCCGGCGGCGACAGCGCCTGCGCCAGATAATTGAAGGCGCTCAAGAGCGCCAGCACGGCAATGCCAAACAGTATCAGGAGGCTGCCATAGATGATCTGCCGGCGATCCCAGCTTTTACTGCGCTGTGGCGGGGATGCTTCCCGGCTGCGCTCCAGTTTTTTGCGCCAGGTTCGGTCGCGATCCAATATCAGGATGATGCCCCAAGCGATGAAGGGGCAGCCAAACAAACAGCCGAAACACAAGGCCGCGATCATGTGTCATGCCGTCCCGGAATCTTCCAACGGGCGCTGGAGCGTCGTTCGCGATTGTCGAATTTTCCCGCTTGTCGCCGGTCCGCGCCAGGCGCAGTTTTCACGGGGCGGCACTATTGCAAGATAAGCGATTTGGGTTATGATGATTTTTCAACGTCCTCCTGCTAAGTTGAAACGCCACCGCAACAGGTCGAATTATGCGTAAGCTGAATGCCCCTGATTTGGCGCCAAACCTGGAATTTGAAGTCGACCGGGAGCACTCGGGTGTTCGCATCCTGGGCTGCCTGACATTCTTTTTCAGTTCCGTGATCGGATACCTGATTCTGAACTCCTTCGTTCCCAACGGCGGCTTGATCGTCGTTGGCGCGGCCATAGCGATCGCCGTCGCCCTGACTTATGCCGCAGATTATTTGAGCAAGATTTACTGGCCGAGCAATCGCGCTATTCAATTCGTCGACGATGTCATCCGTTTGATGAAAGGCGCCGCTGTTCAAGGGGAGATTGACGCGCGCGAGCATGTCAACCTCTTGATGTGGCATTTTGAAGCTAAACGCCACCCGCGCGTGCCCAAGGGCTGGTATGTCGTGGCCAGCGCCTTGGAGCAAGATGGCGAATATATTGTTAGTTATAGCATCGCCTCCCCGCAGGATTTCGAAGCTTTGCCGCTTTCGCGCCTCTCGTTGAAATACCAGCGCAAAAAAGAAAAGAAGGGTGAAAGCCGCGATCTGCGCGAGGCCGGCAGCCACCGGCGCATCGCCATGGCCGAGTTTCATCGAGGCGAGTTTGGCGCGGAGATGGCTCTAGAAGATTACCACGCCTACCTGGATTATCTGGCGGATACTTATACTTCCTGGATGCCGAAGGACAAATGACCGCTTCGCCCAGATTCGCCCTCTGCATCGCGTTTCTTCTAATCAGCATGGCTACGCCGCAGGCGCAGTATAGGCTCCTGCAAGTTGGGGACTTCGTCGATGGCGAGCTCGCCAATGGCGAAACCCAGCGTTTCGCCATCAACCTCCTGGAATTGACATTGCTGTCCTTTCGAGTCGAAGCCCAAAGCGACGCGCTTGACCCCTTGCTGGAAATCTTTGATCTTAACGGCACGCTTGTGGCCGCCAATGACGATTACAGTTATCCTGATTCGCGCGATTCCATCATCCAGGCATTTGTGGCGCCCGTGACCGGCGCCTATACCATTGCCGTCAGCGCGGTGGGCGAAAGCAACGGTTCCTACCGCTTGCATATCTTGCCCGGTTATGATGTGCTGGCCCTGCGCGATCTGGAGGTGGAGCAGACAAACTGGGAGGTCGCGCATAGCGACGCCCTGGTTGGCCTGTCCGAAGCCAGCCATTTCGCCTTGGATATTCAGGGTGTTGGGCGATCCGCCATTCTGATCGGCTTGCACCTTCCCGTCGAGCGCGACATCTATTTTGAAGCCGCATTCCAGTCTGTGCAATCAAGCAATGAATGGCAAGTTGGTCTGGCCTTCCGCTATCTGGCGCCCGATCGCTACCATCGTGTGCTGTTGAACAAGAACGGATTCTGGCAAGTGGAACGTGTGGAAGCCGAAGATGTGATGGTCTTGCGCAAGTGGACGACGCACCCGGCCATCGCCGCCGGCAGCCGGAGTTTCCGCTTGGGTGTTCTTGTGAGCGGGCGCCATTTCGACATTGTATATAATGGACAGGTCGTTGGTTCGGCCGCCAGCGACGCGCCCGCGGAGCCGGGCGGCGTCGGCATCGCTATGCGTACCGACCGCGTTAATGGCGGCGCCGTTTCGCTTTCGGTCGCGCAAACGGTCGTGACTCTGCCAACGCGCGTAGACGGCATGGTCCTGCTGCCGCAGCGCCTTCTAGCGCGCGGATATTATGCGATGACGATTGATCTGGCGCGCCAGCAGTTAGCGCCGGTCGGCGGCGAAATCCGATTGTATCTGCCGGAGAGCTTTGTGCACCGCCGGAATCCGGGCGTATCTCGTTTGCCGGTGGCCTCCAACTTCGTCTTTGAGCAGTTTGCCATCGGCGGTTGGCTGACAAGCAGCGGGCGCGAAAACTCCAACGGCGGCTGCGGCATTTATTTCCATTTCAACAACGAAGAAAATTACACACTGGCTTACGTCACCCGGTCGGGCGATGCCGGCGTATCGCGGCGCAGCGCCGCCGGCTTCGACCCCGGCATCTACAGCCAGGGGCCGCCGCCTGATGGCGAGGCGCAATATCTGCTGGCGATCGTTACCGATGAAGTGATCCGCCTCTACGCCGATCAAGAATACATCGGCAGCATGGATCATCAGCCGCGGACCGGCGGCATCGGCATCGCCGCCGTGAATTTCGAAGAGGTGGATACCGGCTGCAGCTTCAAGGACCTATGGCTGTTGAGTTTTGATGATTGATGGCGCTTGCGGCGCGAGACAAGACAATGCGCAAAAAAGCCCCACGTCATGGTGGGGCTTTGCATTTGACTTATGCCGCCGGAATCAGCCCAGCGCGCCGCGCAGCGCGCCGCAAGCCGGGCAGCCGCCGCCGGGCCTGACGATTGCGTAGCCGTATTGTGGATCGGCTCCCCAATGGGTGAAGTTCAGGTTCCACACGATCATAAGCCGAACGCGCCCCGAATCGCGCGAGAGGCGCGCCGCTTCGGCCAGCCATTGCGCTTGTTCGGCTAGGGTAATCGGATCATTGGGCGTCCAGTTGAAGCCCTGTGGAATCCCTGATGGCATGCCTTCGCCGCTCAGGTAACCCAATTCCGTCCAGCAGACTTTGCTGCTGGGGAAGAATTGCGCGCCGCGGTTCAGCATCTGGCTGAAGTAATATGTGGGGTAGTTTCCGCGCGGGTCGCCACTGTTGCGGGTTGGGCTGAGCACGCCTTCGTTATAGTGCAAGCCGAGGCAATCCATGAATTGGGCGGCGCCGGCTTGGGCCATCTGCTGCATAAAGACATCGTCATTGCAAACGCCGACGCGGTCCGCGTCTCTCGCCAGACATCCGGCTGCGCCCGCGTATCCAGTCGGCGCCGGCGCTCCGCTGATGACCAGGACGTTGGGATTGGCCGACTTGATCGCTGTGTACGCCGCTCTTAGGAGTTTGGTGTATTCGGCGCCATTGATCCGATTGTAGGGCCATTCGCGGTCGATATTCGGTTCATTCCAGACTTCTATGGCATCAGCGCCGTTCTGCGCCAGGAAGGCGACGTACTGGGCAAACTCGTTGACATAGCCGTCGAAGTCTTGCGCCAGGCGGTCCCGGCTGCCGAGCGCGCCAAGCAAGACTTTGAAGCCGTTGGCATGGGCCTGCGCAATGAGATCGCGACCGTCAGATATGCCGTGCCGCACCTGCTTTTTCACCCAGACCATGCCTGCGCTGCGCAATTGCCCGGCAGTTGACCCGTCGAATCCCGCGATGTGGCCGCCCAACTCGAAACCACTGACATTTGCCGTGCTGGCTACGGCCGGCGCCGCTGCGGGCGCGGCTTCGCCTTGGTCCGCCGTATCCGCTTGCGCCGTTTCCGGCGGCGGCGCTGGCGGCGGCGCATACTGCGGCGGCACGATAGCTTCGTCGCAGATTACCAGCACTTGATGGTCATAACTGATCCGCGCCTGATATTCATGGCCGGAGGAATCGAGGATCGAAATCGTCCAGCCAAAAAGAATGTCGGTGCGCTTTTGCGGGTGCGGCACCGCGTCTGTGCAACTGTCGATGCCAAAGGCGCCATAGACGTTCAAACTGTCAACCGAACTCCAGTTGTCTTCGTAAAAGCGCCATCTCAGAATGCGCAGCGAGTGGCCGATATCCTTTTCGATGGCGTCGCGCGCCATCTGGAAACTGACCATCACCGGGTCGCCCGTGTAGGTTGTTTCTGTCGTCGCATCGTCTTGCGCGAATGAGATTGTGACAGAGCCCAACGCAAGCAGAGCCGCGACGAGTAAGAGCAGCGAGCGCAATCCGGACGATTTAGCTGTTTGCGAATTCATGTTAGTCCCCTCAAAGCCGGCATTGAATGAATCATCGAAAGCATAACCAAATTGCCTGAATTTGCTATAGTTCATTTGCGTCGCAGGTTAAGCGTTGGCTGTGCGTATTGCCCTTGATTGCGTATCACAGGCGCGTTTGGCCTCCCGAAGGGCAGGGGGCCGTCAGTCCGGACGCGGCCGGGCATGTTTCAATCGCGGGGGATCGTGAAAAAAAAGGTCGAGCCGGCGCCGGGTTGGCTCTTGACGGAGATTTCCCCCCCATGTTCTTCAACGATTGCTTTAGCCAGAAATAAGCCGAGTCCGGTTCCCTGGGCCCGCTGCGTGAGCTTGTCGTCGATGCGGTAAAAGCGCTCGAAAATCTTGTCGATCTGATCTTTGGCGATGCCCGCGCCTTCGTCGCGCACAAAAACCGTCACGTGTTTTTCGCTGAAGCGCCCGCCGACCGTGATAGTTTTCTCGTCCGGCGAATATTTGATGGCGTTCGTGAGCAGGTTGTCGATCACCTGGCGCAGGCGCGCCGCATCTCCCTGGATCACCGGGAAGTTCTCGGGGAAACTCAACTCAATGCGATGGACCGATTGGCTCCGCAGTCGGGCGACTGAACGCGCCGCCACCGCGCTCAAGTCCGTATCGGCCGGGTTTAGCCGCAATTCCCGCGCCGCCTGGATTTTGCTGGCGGTTAACAGGTCCTCCACCAAAGCAGTCAAGCGATCGGCCTCGTCTTCGATGATCGTCATCTTCTCCCGCACAACATCGCTCTCCCATTCGACATCGTCGCGGCCCAAGGTGCTTGCATAGCCTTTGATGATGGCGATAGGCGTGCGCAATTCATGATGAACCGAGGAGATGAAAACCGACTGCATCTCTTGGGCTTTGCGGAAATTCGTGATGTCGCGGACGTTGGCGATGATGCTCTCCAGCTGGTCATCTTCCGCGAAAAGCGGGGCGTAGGTTATGCCGATGCTCAGGGTCATGCCGTCGCGCCGAACGAGATCGCCCTCGACATAATGCGTCGTTGCGCCCGGTTCCGTCTCATTTGCCCCGGCCCAGCCCGCTTCCAGCGCCGCTTCTATATCCTGGCCCGGCGCATGATCCCAGACGATGACATCGGCCACTGGCATATCGACAACGTCGTACTTGCTCCAACCGGTCATGCGTTCAAATGCGAGATTGGCTTGCTGAAACCTGAGATTCGGATTGAGGATGAAGACGCCGTCGCCGCTGCTGTTGACGATGGCTTCCAGGCGCTGATGTTCCTTATTGAGTTCGCCATAAAGCTGCGCATTGTTGACCGCTATCGCGGCTTGATCGGCAAAGCTTTGCAGAGTGTTCAGGTCTTCCGATGTGATAGCGGTTTGATAAGAGCGAAACACAATCAATAAGCCGAGCGGATTGCGCGCGAAGACCAGCGGCATGGCGATCGATTGGACCAGGCGCGGGTCGACGGCGTCGGCCATCTCCCGCAGCTTTTGGTTGAGAAATTCGCGACTGATACCGCCTTCGTCGGCCGGGGCCATCAACTCCTGCAGTTTGATGTTCAGTTGCGGCACATCTTCCTGGCTGAGGCCGCTGTAGGCCCGCACGTTGTATTTGCCATCGCGCTTGTCATTGAGCGCGACTATCCCAACGCGCCCGGCCAGCATCACCAGCGAGGCATGCAATACACGGCGCAAGACTTCGCCAAGATCGAGCTGGGCCGTGATCGCACGGGTGATTTCCAGCATGAAGTCGCGCTGTTGCGTGCGCAGATCTGGCCGCATTAACATGAGTCTATTCTAGCACGACCTCTTGCGAGCGCAGGCTGACGCTGCTGCGCGCTTGAACGCGCGGCGCTTAGAAACGCCGGTCCAGCTCGCTGATATCGACATTGCCGCCGTCGGTGGCGGCGAGGGCGGCCGCGCCCACCAGCGCCACATCATCGCCGAGCGCGGCCAGTTCAATCCGCAAGTCGGCGGTGAAGGAGTCATTCAAGATATGCCGGTGGATGGCTTCTTTCATCGGCCTCAGGAGCAGATCGCCCGTTTTGGTCACGCCGCCGCCCAGCACAATGATCTCCGGATTGAAGGCGAGCAGGGCGCAGACTATGCCCAGACCCAGAATCCGCCCGGCGTAGGCCAGGCATTCGATCGCGAGCTCGTCGCCGGCTGCGGCCGCCAGGCCGACTGTCTTGGCGTCAATCCGATTTAAGTCGCCGCGGACCAGGTCGAGCGCGCTGGATTTTGCCCCGGCTTGAATGGCTGCCTTGAGCCGGCCGGCGATGGCGGGGCCGGCCGCCTCCGGCTCGACCGTAGACACCTGGCCCGACTCCATGACGATTGGGATGTGACCCAATTCAGCCGCGAGACCGGCATGGCCGAGCAGCAGCTTGCCATCGCTAATCACGCCAGAACCAATGCCGGTGCTGACTGTGAAGTAAACGACATGGCGGCAACCCTGGGCCGCCCCCTTGCAGGCTTCGGCCAAAGCTGCCACATTGGCGTCGTTGCCAAGGTAAACGGGCAGTCCAAACTCGGCCGCGATCATATCTCGCAGGGGAATATCCAGCCATCCGGGAAGATTGGGCGGCGCGATCATGACTCCTGACAAGGGGTTCAGCGGGCCGGGCGCGGATATGCCAATGCCCAGAATATCCGCTTGGCGCTTCGGCATGACCTTTCGGATATAAGTCTTGATGCGGTTGATTACGAATTCCGGTCCCTGTTCAGCCCGCGTCAGCGTGTTCTCCCGCTGCAGCAGAGTGAGAGCCTGGTCGAGGCGGGCGGCGCGGATCTGTGTCCCGCCCAAATCCACGGCGATGATCTCTTTTGCCACTTGGCGCGCCTCCCGCGATGATTACAATCCTGACGTAATAGAACATTTCTGCTACTCCGCTTGTAGCGGCGAAATGACGCTGATAGAATAGCATGGATCGACTCGATATTTTAGTTCAGCGGGCTTCTCTGCCGGGATAACGATATGGCGCGTGTCACACCGATGCGGCGGCAATACCTCGAAATCAAGAGCCAGTATCCCGACTGCATCTTGATGTTTCGCATGGGCGATTTTTACGAGATGTTCGACGAAGACGCCGAAATCGCCGCGCGCGAATTGGACATCACGCTGACATCGCGCGCCCATCGCAAAGGCGGCGAAAAGATTCCAATGGCCGGCGTGCCCTACCATTCGGTGGACGGCTACATCGCCCGCTTGATCGAAAAGGGTTTTCATGTCGCGGTCTGCGATCAGATCACTGAGCCGACCGGGCGCGGCATCGTTGAGCGCGAAGTGACGCGTGTCATGACGCCCGGAACAGTCGTTGAGCCGGCGCTGCTTGAAGAAGGCAAAGCCAATTATCTGATGGGCATCCTGCCCGTCGGCGATGTGGCAAGCGGCAAATGGGCGCGCGCCGGGGTCGCCTATGCCGAGATCTCCACAGGCGAGTTCAGCGCGACCCAGTTCTCCGGCGATGATGTGGGGATGCGCGTCTTTGAAGAGCTGGCGCGCATTGCGCCGCGTGAAGTGATTCTGCCGGAGGCTTGGGCGGCGCGCGGCGTGACCTTGCCCGATGGCATTCATTTGAGCGCCGTGCAGGATTGGACATTTGAATATGCGGGCGCCGAGCAATTGCTGCGGGATCATTTCCGAGTTGGCACGCTGGATGGATTCGGCTTAAAGGAACGGCCCGACGCTGTGGCGGCGGCCGGCGGGGTTCTGCAATATTTGCGCTCAACGCAGAAAGCGGCGCTCGATCAACTCATGACGATCCGGTCCT
Source organism: Anaerolineae bacterium (assembly GCA_022826865.1). Taxonomy (GTDB): domain Bacteria; phylum Chloroflexota; class Anaerolineae; order Aggregatilineales; family Phototrophicaceae; genus UBA6055. The sequence continues at coordinate 115,670 of JAJDUC010000037.1, forward strand.
ATTCGACCGATTCCTTCATGACCCTGGATCAGTTCACGCGGCGCAATCTTGAATTGGCGGAGACCATTCGCGACGGCAAGACGCAAGGCAGCCTGCTGGGAATCCTTGATCGTACGCTGACGGCGATGGGCAAGCGGCTGCTGCGCGCCTGGCTCAATCAGCCTCTATTGGAGATCAACCGTCTCAATGCGCGCCTGGATGCGGTGGAAGCGCTGGTGAGCAGCGACATCCTGCGCGACGACATCGCGGCGGCCCTGAAGCGAGTTGCCGATGTTGAACGACTGACGCAGCGGGTTGTCATCGGCAAAGCCGGTCCGCGTGATCTCATTGCGCTGAATGAGGCGCTTGCTGTCATGCCGCAATTGCGGGAGCTGCTTGCGGATCTGGGCAGCTTGGCCGCCGTTGTCGAACGGCTTGACCCCTGTGAGCCGGTCTCTTCGCTGATTGGCGCCGCCATCAATGACGAGCCGCCGGCAGTTTTGAATGCGATCGGCGTTATCCGAGCCGGTTTCTTGGCCGAACTCGACGAGATTCTCCAGGCGTCGCAGGATGCGCGCGACTGGATCGCCAATCTGGAGTCGCATGAGCGGCGCCGGACCGGGATCGCCAGCGTCAAAGTCGGTTACAACAAAGTCTTCGGCTACTACATTGAAGTGACAAATGCGCACACCGACCGCGTGCCGGGAGACTATGTGCGTAAACAGACCCTGGTCAACGCCGAGCGCTACATCACGCCCGAGCTCAAGGACTACGAGTCGCGCGTATTGAACGCCGAAGAAGAAATCCTGGCCGCCGAGCGCGCTATTTTCAGCGATGTCTGCCGAATGGTCGCTTCTCATCGCGATGCCTTGCTGAAGACCGCCCGAGCAATCGCGCATCTGGATGCCTTCTTGTCGCTGGCGGCGGTCGCCGCGCGCGAGGGTTACTCTAGACCGACGCTGACTGAAGACAATATTCTGGAGATTGAAGCCGGCCGACACCCGGTGGTCGAGAAGCTGCTGGAAAGCTCCACGCGCTATGTCGCCAATGACAGCCGATTTGATCTCGGCTCGCGCATTCATATCATCACCGGGCCGAACATGTCCGGCAAGTCGACCTACGTCCGCCAGGTGGCGATTTTGACGTTGATGGCGCAGATCGGCAGCTTTGTGCCGGCGGATTCCGCTACGATAGGGCTTGTCGACCGCATCTTCGCGCGCATCGGGGCGCAAGACGAAATCCACGCCGGCCAGAGCACCTTCATGGTGGAAATGGTGGAGACGGCGCGCCTGCTTTCGGGCAGCACATCGCGCAGCCTGCTCATTCTGGATGAGATCGGCCGCGGCACCTCGACTTACGATGGCATGGCGATCGCGCGCGCGGTAATTGAGTTCATCCACAACAATCCGCGTTTGAACTGTCGTACGCTCTTCGCCACCCACTATCATGAACTGACAGAACTTCCAAACATCCTGCCCCGTACGGCGAACTTCAATGTTGCGGTCGCGGAACAGGGTGAGGAAATCGTATTCCTGCACCGCGTCTTGCCGGGCGGCGCCGACCAGAGTTATGGCGTTCACGTCGCGCAACTGGCGGGCATGCCGCGCTCGGTTGTCGAACGCGCGCGGGAGCTGCTGATGCAGTTGGAAGAGGGCGGCAGCGATTTTTCGCTGTCCAAGCCGAAGCCGCAGCATCAGCAGTTGAGTTTCTTTGAGGCGCCGGAGAACCCGGCGGTCGGGGCCTTGCGCGCCTTGGAGGTCGATGGTCTCAGCCCGTTGGAAGCCTTGACCACCTTGTACGAGCTCAAGCGTATGGTCGCGGAGGCCTAGATGTTTGTCTTTAACACCGTAGTCATCGCGACGCACCGTCGATCGGGCAATCAATGGGCAATCGACGCTTTGCGCCGAAATAGTCCCGACATCAACGATTCTTATATGGGGTTGGAACAGATCGAAGCCGGGCATGACGCTGCTATGCCATTGGGAAGTTTCCGCCGTCAACTGCTGAATCTTGAAGGCAAAGTGCTGATTAATGTTCACGACTTGCCGGCTGCCGACTCCTGGACCGGGTTGGACGAGCGTCTCTTCGCCCGCACCATATTGCGCAATTCACCGACAATCTACGTGCATCGCGACGGCCGCGATGTGATGGTTTCGCTCTATTACTACATGCGCTCGATCAGCGAGACAGTGCGCAATCAGCCCTTTTCGCGCTTTCTGCGCGGGGAATCCTCCTTGGCCGGTTTGAACACCGGCATGAGTCGGCCAGGTTATTGGGCGCATCATGTCCAGACCTGGCTTAAAGAGGACGCGCTTTTGGCGATATCATACGACGATTTGGAAGCCAACTACGAAGCCACCTTGCGCAAGATGGCGGACTTTCTGAATGTTCAGCTCAACCCGGCCTTGCAGCCGCTCACGCGGGCCGGCCCGCAAGACAAAGCTCCCGCGCTCGAGCGCGTGCGCAACCGCCTGGGCATTCGCCGAAGAGGCGCGCAGACTTCCGGTCCGCGACTCGGCATGAGCGGCGAATGGCGTAATGTCTTTGACAAGGGCGATTTGGACTTTTTTATGCGGGAAGCCGGCGATACGATGCGGCAAACCGGATACCTGCGCTAGCTGCTGCTATGAACCGCCGAACACGGTCGCCGCGCGACCAGTTGCCGTCACATAGACTTCGAAGAATAACGATAGATACATTATTCCTAACAGCAGCTTAACAATGCTGATTGGCTTGCCAAGAATCGCAAGCCGGAATTCTCTGACGCGCGGACTGTGCATCAGCAGGCCGACCGTCCACAAAAATGGTATGAATAGAACCAGAATCATGCGCGCGCCGCGAAAACCGGTAATCGGTATGTACCAGGCTGCGCCCATAGCATAAACGACAAATATCGTGGCGACGAACCAGATCTCCCGTATATATTTGCTTTGCGCTCTAACTGACGCTGTGCTTAAGAGCAGGGCGAGGCTGGCCACAATGGCAATCACTCCCAGAATTGTCTGTGAGCAGTGGCCGTAGTTGTAAGTTCTGATTTGGCCGCGATCGAAGCAGGCTTGCGACAGGATGCGCTTGGATCCATTAAAGAGACGCCAAAACATCGACCCGACGCCATGATCGTCCAGATATTTTTGCAGGCTTGGAATCTCTTCCGGTGGCATATCCGGCCAGCCTTCCGAATCGCCGTGCGCTCGCGTTCCTACTTTTGCCTGCCCCCAATTGTCATACCACATATAAAAGGTGGTATTCACATTGTAGAAAAACGTTCCGTACTTCGCTTTGCTCTCCAATAGATATGGAGACAGCAGAGCCAGAAATACGACAATGGGCAGAAGCGCGCGCAAGATAGATTCGCGCGCTTGTCGCCATGTAAGCTCTTGGCGGAGGCCGGCAACGAGCAAGCCAACGGCGTAGCTGCTGGCGAAAAGCAGGAGCGCTGGAAGGGCGCTGGCTTTGGTGAACTGCGCAAGGGCGAACAGCGCGCCGCATAAAATCGACTTGCGCCAGTCCGGCGCGGACAGCGTGTCCATCGACAAAATGAATGCGAAGGCGAAGAGCCCATAGTAAAGATTCTCGGACAATACGTACGGCGCCTTTATCGCGTAAATCAGCATTGCAAGACAGAGAATCGCCCAAGTTGCGTACAAACGAGAAAACTTGGCAAAGAAAACGATGCCCAATGCGGCCAGAACCGCCAGCGAAAGGAACTTGTTTACCCGCTTGGACTGTTCAAAGAATTCCTGGGCCGATAGATCGGGTGAATAGAATAATGCCTGTATCCATGGATAAAGCGGCATCTGGTTGCGTGTGCCGGTGTAATGCAGATTAGATTCGTAGGACTTTATTGCGAATTTTAGAAACGCGCCTTGGTCGCCCGATATGTCGGCTGAATGACGGTTTTTTGTTCTTTCTTGAACTTGCGCGATGTGAAGGAAGAGTAGCAGGCCAGCAACCAGTGCTGAAGCGGCCAGGAGGAATTGAGTGACGCGCCCCAAGGTGTGCGTCTTAGCCATCGCCGGGCGAATGCGCCGCTTCCGGGCGCGCGTCGGGAATGGCCGCCTCTTCTTCGGGGATGATGCCTTCAGAAAGCAGCACGCGCTTGAAAGAGACGATGGCCACTTCGATCATATCCAGGCTGGGCTGATTCGTCGTCAAATGCTGGAGAGCCAGGTTGGGCTTGATCATGAAGCGGATCCAGGGCTTGTCCAGGTTGGCGGCGGTGTACTTGAGAAACTCGTAGGCGACGCCGGCGATGACGGGAATGAAGAGCACACGCGACAGAATCAGCAGGGCAAAGGGCGGACGGCCAATTAATGAAAAGAGCATCACGCTGACGAATACAACAGTGAGCAAGAATGCGGTGCCGCAACGCGGGTGTTCGATCGGGTATTGACTGACGATCTCTGGATCCAGCGCGTCTCCCGCTTCATAGGCGTTTATTGTCTTATGTTCTGCGCCATGATAGGCGAATATGCGCCGGCCGTCTTTTGTTTTGCCGACGAACCAGATATAAACCACAAGTATGGAAAGCTGAACGACACCTTCGATCAAATTGATCAAAAAAGCGTCCAGGCCGATTGGCAGCGCCTCATACGCCAACAGATTGCTATTCTGACCCGCGACTTCAACTTCGTTGCCCGCCTCGTCGATGACGACTTCGCTCGCCGCCGCGCTCAAGCCGACCAGGTTGCCGATACCGGTCGCCGCGGCCGTTGGCAGCAAAAAGAAGATACCAATGCCGATAAGCAAAGAAAGGGCGATGGTCGCCCAGCCGATCGGGCCGCTGAAGCTCACCTCTTCCTCTTCGTCGAGGGCAATGTCTGCCGACCACATCAATGCGCGGATGCCAAGGCCAAGGGCATCCCAAAGGCCGACTAAGCCCCGTAAGAATGGCGTACGGGCGATGCGCCCCCGGTACAATGTCGCGCTGATCGGCTGCTCGTGGATGACGATTTGGCCCTTTGGGTCGCGCGCCGCCACGGCCATGGAATGGGCGCCGCGCATCATCACGCCTTCAATCACAGCCTGTCCGCCATACGAAAACTTCAGTTCGCTGGCGCTGCGCTTCTTTGTTTGTGGCAAGCTCACCCCCGTCTCCATTTAATCTGCCCAATATATGTCGCGGCTGCAAACCGGTCAAGCGGAAACAGTTTTCGACGCCGGTTCAGCCGGCCGAATATCAAGGAGTTGCATCTGCAGATTGCGTCGGCCGTTCCACTCGTTCATTTCCACAGTGTAGGCGGCGTCAATCTTCTGTGGCATCCGCTTTGCCCAGTCGCCCAAGCCGAAGCCGATGGCGCCCAGGCGCGCGCCATTTTCGCCGGCAAGTCGCAAGCGCAAATGTTTGCCTTCAGCGCCAACGCGGCGGCATTGCGACACCGTTAAGCTGCGGGACAGAAAAACCGGCGCCGGGTTTTCCTGCCCCGTCGGTTCAAGCCGGTCGATTTCCGCCAGGAAGCTCTTGTTCAGGGCGTCCAGCGGGATTTCCAGATCGATCGGCAGTTTCGGCGCCAGGTTTCGCCCTTCGATGGCAGCCCGCGCCAATTGCTGTAGCGCCTGCCTCAGGGCATCCAGGTTGCTGTTGCGCACGGTGAAGCCGGCCGCGGTCGCATGTCCGCCATGGCGCAATAGTAAATCGGCACAGGTATCGAGCGCGTCGGTAATATTGAATTCCGGAATGCTCCGACAGGAGGCGCGGCTTTCTTCCTCGCCTTTCACCAAGACTACGGCCGGACGATAATACTCCTCGGTCAGCCGGCCGGCAACCAGCCCGGCAATGCCGGACAGCACATTCTCGTCGCCGGCGAAAATCAGCGAGACATCGCCGGCCTCCACCACTTGCTCGCCGATAGCCGCCTGAGTCTGTCGCGTTAGCTGTTGACGCCGGGAATTCAACGCTTGCAATTCGGCCGCCCGCGGCATCGCTTCCTCAAGCGTTTCAGCGGCAAGCAGTTCGTATGCGACCATTGCCGAGCCCAGGCGGCCGGCCGCGTTGATGCGCGGTCCCAAGCCGAAGCCGATATGGCTGGCTTTGATGCCCCCGGGGCGCAGGCCGGCAACCTGCGTCAGAGCGGCGATACCGGGCCGCCTCATTTCATTGATGGTATCGAGCCCGTGTCGCAGGAAACGGCGATTCAAGCTGACGTTGAGCGGCATGACATCAGCGACCGTTCCCAGCGCTACCAAGTCAAGCAAGTCGGACAGGCCCAGGCCGGCCGGGTATTTAGCCCGGTCGCTTTCCCAGCGCTGTCGGAGCAGGGCTTGCGCAAGCATGAAAGCGACGCCGACGCCGGCCATGCGCGCTTCGCCCGCGCAATCTTCTTGTTGCGGATTGATGACCGCCAGCGCTGGCGGCCGCTCAGGACCGACCGAATGGTGATCGGTCACAATGATGTCAAGCCCGGCGCGTATCCCGTCGGCGATTTCTTGCACCGAGCGGATTCCGCAATCGACGGTGATGACGAGTTTGATGCCCTGCTTCGCCAGCGCCCTTAGCGCCGGCGAATTAAGCCCGTATCCCTCGTCCGCGCGGTCGGGGATATATGGACGGGCATCCGCGCCCAACAACTTCAACACTTGCATCATTAGCGCGGTCGAGCAGACGCCGTCGGCGTCAAAGTCGCCGTAGACGGCCATAGGCTCGCCCGCCTCAATGCCGGCGGAAATCCTCGCCACCGCAAGCTCCATATCTTTCATTTCAAGAGGATCTTCGGGCAGTGACGTGGCGCTGAGGTAGGTCTCCGCCTGCGTGGGATCTTCCACGCCGCGATTATAGAGCAGTTGCGCCATGATGCGGCTGAAGCCCCGGTAGCGCCGCAAGTGCTCGGCCGGCGCCGCCGGCCTAAGCGCCCACTCCTTTTGCATCATAGACTGCGCTCGAATAATTCCCTAGAATGACGCATCGATACTACCAGTTCGCATCAAGGCCTTCTATGGCAAAGATTGTGTTTATGGGCACACCGGACTTCGCCGTGCCCAGTTTGACAGCGCTGATGGCGGCGCAGGACCTGGCCGCCGTCGTTACGCAACCCGATCGCCCAGCCGGACGCAAGCAGCGGCTGCGGCAATCCCCGGTCAAACGCTTGGCGCAGTCGGCCGGCATAACAGTATTGCAGCCGCTTCGAATGCGAGATCCGGCCGCGCTGTCGGCGCTCGCGGCTTTCCAGGCGGACCTGCATGTCATCGTCGCATACGGGCAGATTCTCCCGCAGGCGATCTTGGATCTGCCAAGATACGGAACCGTCAATGTGCATGCTTCACTTCTGCCGCGCTGGCGCGGCGCCGCGCCCATCCAGGCGGCAATTCGCGCGGGCGACCGCCAAAGCGGCGCGACCATCATGCTGCTTGACGCCGGCTTGGATACGGGACCGATCCTGGAGAAACGCGGCTTGGAGCTATCGCCGGGCGAGACAGGCCAAAGCTTGCACGACAAATTGGCGCTGCTGGGGGCAGAGCTGCTGGTCGAGACTTTGCCGCGCTACCTCTCCGGCGAGTTGGCGCCGCAGCCGCAAGACGCGTCGCTGGCGACTTATGCGCCGCAGATCCGCAAAGCGGAAGGCGAAATCGATTGGTCTTTGCCAGCGAATTTGATCGACCGGCAGGTGCGCGCCTTCACGCCTTGGCCAGGATCTTATACGCATTGGCGGGCAGCGGCGCTGAAGATAATCGCCGGGCGCGCGGGGGAAGGCGAGGCGAAAGCGGGGCAGGTGCTTGAGCGCGATGGCGCAATCGCCATTGGCGCCGGAGACGGGCTGTATTTTCCGTCCATTCTGCAGCTGGCGGGCCGGAAGCGGCTGTCGGCTGCTGACTTTGTCAATGGCCACGCCGATTTCATTGGAGCGATCCTGGGCGATGATCCACCCAAAGACCCAGCGCATTGACCGCGGTCATATCCGAGCGCGGCTTTATCCTGAATTGCTGCTGCCGCGGCTCTAGCTTGGATCCCGCGATGAAGACGACGCCATTCCAATTGGACAGCCACCCCTTCTTGCATCGTCCCAACAGAACGATTCTTTATCTGTCGCTGCCTATTCTGTTTTCTTTGATCGCGGAGCCCGTTACCGGGTTGGTCGACACCGGCTTCGTCGCGCGCTTGGGCGCTGTGCCCCTGGCGGCGCTCGGCGTCGGCACGAGCGCCTTAACATCGATTTTCTGGATATTCGGTTTCCTTGGCATCGCCACGCAAACAGAAGTGGCGCAGATATCCGGTCGCGGCGATGCGAGCGCCTTGAGCAAAACCGTGAGTTTGGCTCTGGTCCTCGGTGTGATCGCCAGCCTGATTATGAGCGGCTTGCTGCTGCCCGGCGCCGCCCTCGCTTCGGCGGCGCTGGGCGCCGACGGCGAAGTATTGCGCTTGGCCACGGAGTATATGCGGCTGCGCCTGCTGGGCGCGCCGGCGGTGATAATCGTGGTTGTGGGTTTCGGCGCGCTGCGCGGCCTGCAGGATATGCGCACGCCGCTTTGGATCGCGCTGGGAATCAATCTGTCCAACATCATACTCGATTATGCGCTGATCTTCGGTTGGGCGTTCATACCGGCGCTCGGGGTGGCCGGCGCCGCGCTCGCCAGCACGCTGAGCCAATGGCTGGGCGCTATCTGGATGCTCTGGGAGGTCCATCGGCGGCTGGGTTTAACCGGCGCAATTCATCTGCGCGAGGGACTTGGATTGCTGCGCGTCGGGCGGGATCTGCTTCTGCGCACCGGTTCTTTGACGCTTTTCACCTTGATGGCCACGCGCGTGGCCACGCAAATGGGCCCTGAGGCCGGCGCGGCGCACCAGGTCATTCGTCAGGTTTGGTTTTTCTCTGCGCTCTTGCTTGATTCCTTTTCGAATACGGCGCAGAGTCTGGTGGGCTATTTTTACGGTTCCGGCCGCGTCGCTTACGCCAGGCGCGTAGCGAATTCGACAACAAAATGGAGCCTGGCGACCGGTTTTGTAGTGCTTGCCGCTATGCTGCTGTCGGCTAACCTCGTGAAGTCCAGCCTTGTGCCGCCCGAAGCCGCCGGGCTGTTTCTCCACTCCTGGATCATCTTTGCTCTGTCGCAGCCGGTGAGCGCGCTCGCCTTCATCACCGACGGGATTCATTGGGGCGCGAGCGATTATCGTTACTTGCGCAATGGCATGATCCTGGCAACTGCCGTCGGCGTCGCCGGCCTGTATGCCGTCGCGCTTGATCGCTCGTCTTTGCTGAGCCATGTCTGGCTGGTGACATTGCTCTGGGTTTCCCTACGCGCCTTATGGGGTGTGTTGCGCCTGTTTCCGCGGGTCGGCCGCGGCCCGCTCGGCGCCTCGTCCGACTCAAGCTAGAGGCTTGCCGAGCGCCGCGCCAGCCGCAACTTGAGCGCAGCGCTCACGTATAAAGAAATAAATCCAAAGGAAAAGAACCTTGCAGATCTGCGAGAATTCTGCGAATGCGCGAAGGGAGAACCAAGCGTGATGAGTATTAATGTCAAGAAGCGGCTCTACCGTTCTACCGAGGATCAGACTATCGCAGGTGTCTGTGGCGGCATCGCCGATTACCTTGGCGTTGACCCGACCCTGGTCCGTATATTGTGGGTCATATTTTCCATGGCGGGCGGACCGGGCGTGATTCTCTATATCATCATGGCGATGATTGTGCCGGAAGAGCCGGAATACGTGCAGGCCACGACCGAGAAAGCCAAGAACGACGATTCCGAATGATTCCTGGCGTGTATTGCGAATTGGGGCGCGGATCATTTCAACAGCGCGCCCGATTTGTCCAATCCCTGCCGGCGGCCGATTCACAGCAAGTCGCTGATCGCCTCGCGTTCTGAAATCAGTTCCGCCTCGGACGCTCGGATCTTCTTCAAGGCATAATCACTCAGTTCCAGACCCTCGACAATTTGGATGCAGCCTTGGTCGTCCGCGCGCATGGGGAAAGAAAAGATCAGCCCGTCGGCGACGTCATAGGGGTTGCCGTCGCTTGGAATGGCGACGCTGAACCAGTCGCCCGCCGCTGTCGGCTTGGTCAGGCTGCGCATGCTGTCGAGCGCGGCATTGGCGGCGCTGGCAGCCGAGCTCTTCCCGCGGGTATTGATGACGGCGGCCCCTCGCTCCTGCACGATCGACATGTAATCCTGTTCCAGCCAATCGCGGTCGCCGATGACCGCCTCGGCCGCGGCGCCCCCGATCGAAGCATGTTCAAAGTTTGGGAATTGGGTGGAGCTGTGGTTGCCCCAAATCGCAAGCCTGCTCACCGCGCTGACCGGCACGCCCGCCTTGAGCGCCAGCTGTGATTTGGCGCGGTTCTCGTCAAGTCGCGTCATGGCAAACCAGCGCTCAGCCGGGATATCCGGCGCATTCGCTTTGGCGACGAGGCAGTTTGAATTGCAGGGGTTAGCGACGACCAGGATTCGGACATCGGCCGCGGCGCAATCGTTGAGGGCTTTGCCTTGTTCGACGAAGATGGGGCCGTTGGCGGCGATCAAATCACTGCGGGCCATGCCCGGGCCGCGCGGCATGCCGCCGACAAGGATGGCCCAGTTGGCCTCCCTGAACGCCACCTTGGGATCATCGGAAATGATGATGTCCCGCAAAAGCGGCTGCGCGCTGTCCTCCAGCTCCATCACCACACCGCGCAATGCCTTCATCGCGGGCGGGATCTCCAGAATCTGCAGAATGACTGGTTGCTGCGGACCAAAAACTTCCCCGTTGCCGATACGAAAGAGCAGGCTATAGGCGATTTGACCGGCGCCACCTGTCACGGCTACACGAATGGGCTGAGTCATGCTTCAATTTCCTCTCCGGAATCTGATTGTCTGATGACCGCGCGATTGTAACGGAATTGCCGCTTGATTTCAGCAATGATCCACTTCATTCGCTGATATGCGGCGCCTCGGCGAAAGCGGCGATTTCCCAAATTTCACGGTAGCGCTTTAGCGTCGTCACCGATGTATTCTTCATAGGCTTGTCGGGCAGATGCGCGAACATCGAAGCCAACATGATCATCATCGCCGAGCTGTGGCTGACGATGGCGACAGTTTCAAGATCGGGGATTCGCACGATGTCGTTCCAAGCCGCCAGCATACGATGCTGCACATCAAGCCGGGATTCGCCATTGGGAACGCGATAGGGTCGGTAACCCGACTCCCACTTGCGATAGGCTTCAGGATAAAGGTCTTGCGCTTCGGGGAAAGTATGCGCCTCAAAATCGCCGAATGCGATTTCCGCCAGGCGCTCGTCTTCAATGATCTGCTTCCCCAGGTTTTCCGCGATGATCTGCGCCGTTTCACTGGCTCGCAAACGCGGGCTGGAGTAAATCGTGTCAATCGGCGTCCGTTTTAGCTGCTGCGCCAGGGCACGGGATTGCGCTCGTCCACAGTCATTCAAAGGGACGGGCAGCGCGCCCTGCAGCCGACGCTCGGTATTAAAATCCGTCTGTCCATGGCGAATGAGCAAAACCGTATTGGCGCTCACAATTCTCTCTCAGTCTTGACGAATCTTCCAGCGGCGGGCACAATTTGCGACAATGGCTGAGTCTATCATATTGAAAGCGGTTTTCGAGTGGCAGAAGAAGGCAGCAAAGGCGCGAGACAAGCAAGCAAGCTGACGCAGTACGGCCTGGCAATGGTTGGCGGCGCCGGCATGACGCTTATGATCCTGGCCGCCAGTATCGGCGTCATTTATGGCGCTGCGCTTGACGCGGCCGCCACGCATCAACTGGGATTGGCGATCGTAATTGGATTGTTTCTGCTGCTGCTAGCCATTGGCTTCTGGCTGGGCTGGGTGCGCCCGTTCGAGCGCTTCGACGATATTAACATTCCGGCGGAACCCGAGCATCACTAAGCCCCGATGGCTAAGCGTAAAATGCCACAAGGCCTGCCTGTCGCTGAGCGCGTCAGGGGCGTTGTCAGGCGCGTTGGCGCCGCCGCGCTTTTCTCAGCGTGTGACATTGCCGAAGGCGAACTGATCGCGCAAGGCGACTTGGTCATCCGCTACGGCATTACCTACCTGGGAAAACCTCATCTTTCAATCGTGCCGGAGCTCGTGGCGGCTGACTACGGCGAGTTGCTAAGCGGCGAGCATGCCTGGGGCTTTCTCATGCGGAGCGGCCATCTCTATCCGCGCGCGGATGTCTTTGGATGGCGCAACGACGGCGAAGACGACATGATCGCGCTCAAGCTTCTGGACTTTGATTATCCCTACGACGTATTTGCTTATCATCAGGTCGAGGCGCGGCAACCCTGCGCCAAACTCGCGGCCATGATCGCTCCCGATCCTTCGGCTTTTCCCGAGCGCTTGCTCAAGCATCTGCCCCGATATGAAAGCTTCAGCCAATGGCGGGCGCATGTCTGAACTCGATTCGGTGTTCAGCGACGATTGGGGTGAAGATCATCGCTCCGGCGTAGTCGCGGTGATCGGCCGGCCCAATGTCGGCAAGTCCACACTGGTCAACGCCGTGGTCGGTCAGAAGATCGCCATCGTCACGGCCAAACCGCAGACGACGCGCAGGCGCCAACTGGGCATCTACACGACCGCGGAGGCGCAGATACTGCTGGTCGATACGCCCGGCCTGCATAAGCCGCGCAGTCGCTTGGGCGACTACATGCTTGCCGCGGCGCAAGACGCGCTGAAAGAAGCCGATGCCGTCCTTTGGATACTTGATGGATCGCAGCCGCCGACGGCCGAAGACAGTCGAATTGCGGAATTGCTTTTGCCGCTCGACGCGCGTACACCGTTGATTCTCGCCCTCAACAAAATGGATCTCGTCTGCGAGCCATTCGACTACGAAGCGCACCTGAGCTTGCGCGAGCATCACAGCGCCTTTGAAATCAGCGCCGCTGAAAGCCGGGGAATAGACCGGATGCTGCGCGCCTTGATTTGTCTGCTGCCCACCGGCCCGCGCTATTATCCCGCCGAGCAAGTCAGCGAAGCCAACTGGCGCTTCATCGCCGCCGAGGTCATCCGCGAGAAAATCATCGAAGCCACCAGCGACGAAATCCCGCATTGCGTCGCCATCAAGATCAATCGCTTTCGCGAGAAACCTAAAATTACCCTGATCGAGGCTACGGTTTATGTGGAGAGGGATTCACAGAAGGGCATCGTGATCGGCAAAGGCGGGGGCATGATAAAAGCGGTCGGTATGGCGGCGCGGCAAGAGTTGGAAGCGCTTCTCGAAGTGCAAGTTCACCTGGAGACCCGGGTAAAAGTGCTGAAAAACTGGCGCGGCAATGAGAATATGATGCGGCGTTTGGGTTACGCCTTGCCCAAGCGCAAGGGAAATTAGAGGGCCCGCTCTTTCTCGAGGCAAGCTCTGGCCGCGGCGATATCGTCCTGGATTTGCAGCAGCAAGTCGTCCATACCCGTGAACTTGCGTTCCATGCGCAAGCGCTCCACAAATCTCAATTCCAGTTGCGCGCCATAGATATCGCGGTCGAAGTCCAGCAAGTGCGGCTCGACTGAAATATCTTTTCCGCCAAATGTCGGGCGCCGGCCGACATTCGTCGCCGCCAAAAATATATCTTCATCCAGTTTCGCCCAGCTTGCATAGACTCCGTTGGCGGGAATGATCTGCTCCGGCCAGGCGTTGAGATTGGCGGTCGGCACGCCGATCTTGCGGCCGCGTCCTTCGCCGCGCGCGACTTCGCCGATTAGCGCGTAATGGCGCCCCAACATGGTCTTCGCCTGGCGCATTTCGCCCCGACGCACCAGCTCGCGCAGTTTTGAACTGCGGATGAAGCTCTCGCTATGCTCTTGCGTTATGAGTTCCACGGCGGTCACGCTGAAGCCGCGGCTTCGGCCCTGGGCGCGCAGGAAACGGATATCGCCCTCGCGCTGAAAGCCAAGCGCAAAATCGGCGCCAACCCACAATTCTTTCATTCGCAGGCGCGCCACCAGTTGATCAACAAAGGTGGTCGCTGGCAAGCGCCGCATGGCGTCGCCAAATTGCAGCGTCACCACGGTATCGACGCCCAGCTGAAGCAGAAGCGCCGCGCGCTGTTCCGGCGTTGTAAGGTAGTAGCGGTCGGCAACTTCGTCCAGGACCTTGTCGGGATGCGGAAAGAATGTGATGACGATGGCTCGGCGCGCGGCCTCCCTCGCGGACTTAACAAGGCGCTTGATCAACGACTGATGTCCCAGATGAACGCCGTCGAATACACCGATCGTCACCAGCGAGTCCGAATCCGGCTTGGCGTCTTCAAGCTTTGTCAGATGCGTCACAGCAAGTCCTCAATCGCCTTTCCCACATTCTAGCAAGACCATTTTAAGAATACCTTATGGGGCTTCCAAACATCGCCGCGCGCCTGCAGGATGGCGATGAGCTGGCGGTCTGCAGCAAAGGCGAAGGCGAGGCCGCTATCAGCTTCATGGCGCCGCGGGATGAAGCGGCCGTGGCGGACCTGGTTGATTTCGTCGGCGTTCAGAGTCAGCCGCGGATATTGTTGCAAGGCCAAGTATGGCGGTACGATTCTCGCCATCCAGCCGTCGTCTTTCAGCACGCGCTCCAGGGGAACGCTCTCGGAGATATGGAAGGCGCCGCTGGCGACGCGCCGCAGCGAAGACAGGTATGCGCCAACACCCAGCGCCCGTCCCAGATCATGAGCGAGCGCCCGAATGTAGGTGCCGGGTCCGCAATGAATCTCAAGCTGAAGGACCGGCCGTTCCCAAGAGAGAAGTTCAATCGAATGGACCGTGACTTTGCGTGGGTTCCGCGCAACTGTTTTCCCGGCGCGCGCGAGTTCGTACAATTTCTTGCCTTTGACTTTGACCGCGCTGTACATCGGCGGGATTTGCTGAATCTCGCCATCGAATTGCCGCAGCGCGCCTTCCAGTTCCTCCTGCGTGATTTGGCCCGGGTCGCTTTGGCTGAGGATTTCGCCAGCGGCATCGTAAGTCGAAGTGCTGGCGCCCAGCGTAACTTGCGCCCGATAAACCTTGCGGCTGCGCATCATGTATTCGCTGAGCCGGGTGGCGGCGCCCAGGCAGATGACAAGCACGCCGTCGGCCAAGGGATCCAGCGTGCCGGCATGCCCGACCTTGCGCGAATGCGTCAGCGCCTGATAGCGGCGGCGCACTTGCGCCACCGCATCGTGGCTGGTGATGTGAAGCGGTTTGTTGAGATTGAGGATTCCGTCCGCGGGCACACTATTCAAACGCGGGCGTCCCTTCGGCAATGGCCTGATTTAACAGAGGCAACACACGGTCTTTTACCTGCGCGAGCGAGCCGGCGATTGTGCAGCCGGATGCCAGCGTATGTCCGCCGCCGCCCAGCGCGAAGGCCACATCGGCGACATTAAATCCTGGTTTTGCCCGCAAGCTGACTTCAATGCTGCCTTCCGCCGTTTCCTTGAATACCACCGAAATCAGCGCCCGGTCGACATTGACCAGGTGGCTGACCAAGCCGCCGTCAGCCGGCGTCTGCAGGCCAACACTTTCGACATCCGCCTGCCTGATATCTGCCGAGATTAGGCCATTGTCAAGGCGCACACGGGGCAGAACACGTTTCCAGAGCTCGATTTCTTCGTAGGGGCGGCGGTTGAGCGTTTGCGCCATGATCAGCGCCAGCGGCGCGCCGCAAGCCATCAAGGATTGCGCGATTTCGAGCGTGCGTCCCTTGGTTGCGCTGATGCGGAAACCCTGGGTGTCGGTGATGAGCCCGGTCAATAGAGCATAGGCGATGTCAGATGTGATAGCGCTGCCGAGATGGTTGAGGAAATCAAACACAATTTCGGTCGCCGCAACCGCCTCGGGAACGATCAGATGGATATCGCCGTAACGCGTGTTGGTTGGATGATGATCGAGATTGATTACGCGCTTGCTATGCGCCAGGCCGTAAGCGCCGGCGACGCCGATGCGCTCAATATCACTGGAGTCCAGCGATATCATCAAGTCGAATTCCACCTCGGCTATGGCGGCTAGAACCGTGTCGCTCCGGGGAATAAAGCGCAAATCTTTTGGCGCGCCGCCGTCGATCACAGCGGTAACTTCTTTGCCGGCATTGCGAAGCGCGCCCGCCATGCCGAGCAGAGAGCCGACAGCGTCGCCATCCGGGGCAATGTGAGAAATCACAAGAATCGACCGGGAGTCGCTTATGGCGGCGGCCGCTTCCCGCCACTGAGGTTCAAGTGAGCGCTTGGTCGTCAGATCTGGCATGGTCTGCGGGTTCCGGCGGGATATCGAGACTGGCGATGAGTTGATTGATTCGGTTGGCGCGCTCCAGAGTATGATCCCAGTGGAAATGCAACTCCGGCGTGTGGCGCAGCCGTATGCGTTTGCCGACTTCGCGACGCAAGAATCCGCCGGCGCGGCGCAAGGCTTTCATGACTTCGGCCTCGCGGCTCTCGTCGCCCATCGCGCTGATGAATACTTTGGCGTACATCAGCTCGGGATCTAGCTCAACATCGGTCACGGTGATGTCCTGCAAGCGCGGATCGGAGATCTCGCGCAGCAGCAGGTGGCTCAAAATCTGGTGAATCCGGTCGCTCATGCGGCCTTGTTTGATGGACATCAGCCGCGCCTAGTTGACCCGCTCCCGGACGAAGAACTCAATGAGGTCGCCTTCTTCGAAACTGGCGACGCCATCCAGGCTGATGCCGCATTCAAAGCCGGTGCGGACCTCGCGCACATCTTCCTGAAAGCGCTTAAGCGAAGAGACGCGCGCGCTTTCCACAATCAGATTGGCGCCCCGCTTGACGCGCGCGGTGGCGTTGCGCCGCGCTTCGCCGTCGCGAATCACGCAGCCGGCAATCATTCCAATTCGAGGGATCCTGAAGGTTTGCCGCACCTCGGCGACGCCAACCACCCGGCTTACGAACTTCGGCTCCAGCATGCCATGCAGCGCCAACTCAATATCTTCAAATAGCTTATAGATGACATTATATTGCCGTATCTCCACGCCTTGCACATCGGCGGAGGCCTGCGCAGCGTTGTCGATGCTCACGTTGAAGCCCAGGACGATGGCATTGGACGCGCTCGCCAGCATCACATCGGATTCTGTGACGCGGCCGACTTCCTGGCGCAGGACGCGAATGGCAATGCCTTCTTCGTTGCGCGCCGAGATATTCTGCAATTCGTCCACAATCGGCTGGATCGAACCTTGCACATCCGTCTTGAGGATGATCGATAGCTCCTTGGTTTCGCCGCGATGGAAATGCGCCAGGAAATCTTCCAGGGTCATCGAAGGCAGCAGCTGCCCATTGGCTTGGCGCAGCCTTTCTTCTTCCCGCCGGCTCTCTGCGATGCCGCGAGCCGTTTTGTCGCTTTCCGCAATTTCGAACATCACACCGGGCGCGGGCGGCGTGTCCAAACCCAGGACGGCAACCGGCGTTGATGGCAAAGCGCGCTTCACCGGCTTGCCGGCCGGATCGAACATCGCCTTGATCTTGCCATGCGCCGTGCCGGCGACAATCGGGTCGCCGCGTTTGATCGTGCCGTTCATCACCAAAAGGGTCGCCATTGTTCCACGGCTGCGGTCAACCCGGGCTTCTACCACAGTGCCGCGCAGCCGCCCGCGCGGGTTGGCCGCAATGTGATGCTCGTCAGCGACCAGTATTAGCGCTTCAAGCAAGTCTTCAATACCATCGCCTGAGAGTGAATTGACTGGCACCATGATAGTTGTGCCATCCCAGTCATCCGGTATCAATTCAAGGTCCGCCAGTTGTTGTTTGACCGTTTCCTGGCTGGCGTTGCGGCGGTCCACTTTGGTAATGGCAACCACAATCGGCAGGTTTGCCGCCCGGGCATGATCCAGCGCTTCGCGCGTTGTCGGCATGACGCCGTCATCGGCCGCGACCACCAGAATCGCGATATCGGCGCCCTGCGCGCCGCGCGCCCGCATCGCCGTGAAGGCTTCATGACCGGGCGTGTCGAGGAAAGTCAGGGTCGTCCCGGCATGCTGCGCCTGGTAAGCGCCGATATGCTGCGTGATGCCGCCGGCTTCGCCTTCGGCCACGGCTGTCTTGCGAATCGTATCGAGGAGGGTGGTCTTGCCATGATCGACATGGCCGAGAATGGTGATGATTGGCGGACGCGGCGTCAATGAATCCGGCGTCTCGCCTTCATACATTGCGCTCCATTTTTCTTCCCGCTTTTCCGCGCGCTTTACTTCTTCCTCGGCGGCTGCTATCGCGCTGGCCGATTGGGTGACGAAGCCCAGTTCTTCAACCACGATCGCGGCGGTGTCGAAGTCGATCTGCTGGTTTATCGACGCCATGATGCCGTTGCTGATCAACTGCTTCATGACATCAATGGGACTGCGCTCAATCAGTTCGGCAAGTTCGCGAACCGTGAGATAATCCGGTATCAGAATCTCTTTAGATGTTTCTGCCATACCTGCCTCCTTCAGTTGTCGCGACCGTCCGAGGCAGGCCATTCGCGCCCGCCTCCGCTAGTTGAGCCGGTTCATGATGGTGTCATTTGCCGCAGGTACTCACGGTCGTCGGCGTCCAAGTCCCGCCGCAGGGCCGCGCCCATTGACGATTGCGCCGCCTTCCAGCACGCCGAATCGGCGCAAAGATAGGCGCCGCGGCCTTTGGCTTTTCCCGTCACATCGACCTGCAACCTCTCGTCGATCACCACCAAACGCGTCAATGCGCGCTTGTCTTTCTTCTCTCGGCACACCACACAGCTTCGCTGCGGGCGGTGTTTTCTCGCCATGAACTGTCTCTATGGCCCGTTAGTAATCGTAGTCTTCCCAGGATTCTTCATCCCAACTGCCGCGGCTGCCTTTGCGCCGACGCTTGGCGATGACCTCTCCGCTTTCCTCATCCAATACCAATTGCCGCCGCCGCTGCCGGTCTTTGCGCCGTTGCTGCTTGCCCTTGCGCAGATCCATCTCAAATTCTTTCTCGCCTTCTTCATCCGGGAAAAAGGCCGGCTCGGGCGCTCTATCCGGCAGTTCTCTCGCTGCCTCGCCGGCCGCCTCTGTGACGGGCGCGGCAATTGCCCCGACCAATTCTTCAACTTCGGGGCTCGCTTCGCTTTCTTCGGCGACAATGGGCTGGCCGAAAGCATCAAGCAGGACTTCCGGCTCTTCCTCTTCCGCTGGCGTTTCCTCGGCTGTATCTTCTGTGACTGGCTCTTCAGCCGTTTCCGCTTCCACCTGCTCCGGCTGCGCTTCGGCAAGGGCCTCCGGCTCTTCTTCGTCTTCGTCCTCGCTCTCTTCAATCGAAATCGCTTCCTCCAGCAAGCGCTGCAGGTCGGAGGCCATAATCGTATCGAGCGCGGCTTGCAATTCCTCCATCGGATCTTCGTCATCCTGTTCTTCGGAAACGGTGAGCTTCCGCTTAACCAGGGATTCGTCGACCAGGCAGTTCAGCATAACTTCGCCGATATTCTCAAAGGACTCAATGTTGTCAAGAATCTCCTGAGAAACCGCCAGTACATCAAGCGGCAATTCAAACAGAGTCGGATCCAGCGTGGAGCGCACAGACTCGCGCTTTTGCAGATAGAGTTCCCGCGCGGCGTCGCGCTGCTCTTGCATCAACTGTTCGACGATATCGGCGAAGCGCGCCAGCGACTTGTATTCTTCCGGCATGACCGCAAGCTCAAGCCGCTTCTTCTCCATAATGCGCAAGGATTCAGCGATCAGATCGGCGTAACCTTCGGTTAGGCTGTCCGTCGGCGGAGCATCCAGGTTGTCAAGCGCGTTCTGCACGGTTTCCGTGACGCTCTTGATGTCGATGCGCCAGCCGGTCAATTTGGCGGCCAGACGGGCATTTTGGCCTTCGCGCCCGATCGCAAGCGAAAGCTGATCATCCGGCACCAAGACGACCGCCGTCTTGCCATCAATCGGATGATCGTCAAGATAGACGCCGGTGACCCGGGCCGGGCTTAGCGCCTTGGAAATGAATGCCACCGAGTCGTTATTCCACTCGATGACATCAATCTTTTCGTTATGCAATTCTTTGACAATATTCTGAATGCGGATTCCGCGCATGCCGACGCAGGCGCCGACCGGGTCGATGCCGTCTTGCAAGGCTGCCACGGCCACTTTGGAGCGATGCCCGGCTTCCCGCGCGATATTCTTGATTTCGACCTGGCCGTTGTAGATTTCCGGGACTTCGTACTCCAGCAGGCGGCGCAGCATGTTGCGGTGCGCCCGGCTGACAAGAATCTGCGGTCCGCGGTTGCTCTTGACCACTTCCATCACATAGACGCGTATTTTCTCATGCGTGCGATAGCGCTCGCTCGGGATCTGCTGCTGACGGAGTAGATCCGCTTCCGCCCGTCCCAGGCTCAGCGTAACCTTGCGCGAATTGACGCTCTGTACGGTGCCGGTGATGAGATCGCCTTCCCGATTAATGAACTCATCGTATAAGGCCGTGCGCTCAGCTTCGCGGATCTTCTGGAGGATGACTTGCTTTGCGGTCTGCGCTGCGATTCGGCCGAAGCTCTTGGTGGTATGTTGCACCTGGACCATAACCACATCATGCAGTTCCGCTTCTGGATTGAAGAAACGCGCCCGCTCCAGCGTCACCTCTGTCGCGTCGCTGTAGACATCGTCCACCACTTCTTTTTCAACGAAGACCTTGGCCCGCCCGGTATCGGGGTCGATTTCCGCTTCAATCGCCTGGGCCGCGCTGGCGCCCGTATCCTTGCGATAAGCGGAGACCAAAGCGCTTTGCAGGGCATCCAAGACGATATCCGAGGGCAGCGCCCGCATCTGCGCGATCTCATTGAAGGCGATCTGCAATTCGTTCAACATTTTGTCTCACTCCAAAAGCCGAGCTGCTTGAAACTGCTGGACAGACGCTGTGTCCATATAAAACGAAAAGTGGGGGTTTCCCACTTTTGGCGGACACAGACGATTGCCATTATGCTAACACGATTCCGGCTGGCCGTCAACGGGGACTGCCGCAAGCCGCAGGGCAATTGCATCAAATTGAAATTGCGCTGACAAATGACAATTTCGCCTCACATTTCGTAATCTGTAGGGGCGTTTCGCTGAAACGCCCGCAATTTGCAGGCCATTTTCAACGGGCGTCTCACGAGACGCCCCTACATTTGCACATTTT
>JAJDUC010000118.1 GCA_022826865.1 Anaerolineae bacterium
TTGTCCACATGCTGACGTGGAGCGCTGAGGCGTAAACAATCAGCATGATCTGGTTGCGCAAGAAAATTTCGAGCATCCAGCCGGCGCGGAATTCGCTCATGCGCGACATCTCCGGCGTCAGGTAGGACCAGGTCACAAAAGACACAATCATGAATAGAATATTCCAGGGCCAGAGGTACTCCTTCAGCCACAGCGCGGCTGCCCGCGGTTTGGGCGGCCAAGTGAACCAGGGATTGGGCAAGCCGACGTCTCCATCCGGGCGCCAGTAACCGCGCTCGTCACGCGGCATGCCATCGGCGAGTCCGTCTCGTTCAGCCGAAATATTTTCCATATCGAGTTCCCTTGATCTCAACAAGCTACTGTATGCCGCAAGTATAACCAAGCCGGGCGCAGAAGGAAAAAATGCGGACGCTGAGTAGTGTATCGAAGTCGGTTGAGATTCCAATGAACCAAAATCAACTTCACCACAATGGCACAAAGGACACAAATAACATCAGGAAAGTAATGCAACAATCTGAAGAACGGTGTAGGGGCGATTCTGTGAATCGCCCGCCGACAAAAGCGCGAATTTTCGGGCGACACACAGAATCGCCCCTACATATCGATCTTATGCTGAATTTCGCATGACTAACTAGATTCTACTGAGAAAAGGGCATATTTCGTACACGATTCTCGACGCTCTCGTTTTTCTCGGTGTACTCGGTGGCAAAGTTTTTTCTGTTTCAACCGAAATGGATACACTACCTGTCGCTGGCGGCCGGGCAATCGCTTCAAATTATAGTTGCGCTGATAAATGACAGTTTCCCCTCATAATTCGTAATCTGTAGGGGCGTTTCGCTGAAACGCCCGCAATTTGCAGGCCATTTTCAACGGGCGTCTCACGAGACGCCCCTACATCTTCGCAATTTTCGTGGCGAACGGCTCATTATGATTTTGATGCAATTGCCCTGCAATGCCTTGGCTGTTTTGACTCCAGGCGCGTCAGATGTTATACTAGACTTGACCAAAAGTAGAATTGAGCAAAATAATGGCCAGAGTAAAATTGTTCGCGGTTTGCCTTGCGCTCTTGTTCGCGCTTGTGCCGCTGGTTTCGGCCCAAGTCCCCCCCCCCCGCTGATCCGCAACTGAAATGTGATGCCAACGGCTTGTTCTTCCAATGGCGCGCGGTAGAAGGCGCGAAGCACTATCGCTACCGGCTCATCGACGAAGATGGCAAGCGCCTCCTCCAAGCCCGCACGACCGAGACCAGCGTTCACTTAGGCGCTGGCGATGCGGGACAAAACTACACCGCCAGAGTCCGCGTTAAGCTGAAAAAAGGTATTTCCAAATGGACGAGCGTGGCAGCGAAATGCCCGGCAGCCGCGCCGGCGCAGCTCCCCTCGGTTTCGATTGTTGTCGAAAACCACCCTTGGCTCGGCGACGTCGTAATTAAGCTGGAGTGGAAGAACCTGCCCGAATCCACCTTGGAGACGGTTGTATTTGTGAAGCCCCTAGAGGATGACAATTGCCTCAGCGATGGTTGGACCCTTTATCCTAGGAATGAAGGACGGGCTGAACACTATTTTCAAGGTTTTTGCCCAGATACCGATTATTATGTGGAATTTCTTTACGTGGACGAAAACGGTTACATTCATTACTTGGACGAAGTCCGCTTTCGCACGCCCCAAAAGAACTGACAAGAGCGTTGCCGCGTTTTGGCGGCGGCATTCGGGGCAGGGGCTAACTGCCGTGCATTGACCGCATCCGCGCCAGCATCTTCTCGCGCGCTTCCGGCGAACCATCGCAGTTGGTGCCAAACAAATGATCAAGCGGAATGGCGGGTTCGCCGTAATTGCACTCGAAGAAGCGATGATGCAGCGAATGCCAAAAGAAAATTTGATGCGATTACCCTGGCGCCCTGGCGGGCCAAACGCGAGTCTATCAGGGCGGCAGTTTTCACTCGGCGCGATAGCGCTGGATGGTAGCCTCGTTCAGGCTTAGCCCCAGACCATCTCCGGTGTTGGGATGCAGAGCGCCGGCGCGAAAGTCGATCGCCTCATGCATGACGCTGTGCCGCAGCGGATTGAAGAGCTGATTGTATTCATATATGAGGAAGTTGGGCAGGGCCGCGCAGGTGGCGATAGCCGCGACAATGCCGATACCGGCGCCGACGCCATGCGGCGCGACCGTCACATTTTCCAGGGCGGCTATATCGGCGATTTTCATCAGTCCGGTCGGGCCGCCGCAGCGCGTGATGTTGGGCATGATGACATCAACCGCTTCCGCCTTCAGCAGATCGCGAAATTGAAACCAACTGCCCAGCCATTCGCCGGAGACGACCGGCAGATCAACCCGCCGCCGAATCCGCGCCAGGTCGTCGGGGAATTCCGGATGCGCAGGCTCCTCCAGCCAATACACGCCAAGCCGGACGAGTTCCTTGGCCAGGGCGATGGAGTCGGCAACTTTGTATGCGCCATTGGCATCGACCAGCAGTTTGACTTCGCTGCCGATGGCGTCGCGCAGGGCCGCGGCATGCTCGATATCCGTGCTGACGCCGCGCCCGATCTTCAGCTTGACTGCGCGAAAACCCTGCCGCAAAAACTCGAGCGCCTTTGCAGCTGAAGCCTCCGGCGCTGCCATATACGGGATTGGGCTGGCGTAACAGGCGACCGTGTCGCGCATGGCGCCGCCGAGCAAGTTGCTAAGACAATCGCCGTAGATCTTGCCGCGCAGATCCCAGAGCGCCATATCGACGCCGCTGATGCCCATCGGGGCGAAGCGCATCTGCTCGTTCATGGCGGTCCAGAGCGCCTGATGGTGGCGCGGGTCGGCGCCGATTAGCATGGGCGCCAGCACTTCATTGATGTGCGCCGCCGTGCCGCGCGGGCCCGGGCGCCCCATCGCCTCGCCGATGCCGACCAGCCCCGCGTCGGTTGATATGCTCACGATGACCGCGCCCTGCCCGAGCAAGGGATTGTCCCGCATGCTGAAGGCGGGTTGGGAGAGTTCGGGCGGCACGGCGCCCTCGAGAGCCTCGGCAAAAGACGCGAACAGGGGGATGGCTTCGACTTTGCTGATTTTCATAGGTCTAACCCAACACCGGATTCAAAGGCGTCGCCGCCAGATCGCCCGGCTCCGTGCCCGGCAGCCAGTGGTCGCGGTCGTTGACGCGGTTCTTGTTATCCAGTTCGCTGACCCGCGTCCCATCGGCGTAGTAGATCACCGTCATCGCCGGGCGCATCCGGTCGGAGAAGTTGGGCGGCGCCGAATGCAGCGTCCAGCCGCTGTGGAAGGTCGCCGCGCCCGCCTGCATGACATCGGCTTGCGTCAGCCTGAAGCCCCTGCGCTCGACGAATTCGCGCAGCTGCGCCTCGGATTCGTCCGAGATGGGAATATCGCCCAGGTAACCTTCGACATGCGAGCCGGAAGCGAATCGCAGCGTGCCCATGTCGGCGTTGATGTCGGCCAGCGTCATCCACATAGTGACTGTCTTGTCGGTGGCGAGCGGCCAATAATGCTGATCCTGGTGCCAGGGCGTGATGCCGCCGCCAGCTTCCTTGAACAGGGCCTGATCGTGATATAGCCGCACCCGCTCCACGCCCAGCAGGCGCGCGGCGATGCCGGCGAAACGCCCCGCCAGCACATATTCTTTTACCACATCGTTGTATTCCCAGAGATTGGTCGTCTGCAGGAAGGCTCTGCCGTAGGTGTCGCGGTCTTTGAGGGCGCGCGTCTCCTTGTTGCGCGCGGCGACGGTCCGGACGATGGCGTCCTGGTAGGGCGGGATGTATTCGGCGGGCAGCACGGCATCCAGCAGGATATGCCCGTCGCGCTGATACTGTTCAATCTGTTTGTCGGTTAACGCATAGGGACTGTCGAACATCCTTGTTACTTTCCCAGTGCAATCGCATCAAATCGAAATTGCGCTGATACATGACTGTAGGGGCGTTTCGCTGAAACGCCCGCATTTTGTAGACCGTTTTCAATGGGCGTCTCACGAGACGCCCCTACATTTGCTTTTTTGTATTGACGGGCGAACAAGAACATCGCCCAGGCAGACTGCTTCCCAGCGGGGAATTCAATGATCGTGGTCGACATCTTCGTGTGGCACGATCACCATAAATCCGGCGTCGTCGCCCATCATGGATTTCACGCGATTGTCATCAAAGCGCTCGCCGTAAAGTTCGGGCGCGTTGGCGGCGCAAAGCGTGCCGAACTTGGGCTGGGCATAGGGCAGGTGGGTCGTGCCGCGCGCCAGGATATGTTCATGATTGCGCGAGGCATTCCCGTCCGCGTCCTCATAGTTGGCGCGTTTTCCGCCGTGGTCCCAGGGCACGCGCGAGCGCGCATTGCAATAATGACTGACGAAGGCGCGCCGCGGCCGGTCGGAAGCGTTGCGATGGGACCGGTGGAAGACATGCCCCCCGAAGAAAACGACATCGCCCGGTTGGGCGTAAATCGGCGCCTCCCGGTCGTAGCGGAGCGCGATCTGCGCCAAGGTGTTGACCTGGACATCGGGATGGCTGACGCTCTTGATTGATTCGATATCGCTGAGAATGGTGTCGCCTTGCTGCGTTTTGCCGTCGCAATCGGGATAGATCGGTTCATGCTGGGAACCCGGCGTCATCCAGAGGCAGCCATTCTCTTCATCGGCCGGGTCAATGGCCATCCAGGCGCCGATCAGCGTGTCGGGCTGGGTGGGGATGTAATATGAATCCTGGTGGAACCCCTGGCCGCCCTGGCCGGGCTGCTTGAAGAAAAGCATGGTTTGCAGGCAGAGCACATCGGGACCGATTAATGCCTCCAGCACATCGACGATGCGCGGATGCAGCAGGAAGCGCTCGGCGATTTCGCTGCTGCGGTGCGGCATGTGGATGCGGTCATAGAAATGGCGCCGTTCCGCGGCGGTCGCCTCGGCCGGCGGCGCCGGT
The DNA here is from genome assembly GCA_022826865.1 of Anaerolineae bacterium. Classification (GTDB taxonomy): domain Bacteria; phylum Chloroflexota; class Anaerolineae; order Aggregatilineales; family Phototrophicaceae; genus UBA6055. Next base: position 4,911 of record JAJDUC010000118.1, read on the forward strand.
ATGCCGGGCATCTGGCGCCGGCCCGCCATCATATCATCGGTTAATTTAGCCCATTCCTGCGCTTCTTCCGGCGCGACCAAGCCGCGAACGACCAGATAACCATCGCGACGAAAGGACTTGTATTCCTCAACCCGCACTTGATAGGTCTCGTGACTGCGTGTCGGCGCCTTCGCCAATACCATGGTGCTTTCCTCTCGCATCTCACCTACCACAAGAATTACCATAAGATTATCCGATTTACGCCAGATTTCAATGAACTGCCTCAGGTCAATCGCTTAAAAATCGCTATGAGACGTTCGCCAGGAAAAATGTGAAAACGCAGGGCGTCTCGTAAGATGCCTGTTGAAAATGGTCTTCGAATTGTGGGCGTTTCAGTGGATCGCGTGGGTGCGCAGACACTGACCGACATACGCCCCTACAGATTACGAAATGTGAGCAAAACTGTCATTTTCAAGGGAATTTCAACTGGATGCGATTGCAGACGCAAATCCCCGACGCGGATGCTGGCGGCTGCAGACGTCGCTATAATCGCAATTTGAAAAGAATGCCCTGACTAAGAATGCCTGACAAGGAGAATCAGCATGGAACAAAGACAATTCGGCAATACCGACCTGACATGCTCGGCGCTTGGCTTCGGGACCTGGGAACTGGGCGCGACCCAATACGGCGAGATCGACATTGACGAGGCGGTGCGCGCCGTGCATATGGCGATCGACCATGGGGTCACCCTCTTCGATACGGCGGAAGTTTACGGACCATTCACCTCCGAAGAGTTGCTGGCGCGAGGCTTGGGGGAGCGCCGCAAGGACATCGTCCTGGTGACAAAAGTCGGTTTTATCTTTCACGATGACCCGTCCATTCTCGGCGACGCCGCAATCGTGGGGCGAAACGCCTCGGCGGCTTATATTACGGAACGAACGGAAGGCTGCCTCAAGCGCCTCAATACCGATTATGTCGATCTCATGTTGATCCATTGGCCCGATCTCAAGACGCCGCACGAAGAGACGATTGGCGCGCTGGAAGCGCTGAAAGCCGCGGGCAAAATCCGTCATTACGGCGTATCCAATTATGATGTGTCGATGATGGCGCAATGCCAGGAATACGGTAGCCTGGCCGCCAACCAGGTCGGTTACAACATGTTTGACCGGCGGATGGAAGCTGCCGTTTTGCCTTATTGCCTGGAGCAGGGCATCGGTTTCATGGCCTATGGCAGCCTGGCCTTCGGCTTGTTGACCGGCGCCCTGACTGCGGACACGGTCTTTGCCGAGAACGACTGGCGCCGCCATGGCATGGCCTTTGGCTTGCCGATCTTCCAGCGTGAGAACATTCTCAAAGAACTGCGGGTAACCGAGCGCCTCAAGGCGGTGGCAGCCGGTTACAACCGGTCAGTCGCGCAGTTGGCGCTGGCTTGGGTGCTGAGCCATCCAGCGGTAACAGTCGGCCTTGTGGGCATGCGCAACGAGCGCGAACTGGAAGAGAATATCGCCGCTGTCGATTGGCGCTTGAGCGACGGCGACCGCGCCGAGATTGACCGTATCTTCAGCGAGGAAGGCGTGCCGACTTATGCCGATGGACGGCAAATGACGGATGTCGGCAAGGGCGGCGAGTCACACGCGGACTAGGCTCAGGCAGGAGGATCTGGCGGCGGGCTAGTCCTCATTCTTCTTGACGCTCGGCGACTGCGGCTTGGCAGGCGGACGCTTAGGCAGGATTGGCGCAGCGCGCTTCAGGGGTGGATCAGAGGGACGGCGAGGCTTCGCTGGAGGCAAGGTCCCCATGTCGATCTTGACCCGGTCGATCGGCTCAACTCTTAGCTCGTGCATGGCTGACTCCTTTATTCCGGCGCTTTGCGATATATGCCTCTCGTACCCTTAGATGTGGAACTGCTACAGATAGTTTCGTTTGAAACAGTGTAATACGCTTAATAGCAACCATGACTTGGGTTGACTATTGATGTCAGCATAGTGTTATGTTACACAAATGTAGCCAGAGTTTCTCTGAACGGGAGTGGCAAAGCGATGTCTGGGCAGCTTCTAAAGCGATTTCGAGGCGAGCAGATTCAAACTCCACTCGCTGACGAGGCGAGTACTATTGTATTCAGGAGAGAAGACATAGAGTCATTAGCCTCGTTAAAGACAGATGTCAGATGGATCAAGTGGGTTTTGGGCATATTTGTTGCTTTAGGAGTTGCAGGATTCTTCCATATTTTGCATCGGTTTGGAAATATAGATACGGTTCTTTTAGAGATCGTTCAGAGACTTCCACCCTAAGATAATGTACCGCGATTTCTATGCGTAGTTCCCAAACCGTACTTATCAGACAAACCCCAAAAGGCTCAGCCTTCTTTTAAACCGGCCGGCGCCAACTCGCCGATTGAACGCTCCAGTTCAGACGTGGCGCTCTGCCGCTCTTCGTTGTCCACTGGTTCCGGATTGGCGCTGGGCGGCAGGGGCGTATCGAACTCGTAATCCGGTTCGCGGCGTTGCCGGTCCCAGGCCTGGCGCATTTCTTTCCAGGCGCCCACAAGTGTGCGCGGCGCCGGCATATCGTCCTTGATCTCTTCATACAGCTTCGCCAGGTTGTAGCAGGGCACGCCGGCGTACATGTGATGCTCGATATGCCAGTTCATCCGCCAATACAGGAAGGAAAATAACGGATTCAACCTGACCGAGCGCGTGTTCTTGCGGAAGTCGCGGCTGTAGTTGCGCAGGCCGCAGTGCTGCGTCAAGCCGACAAAGTAGCTCAGCCAATTGCCGATGAAGACGGCGAGCGTAAAGATCAGCGGCAGAACCCAAAGACCGCTGGCGATGCCGATGATCAAGACGCCGCCATGAAAGGCCAGCAGCAGGCGCGACCATAAGACCGAGCGGCGATGCTGATCAGGCTGGTCGCGATGCAAGGCGCGATACCACTCGTTGATCGGGGCGCGCTCGTCCGCGGGCACCAAGCCGACCGCGCCCAGGGCCGTGATGATCACCGTCGAGATCAAGCCGCCTTTCCCGAAGGTGCGGCCTCTTTCCGTCAGCAAGTTCACCGTGAACAACTGCAGCATAAATGACGAAGCCAGCGATGGCTCCAGCGGCAGCAGGTTCTCGCGGTCGCCTTCCACGTGCAGGGTGTAACGATGGTGGTAGGTGTGGCTGCTGGCGTAATCGTAAGGGTCCCACCAGCCGATCAAGCTAAAAAAGTACAAGAAGAACTTGTTGAGCCATTTGGTCTTGAAAACCGTGCCGTGGCCGAGTTCATGCGGCGCCGTGCCCGTGAAAAAGCTGGTCACCGTGCCGTGGAAAAACAAGGCCGCCAGCATCGCCAGCCAGAGTTCATGCCACCAGAATCCGAATACCAGCGCTCCGGTGAGGATGAAGAGCGCGGTATGCCCGCCGGCTTGAAACCAGCCTTGGGCGTCGCTGCGGCGGGAAAGCTCGCGCAGGCGCCCCGGTTTCATCGGGCAACGGTACCAATCCACCCGAAGGCTCTTCCGCACTTCTGAAAGGGGTTGGTAAGTCATCGCTGCGCCCCGCTTGAATCCAAGAATACATTAGCTCAAATTATAGCCTTGACGACTCAATAAAGCAGCTTTAGTTTCTCCGCCCTCGGGGCAATCGCATCACATTGAAATTACGCTGATATATGACAACATCCCCTCATATTCCGTAATCTGTAGGGGCGTTAGACCCGCTGTGTCTACGCGCGGCGCTGAAACGCCCGCAATTTGCAGGCTGTTCTAAACGGGCGTCTCACGAGACTCCCCTGCATTCTCACATTTTTCATGGCGCGCGGTTCGTTAGGATTTTGATGTGATTACCCTGGCTCCGCCCTGGCAGAGGTTTGTGGCGGCGCAGAGTCAATCTATGTTACTATTTAGTCAATCGCAAACTATAGATCAAAGGAAAGTGAAAACATGTTCGCCAAGTTGCGTCTAGGGCTCTTGTTTATTTTGCTGTTGGGTTTGCTGACCGGTTTAGCCGTCGCGCAGGACGCCGTCAGCATCACTGTTCGTTGCAAGGCCAGCCCGCCGGAAGAAGACTGGCGCTGCAACAATTTTGCTTCTGTCGAAGCCGAGGTCGAAGCTGAGCTTGGCATTGATATCGACTTGAACCTGATTCAGGACAATGCCGGTTGGGGCGATTACAAGAACGAATTTGTCCTGGCGTCGGAGGCTGGTGAAGCGCCCGATATCATCCTGTCGGGTCACGAGGATATCGGCGCCTGGGCGCCGGCCGGCTTTATCATCCCGCTGGATGATGTGATCGGCATGCACAGCGAATTCGACGATATCGTGCCCTCGCTCTGGGAATCGCACGGCTATGCCGGTCAGATTTGGGGTATCCCGCAGGACGCGGAAGCCCGTCCCATCTTTTACAGCAAGCTCTTGCTGCGGGATCTGGGCTGGAGCGAAGAAGAAATCGAGTCCCTGCCCGACCGCGTAGTCGCCGGCGAATTCACCTTTGACGATATGCTGGCGACGGCCGAAGCCGCCATTGACGAAGGCATCGTCGACAGTGGCAACGGTTGGTGGCATCGTCCCAGCAACGGTCCGGACTTCCTCTATTACTACTACGGCAATGGCGGTGAAGTCCTGGATATGGACGGCAACCTTGTAGTAGATCGCGAAGCCCTGGTCGCCGCTTACGAGCTCTTGGGCGGCGCCGTCGCATCGGGCGTGCTGCGTTCCGATGTAATCGGTCTCGATTGGAACGAAGTTTGGCATCCGACCGTGGCGCAGGCTGATACCGTGCTCTTCGCCGCTGGCGGAACCTGGAACTGGCCAAATTGGGCGATCAACTATGTCGCCGACAAGGGCGGCGATGCCTATCTCTTCGAGAATATCGGCCTGACGCTGATCCCGGCCATGGGCACGGGCGAAGCCATCACCTTGACGCATCCGCTGACCTACATGATCAGCAGCGGCAGCGAGAACCCGGATGTCGCCCTCAAGCTGATTGCGGCGATCACCACATCCGAGCATAACAACAAACACGCCATCGACAGCTTCCACCTGGGCATTCTCAATGCGCAGTTGGAGTCGGAAGCTTATGCCGACAACCGCTTGCTCAGCAGCGCGCACTACATGCTGGATCACACCACGGCGCTGCCGAACCATCCGGGCTGGAATGCCTGGTCGAACGCCTACTTCCTGGGCATTCAAGCGGTGGAGACGGGTGAAGCCGATGCCGCGGGCGCGGCCGATATCGCAATCGCGCAGATGGAGAACGAACTTGGCGACGGCATCATGGTCCGCTAGACGAAGGCGCGATTGTCGCCCCCACCACAAACCCCTCCCCGGCGGGTCAGTGTCTACGCGACCCCATAAAGAGGGAGGGGCTTAACAAATTGCTAGTCTCCCCTTCCCTCGTTCCGGGGGAAGGGGCCGGGGGATGGGGGCTGCCATAAATCATGCTTAAACATCAAGCTGCCAACAGTAGACGCAACGCCCTAAGATCCTACTTGGGCGCTTATGGCTTCATGGCGCCGGCGGGCATTCTTGTCATCGTCTTTTTCTTGATTCCCGTCGCCATCGTTCTTTATCTCAGCGTCACCAACCTGGCGAGCTCGAATTTCACCTCCGACCTCGCCAAGATGGAATTCATCGGCTTGAAGAATTATGACACCTTGTTCAATGATCAGTTCGCGCGCAAAATTTTCTCCAATACGATCTTTTATGTGCTGGTCACGCTATCCATTTTTAATGTCTCGCTCGCGCTTATTGTCTCGCTCTTGACAACGCATATCGACCGCAATGCCGGTTTTATCTTCCGGGCGATGTGGATCTTGCCGCGCATCACATCGCCCGTCGTCTACATTTTGATCTGGAAGCGCATGATCGCCGAGGCGCCTTTTGGGATCATCAACCAGTTCAATGAGCTCTTGGGGCAGCCGACTTACAATTATATCTCGACCAATCCCTGGGTCTTTGTTGTTGTCGTCAACGGCTTCATCGGTGTGTCATTCGGCATGATCATCTTCACCTCCGCCATCGAGTCGATCCCCAAAGACTTGCTGAACGCGTCGCTGGTAGATGGATCCTCGCGGCTGCAGCGCATCCGTTTTGTCATCTTGCCCTTGATTCGCTGGCCGCTTCTTTTTGTTGTCACCTATCAGACCTTGTCGCTCTTGACCTCATTCGTTGAGATTCAACTGTTGACCGATGGCGGGCCCGGGCTCTATCGCACCGAGGTCTGGTCGCTGACTGCTTATCATCGCGCGCTGTCCAATTATTTCGGCAATGCGCAGTGGGGTTACGGTTCCGCCTTTGCTGTGCTTCTGGTTTTGATCGGCGTCGTCCTCGCCGTGATTTATATGCGTGTCTTCCGCTTTGACGAATTGATCGCGGAACCACGGGTGGAGGCGCTGTAATGGCGCGCGCGGAACTGTTCGCTTCGTCCAAAGTCAAAACCGACGAGATTCAGCCGACGCTGCAAGAGGACTTCGTCGAAGCGCTGAAGCTCGCCGGCATCAGTATCGTTGTCCTGTTGGTCGCGGCTTTCTTTTTCAGCGCTGTTGTGGGCCCGTTCTTCGCCCTGGGCAGCGTCGAAGAAACTGTGACCGATGTATTGACCCGGCTTGCGCTGCTTATTCTTCCTTACGTCGCCTACATTTCGGCGGCCAGCGTCGCCCGCCGCTACACATTTCGCGCTACGTCACGCGCTCTTGGCTTGGCCTTCAGCTGCGCTATCCTGATCTACGCTCTTATTTCCGCCGGGCACTACCTGCTCGACTATGGCGTCTTTGCGCCGCGCCCCTCCCTGCAAATGACGCTGAGCCAAACCGATGCCGGGATTCGCATTGACGAGGTCGCCCCCGGCGGCGCCGCCGAAACCGCCGGCATGTTGCCGGGCGATGTCATTACCGCGATTCGGCGCGACCCGGTGGATTTGGCCGCCTTCAACAAACGGCTGGGCCAATCCGAGCTTGATGCGCCGTTGCGCTTGCGCTTCCTCCGTGACGGCGAAGAAATGCAAGAGACTGCGCGCGTCGTCCTGGTTTCGGATAAAGAACTTGGCGTCCTCTTGCCGGGCTTGGCGATTGTCCTGGTCTTCACGGCTATCATTGTTTTCTTGCCCGGGCATTGGGCGCCTTATATTGCCCTGGTCGGTCTGCTGTTCCCCTTGCTCATCGGCTATTTCTGGGTCATCGTGGCAACCTTCTCTTACCGCACCAAGGGGCTTGTCCCGCTGGACGGCAATGACAATTTCGGCGGCTTCACCTTAAAGAACTGGGAATCGATCTTCGCCGGCAATATCGCCGGCCTGGAGTTCAACATCTGGCCCATTTTGATGACCTCGATGGCCATCGCCGTGCTGATGACCTTCGTGGTTTTATTGGTATCTTCAATGGCCGGTTATGCCCTGTCGCGGATGGATTTCCCCGGCCGGCGCTTTTTCTTGTCCTTCACGTTGATTCTGCACGGCTTTCCGGCGATTACGCTGCTGATACCGATCTTCATCGTGCTGCTGCGAATGGGCGAAACGCCAATCATCGGCGATTTGATCGGCTTCAATACGGTCGGGGGCATCGCGATGGTCATGGTCGCCTTTCAACTGCCCCTCGGCGTTTGGCTGATGAAAGGCTTCTTCGACAATATCCCCTGGGATATGGAGCGCTCCGCGCTGATTGACGGCGCCTCGCGCTTTCGCGCGTATTGGGAGATCCTCTTGCCGCAGATCCGCCCCGGCTTGCTGGCCCTGGGCATCTTCGCTTTCATCGGCGGCTGGAACGCCTATATCATTCCGGCGACTTATTCCATTGGCACCGGCTTGAGCAATTTGCCGGTCTTCCTGAATGAATTGATTGACGAGACGGCGCCGGTGGATTGGAATCAGGTGGCGGCGGTTGGGCTCTTCCAATTGATTCCGATCTTCATCTTCTTCATCTTCGCCCAGGAATACCTCCTGAATATCTACGCCGGCGGCACGAAGGGAAGCTCTTAAGGCCGCATTGCCGGGAGCGCGATGCCATGGAAATAAGAATCGATAATTTGACCAAGAAGTTCGGCGAAGTGGTCGGCGTCGAAGACCTGACCTTGCATATCGACGATGGCGAGTTTGTGGCTTTCCTGGGGCCCTCCGGTTGCGGCAAAACGACGACGCTGCTTACCTTGGCTGGCATCTACAAACCGACAGAAGGCCTCATTCGCTTCGGCGAGCGCATTGTCAACCAGGTGCAGCCCAAGGACCGCAACATCGGTATGGTCTTTCAAAGCTATGCCCTCTACCCGCACATGACCGTCTTCCAAAATATCGCCTATCCGCTCAAACTCAAGAAGACGCCCAAGAATCTACAGAACGAGAGCGTGCGGCAAGTCGCGGGTGTGATGGGCATCGGCGACCTGCTCGATCGGCGGCCGGGCCAGCTTTCAGGCGGTCAGCAGCAGCGCGTCGCCTTGGGGCGGGCGCTGGTCAAGGAACCGGATGTCCTGCTCTTTGATGAGCCGCTCTCCAACCTGGATGCGCGCCTGCGCCTGACGATGCGCGGCGAAATCAAGCACCTGCAGAAGAACCTCGGCATCACGTCCATCTATGTTACGCATGATCAAGTGGAGGCCATGACAATGGCCGATCGCATTGCGGTGATGAGCGGCGGCCGCCTGCAGGCCTTCGATACGCCGGAGGAACTGTACGACCGCCCGAAGACGCAGTTCGTCGCCGGCTTCGTCGGCAATCCGCCGATGAATTTTATCGATGTGAACGTATCACAATCGGATGGCGCTTATACAGCGAAGACGGGTTCGATTCGCATGACTGTGCCGGCCGCGCGCGGGGCGCCGGCGGCGGAACATGCGGGCGCCGTTGTCATGGGCCTGCGCCCGGAAGATATTGCGATTGCGAGCGAAGGCGAAGTCGCCGGCGAAATCTTCGTTGTCGAACCGCTGGGGCGGGAAGACTTGATCGATGTCCGCGTCGGCGAGCACAGCTTCATCTTGCTGGCGAACACGGAGAGCCGGCACCGCGCCGGCGAGCGCGTTGCGCTTCAATTCGACATGAGCCAGGTTCAGTTTTTCGATCCACAATCGGAAAGATCCCTCCTTTGGCGGCAGTGAGAGTTTGCCATGGATGAGGAGCAGTTGCGCGGGCTGGACCGCCGACAGCTGTCGGAAAGGGATCACGAACTGGCGCTGCGCCATGCGCCCGTAATTTGCTTCGACGCGCGTGAGCCCTTTCTGCCGACAGCCGTTGGTTATACGGTCTTTCGACAATCAGCCGCTTCCGCTTCCTTCCCTCGTGAGCTTGAGATAACCGGCGATAGCGCTTGCGCGATTGAATATGCGATCTGGTGGGATTGGGATATCCAGCATCTCTACGAATTGGAACATGCCTGGGTCTATCTCGATGCCGGCGGCAATCTCATCGCGGCCGAAGCGAGTTGGCACGGACGCTTCAATCGCATGCTGGCCGGTGATGCGCGGCCGCCGCAGCAAGATGGCCGCCTGCTGCTCTACTCGGAACCGGGCAAGCATGCCTTCGCGGCCACGCCGGAACGCTTGCTGGAGCGCGAGCCGATAACGCGCGCAAGCTGCGGCAGCCATGCCGGCCGCATGGGCCTGCATGGCACCGCCTTGTTTGAGGGCATCATCCGCGCTGACAGACCATACGACAATCGCCTCGTCCACACCTGGCTGGAGCGCCAGCGCTTCGAACCCAGTTACGAATTCTCCAGGCGCTTTGACCTCAGGCGCGCGGCCTTTGTGCCCTGGGCCAGTCTCTTCGCCTGGATACCGGCGCGCGTCGAAACCTGCCTGGCGGAACTGCGGGCGTCGATCCGGCCCGACCAACTGCGCGTGCTGCGCATCGCTCATCGCGGCGCATCGGCTTATGTCCAGGAGAATTCGCCCGCATCCTTGCGCAAGGCGGCGGAATTGGACGCCGACATGGTAGAAATCGATATCCGCGCTACGGCCGATGATGTGCCCGTCGTGACACACGACAGCAGCTTGATGCGCATATTTGGCATCGGCGGCAGCGTTTCAGATTACAGCATGGCCGAGCTGCGGCGCTTGACGGCCGGGCCGGGCCAGATCATCAGCTTTGACGAGGCCGTCGCTCTTTGCAAGCCGCTGCGCCTGGGGCTGTATCTCGATATTAAGCAGCTTTCAGCGGCGGCGGCGCGCGCCATGCTGGAAGCGCTCCAACGTCATCATTACATGAAAAATACCATTTTTGCTTCCTTCAGGCCCGACTATGTGGCGGATATCAAAGCGGCCTGCCCCGACCTGAGGACTTCAATACTGTTCAGCGCGGTGACGATCGATCCGGTGAAGCTGGCGCGGTCGGTCGGGGCGGATTATGTGCATCCCTGCTGGGAGAATCGCGCCAAGCAGCCGCACCGGCTGCTCACTCGGGAATGGCTTGATGCCGTTCGGCGCGCGGACCTGGGTATCGTTTGCTGGCATGAGGAAAGGCCAGCGGAAATCGCGGCGCTGAAGGCTCTGGGCGTCGACGCGATATGTTCTGACATGCCGGAGTTGCTGCTGTAGGGCGCAATATGAACGAGAAAGCTGAGATAAAGGGCGAGGGGCTTTTCCCGACGACAGTCATCGGCAGTTTGCCGCGCCCAACATGGGTGATTGATCAGCTCATCAAACATCAGGATGGCGCCCTCAGCGATGAAGCGCTGGACGAGGCGCTGGACAAAGCCATCGGCTTCGCGATTGGCCTGCAGGAAGCGGCCGGCATCGACATCATCTCCGATGGCGAGTGGCGCCGGATCGGCTATTTTGAAGTCTTTGCGCAGATGGTCGACGGCTTTCAAGGGGCCGAATATCGTACGCAGGCGCTGGCGCCCGAAGTCCTGCCAACCACGGGGCTGTCCGCGCCGCAGCAATGGACGCTGAAAGAATTCAAGCAAGCCCTGGTCGTGGATAAGATGAGCTATTCACGCCCAATTGCCGCCGCTGGCGCCGCCTTTCTGCGTCAGCATACGCAGCGGCAAATCAAGGTGGCTTTGCCGTCGCCGCACATGATCGGCGGGCGACTCTGGCACCCCGAGCATTCCAGCGCCGCCTACGCGACGCGCCGGGATTTCATCGACGCCGTGATTCCCATTCTGCGCCAGGAGGCGCTTGCATTGCGCGATGCCGGCGTCGATGTCGTCCAGTTTGATGATCCCTGGCTCTGCTTCTTTGTGGATCCGGAACACCGGGCGCGTTTCGCCGACCCCGATGCGGCGATGGCGCAGGCGATTGAGGACCTCAATCGCGTCCTGGACGGCATTGACGGCATCAAAACGGCGCTGCATGTTTGCCGCGGCAATCGCGCGCGCGCCATCTACGCAAATGGGGATTATGAGCCGATTATGCCTTACCTGCTGGCTGCCGATGTCGATCAATTGGCGATGGAGTTCGCCGTTTCGGAAGCGGGGGATGTCGCGATCTTTGAACATTTCCCAACCGATAAAGAGATTGGATTGGGCGTGGTTGACGTGCGCGGCGAAGCGGTCGATACGCCGGCGCTCATTGTGGAACGGGTGGAAAAGGCGCTGCGATACCTGAAGCCGGAACAGATCACGCTCAACCCGGATTGTGGCTTCGCGCCCACGAGCACGAACCCCATCTCGCTGGAAGAAGCCAGCCAGAAGCTGGTCGCCTTGGCGCGGGCGGCTGAGATTCTGCGAGAGCGCCACGCTTGACTGGGTGAATCATGTATTCCCGGTTGCTTCATCAAGAGTGAGCAAATAGGCAATGATGTGACCGATTTCCGTCAGCGTTAAGCGGTCGCGAAAATTGGCCGGCATCGCATTGGCGTAACCGTCAAGGACCAGCGCGCCCGGATACAAGATCGATTCGAAGAGATACTGTTCTGCCGATAATGGCGGCCGCCTGCGCGCAGCCCTTGCGCCGATGCCGGCGAACAGAGGCGCCACGCGTCCCTCGCCGGATATATGGCAAGCGCCGCAGCCATATTCGGCGATGAGGGTCTGCCCGCTTGCCGCCGACGATCCCGCCATCGCCGTCGCGACTTCTTCCGCATAAGAATGCTCGTCGATGGCTGTTGCCGGCGGGGTCAGGGATGCGCTTGCGGCGACGAATGCGATTGCAAAAGTCGCGGTTACGGCCGCAAGCAAGCAGATGCTGAGCGCGATCGCGGGCTTGGCTCGTCGCGTAGCCACTCCGGGGCCCTCCTAGAGCAGCAAGCGGTCGACAATCATCGCCAGGAAAAGCAGCGCCAGATAAAGCGAAGAATACTTGTAGAGCGCGCGCGCCGTCGCCTTGTCCTTCTTGATGATGAGTTTGACGGATTGCCAGACCAGCGGCAGGCCAAGCAGCGCCGCCAGCGCGAGATAGAGGGGTCCCAGCATATCGGGCGCTTGTGGCAAAAGCAGAAGCAGGGCGGGCGAGAGACTGATGATCAGCAGTTGAAGGGAATAGAAGAGGATTTGATATCGGGTAACGCCTTCCCCCCGCGCCACGGGCATCATCGGGATTTCAGCCGCGGCATAATCCTTGTTGACGAGGATCGCCAGAGCCCAGGAGTGCGGCGGCGTCCAATAGAATACGATGGCGAATAATATGAAGGCTTGCAGGTCAATCCGTCCCGTTGCCGCGGCCCAGCCGACCAACACGGGCATGGCGCCGGCGCCACCGCCAATCAAAATGTTGACCACCGTATTGCGCTTCAGCAGGATGGTGTAAATAACAATGTAATAGAGCGCGCCGGCCAGGGCAATCGCCGCCGCCAGCGCGTTCACCAGCGTAGCCAGAATGAGTGTGGAAGCCGCGACCAATGCCAAGCCAAAACGCAGGGCATTTAGCGCTGTGAGGCGGCCGGACGGAATCGGCCGCCGCGCGGTCCGGGTCATTTTGATATCGACTTCCCGGTCAAGATAGTGGTTGATGGCGCTCGCGCCGCCCGCCGAAAGCGCGCCGCCAATGATCGTGAAGATGAGAATGTCTATTGGCGGTATGCGATTCGCCGCGACGATCATGCTGGTGACGCAGGTGAAAACCAAAAGCGTCACGATGCGCGGTTTCATCAATTCTATGTAGGCGCGCGCTGTATCGCCGATGGATATTGTGCTGCGTATGGCGCTGATCATGTCGACTTCAAATCTCCGCGCGCGAAGCTAAGATGGTTAATGCGTTCCATGGCAACGAGGATGATCAGCAAGCCCCAAACCGTTGCCGCCAAACCCACGTGCAGGGCGCCCCAGGCCGGTCCCGCAGCGCTGAACACAAACATCGCGCCCGATCCGGTTTGCAGCAAATACGCGCCGCCCGCTGCCAAGGCAAACAAACGAATGCTCGTCTCTTTTCTCTGCTGCAAGACTTGTCGAATCATCAAGAACAGAGACAGCGCCATTGCCGCCACCGAAAGCCGGTGAATCATGTGAATGACCGCGAGCGCTCCCTGATCCAGCGGGAGCAGAGCGCCGCCGTTGCAGAGCGGCCACTCGGCGCAAGCCAAGGTGGCGCCGCTGCCGCGTACAAGGGCGCCCGTCAATATGATCAGCAAGGCAAACAGAGCGTTGATATGGGCTAAAGTGCTGGCCGAGTCGGCCGCGAATGGCTTGGGCGCTGCGTATATGGCCATAACAAGCGCGCCCAGCAAGGCGGCCAAGAGCAGCATCGCGACACCGAGATGAAGCGTGACGAAGGTCGGGGGCAAGTCCAAAAACACAACAATAGCGCCTAATGCGCTCTGTATGACAAATAGAAGCGCCGCCAGACCGACCAACTTCAAGACCGGTCTATCGTGCCGCCGGTAGTGACGCCGGGCCAGGGCAAGCGTCGCCAGCCCAAAGAAACCGATGAGCAAAGCGAAAAGTCGATGCAGCCATTCGATCCAGGCGGCGATATTGTCCAGGGGCGGGAAAATCGCGCCATTGCACAATGGCCAATCATTGCCACAGCCCAAGCCCGATTCCATCACGCGCACGACTGCGCCGAATACAATCAGGCCCAAGGTAAGCGCCGCTGTAGCGAGGCAAATCGCGGCGAACGAGCTAGAGATGGGCTGCTGTGCTTGCTGATTCGCCAAATGCCTTGGCTCGCTTTACATTTGATGGCCTATGCCATTGGGCGAACGGAGTATAGACTAGGGATTGTACAATTTGTCACAAAGTCCTTCAAGCGGGATTGGACTTGGCAGGGCAATCGCATCAAAATCATAATGAGCGGTTCGCTACGAAAATTGCGAAATTGTAGGGGCGTCTCGTGAGACGCCCGTTGAAAATGGCCTGCAAATTGCGGGCGTTTCAGCGAAACGCCCCTACGGATTACATAATTTGAGGGGAAAATGTCATTTATCGGCGCAATTTAAATTTGATGCAATTGCCCTGGGCCTTGGACGGACTTTCGCGCGATTGCGCCTGGCAAGGCGCCGGGCTTGAACTTGCCGCCAACCTTGCGCTCGGCCCACTTGTCGCCTGCTCGCCGCCACGGTACTGTATCAAAGTCGGTTGAATTTCTTCAAATACCGACGATTTGGTAGGGGCGACTGACGGGCTGTGTCCACGCGCCCCGGTGAGTCGCCCAATTTCGAACCTGTTCGTACCCATCGGGCGATCCACCGGATCGCCCCTACCAGACTATTTCAACCGAAATAGATACACTACCGCCGCCACTGAAATGTGACAGTTGCGGCCGCATGTGTTAAATTTGCTCTGCATTGCCGGAGTGTGGAGTCGACAGTATGGAACGTTCAAAACGTTTTGACCTGCTGGCGAAGCGCGATATCAACAAAGAGACCTTCGTTGAGCCTTGGCCCGAAGCCGGTTTGATTGTCGCCGACAGCCCGTATGATCCGCGACCCAGCATCGAGATTGAGTCCGGCCGCGTCGTTGCGATGGACGGCCGGCGCCGCGCCGACTTTGATGCGCTTGACCTCTTCATCGTCTCCCATGCCCTGGATCTGAATATCGCTGAAGAAGCGATGGCGCTGCCATCGCCGGAATACGCGCGCATGCTGGCCGATATCAACGTGCCGCGCGAAGAAATCGCCCGCTTGATCGCCGGTTGCAGCCCGGCCAAGCTGACCGACATCGTCCGCCATATGAATGTGCTGGAAATGATGATGGCTTTGGCGAAAATGCGTGTACGGCGGACGCCGGCCAATCAAGCCCATGTGACCAATTGGCGCGAGCATCCGGCGCTGCTGGCGGCCGATGCCGCGGAAGCGGCCCGACGCGGTTTTGCCGAGGTCGAGACGACTGTGCGCGTGGCGCGGTTTGCCCCCTTCAACGCGCTGGCCATTCTGGTCGGCACCCAGACCGGGCGCGGCGGCGTCCTGACGCAGTGCTCGGTCGAAGAAGCGCTGGGCTTGCGCCTGGCAATGAAGGGGCTTACCAGCTACGCCGAAACCCTTTCCGTATACGGCACGGAATTGACCTTCACCGATGGCGATGACACACCTTGGTCAAAAGCCTTCCTCGCCTCCGCCTACGCCTCGCGCGGGGTGAAGATCCGTTTCACCTCCGGCACCGGTTCGGAAGCGCTGATGGGCCGGGCCGAACAAAAATCGATGCTTTATCTCGAAGCGCGCTGCCTGCTCGTGGTCAAGGGCGCGGGCAGCCAAGGCGTGCAGAATGGCTCGATCTCTTGCATCGCCTTGCCCGAAGCCCTGCCCGGCGGCGTGCGGGCGGTGCTGGCGGAGAATCTGCTGGCGTCCATGCTCGGTCTGGAAGTGGCCTCAGGCAACGATGCGCTCGCCTCGCATTCCAGCATCCGCAAGACTGCCAAGCTGATGACGCAGTTCATCCCGGGCACGGATTTCATCTTTAGCGGCTACAGCGCGATTCCCAAGCGAGACAACCTCTTCGGCGGCGGCAACTTTGATGCCGAGGATTTCGATGATTACAATGTCTTGCAGCGCGATATGCAGATTGATGGCGGCGTCCGCCCGATCGGCGAAGACGAGGCGCTGATGATCCGGCGCAAGGCGGCTTGCGCGATTCAGGCCGTTTATCGGGAGCTCAAGCTGCCGCCGATTACGGATGCGGAGGTGGACGCGGCGACCGTGGCGCACAGCAGCGATGACATGCCCGAGCGCGAGCTCCTGCCGGACCTGGAAGCGGCCGATGCCTTCCTCGCGTCCGACGCCGATTTCCTGACGGTGATTCGCGCCCTGCGCAACTGTGGTTTCAGCGATGTCGCCGACAATATCCTGGAGATGGGGCGGCAGCGTATCGCCGGCGATTACCTGCAGCCATCGGCGATTTTTGATGACGATTTCAAGGTGTTGAGCGCGATCAACGACGGCAACGATTACACCGGGCCGGGCAGCGGCTATCGCCCGGCCGGCCGGCGCTGGCGGGAGATGCAGGCGATCCCGCAGGCAAAATCGCCCGAGGGTTTCGTCGATCCGCATGTGGGCGCTCCCCTCGCGCGCCTCGTCGAACTTGGGCCGGCCGCGAAGGGCCGACAGAATGAAGTTGTTTTGGCGCTTGGTCCGGCCTTTGGCTGCGCCTTGCGCCGGACGATTGGCGGCCTGGACCATGAAGACGTGCTGAAGGCGATTTTGTCCGGCATTGCCTCCGAAGGTTTGGTTGCGCGCATCGTTCGCGTGTACCACTCGTCGGATTGCGCCGCCATTGGTTATGTTGGGGCGCGCCTTAGCGGCAGCGGCATCGGCATCGGCTTGCAGTCGCGCGGCACCACCGTCATCCATCAGCATCATCTGGCGCCGCTCAATAACCTTGAGCTATTCCCCCAGTCGCCGAGCCTGACACTCGAGACTTACGAGCGCATCGGCAGCAATGCGGCTCGCTATGCTTTGGGGCTGGCGACCGTGCCGGTGGCGGTCAAAATTGACAATGGCGCCCGCCTGCGTCTGATCGTGAAGACGGCTCTGCTGCACCGCCGCGAAACCGACGCCGTCGACGCGCAGAAGCCGCCGCAAGAATTGCGCTTTGCCTGGGAGCCCGATACATGAGTGAGTATCCGCTGCGCGAAAACGCAGCCGAGCAACTGCGAACATTAAGCGGGAAGTCCTTCGAAGAGATCACGACGGAAGCGGTCGCGGCCGGCGAATTGACCGGCGAAGATTTGCGCACGCACGGCGATACCCTGCGTCAACAAGCGGCGATCGCGCGCGCGGGCGGTTATCCGCAGTTGGCGGCGAACTTGCTGCGCGCGGCTGAACTGACCGAAGTGCCAAATGATGAATTGCTGAAAATCTACGAATTGCTGCGGCCGGAACGCGCAGCCTACGACGACCTGCTTAAGCTCGCCCAACATCTGGAGGGTTCATACCGCGCGACGGAAAACGCCGCCATGCTGCGGGAGGCGGCCCGGGTTTATCGAGAGCGGGGTCTGCTGCGGCGCTGATTTGCCGGCGCGGCAATCATTGTAGTTGCTGCGATAGAATGACCACGTGGAAAGCCAAAGGAAGACTGATGAAAGAGCGACATACGGACATTCTGATAGTGGGTGGAGGAACCGGCGCGATCGGGGCGGTGCTGGCTGCGCTGCGCATGGGCAAATCGGTGATCATGAGCGAAGAAACAGACTGGATCGGCGGGCAGTTGACGGCGCAGGCAGTCCCGCCCGATGAAAACCCCTGGGTGGACCAATGCGGCGCGACCGCGACCTATATGCGTTTCTCCGATGGTGTGCGCGATTATTATCGCCGAAATTATCCTCTCACCGAAAAGGCGCGCTACACCATGAATTGGAATCCAGGGCAGGGCAATGTCAGCCGCTTGTGCCACGAGCCGCGCATCGGCCTGGCCGTGATCGAAGAGATGCTGGCGCCTTACCGTTCCAGCATGCAACTCGACGTCTTGCTCTATCATATTCCGGTGGCGGCCGAGACCGATGGCGACCGCGTTCTGGCGGTTACGTTGGAAGACACGCGGACCGGCGATCAGGTCCTGATTTCCGCGCCATATATCCTGGATGCCACCGAGCTGGGCGATCTGCTGGAACTGGCGGATGTTGAATCCATCATTGGCGCGGAGAGCCAGGCGCAGACGGGCGAGATGCACGCGGTCGAGGGCGATGCGCAGCCGCTGGATCAGCAGTCGATTTCCTGGTGCTTCGCCATTGACCACCTGGAAGGCGAAGATCACACCATCGACCAGCCGGAAGATTATGATTTCTGGCGCGAGTACAAAGCTGATTTTTGGGCCGACAAACAGTTGAGTTGGTATTATTCCAGCCCGAGAACGCTGGAGCCGGTTCATCGTCAAATCTTCCACCGCAATGACGAAGGACAGTACCGGGAATTCCCGGGCGATTTCTGGCACTTCCGCCGCATTTTGTACAAAGGGCATCATCGCGAAGGCACCTTCCGCAGCGATATCACGCTGGTCAACTGGCCACAGATTGATTACTGGCTGAAGCCGCTGCTGGGCGTCAGTGAAGATGTCAAACAGGCGGCCTTGCGCGAATGCAAGCAGTTGAGCTTCTCCCTGCTTTACTGGATGCAGACCGAAGCGCCGCGATACGATGGCAAAGGCTGCGGCTACCCTGGCTTGCGCCTGCGGCCTGATGTGGTCGGCAGTGCTGATGGCATGGCGAAGTATGTCTATGTACGGGAGGCGCGGCGCATTGAAGCCGAGTTCACCGTGCTGGAAGAGCATGTCGGCGTCCAGCAGCGCGAAGGCTTCGACACAGCCGAGCAATTCGATGACAGCGTCGGCATCGGCAGCTACCGCATCGACTTGCACCCGAGCACTGGCTTGCGCAACTATATCGACATCAGCAGCTATCCCTTCCAGATTCCGCTGGGCGCGCTGATTCCGAAGCGAGTCGAGAACCTGCTGCCGGCCTGCAAGAACCTGGGCGTCACCCACATCACCAACGGCTGCTACCGCCTGCATCCGGTGGAATGGAATATCGGCGAAGCGGCCGGCGCGCTGGCGGCCTATTGCCTGGACGAGGGTCTGTCGCCGCGGCAGGTGCGCAACACGGAAAGCCATCTGCGCGAATTTCAGCGGCTGCTGGCGGGTCAACATGGAATCCCGCTGGAGTGGCCGCCTTACGCAAGGCGCACGGTGCGCTGATGCCGCGGGAGAAACGGACGTTTGCCCGAGCATGGTTCGTTCTGATGAGAGTTAAGCTGTCGGCCGCAGTTCCCCTCCTGGGACTTTGCCTGGGGGCGGCGGTCATGGCGCAAGGCGAGCAGGCTCCCGGCGCGCCCATATTCCGCGATGTCAGCGCCGAGGCCGGGATTGGGGCGACGCACCGCGCCGTCTGGGATCCGGATGAGGCGCTCGAGGGCTACCTGGCGATCGGCCAAGCCTGGGGCGATTATGACCGCGACGGCTGGCTGGATCTCTTCGTGACCGGCAACCTGGATTCAAATGCGCTATACCGCAACAATGGCGACGGGACCTTTTCTCTCTCGGCACATTCAGCCGCGCTCAGCCTGCCGAATGTGCCGAGCGGCGGCGCCGTTTGGGCCGATTACAACAACGACGGCTGGCCGGATCTCTATCTGGTCAATTTCGGCGCCAATCGCCTGTTCCGCAACGAGGGCGGCGCCGGCTTCAAAGATGTCACAGCCGAAGCCGGGGTGGGCGATACCGGCAAAGGCACATCGGCCGCCTGGGGCGATTACGACAGCGACGGTTGGCTGGATCTCTACCTGACCAACTGGTCCTGTTTCCCGGAGTGCGACCGGGAAGACTTTTCCCTGCAGCAGGACCGGCTCTATCACAATAACGGCGATGGCAGCTTCACCGATGTCACAGCGACGCTGGATTACGCGCTGACGCTCGGGGCCGGTTTTGCGCCGGCCTTCTTCGACTTTGATGGCGATGGCGATCTTGACATCTATGTCGTGAATGACAAGCTGAAAAACGAGATTGGCAATGTGCTCTGGCGCAATGATGGCGCCGGCTGCGGCCACTGGTGCTGGACCAATGTGTCCGCGGCCACCGGCACCGACCTGTTGATCAACGGCATGGGTGTTGACGCAAGCGATTACGACAACGACGGCGATATGGACTTGTATATCACCGACATGGTCTACAACATGTATCTGATGACAAATGATGGCGCCGGCGCATTTCACGATCGCTCGCGCGTTTCCGGCAGCGCCATCAACATGGGCCCGGACCAAGGCGTGGGCTGGGGCGCCGTATTCTTCGATTATGACAACGACGGCTGGCAAGACATTTATGTGGCGTCGACCGAGTATTTCCAAACCTTTCCCGAGCTGGAAGTCAGCTTTATGAATCCCCGTCCCGATGCGCTCTTCCGCAACGACGGTCAACGCGCCTTTGATGATGTCAGCGCCGGTAGCGGCATCGATGTCGCCCTGCCCACGCTGGGCGTCGCCTATGCCGACTACGACAATGACGGCGACCTGGATCTTGTGACGGGCAACTGGAACAGCGGCTATCGCCTGTTCCAGAACCAGGGCGGCGGCGGGCGCTGGCTTTCACTGGAGCTATCGGGCGGCGGCGATGTCAATCGGGATGCGGTTGGCGCGCAAGTCTGGTTGACAACGGCGGATGGCGCGACGCAGTTGCAAACCGTCAGCATAGGCGCGGGCCTGGGCGGCAACAATCAATTGGCGCTGCATTTCGGCTTGGGAGATTCAGCGGCCGCCGATCTGCGCATCGTCTGGAGCAATGGCGTCGAGTGCAGCTTTGAGGCGGTGCCGGCGCAGCAAAGGCTGCGTCTGCAATATGGCCTGACCGCGGGCTGCGGCTAGAATGTCCGCGCAAAGACACAGAAATAAGTTAAAGACAATCGTAAGAATGCAGGCGCCCTGCGGCGCGATGACTGGCCGCAGAGCGCAGGCGCTTCTGGTAGCCTGATTAATGTGCTATATTGAGCGCTTGTGCATGACGGAATTAGTGTAAAGGTCGACATTCAAAGTATGCAGCACTTTGAGACTTCACTGCGTAAAGCCCCAGCTAACTTGCATTCCGAAGGGCTGGATTGGAGTTCCTGTCCTGAAATTACTTCCTTTTCATACCCCGATGACTTTATTGACAACAGGGACGGCAACGGTAAGCGGGTGCTTGTACTGAGAGACATTGTGTGCCTAATTAGCGAATGGGTTATAACATGTACCGATGTGCGTGTTAGGCTCATGTATGGACAATCTGATTGCCAAGCGCTTTGGGTCGGTGAGCAAGATTACAGCAGCGTGCTAATCGCAGAGCCACAAGAAGTTCCGTTCATTTATACTTATGTTGTGCCGATATCCTTCCTGTGGTATGTTGGTGGTGGAAGTTACAATATCCGAATTGACCACTTGCTGCCGGATGGCGGCATATCGGAGGTGGGTTCAGCGCGCTTTACCTTGGTGGAAAAGGAGTGAGTTCATGCGATTCAAGCGAGAGGATTTTCCCAAGAAAACTAAGAATGTCGTTATTGAATTCCCCGAGTTGTGCGAGGCTGCTCCCAAGGCTGAAATAGCAGCTCTTAAAGCTGCTGTGGCAACGCATAACAAAGCCATTAATGACAAGATCGAGGATTCGCCAATAAAGCCCAGGACTGTTGAATAAGCCCCATGCTAAGTAATAACAGCCCGCTTACAAAGCGGGCTGTTATTATTTTGGAGAGAAATTCGCCATTGGCAATTCGATCGCTTGCCATCTCTATTTCGGGCATCTGTGATTCGATGACGAGACTGGGAGTTGGGCTAAAAACGTGTCATCTCCTAGACTTTTTCTGCTTACTTGGAATCTCAGAGAACAATGACAAAAACTCAGCGCAGATCCGTCTTGTAGGGCACGACATCGCAGGTCGTCTGATACCAGGTTAAGAGGCGTTCCCGCAGATCCGCCAGCGCCTCGGCGTAGCTCGGCTCGTCAATGACGTTGTTGACTTCGCCGGGATCCTTGCGCAGGTCGTAGAGTTCGTCGGTTTCGTACAGGCGGCGCACATATTTGTAGTCGACTGTGCGGCACATGGTCGCCTTGCTGTGGGAGCCGGATTCACTGCGCTGCATTTCAGCGCGGGGCCAGTAGAGGACGCTTGGATTGTTGTAGGCCGGGCTTTCCTTTTCTTTCGCCTGCTCCTCGCCGAAGCGGCGCCCGCCTTCACAGAAAACGGCGTCGCGATGCGCGTCGGACGAACCGGCGATGAGCGGCGCCAGCGAGCGCCCGAAGTGGTCATAACCCGGATCAATGCCCGCCCATTCATAAGCGGTGGCGCTGAAGTCGATCAACTCGACCAGTTGCTCGCGGATGCCCGGTTGAATCGCTGTATCGGCTGGCGGCTTGACGATCAAGGGGACGCGCGTCAGGCAGTCCTCAAACGTGTTCTGCGTCTTTTCCACCAGACCATAATCGCCGGTGAAATCGCCATGATCGGAGAAGAAGAAGATCGCAGTGTCAGCGTAGATGCCGCTTTCCTTGAGCGCGGCGACCACCTTGCCAAACTGCGCGTCCACGCGCGCGCACATGCCGTAGTAGGTGGCGCGCAGCTCGGTGAAGCGTTCTTCGCTCCAGTCTTGCAGACCCTGTCGTTCGTAAATGCCGGCTACAAGACCGGGCTTTTTCTCCCAGTCGGGCGTGGGGATGCGCGCTGGAAGCAGGTCGCGATCGATTTGACTGTACCAAGGGTCTTCCACGCCATAAGGCGGGTGCGGATAGCCCAAGGGCAGGTAAATGCAAAGCGGCTGATCGGCCGGGGCGTTGCGAATCTGTTCCACCGCGCCATCGACCATCGCCCAGTCGTTGTCGTAATAGACCGCATCTCCTCCGCTTCCTCCAGATTCTTCGGCGATTCCGTCCCCAGTGAGGTCGGGGGATTGGGGAGCGGTCGAAAGCTTGCCCGCGTAAAAGGAATAGTAGTTGTCGCCTTCGGGATCGCCCCGCCAGGCGTCTGCGCGGTGTAAATTGGGGCGGAGCTCGCGCGGCGCTTCATATTTGACATCGCAATAGTCGGCGAATCCGTTTTGGCGCGGCACCAAATCATTCTTGCCGCCCCACCAGACGAAGTATCCGGCCTCCTTCAGGATCTTCAGAAGCACCGGTTCATCCGGCTGCAGCATGTGGAACATCGTGCGGTGGCCGCGAACGTGCGGATACCAGCCGGTCATGAAGGAGCAGCGGCTGGGTGTGCAGACCGGATTCTGGCAGAAGGCTTGGCGGAAGGAGACGGCATCGGTCTCGACGATTCGGTCGAGATTAGGGGTGACGGCGGCGGGATTGCCGAGGTGCCCCATGACGTCCCCGCGCCACTGGTCCGGGTTGAAGATGATGATGTGGGGTTGTTTTGGCATTGGCGCATACCTTTCGGTCTGCTCTAGTTCGCCAAAGCCGTCGTCCAATCCTCGAGTATGAGGCCAGGCGCCCGGCTGAAGTGGCGAATATTGTGGGTGACGAGGGTCAAATTGTGTACAAGAGCGGTGGCGGCGATTTGAGTATCAAGTGGTCCGATACTCATTCCGCGACTTTTCAACAGACTGTCAATTCGTCCATATTCATTGGCGGCAGCATAGTCAAAGGGCAGACTTACGAATCGCGCAAAGAAACTTTCCTGAGTAGCTCGGGTTTGTGTGGGCCGGTCGCTTCGGGCTGCGCCAGAATACATTTCAGCTATGGTAAGAGTACTTATCACGATATTTGAATCTCGTATAGACTGTAAACGGCGGCTTACCAGCGGCTCGCGTCCACTTAGAACAAAAACGCAAGATATGTTTGAACAAATGGGCGGTGACTTTTGCAATCAGTCGGGTTGCCAAGCCATCCACCTTTTTTGCCATGAGCCGTTCCAAATTGCGTCCCGTGTTCTGATTAGAAAGCCGCAATCTGCCCATCGGCGCGCGGCTCGCTGCCGCCGTGCATAACGCCGGTCTCGGCATCGTAGCGGATGATCTGCCCGCGCCCGAAATTGCCCCGCCCCAGCCCGGCTTCCGGCTGGATGCGATGTCCGCGCTCGGCCAGATCCGCCATCGTCTTGAAGGGATTGCCCTCTTCGATCAGCAGCGCGCCGCCCGGCTCGCCGCGGTCGATATACCAGCGCGGACGATTGAGCGCTTCCTGCGGATTAAGGCCATCGTCGACCATGGCGCTGATCACCTGGAAGTGGCCCTGCGGCTGCATGAAGCCGCCCATGACGCCGAAGCTGGCCCAGAGTTCCCCGTCTTTCAGCGCCATGCCCGGGATAATGGTGTGGTAGGGGCGCTTTCCGGGCGCCAGCGCGTTTCGATGCCCCGGCACGAGCGAGAAGCCGGCGCCGCGATTCTGCAGCCAGACGCCCGTGCCCTTGGCGACGATGCCGACGCCGAAGCCCATGTAGAGGCTCTTGATGAAGGAGCAGGCGTTGCCGGCGCCGTCGACCACGCTTAGGTAAATCGTATCGCTCCCGCCTGGCAGCTCTCCCGCAATCGGCGGCGGGGCCATAGCGTAATAATCGGAAATGAGACTGGCGCGTCCGCTTGCGTAATCCTTGCTGAGCAGTCTCTCAACCGGTACATCGGCCCGGCTCATGTCGGCGATGTATTCATGGGCGTCGGCCCATGCCAGGCGCATGGCTTCGACCATGAGGTGCAGGCGCTGCGGCGAATCCCAAGGCAGCGCCTTCAGATCAAAGTTCTCGGCGATGTTGAGCGCGATCAGGGCCGTCAGCCCTTGACCATTGGGCGGGCATTCATAGACGGTGACGCCGCGGTAGTCGGTGTGGATCGGTTCATCCCAGGTGGAATGGTGGTCCTGCAAGTCCTTGAGCGTCATCAGGCCGCCTTGCTCTTGTAGCGATGCCACAATCGCCTTGGCCGCCGGACCGGTGTAGAAGGCCTCGGGCCCGCCTTCGGCGATGGCGCGCAGGGTCTCCGCCAGGCCGGGCAATGTCATGACCTGGCCCGCCTTGGGCGTTGCGCCCTTGGGAAGGTACTCCTCGGCATTTGCGGCGCTGCGCAGAAAGGCGCCCGAATGCTGCCAGCGGAAGCCGACAACCGGCGCGGTCGGGAAACCCTCGCTGGCGTAGTGAATGGCATCGGGCAAGACATCCGCCAGCGTCATACTGCCGTGCCTCTTTAGCAAATCATGCCAGCCGCGGACCGCCCCCGGCACGGTCACGCTATGCGCGTGTCGGGGGTTCATCTGTTCCCAGCCCATTTCCCGCACGGTCTCAAGCGTCAATGCGCCCGGCGCTCGCCCGCTGCCATTCAGCGCCGTGACCTGCTTCGTCCGCGCGTCAAAGTAGAGGGCGAAGCAATCCCCGCC
Source organism: Anaerolineae bacterium (assembly GCA_022826865.1). Classification (GTDB taxonomy): domain Bacteria; phylum Chloroflexota; class Anaerolineae; order Aggregatilineales; family Phototrophicaceae; genus UBA6055. Next base: position 29,979 of record JAJDUC010000118.1, read on the forward strand.
GATGCCGCAGGAGCCGGGATCCATCACATTCATCATGGCCGATGTAGCCACGGCGGCGTCCGCGGCATTGCCGCCCTGCCGCAAAATGTTGAGCCCGGCTTGGGCGGCAAGCGGGTTGCTGGCGCCGACCATGCCGCGCCGGGCGCTGATCATTGAGCGGCGCGACTTGAAATCGAAGGACATGGTTTTCATCGGTGTGGACCCCAATTTGGCAGATTACCGCACTATTCTGGCGCATCGGTCTTTGCTCGCGCAAGGTTTGGCCCACACCGCTCAGGGCAATCGCATCAAATTTAAATTGCGCCGATAAATGACATTTTCCCCTGTTTACGTTGCGAGCGCCGGACCCCCGCCCCCAGACCCCTCCCCCATAAAGAGGGAGGGGGAGCCAAGCACAGCGGGACGCAAGGTATTTTGCGTGAGCCGCTGCCGTGCAGCGCGGGTGTCTACACTTCCGCAATTTTCGTAGCGAACCGCTCATTATGATTTTGATGCGATTGCCCTGCCACATCGTTATGCAACGGCGAAAGCTTGATGCTCGGCGCCGGCGGTTGGGAAGTCAGCGCATTTGCAAAAGATAATCGAACAGCGCATCAATCGAATGATCGCTTGGACGATTGCTACTGACATTGCCCTTGCCGCTCTTATCCTCAGCCGACTGCCCGGATAAAGCAGTCCCGCGCAAACGCCCTCCAGTTCGCTTGCCCTATTGCCAATAGCGAAAATCTAAATCTCATTGATTGAGTTGCGCGACGAGCAGTTCTCAATACAATGCGTCATAGAACATTGCCTTGGAATTTCCCAATATAAGGGAGAAAGTTATGCGCGCCTTGAAGAATACGGCGAGTTTTTCCCCGCGCCCCCTGGCATGGTTGATGCTCATCATTCTGCTGAGCCTGCTTGCCTTGCCAGGCCGCGCGCAGACGCGGCCAGCTGCTCCAGGTATGCCTAGCGTTGACTCCACCACCACAACCAGCATCACAATCTCCTGGACCGCGGTCGCAGGGGCGACCGGCTATGAATATGCTCAGCTTATCCCGCAAGATACTAGAAGAAACCCGGGGGCGGTGGGCGCCAGCGCGACCTCGGCCACCATCACGGGTTTAAACCACGGCACAGTTTATGGTTTCATTGTCCGCACTGTCGCTGGAGCGCAGAAGTCAAGCTGGTCGCAAACAGCCTACCGATACACAAATCCGCTAGCCCCGGCCAACTTTCGCGCCACTTGCGTGGCTGGCACAGTCGTTGGACTCGTTTGGGGCGCTTCGTACGGGGCAACTTCTTACGAGATCAAAATCGGTAGCGGCAGCTGGCAATCCCGAGATGAATCACGCGCCCGCGTCATTGAACGGCTTGCTCTCGGTACCACGTATACATTTCATGTCCGCGCTATATCAACCGCGCCCTCACTCGGAATAACGCCCGCCAGCGACTCTATCAGCGCCGAGTCGAGCATATCGGTGACGACCGAAACAGCGCACGTGGAGCCGCCGACCGCTTTGCAAACCTCCGAGATCACGAGCAGCAGCGTCAAGCTGACCTGGACCGCGAGCGCCACCAGTTCGGTCACCTATGAAGTCAGCGCGAATGGCAGCGCCTGGGTCGATTCGGGCAGCGATCTCCAACACGTTTTCACAAACTTGGATCACAATACGAGATATATCTTGCGCGCGCGGGCAAAAAGCGGCAACGCAAATTCCTGCGTCGCCAGCGCGCCGTCAGTGACAACGCTGCCCAATGCCCCCTCTGCGCCGACAAGTCTGCAGACCAGCGGCATCACGCAGACCGCGATCACCCTGGGCTGGACGAAATCAGCCGGCGCCACGGCTTACAAGGTCCAAGTGGACAGCGGCGCGGTGACGACCCTGGGCGATGTGGCGACGCATACATTCAGCGGCTTGACCGCC
>JAJDUC010000054.1 GCA_022826865.1 Anaerolineae bacterium
GGTACTGTATCAAAGTCGGTTGAATTTCTTCAAATACCGACGATTTGGTAGGGGCGACTGACGGGCTGTGTCCACGCGCCCCGGTGAGTCGCCCAATTTCGATCCTGTTCGTACCCATCGGGCGATCCGCCGGATCGCCCCTACCAGGCTATTTCAACCGAAATTGATACAACTACCGTGGGTTGACAGTTTGCGCTGCTCTCTCAAAGTTGCTATAAACGCGCGGACACGGGAATCGAATTTGCTCATTTTGATATGTCCGTTTCTTATGCCGCGATGCTGAGCGAGGCCGATTGCGCGCAATTAACCGAGCTCGCTTATGATTTCGCTTCCCGGAAATTGCTTCTGAACGGGAGCGCTCGACGGCGAGCGAAGAAGTGAGCCGGGGCGACTGCGAATGCGCTCTCATACTCGGCAATGGCGAGCCGCTGGATCTGCGCCTATACTTGGACAATTCAGTCATCGAGATTTACGCGAATGATAGAATCAGCCTGACCAGCCGCATCTATCCAAGTCGCGCCGATGCGCCGGGTATGCGGCTCTCTTGCGCCAGCGGATCTGTCTGTCTGGCGCATCGGCAGCAATTGGCCAGCCAGTCCCTGGCGATGTATGTTTCGTACGCTTAATTCAAGTCGAAAGGACAAAACATGAAGACATTTCTGAAGATCTTTGCTGTGATATGCGCGCTGCTGCTGATGTTGGCGCCGGCCAGCGCCGATGTGACCTGGACAGGCGCGTTCGTTCTGGGCAGCTGCTGCGAGCCCAACTCGCTGGACCCGGCCGCCATGGGCATCTCGCAGACGGAAGGCTATGTCATCAACGCCATGTACGAAGGCCTGACACAGTATTCGCGCGAGGGAGAAATTGTGCCGCGCCTGGCCACCGGTTGGGAAATCTCCGCCGATGCGCTGACCTACACCTTGAGCCTGCGCGATGGCGTCATGTTCCATGACGGATCGACACTCGATGCCGAGGATGTGAAAGTCTCGCTCGATCGGCACAAAGAGCTGGGGCTTGGCAACCTGGGCTTCATTCTGGCGCCGGTCGATACGGTCTCCGTCATGGACGATATGACAGTGCGGATTCAGCTCATCACGGCGGACTTTCAGTTCTGGGCCGGCTTGCCGCATATCAAGATTCTCAGCGCGGATGCCATCGCCGCCAACGAGATGGATGGCGATATGGCGGGCGAATTCTTCCGCGAGAACGCGGTGGGCACCGGTCCTTATCAGTTGGCGCGCTGGGACCCGGGCCGGCAGACCGAGATGACCGCCTTCGCCGATTATTGGCGCGGCTGGGAAGGACCGCATATCGAGAGCTTCATCGCGCGTTATGGCCTGGATTTCTCCACGCGCTTGCTGCTGATGGAAGACGGTGAAGTGCATTTGATCGACTGGGCCGGCCTTTCCGACATTCGCCGCGCCGAAACCACCGATGCCATCAATTACAATCTCGGCAATCCATTGCAAGGTTTCTATCACTTCATGAGGCAGGATGGTCCGTTGGCGGATAAGAATGTGCGCCAAGCTTTGATGCATGCCTATCCCTACGAAGCCATGATAGAAGTGATGCAGGGCGTGGCATTGCCGCTCAGTTCACCAGCTTTGAGTGGAACGATCGGGCATTGCGCGGTATTTGAACCCGCGCAGGACATGGACAAGGCGCGCGAACTGCTAGCGGCATCGGATTATGCCGATGGCTTCAGCCTGCGGCAAGCTTACCGACACGCCAATGAACCGCGCCGCTTTGCCGCCGTCCTCTTCCAGGAGGCGCTGGCCGAACTGGGCATTGAAGTCCAGTTGGATGACATCCCCTGGGGCACCTTCATCGACGCCCAGCGCAACTTCGACACCGCCTACGATATGAGCAGCCACTGGCTCAATATCCCGATTCCCTATGCCGGCGAGATGCTCTTCCGCCTCAACCACTCTTCGCTGATTGATACGGGCACGGGCAATTGGGCCTGGTACAACAATCCCGAATTTGACGCCCTGCTGGAAGAAGCGCCGACCCTGGCGCCGGGCGATCCGCGGATTGACGAGTTGCTTTGTCAAGCCCAGCAGATCTTGATCGACGACGCCGTCGTGATACCGGTGATGCTCTCGCAGTACATTGACCTGACGCATGCCTCTGTCCGCGGATACCAATACGATCCCTATGGCTTCCCGGGCGATCTGCATCCTTACGATATCTGGCTGGAGAATTAGCGGCGCAACCGAAACGGGAGTTTGATGCGGGGCGCGCGAAACCGCGCTCCGCATCCGCTTTGCGAGTATGGGCAAGTTACTTCTCGAGCGCCTCCTGACGCTGGTCTTGAAGCTGTTCGGCATGGCGGTGATCCTGTTTGTGGTCACGCAGATCTTGCCGGCGGATCCGGCGGCGGTGGCGGCCGGCACCGACGCCCGCCCGGAACAGATTGAGAAAATCCGCAAAGATCTGGGCTTGGACCGGCCCTTCCATGAGCGCTTCGTCACCTACATCACCGGCTTGCTGCGCGGCGACCTGGGCAAATCCCTGCTGACGCGCCGCGCTGTGGCCGACGATCTGAAGTTGCGCTTCCCGGCCACACTGGAACTGGCGATTCTGTCGGGCTTCGTCATCGTCATCTGCGGCGTCAGCCTGGGCATCATTTCCGCGGTGCATGCCGGCAAACCGGCGGATTATCTGATTCGGGCCGCTGTCGTCGTCGGCATGGGCATCCCGCCCTTTGTGCTGGCGCTTTTCCTGCAGCTCATCTTCGCCAAGTGGCTGGACTTGTTTCCGCTGGAAGGGCGCCTGCATACGCTTATGGCGCCGCCGCCATTCCGGACCGGTCTCTATACGATTGACAGCCTTCTGGCCGGGCAGTGGGATATTTTCTGGTCATGCTTGCGGCACCTGGCGCTGCCGGTGGCGGCGCTGTCGCTGGGTCGCCTGGCGGTCGGCGCCCGCTTCACGCGCAGCGGCATGCTGGAAACGCTGGGCCAGCCTTTTGTGCGCACGGCGCGCGCCAAAGGCCTGCGGGAGAACCGCGTGATTCTGCGGCATGCCTTTCGCAACGCCCTGATCCCGGTAGTGACGATGCTGGGCATTCAGATTGGCTTCCTCTTGAGCGGCGCCGTTTTGGTGGAAGTCGTCTTTACCTGGCCCGGTCTTGGGCGTTATGCCGTGGACAGCGTGCTTTCTTTTGACTTTTATGCGGTTATCGGCGCGGCTTTGGTGATCGCGGTTATCTTTGTCCTTTCCAATACTGTTGTGGATCTGCTGTATGCGCAGTTGGATCCGCGCATCAAACACAAGTGAGGCGCGTATGCGGGAATTGACAACCGGTGGCGATTGAGCTCGGCTTTGATATTGGCGGCACCTTCACCGACTTTGCGCTTCTCGATACCAGTACCGGCGCGGTCGAGATCTTCAAGGCGCTGACTTCGGCCGATCAGCCGGAACGCGCTGCCTTGGCGGGCATGGCGGATTTTCTGCGCGAAAGCGGCTTGAGCCAGGCTCAAATTCACAATGTCTATCATGGTACAACTCTGGTCGCCAATACGCTTATCGAGGGCAAAGGCGCGCTGGTCGGCCTGCTGACGACGGCGGGCTTCCGCGACATCCTTGAAATGCGCAGCGAGCAGCGCTACGCGATCTACGATCTTTTCCTGCGCTATCCGCCGCCCTTGAGCCCGCGTCGCTTGCGCCGGGCTGTGCGCGAGCGCGTCGACCGCGATGGCCGCGCGCTGGCCGCGGTCTGCGCCGATGATGTGCGCGCGGCGGTCGCGGCTTTCAAAGGCGAGGGCGTCGAAGCCATCGCCATCGTTTGCCTGCATTCTTATCGCAATCCGGCCAATGAACGCCGCATCGCCGAGCTGGTAAGGGAAGAATGGCCGGAAATTCCCTTGAGCTTGTCCAGCCGGATCGCGCCCGAGATCCGCGAGTATGAAAGGAGCTCGACGACGGCTGCAAATGCCTACGTCTTGCCTCTGATGTCGCGCTACCTGAAGACGATGGAAGAGCAACTGGGCGCAGCCGGTTTCGGCGGGAATTTCTACCTGATGCTCTCCTCCGGCAGCACGGCCCTGGCTGCCAGCGCTGGCGAGCAGCCGATTCGCCTGGTGGAATCGGGCCCGGCGGCCGGCGCCATGGCGGCCGCCCATTATGGCAAGCTGGCCGGGCAGAGCAATCTCATCTCATTCGATATGGGCGGCACGACCGCCAAAGTCTGCCTGATTCACGATGGAAAGCCGGCGATCGCCTCCAGCCTGGAGGCGGCCCGCGTTCATCGTTTCACCAAGGGCAGCGGTTATCCCCTGCAGTTTCCCACGGTTGACATATTGGAAAGCGGCGCCGGCGGCGGCAGCATCGCCTGGGTTGACAAACTCGGCTTGCTGAAGGTCGGCCCGCAGAGCGCCGGGTCGAGCCCCGGACCAGCCTGCTACGGTTTCGGCGGCTCGCTGCCGACGGTGACCGATGCCGATCTTGTTCTTGGTTATCTCAATCCGGATTATTTCCTCGGTGGAGCGATGCCGCTGGATGTCGCCGCGGCCGAGCGCGCCTTAAATCCCCTGGCGTCGGCTTTCAACTGGACGCTGGTGGAGGCCGCCGCCGCGGTGCATCGCCTCGTCAACGAGAATATGGCGGCGGCCGCGCGCATTCACATCCTCGAAGGCGGCCGCGACCCGCGTAATTTCGCCATGATCTGTTTCGGTGGCGCCGGCCCGGTTCATGCGACAGGCGTCGGTCGCATCCTTGGCTTGCCCAAGGTGATTGTCGCGCCCGCCGCCGGTGTCGCCTCGGCTATTGGCTTGCTGATCGCGCCCGTCGCTTTTGACTTCTCGCGCTCTTATCCAACAGCCTTGGCCGATGCCGATTGGGGCGAAATGAGCGATCTCTTCGCCGGGATGGAGGCGCAGGGCCGGGACATGCTGTTGGCGGCGGGCATTGCGGAAGCGGACCAGACCCGGGAACGCAGCGTGGACGGGCGCTTCCACGGGCAATTGCACGAGATTCAAGTGCCGCTTCCCGATAACCTGGCCGGCATGGCGCTGGATGATTTTATATGCCGCTTCAACGACAAGTACCGGGAACTTTATCATTATGTGCCCGATCATACGCCGATCGAACTGCTGACCTGGCGCGTCCGCGTATCGGGCATGCGGGCGCCGCTTGCGACGGCCGCCTTGCCGGAAGCGGATGCGCCGGCCGCGCCCAAAGGCGAGCGCCGCGTATACTTTGCCGAGGCCGGCGGCTTTGCGGATGCGCCGATTTATGATCGCTATCATTTGCTCGCCGGCATGCAGTTCACGGGTCCGGCGATCGTCGAAGAGCGGGAATCCACAATTGTCGTTGACCCGGGGACGCGCGCGACGGTCGACCGCTATGGCAACCTGCACTTGCATCTGCGCGAGGCGAGCGCGGGGGGAGACGGATAGGATGCGCATCCTCTGGATTGATCCCATTGTGGAAGACAGGCCATATACCAGCGCATTGCGCAAGGCATTGGACGCGGCGCGCCGCCTTGATACCTCGGTTGAAATCATCTCATTGCCGGAAGGGCCGGCGCCGCGCCACTTGCGTTATCATGCTTACGAAGCCTTGGTCGTCGCGGAAATCGTACGGCTGGTCTATCGCCGGGCGGCCGACTACGATGCCTTCATCATCGGCTGCTTCTACGATCTGGCGCTGCGCGAGGCGCGTGAGATCTCCGGACGGGCGATTGTCACCGCTCCCTGCGAGTCAGCGATCGCGATTGCGAGTCAATTGGGCAACACGTTCTCCGTGCTGGTGGGCGCGGACAAGGCGATCCCGAAAATGCGCGAGAACATCCGCGCCTACGGACTGGGACCGCGCCTGATGTCCATGCGCCCGCTCAACATGGCTGTGCTCGATTTTCAGGCGCAGGCCGAGCGCGCGCTGGACGCCATGCTGCGCGAGGGGAAAAAGGCGGTCGAAGAAGACCGGGCCGAAGTCATCGTGCTGGGCTGCAGCGCCGAGGTCGGCTTCCATCAAACATTGCAGGAAGAATTGGGCGTGCCCGTCATCGACTCGGCGCTGGCGCCCTTCAAGTACGCCGAGTTTTTGGCGGAGACGGCGCAGCGATTCGGCTGGTATCCCAGCCGACGCTGGGGCAGCGAGCCGCCGCCCGCGCATGAGATCGCCGAATGGGGGTTGTTTTGATATTTGCGCTTGAAGCTGCATTCGGGAAGGAGCAGGGCGATGCCGGCAGATCGACTTGATCCGCTGACGCTGGAAATCCTCTGGCAGCGGCTGATTACGGTTGCCGATCAAATGTCGACGACGCTGGCGCGGACCGCGTTTTCCACCACGATCACCGCCTCGAATGATTATGGCTGTGTATTGATCGACGCCGATGCGCGCTGCATCGCCCACGCGCATCGCAGCCTGCCCATATTCAACCGCACCATGCCCTATACAACCGGCATCATCCTGGAAAAATTCGGCCGCGAGAACATCAAGCCGGGCGATGTCTTCATTTCAAACGATCCCTGGCAGAACGCCGGCCACAACCCCGATATCACTGTGATCACGCCGTTCTTCAAGGGCGGGACGCTAGTGGGATTTGCCGCCAGCATCGCTCATCACGCCGATGTCGGCGGCGCCATCGATACCAACCAGGTCACCGACAGTTTTGAAGAGGGATTGCTGATACCGCTGACGCATCTGTATCGCGCCGGCGCGCTCAACCAGACGGCGCTGGATTTCATCGCCGCCAACGTGCGCCTGCCAACGGCGGTCATCGGCGACATTCACGCCCAGGCCGCCGCCAACCAGACCGGCGCCGAGCGCTGCCTGGCCCTGCTGGATGAATACAATCTGCCGGATCTGTCGCTGGTCTCGCGCGAGATTCAGGACCGCTCGGAGCGGGCGATGCGCGCGGCGATCGCCGCCCTGCCCGATGGCGTCTATCATTCGAAAGTCAGCGTAGACGAGTTGGATCAACCTTTGCAGATCGTCTGTACGCTGGCCGTGCGCGGGGACGAGATCCACATCGACTTCGCCGGCACATCGCCGCAGCAGCCCCGGGGCGCCATCAATGTCACCTTCACGTTCACGCATGGGCAGATCTCTTATGCGCTGAAGGCGACCTTGCTGCCCGATGTGCCGGGCAACGACGGCTGCTACCGCCCGATCCAGGCCAGCGCGCCGCCGGGCTGCATCCTCAATGCGCAGCGGCCGGCTTCGGTCAGCCAGCGCCATCGCATCGGCGCGCATATATTCGGCGCGGTGCTGCAGGCGCTGGCCGAGGTCCTGCCCGCCCGCGTGATCGCCGGCTCCGGCTTCCTCGTCAGCACACGCGTCTTCGCCACTGACAGCGGCGGCATCAAACACTCTTACCTCTTCAGCGCTGGCGGAATGGGCGCAAATGCCGGCGCCGATGGCATATCCAGCGTACAGACGCCGGCGCTGGCGGGCGCGGTGCCGGTGGAACTCTTTGAACTGGCCGTTCCGATTCTGACGCGCTGCCGCGAATTCATCACCGACTCGGGTGGCGCCGGGCGGCAGCGCGGCGGCTTGGCCCAGCGTATGGAATTGCAGCTTCTGCCCGGTTTCGACGGCGCGGCGACCGTATCCGTGCATGCGGCCGGCCAAAATGTGCCGCCTTTCGGCTTGCGCGGCGGGCAGGGCGGGGCGCCCGCCGAAATCCTGCGCGACGGCGCTGTCCTCTCGCGCGCAGAGAAAGTCCAGCGGGCAAGCGCGCTATCGCTGGATGATCCCGCTTCAAGCGTCGGTTTCCAGACGGCCGCTGGCGGCGGTTACGGTCCGCCCGCCGAACGCCCGGTCGAAGCGGTCTGCGCCGATGTGCGCGACGGCTTCGTTTCGCGGGAAGCGGCCGCCGAATACTACGGCGTCCTGCTCAAGCCGGGGTCGCTGCAGCCCGATGCCGGAGCGACGGCGGCCAGACGCGCCGCCATGGCGGCGAAGACGCCGCCGCAAGCGCAATAGAGGTTGGTGTGCAGCGCCTGGATCAACGCGGACGGAAGTGGCTGGCTTTTGGCAAAGCGAATCCCGGTTTGCTCGCCGGGTTTGTTTTGCTGCTGCCCTTTCTGCTTTTTGCACTGCTGCCGGATGTATTCGCCAGCCATGATCCAATCAAGACTTCAATCCGTGAGCTCTATACGCCGCCCAATGCCGAGCATTTCTTCGGCACGGACGAATTGGGGCGGGATGTTTACAGCCGCGTTGTGCACGGCGCGCGCATTTCACTGGCGTCGGCGGCGTTGATCATCGGCATCGCTTGTGTGATTGGGCTGGTTCTGGGCACCATCGCCGGTTATTGGGGCGGCTGGAGCGACCGCGTCATCATGACGCTGGTGGATCTGGTCCTGGCTTTTCCCAGTCTGATCCTGGCGCTTGCGGTCAGCGCGGCCCTGGGCCCGGGTTTGCGCAGCGCCATCATCGCCGCGGCCGCCGTTTGGTGGCCGGTTTACGCGCGCCTGCTGCGCGGCATCACGCTGCAACTGTCCGAGATGGAATTTGTGACTGCGGCCCGGGCTCTGGGCGCAACCGCGCCGACCATCATCCGCCGCCACATCCTGCCGAATGCGATTTACGCTGTAATCGTCCGTATCAGCATCGACTTGGGGCTGGCGGTGCTGCTGCTGGCCAGCTTGAGCTTCATCGGCTTGGGCGCCAGCGCGCCAACGCCGGAATGGGGCGCGATGGTGGCTTGGGGGCGGCTGTATTTTTTGACCGAGTGGTGGATCGGCGGCTTTCCCGCTCTGGCGATTACGCTTGTTGTGGTCGCCATCACCATGCTGGGCGATGGCTTGAACGACTTGCGGACGATCCGCTAAGCGGCGATTGGGCAAGACTAGAGATCCAAGAAGGACGGCATCAGATGACGACAGAGGCAAGATACGATAAATTGTATGCGCTCATGCGCCGGGCCGGCCTGGATCTACTGGCGCTCATCCCAGGGCCGAATCATCGCTATCTGACGGGCGCGGCGCATTATGTGCTGGAACGTCCAATTGTGACCTTTTATGCGCCTGGGCGAGGGCCGATTGCGGTCATCCCCGAGTTGGAGATTCCCCTGTTCAAACGCCATCCAGATCCGGCCGAATTGATTGCATACACCGATGCTGAAGGCTACGAGGGCGCCTTCCGCTCGGCGCTTGACCGGATTGGCGCGCGCGGGAAAACAATCGGCGTCGAGGGCTTATTCATGCGCTTTTTCGAAGGCGAGATCATTCGCCAGGCCGAGCCCAGCGCCGCGGTCATCGACGCGACTGAGCCGCTGGCTGAGCTCCGCATGCACAAAGACGCGGACGAGGTCGCGGCTCTGCGCCGCGCTATCGAGATCTCCGAGCGCGCCCTGGGTGCGACATTTGACGCGGTCGCGGTCGGCATGAGCGAGATTGAAGCGGCGGCCATCCTGGAGGATCGCATTCGCGCGCTCGGTGGCGATGGCCTGTCATTCGGGACGATACTGCATGCCGGCGGCAACACGGCGCTGCCGCATTCGGGGCCGCTGGATTACCGCATCCAGCATGGCGACCCGCTGATTGTCGATTTCGGCGCGACCTACAATGGCTACTGCGCCGATATCACGCGTACCGTCTTTGTGGGCGATGCGAGCGAAGAGCAGCGTGAATTCTATGCGGTCGCGCAAGCGGCGAATGAAGCGGGCCGGCGGGCGGCGCGGCCGGGCGCCACCTGCGAGTCGGTAGACATCGCCGCGCGGCAGGTCTTCATCGACGCCGGTTATGAGCATTTGATCCGCCATCGGACCGGGCATGGCCTGGGCCTGGAAGCGCACGAAGCGCCCTACATCGTCATGGGCAACCAGCGCATTCTGGCGCCGGGCATGGTCTTCACGGTGGAGCCGGGCATCTATCGCATGGGTGCAATTGGCGTGCGAATCGAGGATAATATGCTGATCACAGCGGAAGGCGCCGAGAGCCTGACGACTTTCGCCCGCGATCTTCTGATCATTTAGAGCAGGCGGAAAACACGACTATTTCTGCAAGAGACTGGATGGGAGATTGACAAAATGAAAACCGACCTGACGCAGGCGCAGATTAGTTTCTACCAAGAGAATGGCTACATCATCATTGAAGAATTCCTGACGCCGGCTGAGCTGGAGACCTGGCGGCAGCGCGTTGACGATGCGGTGGCACGGCGTGGAAA
>JAJDUC010000099.1 GCA_022826865.1 Anaerolineae bacterium
TCGGTTGAATTTCTTCAAATACCGACGATTTGGTAGGGGCGACTCGGTGAGTCGCCCAATTTCGATCCTGTTCGTACCCATCGGGCGATCCGCCGGATCGCCCCTACCAGGCTATTTCAACCGAAATTGATACACTACCCAAGGCGCCCCCTACCCCAAACGCCGACGGCCATTCAAAATGTAGGGGCGTCTCGTGAGACGCCCGTTGACTGTCATCTACAAACTGCGGGCGTTTCAGCGAAACGCCCCTACGGTTACGAAATGTGAGCATGCGGAGGCCCATTTAACCTTATACAGCCAAGCCTTGCTTCGCTAAAATACTTGCAGGAACGACAAGAGTTACAGGAGAGGACCGCAATGGAAACCCGAGCAGAAGCAATCGACGCCATCCGCAAATTGCCCGCCCAGCTGCGCGACCTGACGCAGGGGCTGACGGTTGAGCAATTAACAACCGCTTACAACGCCCCGGAATGGACCATCGCGCAAAACATTCACCATCTCGCCGACACGCACATGGTCTGCATCCGCCGCTTCAAACTGATTTTGACCAGCCCCAGCTTTCAGTTCACCGCCTACGATGTCAACGCCATCGCGGAATACCCCGATGCCAAAGATGCCGATATCGAATACTCGCTGAAAATCCTGGAGGGTTTGCAGGCGCGCTGGGCCATCCTGCTTGAGAACCTGAGCGAAGAGGAATGGGGAAAGATCGGCCGCGGCGCCAGCCCCGATCGCCCGGATATGAGCATTGAGCAACTGGCCTTCATTTATTCCCAACACGGCATCAATCACCTGGTCCAGATCCAGGATGTGCTGGACAAAATGCCGGCATGACAAGCGCGGGTTTTGTCATCCCGACCGCGCCCCAATTCGACTTTCGCGTCACCGTGTTCAGTCACGGCTGGCTGATGCTGGCGCCTTTCTCTTGGGACGGGGACAGCGGCGCCCTGCAATATGTCTATCAGACTGATTCCGGCGCCGTTCAGCGCCTGCTTATGCGCGAAGCGGCGGATGGCGTCCGCGTCGATCTGCCGGATTGCCGCAGTCCAAGTCCCCAAATGGAAGCCGAGTTCAGCCTGGCCGCCAAGCGCATACTGAACATCGATTGGGATTTGTGCGCCTTTTACGCGGCGATGCGCGCGCATGAAGGCTATGACTGGCTGGAAACGGAAAGAAAGGGCCGCATCCTGATCAGCCCAAACTTGTGGGAGGACCTGGTCAAGGTGCTGCTGACGACCAACTGCGCTTGGGCGCAGAGCGTGAACATGAGCCGGCGCCTCCGCCGTTTGGGGGCGGCGCGCCCCAGCCTGGAGGACTGTCAGGCCTTTCCCAGTCCGGGGAGCATCGCCGCCATGGACGTTGACGAGTTGGCGGCGGCGGCGCGCGCCGGCTATCGCAGCGCCTACCTCCACGATTTGGCGCGGAAGATCGCGGAGGGTGAGATCGATCTGGACGCCTGGCTTGCGCTGGATAGCGACGGCCTCTTCAAAGCCGTCAAGTCACTAAAGGGATTCGGCGATTATGCCGCCGGCACGATCGCGCGCATGTATGGCCACTTTGACAAGGTCGCCATCGATACCGCCTGCCGCGCCATGTACGCCGCGCGGCACAACGGCGGCGTCAAGGGCGGCGACAAGGAGATCCAGGCGCATTACCAGCGCTTCGGGCGCTGGCGCGGCCTGGTGATGTGGATGGATGTCATGCGGCATTATGGGGATTGAAATCAGTAACCCAACCGCCACCGAGGGCAATCGCTTCAGATTTTCTTGAACCACCGAGAGCGCCGAGGGTGCAGAGTTCATGTTCTTGGATAACGGCATTTATGAACTTCAGGTGTTCCTGGATACGCTTGGTCCGATTGGCGAGTGGGGACGGGCTTGCCTCACAGTAATTTGAAGGATAGCAGGGAGTTCTTCGCTCATGCCAAAGCTCGTGATTGAAATAACTGATGACACCAAGAATGTCCTGTTTCACCCTACAGCAAAGAGGGTGTACGGTGACGACAAAAGTGCGCCACCGCTAAAGAGGCGGACTCCGAGGCGAAGCAAGGCGAAGCCCAAACGGATTCAGTCTGACGGTTAGCCGCACAGACGCTAATCCATATCGCACACTTCGACGCGAACGAGCCATGCGGGTGACTGCGGCGGATTCAACTTTCATGCGCGAATGAATGCCGCCGCATCCGCTTTGAGCTTTGCCAGAGAGGGCTCGTGCAAATACATCATGTGGCCGGCTTCGTATTCTGCGATGCTGACGTTGTCGCGCAGCGCCCGGTCCAAGCCCATATGCGCCAATGAATAATATGCCGCCTGGAATGGCGTCGCCAGATCATAGTAGCCCTGCGCCACCAGCACGCGCATGAATGGGTTCTTGGCGAAGGCCGCGCGCAGCCCCTCGCTGGTATCGGGAAAGCGGCCGCCTTGGTACTTCCAGTTTTCGATGACCTTGCCGCTCATCACCTCATAATTGAGGTCCGTTTCATATCCGAGCTCTTCACGCACATACTGATTGTAGACGGCAGTATAAGGCGCCAGGATGGCATAGGACGCCGGGTCGAAATCGAAGGTTGTGCCTTCGGCCGATGCCATGATGCCGACGAAGCGCGCATCAAGCCGGCCGACCGCCCGTTTGTCATCGCGCAGCAGCTCTTTGCAGAAGCTCATGATGTTGACGCGTAAATCGGCGCCCAGGATGAAACGGGTGGACAGGCCGGTATAGCGCGCCAGGCGTTCCGCCACCGACTGACGCTCGTCGTCGCTGAGCCTGTCGCCCTTCGCCAGCGCTACTGTATATTCGCCCTCGGCCCACTCCGCGACTTCATGCAGCAATTCGCGCATATCGCGGGCTTGAAGCTCGCCGCTTAGCGCGCCGTGGTAGTAGGCGGCCGCGCAGAAACTGGGCAGAAAGAGTGTATAAGGCAGGTCATTGGCTTTGGTGAAGCGCGTAGTCTGGAAATTCATGATGGTGGAGATGAGGATGATGCCGCTGAATGCGATGCCGCGGTCAATCAAGTGCCCGGCCAAGCCGGCGGCCCGCGTCGTGCCATAACTCTCGCCGGCCAGGAACAAGGGCGAGGTCCAACGCTGATTGCGCGACAGATAAAGCCGAATGAACTCGCCAACGGCTTCCAAATCCGCTTCCAGGCCCCAATACTTCTTGTTATCGCCCGGGTCGACCGCGCGCGAGTAGCCGGTGCCGACCGGGTCGATGAATACAAGATCGCCCAGGTCGAGCCAGCTGTGGGCGTTGTCGATGAGCTTGTATGGCGGCGGGGGCATAAAGCCTTCCGCGCCCATATCGACCCGTTTCGGACCCAGCGCGCCCATGTGCAGCCAGATAGAAGCCGAGCCGGGCCCGCCGTTGAAGACAAAAATCAGCGGGCGGGCGGCGCGGTCCTCCGTGTCGAGGATGTAGGCCGTATAGAAGATATGGGCGACGATCTTTTCTTTCTCGTCTTTGAGCGGCATCTTGCCGACGGTCGCGCTGTATGCGAGGGTCCCGTCCGCCAGCTCGAGTTGGTGGGAGGTGGTGATGGGCTCTTCTTCTTTGATTTCAGAGGTTTCGCTTTTTTTGTTTTCGGTCGATTCGCTCACAAGGGCATTTCCTTGAATCCAGCTTCTTTTGCAACACTATAGCCGGTCGCGCCGGCTGCGGCAATTGATAGCTGGATTGGTACTGTATCAAAGTCGGTTGAATTTCTTCAAATACCGACGATTTGGTAGGGGCGACTCGGTGAGTCGCCCAATTTCGATCCTGTTCGTACCCATCGGGCGATCCGCCGGATCGCCCCTACCAGGCTATTTCAACCGAAATTGATACA
>JAJDUC010000069.1 GCA_022826865.1 Anaerolineae bacterium
GTGGCGGTGGCGGTTCTGTGGTCCTTCCTTTTCCACCGCGAATTCGGCGCTTTGAACTGGCTCCTTGGCTTCATTGGCATCAAGCGGATCGGCTGGATCGTCTCCGAGAGTTGGGCGCTGCCTTCCATCATCATCATGGAGCTATGGCGCGTCGGCAGCACCATCATCATCTTTCTGGCCGGCTTGCAGGGCATCCCGCCCGAGCTCTATGAAGCGGCCGAGGTCGATGGCGCCAATCGACGCTGGCGGCTCTGGAGCATCACCATCCCGCTGATGTCGCCAACGATCTTCTTCGTGCTCATCGTCGGCTTTATTAATTCGATGCAAGTCTTCACCCAAGCGTATATCATGACGCGCGGCGGGCCCAATTACGCCACGTTTTTCTATTCCATCAATCTCTATCAGACGACTTTCCGCGAGCTGCGCCTTGGTTACGCCTCAGCCCAAGCCGGTGTGCTCTTTGTCATTATTTTCATCATCACGCTTTGCATCCTTTGGGTTTCGCGTTATCGCGTGAATTACGAGTTGGTCTAGGGCGCGCCTTATGGCTACTGCGACAGCGTCAGCAACGAGCACGGGACAGGGCGGCTTCTGGTCGCGCCGGAGGCGGCTGCGCCTGCAGAACCATCTCCTGACCTATCTCGTACTGATACCGGGCGCCTTGCTTTTTCTTTATCCGCTGCTCTGGATGCTCTCCACCAGCGTGAAGCCCAAGGATCAGATCTTCACTTACCCCATCGAATGGATCCCGCATACCTGGATGTGGTCGAATTATGGCGAAGTCTTTAACCAGGTCCCCTTCTGGACCTATACGGTCAACACCGCCATTATCACAGTGATCGGCGTCGTTGGCACGCTCTTCGGGAGTTCGCTGGCCGCTTACGGTTTCGCCCGTTTTCGCTTTCCCGGCAAAGACGTCCTCTTCCTGCTGATGCTGTCGACGATGATGGTGCCGATTTGGGTGACGCTGATCCCCTCATTTTTGATGTTCCGTTGGTTCGGCTGGCTGAACTCTTATCTGCCGATACTGGTGCCGGCTTTCTTCGCCCAACCCTTCTATACATTCCTTTTGCGGCAGTTTTTCATGACCGTGCCGATCGACCTGGAAGACGCCGCGCGCATCGACGGCGCCAATCGCTTGCAGATCTTCCTGAACATCATGCTGCCGCTATCGCGACCGGCGCTGGCGACGGTGGCCATCTTCGCCTTCTTCTTCTATTGGAACGAGTTCTTGCTGCCGCTGATCTACATTCAAGATCAGAGCAAGTTTCCCATCTCGGTCGGCATTTCGGCTTTTGTCTCCGAATATCGCTCCGACTTCGCTTTGATGATGGCGGCTTCGGCCATGGCGCTGGCGCCGCCGATGATCGTCTTCTTCCTGGCGCAGCGTTATTTCATTCAGGGCTTCGTCTTGAGCGGCGTCAAGGGATAAGCCGCCCGAGCAGCGTCTTGTAGGGGCTAGCCATTGGCTCGCCCGCGTCTCACCAGCGTGTTGTAGGGGCGACTCTGTGAGTCGCCCGCCACATAGTGAAGAATCTGTATGGGCGCACGTTGGGTCGCCCGCGTCACACCACCGAAGCGCAAATGAGGCAATGCCATGAAACTCCTGGAACAGACCGGCAAGGCCAGCTCCCGCCTCATTGAAGCCGAACCGCCCGAGCCAGCGCCCGGCGAAGTTATCATCCAGACCGCCCGCTCGGCCATCTGCGGCAGCGAAATGAAAACCTATCGCGGGCCGGGTTTGGCCGGCGGCAACAGCGGGCATGAAGCGGTTGGCACTGTCGTCGAATTGGGCCATGGCGTTACCAACTTGGCAATTGGCGATCGCATCGGCGCCAGCGCCGTTGTCGGCTGCGGAAACTGCGCCGAATGCGCTCGCGGGCGATATACTTGGTGCAAATCCGCCAGCTCGCGCTCAAGAATGCACGCCGAGCAATTCGCCATTCACGCCCGCTGTTGCAGCCCGCTGCCCGATGACCTGCCTTGGGACGAGGCGACCCTGCTGACCGGCGATGGCATGGGCGTACCCTGGCACACAGCCAAGAAGATCGACCTCGCCGATATCCAGACGATCGTCGTCATGGGTCTGGGGCCCATCGGCTTGGGCAATGTCCTGATGCAAGCGCATCTCGGCCGGCGCGTCATCGGCGTCGATATCATTGATTATCGGGTTGACTTCGCGCGGCAGCTCGGCGCCGATGTCTCACTCAAAGCCGATGAAACGCTCATTGAGCGGATCATGGATTTGACGGAGGGCGAAGGCGCGGATGTCGTCATCGATTGCGCTGGCCAGCGCCAATCGGTCGCCAACAGTTTTCTGGCGGCGCGCCGCGGCGGCACCGTCGTCTTCAACGGCGAATCCATGGAAGAGCTGCTGGCGCCCAGCCGCGATTTCAACCGGCGCGAGATTTGGGCGGTCGGCTGCTGGTATTATTTCATGAGCGAAGTGCCGGAGATGTTCGCCCTTTGGCGCAATGGCCTGGATGTGGCGCGCATGATCAGCCATCGCTTCCCGCTCGACCAGGCGCCGGCGGCTTTTGAGCTTTTCGACCGCGGCGACACGGCCAAGGTCCTTCTCGTCCCCTAATCGCCTCAAGCAATCCGCCGCTTTGCGGCATATCGCCGGATTCGATATAATCCTTATGCTGCAACAGAAACTGTTCGCAATGATTCAAAGGAGCAATGAAGATGAATCGCCTCAAATATCTGGCAGTTGCGCTTGCCCTGCTGGCGCTTGTCACGGGCGCTCTCGGCGTCTATGCGCAGGAAAAGGTGCTGGTGATCGGACACGCCGAATCCACCGATTCCTTAGACCCGGCCAACGGATTCACTGGCACGGGACACATGATCAACCATGTCGTCTATGACCAACTGGTCACCTTCCCCGACGAAGACGCCAGCCAGATCCTGCCGCGCCTGGCGGATAGCTGGGAGATCAGTGAAGACGGTCTGACCTATACCTTCTCGCTGAATCCGGACGCCGTCTTCGCCAATGGCGATGACGTGACTGCCGACGATGTCGTCTTCTCGTTCAACCGCCTGAAATACCGCGATGGCAACCCGTCTTTCCTCGCCGACCCGATTGAGTCGCTGGAAGCGATTGACGATGACACCGTCGCCATCACTGTGGTTGAGCCGCGTCCTTCCTTCTTGTCCGAGAT
The DNA here is from genome assembly GCA_022826865.1 of Anaerolineae bacterium. GTDB lineage: Bacteria > Chloroflexota > Anaerolineae > Aggregatilineales > Phototrophicaceae > UBA6055. The sequence continues at coordinate 3,162 of JAJDUC010000069.1, forward strand.
CACCAGCGCGGTCTTCAGCGTCTCCAACGCGGATGTCGTGCGCGCCAATGGCGGCACCGATGCCATGGACGCGGCTGAGACCGATGAAGCCGGCGCCTATCTCGACAGCCAATCGGCCGGCTCCGGACCCTATATGCTGGCGCTATGGGAGCCGCAAGCCCGGACTGAATTGGTCCGCAACGAGAATTACTGGGGCGAGCAGCCCTATTTCGACCGCGTGATCATCATCAATATGCCCGAAGCGGCGACGCAAAAAGCGGCGCTGGAAGCTGGCGAAATTGACATCGCGCTGGACCTCTCCAGCGACAATGTCGCCTCGCTGGTAGGCAACGAGAGCATCGAGATTTATCGCGGGCTTAGCAATTGGACGCACTTCATCATCATGAACACGGATGAAGAAAAGAGCGGTCCCTTCGCCAATCCCAAAGTCCAGTTGGCCGTTCGCTACGCGCTGGATTATGAAGGCTACAAGACCCTCTGGGGCGGCGTGACGCCCGGCAGCAATATGTGGGTCGGCCTCTTCACCGCCTTTGGCGAAGACCGCGCCTTCAGCCGTGACTTGGACAAAGCGCGAGAGCTGCTGGCCGAAGCCGGCTACGCCGACGGCCTGGACATGAATCTGGAATATCCGGACTTTGCCCTCGGCGGCGTCAGCTTCAACACCAACGCCCAGAAAATCCAAGCCGATCTCGCCGAAGTTGGCATCAATGTCACCCTCGCCCCCGGCGAATTGCAGGTCGAGCTAGCGAAATATCGCAGTGGCGAACACAGCGTCGGCTATTGGCTCTGGGGTCCGGACATCCTCGATCCAATTGACTTCACCAGCTTCTTGCCCGGCGGCAAAGTCGCCACCGAGCGCAACAACTGGCAATTGGAAGATGTGCCGGAAGATATTCAAGGGTTGATCGCCCGCGCGAGAACCGCCAGCGACCCCGAAGAGCGCATGGAGGTCTATACCGCGCTGCAAGAGTTTAACCAGCAGCACGGTCCCTTCGCGCCCTTTGTCGTGCCAGAGCAGCCCTCCGCTTACCTGGCAAACCTGCAGGGCTTTATCTTCCACCCCCATTGGACGCTGGATGTGACCCTGCTTAGCCGCGCCGATATGTAATCGCGCCAAAGCGGCATTCATCAGTAATGCCAAGGGCGGGCAATGCGCTCGCCCTTTTTCGTCTCTAGCCTCGAAAACAGACCCTTCAGCGCGATTGTTTTGAGACCGTGTTGGCTGTGGTAAACTTAGGCTTGTCCACAAGCGAGTTTGCAATCCGAGCCGATGAGCTTCTTCCAATACTTCATACGCCGCGCCCTCTTGGTAACTCCGCTTCTGCTGGGCATCACCGTGATGGCTTTCCTCATCGCCAACCTCATCCCGGCCGACCCCACCATCGCCAACCTGCCGCCCAATGCGCTCAACGATGAAGATACTATCGCCGCCTTTCGCAAAAAATGGGGCTTGGATAAACCCCTGCACCAGCAATACCTGACCTACCTCGGCAACCTGCTGCAGGGCGACCTGGGCACTTCCATCAAAACGCGCAAGCCGGTCGGCGAAGATATCAGCCGTCGCCTGCCCGCCACAATCGAGCTGGCGACGCTGGGCATCATCTTTGGCATTGCGCTGGGCGTCGGGCTGGGCCTAGTCTCCGCGATATGGAAGGACAGTCTGGCGGATTACGCCGCGCGGGTAATCGCCTTCATAGGCATCAGTTTCCCCGTGTTCTTGCTCGCCCTGATATTCTTGACCGTGTTCTACGCTCAAATGCGCATCGCCGCTGGACCGGGACGGCTGGATATCATCATGCGCCCTCCCCCGACCGTCACTGGCATGTTCACCATCGACGCCCTGCTCGCCGGCGATCTCAAAACTTTCAAAAACGCCTTCGACCATCTGGTTCTGCCCGCGTCCACACTTGCGCTTTATATCAGCGCTATCATCTCGCGCATCACCCGCTCTTCCCTGCTTGAGGTGCTGAATCAAGATTATATGCGCACCGCCCGCGCCAAAGGCTTGCGCGAGCGATATGTCATCGGCTTTCACGGCCTGCGCAATTCCTTGATTCCGGTGGTGACGGTCATCGGTTTGTCTTATGGCAATCTCTTGGTCGGCTCAATTCTGATCGAGTCCATCTTCGCTTATCCCGGCATCGGCTTTTACATGTTCCGCGCCAGCACTTCACAAGACTTCCCAGCCATCATGGGCGTCAGCCTGCTCTTCGCCTTCATTTATGTCGGAGTGAATTTTGTCGTCGATATCATCTATTTCTTCCTCGACCCGCGAATTCGAGTCGCCTAGCCGGGGGCAACAGGCGCTTTATCACCTGCGCCGCAATCCGCTGGTCCTGCTCGGGCTGATATCGGTGGTCCTCTGGACGATCATCGCCTTCGTCGCGCCGTCGATCGCCCCGGTCGAGCCCCTGAAACAAGATTTAGTGAACCGGTTGCAAGCGCCCGGCGCCCTCTTTCTAATGGGCTCGGACGAGCTGGGCCGGGACATATTCAGCCGAGTGCTCTGGGGGTCCCGAATTACGATACCGGCCGGCCTGGCGGTCATTATCATCGGCAGTACGCTCGGTGTGCTGATCGGCGCCGTCGCCGGTTACGTCGGCGGCCTGGTCGACGAACTGCTCATGCGCCTGACCGAACTCTTCATGGCTTTCCCCTTCATCATCCTGGCGATGGCGGTGACGGCGGCGCTGGGGCCGGATATTCAGAATGCCGTGATCGCCCTGAGCGTCGTCTGGTGGCCGCGCTATGCCCGTGTGCTGCGTGGCTTGGTGCTGGAGGTCAAATCGCAAGAGTACGTTGAAGCGGCGCATAGCGCTGGCGCAAGCGGCTTCTATGTCCTCTTCCGCACCATCTTGCCCAATTGCATCGCGCCCGCCCTTATC
>JAJDUC010000115.1 GCA_022826865.1 Anaerolineae bacterium
TCGCCACGAAAAATGTGCAAATGTAGGGGCGTCTCGTGAGACGCCCGTTGAATATGGCCTGCAAATTGAGGGCGTTTCAGCGAAACGCCCCTACAGATTACGAAAACTGAGGCGAAATTGTCATTTGTCAGCGCAATTTCAATTTGATGCGATTGCCTGGGGGCACCTCTATACGCTTGAGCAATGCCGCGCGCCGCGTGTATATTGAGGGATGAGACCAGTCGCGGCGCGCTGAGCGAAAGCCTGATTGATGGCAGCAGACAAGCAAGCATCGCCCCCGGCTGGCGAGCAGGAGCGGGTCAATGCCCGCTTGGCCGGCGCCAGCGGCATCCTGGCGCTGGGCAATATCTGCAGCCGCGTCCTTGGGCTCGCCCGTGAAATCGTCCTGACCTATCTCTTCGGCGCGACCGGCGCGGTTGATGCCTTGCAGGTCGCCATCATCGTTCCCAAAGCCATCTACGATTTGCTAATCGGCGGGCACATCAACGGCGCGATTGTGCCGGTGCTCAGCGATGTAATTACCAGCCGCGGTAAAGACGAGTTGTGGCGCGTCGTCTCGACCTTGGTCAGCTTCGTCGCCGTCCTTCTCGCCGTGCTTGTCCTCATAATCGAGTTGTTTGCGCCGCAGATCGTGCCGCTTGTCGCGCCGGGCGCCAGCGCCGGGACGCGCCAACTCGCGGTTGAGCTGCTGCGGCTGACCGCGCCCGCGCTTATCTTCCTCAGCCTCTTCGCTGTGTTCAGCGGAACCCTTTTTGCTCTGCGTTCTTTTACGCTGCCCGCTTTCGCCGGCGTCGTCTTCAATGCCTGTATCGTGCTGGTCACGCTGGCGCTGGCGCCGTCGTTGGCCCTGCTGCCGAATCTAAGCGGGCATGCGGCGCTATTCCCCTTTCTGCTGTCGCGGCCGGGCGACGGGATCATTGTCGTCGCCGTCGGTTGGCTGATCGGCGCGGTCGCCCAGATGTTGCTGCAGGCGCCCGGTTTGCGTCTGCGGCGCTTGCGCTTCAGCCTCCAATGGCGGCATCCGGCTTTGAAAAGCATCGGCCTGCTTTATCTGCCCGTCATGCTCTCTCTGATTATGGATACGCTGATCATTCGCCCTTTCAGCTACAACCTCGCCAGCCAGACGATAGAGGGCGGCATCGCCATTATGAATTGGGCCACGACCTTGATTCAATTCCCGCAGGGGCTGGTGGCGACTGCCATCAGTGTGGCGATTCTGCCGACGCTGGCGCGGCAATCGGCTGAGATGACAGCGCGGGCGCAGCGGGCTTTCAAGGACACGCTCGGTCTGGGCTTGCGCCTGACCATCGCCTTGATTTTGCCGGCCGCCAGCGGTCTGTTTATCCTGGCCGTGCCAATCGTCGCCCTGCTCTTTGAGAATGGCGCGTTTTTGGCCGCCGATACCGAAGTGACCGCCCAGGCCTTGCGCCTGTACCTAATCGGCTTGCCCTTTGCCGCGCTTGATCTGCTGCTGGTTTACGCCTTTTATGCGCGCAAGGACACGCTTACCCCAGCGCTTGTCGGCATTGTCAGCCTCGTCCTCTATATGGGTGTGGCGCTGCTGCTCTTCGAAAGCTATGGCCTATTCAGCTTGATGATCGCTGACAGCGTCAAGCATTTTGCGCATGCCTCGATCAGCGCCGTATTGCTTTGGCGCAGAATGGATGGCTTTGGGCGGCAACGGCTGGCGCTTACCGGCATCAAGTCCGCTCTGGCGTCGCTGATTATGGCTGCGGTCGCGCTGCTGACCTTGCCGGCGCTGGCGGAGTGGATCGGCGACGGGACGGTTCTGCAAGAAGCGCTCCTGGTCTTGCTTTGCGCCCTCATTTACGGCGGCGTATTCTTGACCGCTGCGCGCTTGTTGAAGCTGCAGGAGTTGTCCTGGTTGGCGAAATTGCTGCAAGAGCGTTTTTCAGCGTAGGCGGCGCGGGCGATTCTCCCATGTTGTCGAAAAGTCCCCGCGCCAGGATATAGCCCTCGCATCGAAACTCGGCTAAACTTCCCCGAATATGCTTTTCTCGCCGCCGGCCACGAAGCTGGGCCCGGCGGCGCCCATTTTTCAGGCAAGGTCAATTGAATGAAATCCAAGCGCCTGGACGACACTTTTAAGCTTTGGCTGTTGAGTTGCACGATCTTCGCGGTGGCCGGTTTGGGCGCCGGCGCGCTGGGTGTGGTCTGGATCTATGTGCAGGCGGACTTCAGCGTGACGTTGAGCGCCCTGGGCGTGATGGTCACGGCGGCCACGGTCGGACGCACGATCACCAGTTCCGTCAGCGGTTCGATTATTGGGCGCTTTGGCATCGCCTGGGTGATGATGGGCGGGGCTCTGCTCGGGGTGATTAGCCAGCTGGGACTGGCGCTGGCGCCCACCTGGCTCATGTTCATGCTGGCGGCTGTTGTGCATGGTTTCGGCTCCGGCGTGATGGGCGTTGGTCTAAATGCTTTTGCCGCCGTCCATTTTAGCGCCCGGCGCATGAATTGGCTTCATGCCAGCTTCGGGGTCGGCTCCACCATCGGCCCCTTTCTGGTCACGACGGTCGTCATCGACCTGGGTATCGACTGGCGCTGGATCTACGCCTTGTTCGCTTTGGCGCGTGTGCTAATGTTTGTGATTTTCTACCTGACGCGACATGAATGGCAAATCAGCGAAGGCCATGGCCGGGCCGGCAAGGTGATGCCGGCGAGAATGCGGCAGACCGCGCGCTTGCCGATTATCTGGTTGATGGTCGGCGCCTGGCTGATGGCCACCGGCAATGAATTGATCGCCGGCCAGTTTGCCAACAGCTTCTTGATCGAGGCGCGTTCCATCGCGCCCAAAGTGGCGGGCGCCTGGGTCAGCGCTTATTGGGCCAGTCTGACGCTCGGCCGTTTCTTCTCCGGTTTCATCATTGCGCGGGTCAGCAATGGCGCATTCCTGCGCATAAACGCCATCAGCGTCATGATCGGCGCTGGCTTGCTCTGGTCCAATTTCAGTCCCTTGACGAGCTTGGCCGGTCTGGCCCTGATCGGTTTTTCCTTAGCGCCTTTCTCGCCGCTTATGGCATCGGACACGCCGGGGCGAGTCGGCCGCGCGCATACGGCAAATGCCATGGGCTTGCAATTTACTGGCGCCAGCCTGGGCATGGCCCTGCTGCCCTGGCTGGCGGGCGTTCTGGCCGAGACCTTCGGCCTGGAGATCATCCCGCAGTTTGTCTTCGCGGTCGCGCTCTGCACATTCGTCTTGCATGAGGCCATCATGTGGCGGGAATTCAAGCGTCCGATCGCCAATTTGTCTTAAGCCAACTGCCTCACCGCCTCGACCAGCGCCATGATGTAACCGGTCGAATAGGCGTGGCCGCGATGGCGCCAGCCGCTGTCGTCGATCATCTCCGGCACATGGTCGTCAATAATGAACCCGGTGAATCCCACCTCTTTCAGCGTGCGGACAGCGGCGACAACATCGACATTGCCCTCGCCCGGGAAGCATTCCTGGAACTTGGGCACGCAACCCTGGACGTCCCGGAAATGCACATAGAAGATTTTACCGCGCCCGCCGAAGTAACGAATGGCATCAAGCACGCCGTCGTTGTTGCTGCGGTCGGCGTAGACCATCTCGGAAAAACAGCCCATACAGAAGTCGAGGCCGTGACAGGGGCTGGGCACGGCTTCCAGCGCCCGCCTGAAATTTTCCGGCTTGTAGAAGACGCGGTCGATGCCGCCCAGCGATGGCACGGGCGGATCATCCGGGTGCAGCGCGATCTTGACACCGGCTTCTTCCGCCACCGGGACGACCGCTTCCATGAAGCGCAGGTAGTTGTCAAAGATCTCGTCTTCGCTGTAGTGACGGTCTTCCGCTTCCGGCGCCGTCGTGATGCCGGTGACCACCTCGCCCGCCAATGCCCGCTCCATGTCGAAGGCGGTCACCTTGACGCCGCCGCGCCCGCGCTGCATTGGCGTGCGCCAAACCAGGTTCGGCATCCAGTTCAAACCGAGGATGGGGATGCCCGCTTCGCCCATATTGCGGACCGTGGTCTGATAATTGCGGGTTTGCTCGGCACAGCGCGGACCGTTGAGCATGGCGTCAATGTAGAAGTGGCGCGGCACATTTTCAAGCGCTTCCAGCTCGAGTTCATAGTCGTTGACGCGCTGCTTCAAGCGCTTGAGATCAGCGACTTGCCAGTAGCCCTTGTCGTCGGACAGTTCCGTTTCTTCCGGGATCAAGTCGATGCCTTTGCCGATATTGTTGAATTGCACGCCGCCGACGCCTAGCTGCTTGGCGAAGGTCAAATAGTCGTGCGTTGGCGCCGAATGTTGTCCCAAAGCCACGCGCATCTGTTGTGTCAAGGTCACGCCCCTCCTGTTCTATAGGCCGGTTTGCTGGATCGCCGGTGATTCCATTGTTTCGCGAGCGAGGCAACGCCGCGCGGCCGCGTTTGTAGAATCCCGAATTTCGCTTATAGTTTAACCCATTTGCCGCGTTAATCGCGCGCCGGACGCCAGGAGAATCGGGACATGACAACAGAAAAGTGTTGGTCAGCGGGTCGGACGGGCGAGTCCGGTCGATTGCAGCAAGGCGGAACGGCTGCTCGTCTGGGTTGCCCGCTAGGACTGGGATGGCTCGCCAGTGTTGGCGGATACACCTTGACTTGCATCGGCGCAAATTGATGTGGTACACTGTCGCCACTGTGTCAATATAGTTTTGAAATAGTAGTGGACGACCCAACTGAGCCTCCATCCCGGAGTCCCACGCACATAGTAAAACTGGCCTCGGACGAACCCACTAAGGAGCGTCCGGTTGCTTTGCGTCGCCTGTTGTTGACCAGACCAAGGGCGGGCGAGTGATGGACGAAAGCGCAGTCCTGCTGATTGTTCTCTTTCTGGTCCTGGGCCTTCACGGCGCCGTCAGCCTGATGAACGCGGCGCTGCAGAGCGTATCCCGTCAGGCGATGCGGGAACGGGCGGAAGATGGCGAGAACGCGGCGCAGCGCTTTCTGGCGCTGACGGAGGATGCGCTCAGCCTCAACATGACCGTGAGCATCACGCATATTTTGACGCGCTTCGTCTTTGCGGTGGCGCTCGTTCTGCTGTTGAGCGCTCCTTTGGGCGCGGCCGAGCCCGCGGCCGGCCTGCTGCTGCTGGTGGCGACGGTGCTGCTCGGAACGGGTCTCACGCTTGTCATCGGCGATCTTGTACCGGAGGCCCTGGGCTCGACTTATGTCGACGGCCTGCTGCCGCTCTCGATTGCGCCGATGCGCCTCCTGCTGCTTGTCATATCGCCTTTGACCGCGCTGGTGCTGCAGTCCAGCCGTTTGATTTCGCGCTTATTCGGCGGCGAGTCCCCGGCCAACCTGGTCACCGAAGAAGAGATCGTAACACTGGTGCATCAGGGCCACAGCGGCGGCATCATCGAAGAAGAAGAGAAGGATATGATCGTCTCGGTTCTGCAATTGGGCGAAAGCACGGCGCGCGAACTGATGACGCCGCGCATTGACATTGTTGCCCTGGCGGTCAACGCTGGCATCATGGATGCGATTTCTGCCTTCGTCGAATCTGGTTTTTCTCGCATTCCCGTCTATGAAGAGGGTATCGACAATGTTATCGGCTTGCTTTATGCCAAAGATATCCTGGCTGTGCTGAAGAAGCGCGATGACCTGGAAAGCATGGAAATTCGCGATTTGCTGCGCCCAACATATACTGTTCCCGAGACCAAAGGGGCGGATGCGCTGCTCAAGGAATTAAAAGCGGAGAATGTACACCTGGCGATTGTGGTCGACGAATATGGCGGCACATCCGGCCTGGTGACCATTGAAAACCTGATTGAGGAGATCATTGGCGATATTCGCGACGAGTACGACATCCGCGAGGAAGAAGATTATACCGAAAGCGGCGATGGCACATACGTGATTGAAGCGAGCATGGACCTGGACGACCTCAACGCCTTGCTCGATTGCGCCATCGATACCGCCGCCGCCGATACGCTGGGGGGTTACATCTATTTGGCTTTGGGCCGCGTGCCCGAGGTCAATGAGACGATCCAAACCGACATCCTGGGCATGACGGTGCTGTCGATCGACGGGCATCGGATTCGCAAGGTTCGCGTGCGCAAAATTGCGGCCGAGCCGCCAGGGATCGAGCGCAAGAGCAATGGCGGCATCCTGAAAGGCGAAAAGGTCTCCGCCACGACCAAATAGGTGAAGAGAATGCCCGTGACGAATGACAGCCAACTGGTCGAAGCCGCCATCCAGGCGAGTGAACAGGCTTACATCCCCTACAGCAATTATCGTGTCGGCGCGGCGCTCTTGACGGCAAGCGGCCAGGTATATGGCGGCTGCAATATCGAGAGCGTCAGCTTTACGCCGACGGTCTGCGCCGAACGCACGGCCCTGTACAAAGCGGTCAGCGAGGGACATCGTGACTTCGCCGCGATTGCCGTTGTGACGCGCGACGCCGGCTCTCCCTGCGGCGTCTGCCGGCAGATGATGTATGAATTCTCGCCGGAAATGCGCGTGATCCTGGCCGATCTGGAAGGCCGCGTGCAGCTGACCACCACTTTGGACGCGCTGCTGCCCCATGGATTTGGGCCATCCAACCTCGATAACGCTTCCTGAAGCGTCGGTCAAAGTGTATAGCAGCTATATGCCGGCGCGGATTGTCCGGGCGCCTGGCGCGGTAGACGGGGTCATCAAGCTGGGGCGCAGCGGGTCGGTCGCTTTCTGCGATGTCTGCCAATTCGCGTCCGCGGCCGGCAAACAGATCGAGTCGATGAAGTCTTACGCAGTCGAAATCAAAACGGAGGCTTAGCCCATGCAGAAGATCGTCGCCCACCTATGGTTCGACGGGCGCATTGAAGAGGCGCTCGAACTTTATACCTCGCTCTTGCCCGATTCGCGCGTCCTCGATATCAGCTATTATGGCGAAGCTGGACCCGGCGCCGTGGGCGATATCATGTTCGCGGATTTCGAGATGGCCGGGCAGCGATTCACCCTCGTCAATGGCAACACCTTCTTCACGCCCAACGCGTCCTTTTCGCTCAGCGTCAACTGCGAAGATCAAGCCGAGATAGACCGTCTCTGGGAGATCTTGACCAGCAATGGCGGAGCTGGGAGTGTGGCTGGCTGGTTGACCGATCGCTTCGGCGTCTCCTGGCAGGTTTCGTCGACCCAGTTGCATACGATGCTGGCAAGCGACGATGCCGCCGCGGTCACGCGCGTCACCGAGGCCTTCATGAAAATGAATAAGCTGGATATCGCCGCGTTGGAACGGGCCTTCCGCGGCGAGTAAGCCCTGCGCGCTCGCCAAGCGGAGATGGAGGGCGGGGCAAAGGTCTAGAGATAATTCTTGTTGCTGGCCGCGCGCAGCAGGCCGGGGCTGATCTTGCCGTCGCGATTGACCAGCGTCTGATAGCGCTGTACTCGTTGTGGATTGAATTGCGGCGCGTCAAAGCGGGTGGTATTGACGCCGCTGACGCTGCGCGGGCGCGCTGTGGTGATGAGCCATTCCAGCAGCTCGCCGCGCAACTCCCGGACAAGGTCCTGATAGTCTGCTTCAAAAAACAAGTTGCGCATTTCCCAAGGATCCGCCGCCAGATCGTACAGTTCGCCGAAGCCGTCGGGGTATTCCTCGGGGAAGAATGCCGCCGGATAGTGAACCAGACGGAAGTCGCCTTTGCGCAGGCTCTTGCTCCAGGCGAATTCGGTTAGTCCAAGACGCTCTTGCCCCGGCGCCTCGCCGGCGAGCAAGCGCGAGAGGTCGCGTCCGTCGCTCGTTTCCATCAGCTCTACGCCGGCGAGCGAACAAAGCGTATTCGAGATATCGACCAATTCGACGATGTTCTGAACGACGCCGGGGTCAATGCGACCGGGCGCCCAGAAAATCAAGGGCACGCGCGTGATGGCGTCGCTGCAGATGCCGGGCGCTTTCTCCATGATGCCGTGCTCGGCCGCGTAGTCGCCATGATCTGATGTGTAGACGACGATCGTGTCTTCTGCCAAATCATTCGCGCGCAGGAAGTCCAGCAATTTGCCGACAGCGGCGTCCACCTGGCTGACGGCGCCGAGGTAACCATGCAGCTTGCGCAGGCGCCCGGCTTCGAAAGTCCTGGGTTCAAAGAGCTGCCAGTCGCCTTGGCGCCAGCGTCGAGCAGAAGACTGCATGTGCGGCGCCTTGCCGGCCCCGGCCAAGTCGTAATCGGCGTTCGGCGGCAAGCTGAGCTCTTCCGGATCGTAGAGTTCCCAGAATTCTTGAGCGGGCGTCGTGCACTGGTGGGGCCGGGGAAAACTGACGTGAAGCAGGAATGGCTGCCCGCGCTGCTTTGCTGTTTTTATCGTCTCAATGGCGGCGCCGGCAAGCCAGCCTTCTTGCGATTCCTCGAATTGCAGGGGACTGGGGCGGCTGTCGACCGTCTGCCGTCCGCGTTCGCCGAATTCGGGAAGCAAGATATGATCCTCCAGATGTTCGACGCCGCGCTCGCGCAGAAAACGGGTGTAGGCGGCGGAGCGACCGCCGATGCTGCCGGCGGTGTAAGAGTTGCTCTCGTGGAAGACATCGCAATCGTCTTCGATCCAGTATTCCGGGCAGTGGATTTTGCCCATCGCGGCGGTGAAATAGCCGGCGCCGCGGAAATGCCCGAAGATACTGGGCAGCCCGCCGGGATTGGGTCCACTCAAGCTGTAATAGCCGTGGTTGTGCGGGTATTGCCCGCTGAGGAAGGAGACTCGGCTAGGCGTACAGATGGGATTCTGTGTGATGGCTTTGTCGAAGCGGCAGCCTTCGCGCGCCATCCGGTCCAGATGCGGCGTCTGCGCATCGGGATGGCCTTTGTGCCCCAGGGCCTTGGCATTGTGTTGATCGGCGACGATGAAGAGAATGTTGGGTTGGGTCATGTGTCATGCGCCCCCATCCCCAAACCCCTTCCCCCAAGACGAGGGAAGGGGCTTAATTTACAAGACTCGAAGTCCCTCCCTCTTGATGGGGGAGGGATTTAGGGTGGGGGAGGACTTAGTGTTTACCCGCCATACTGGGCGTCGTAGGCGGCTTGATAGATCTCCACCATGCGGTTGATGCCCAAGCCTTCGAGCGTGGCGACGAAGTTATCCCAACCGGCGTCGAGATCCTGCCGGCCGAGGACAAATTCGGCTGTCAATTGCGCCACGTAGTCTTCGATGCCCAGCCGCAACTCAGTAACTTCGGCTGCTTGCGCCGTCGTGAATGCCAGCGGCGGAATCAGGTCTGCGATGTCGCGCGCATAAGGCTCGTAGGCCACACGGGTCTCCTCGAGCAGGACGACCTCTAGTCCGCCGGCATCATCCCGGCGAACTTCGCCCAGGCGCAGGTGATTGGGACGGTAGCTGGGTCCACGCTGCGCCCAGTGAACGTTCTGCAATGAACCGAAGGTGGATAAACGGCGCCAGATTGATTCGAATTCATCGCCGCCGAGCGCTGGTTCGCCCTCTTCCGCCCATTTCCACTGGCCATCTTCGCCTTCCGCCGCTTCCCATTGCGGGATGCCGAAGACCGAACGCAAAGTGGTCTCTCGTTCGTAAAGGCCGTCGCACCACTTGAATGCCGCCACCGGATGTTCCGTCCGGCTGCTGATTGTGCATTGTCCGGAGCCAACGCCCCAGGGATTGAAGGGCGCCTGGCGCAGTCCGGTCGGTCCCTCGAGCGAAGGAACGGCGACATATTTCTTCCAGCGGTCGCCGCCGATATTGGCGAAATTGGGATGCGCGCCCGAAATCACGACGCCGATGGTCGGGGCGTCGCCGCCTTCGACCTGCTGCTTGATTTGGTCCATCGGCTGGGTGAAGCTCTCCTCGCCGAACAAGCCCTGGCTGAACAAGTCCCGCAGATAACGCAGGCCTTCGCGGTAGCCGTCGCTCGTGACCGTTTGTGAGATCACGCCGTCATTTTGTTCGAAGAAGCGATTCTGCCCGGCGAACTCGCTCAAGACGAATGGATTCAGCAGGAAGCCATCAATGTTGCCGTTCCAGCCGGTCGTCGCCGCCGCCAGCGGAATCTCGTCGTTCGGGTCGCCGTTGCCATTGGCATCCTGTTCCTTGAAAGCGGTCAGAACAGCGACGAACTCTTCGGTCGTCTGCGGAACGTCCATGCCGACATTTTCCAGCCAGTCCGAGTTGATCCAGGCGCGCTGGGAATAGAAACAGTGATAGCACTCGTTGACCTGCGGCAAGCCGTAGATTTCGCCATCGGGCGAAGTGACCAGCGGGCGTACCTGCGGCGAACCGGCGAATACTTCGTGGATGAAATGGCCATGTTCTTCGATCAAGTCGCTGAGCGGCAGGAAAAGGCCCTGCGGGCCGAAGAGCGCCAGAGTGGAGGGATCAACGGTGAAGCCGACGATGATATCAGGCAGATCGCCGCTGGCGATGGTGAGGTTCAGGACTTCTTGCGATTCATTCGGCGGCGCAATATCGAAGTTGAGATTGATGCCGGTGCGTTCGCTATACCAGTCGGTGAAGGTATTCGTCGAGAAATCCTCGACAATGGCGTGACCCAGCATCAGGATATTCAGGGTGATCGGTTCTTCGACGATGGGGAACTCGCCCGGCGCCGAGACCATATCCTGCCCGAGCGCCGTCAGCGGCAGCGACAGCAGCAGCAAGAGCATAAGGATGAGCCGTCTTTTGTTCATGTCAATTCCTTTCCAGGTAGCTGATGGATGTACGCGGATGGATCATGATCCGGTATTGGACAGAGGCGCTCCTTTCCAATTGACTATGGCGCTCATTTGACGGAGCCGATCATCATGCCCTTGATGAAATGCCGCTGCACAAAGGGATAGATAATCAACACCGGTACGCTGGCGACCACGATTAACGAATACTTCAGCAACTCGCGCAAGCCTTCGCGCACGACCAAATCTTCGACATCAATCAGCATGGAGGCGTCAATTGAGTTCTGGATCAGGATTTCGCGAAGGACGATTTGCAGCGGGAACAATTCCTGATCTTTCAGATAGATCAGCGCTTGAAAGTAGGAATTCCAATGGTTAACGGCGTAGAACAGCGCCAGAACGGCGATGATCGGCCTGGACAGCGGGATGATGACGCTGGCGAAGGTGCGAAAATCACTAGCGCCGTCAATGCGCGCCGCTTCGATCAATTCGGGTGGAATGGTCGTTCTGAAAAATGTGATCGTGATGAGGAGGTTAAAGACGCCGATGCCGGTCGGCAGGATCATCGCCGCGCGCGTATTGAGCAGGCCGAGGTCGCGAATGACCATATACGTGGGAATCAAGCCGCCGCTGAATAGCATGGTGAAAATGAAAGCGATAGTGATGATGCGCCGCCCGACCAGATCCTGCCGCGACAAGGGATATGCGGCAATGATAGTCATCACGACATTGAAGAGCGTGCCGAAGACCGTGTAGAACAATGAATTGGCGAAACCGTCCCAGACTTTTTTATGTTCGAAAATGGTCTGATAGCCTTGCAGGCTAAAGTCTACCGGCCACAGGGTCACACGGCCGGCGATCACCGCTTCCGACGAACTGAAGGAGGCGCTGACGATGAAGATCAAGGGCAGCAGGATGGCAATGGTGATGACCACCAGGAATGTGGTATTACAAAACATAAAAATGCGGTCGCCCGCGGATTCATTAACTTTGTTGATGTTGCTCTCGTAGCTCGTCAGTGACGCCATAGATCGCTCCGCAATGTCGCTTACCAGACGCTATTATCAGTCAAACGCCGCGCCGCGTAATTGACGGCGATGAGCAGCAGCAGCCCCACGATGCCCTTCAACAGCCCAATGGCAGTCGAGTAGGAAAAATCCAGAATCGGCGAGAGCAAGCCCACTTTGTAGACGTAGGTATTGATCACTTCGGCGACGCCCAGATTGAGCGGGCTCTGCATCAGATAGACTTTCTCAAAGGCGACTTCCAGCACACGTCCCGTTGACAAGACGAGCAAGACCATCGCCGTGGGCAGAATACCGGGAATATCAATGTGGCGGATGCGCTGGAGCCGCGTGGCGCCGTCCACAACCGCTGCTTCATGCAGGGCCGGGTCTATGGTGGAAAGCACGGCCAGGTAAATGATGGCGCCGAAGCCCATCTCTTGCCAAATGCCCGACCAGACAAAGATATGACGGAAGGCATTCGGGTCGCCCATCCAGTTGGGCGCCTGGAGATCAAGCGCGTTCGCGAGAACAGCGGTGAAACCCACGCGCGGATGCAGAAACTGGAAGAGCATGCCGACGATGACAACCGTTGATATGAAGTGGGGCGCGTATGTGATCATCTGGACGGAGCTGCGGAAGAGCCGTTTCCGAACTTGATTCAGGCTAAGCGCCAGAAGAATCGGGATGGGAAAGCCGGCGATCAAAGAATAGAAGCTGAGCACCAGAGTATTGACGATTACCGGTTCGAATTTGGGCGAACGGAAGAAGCGCTCAAAGTTGGCCGTGCCAACCCAGGGGCTGCCCTCAATGCCGAATGCCGGCGAGTATTGACGAAAGGCGATCTGAGCGCCATACATCGGCGCGTAGCGGAAGAGCAGCAGCCAAATCAGCGGCAATGCAAGCAAGACATAGAGCTGCCAGTTGCGGCGTATGCGCAGCCAGAATTTGCTTTGCGGCGCCCGATCCGCTGTGGACAAGGCAGCGCTCGGTCTCCGCCCAATAGAACTTGCCGCGCCAGCCTGATCGGCCATCAGCCATCCTCTCTAACAAGCAACAGAAAGCCTGCCAGTTGCGTTCGTCGAGGCGCGCCCACAGGCGCTGTCCTCAGGCGCGCTAAGGCGGATTGTGTCGCAGGATGCGATTATAGCACGGGCGCCGGCGGCTGTCGACAGGCGCCCGGCAAGCGGATTCGGGCTTGCTTTTCGCTTCTTATGTCGCCTCCGCCGTCGTGTTGCTCTCAAATAGGCGGAAGCCGGCGATCACAATGCAGGCGCCGATGGCGCTCGCCAGCGCGCTGAGAGCGAAGAAGGCGCCCGCGCCCAGGTGATCAAAGGCCCAGCCGTAGAGCGAGCCGGTCAACAGCATGGCGATGCTGGGCATGGTCACCTGCAGGATCGCCTGATTGGTGGCGGCATTGCGGGGATGGCTGATCATGTTGACCAGCGTGTATGAAGATAGCTGGTAACTGGGCCAGAATAATCCGCGCAGAACGAAGAGCAGCGCCAGCAGGGGCAGGCTCTGCGCGATTCCAAGGAGCCCGGCGAATAAAGCCGTGCCAAGGACGCCGGCAATGTAGGCGATGCGCACGCGGATTTTCGGCAGCAAGGCGTCCATCAGCAGGAAGAAGGGAAACTCCACAAATCCCATCAACGCGGCCCACAATCCGATATGCGCTGAAGGTATGCCGAGATTCTGGCTGAAGTGGACAAAGATGAAGCTGTACATGTTGTATGTGCCCATGGCGACGAAGAATTGGCTGGCGGCCATCACATATATGCCGCGGTTGCGCGGTTGTTTTTCTTCGTCTTCAGTTTTTGGCTTGTCTTTGGATTTGGCCGGGAAGATTGTCGCTGTCCAAATGGTGAGCAGGCCGATCGATGTCGCCACCATGAACAAGAGCGGGTAACCGCCCAGGGCGAAGAGCTGCCCCGCGACCAGGCTGGAGAGCGTGAAACCGAGCGAGGCAAAAGAACGCATTTGACCGAGGATGGTCTTGCCCTGGCTGAGCAAATGCGTGATCGTCAGCTGCATGCCGAGCGTGATGCTGGGGCTGACCGTCAGGCGATAAAGCAGCGTGGCCAGGACGATTACGACAACTGCCGTGGAGCTGGCAAATGCGATGTTCGCCAGCGCGAAGCCGCCCATGTAGAACATGAACAGGCGCCGATGCAGCCGCCGCCGGTCGGCCAGTTGATTGAGAAGAGGCGTTAGTATCAGCGACAAAAATGCGCCGGCGCTGGCCAAGGTACCAATAAGCGTCGCTGAAAAGCCAAGCTCGGTCAGGAAGACGTTGATATATGGCCAGACGATGCCGATGCCCGCCAGGCTGAGGAACTGCAGGGCGACCAAGCGAATGGAGCCGTAATGGTTGCGCAGGGTGAGGATTCTTGACATGCGCTGGCCTGTTACTCGCCCGCTTGTTTCTGCTCCGGGACCCGTCCAAGAGACGCGTCGCCAGTCGCAAGCCTGCCATTGGCGCGAACGAAACCGAATGGAATCGCGTAAGCTTAAGTGAAAAGGGCGTTGAATTAAAGGTCGAGTGTCAGGGCGCACTGCGTCGGCGCGAGGCGCGACGCGGACGCCGCAGCGGCCGGCCGGAGGTTGACTGAATGGAATGCGTCTGTGTGACAAAGAACAGGACAGAGTCACCGACAGACTCTTTGTCAATATTGATTGGCATAGGTATAAATTGCTGCAATTTGTCTTGCAGCGTTACTTGGCATTTGACATGAATTTGAAATATAATGGCGGCAGAAGAGTGGACACAGTTCAGGACAATCAGCCGGACAAAATTCGCAGAGAGTAGCTGAAATGACAAGTCATCCGTTCATTAAGTTTCCTCCAGACCTCGGTGAGTTTCCGGCGCATGTTTGGCTTCTCTTGGGCGAAATACAGGCCAGAATTGACCAAATCAAAAGAATTCCTATACCACGCGAGAATAGTGACTCGCTACGCCTCGTGTATCTGACAAAGGGAGTGCACAGTACTACCGCGATCGAAGGGAACTCGTTTTCCGAAGACGAAGTTGCCAAGATTATTGAAGGAAAACTGCAAGCGCAGCCATCTCGCGAGTATCAACAACAACAAATCGATAACATGCTACATGCGTTTAACGCTGTGGCAGACACGCGGTTACGCGGATCAAACTCGCCGTTTACTATGGATTTGCTCAACAGTTATCACAAGATCGTGCTTCACAACCTGGAAGAGAGCCTTGCAAGCGAAGTTGTCATCGGCGCGTTGCGAAGGCATCGTGTCATGGCAGGTCGCTATCTAGCTGCGCCTCCCGAAGAGTGCGCGCGACTAATCAAGCTGTATTGCGACTGGCTAAACCAAGACACGCAAGCAACTGCGGGATATGAAATTGCATCGCAGATTATCAAGGCTTTGGTGGCGCATGTCTACTTCGCTTGGATTCATCCTTATGGTGATGGCAACGGAAGGATGACCAGACTTATAGAATTCATGATTTTGCTGCGAGCCGGTGTTCCAGACGTCGCGGCTCATTTGCTGAGCAATTTCTACAACAAGACACGCGACCAATATTACATGCGCCTGCAGGCTTCGCATGGAGAATATCGAGACGGTTCGTATCCCGAAAATAGTAATCTCCAAGGTTTCATTCGCTACGCTCTGCAAGGTTTTAAGGATGAGTTGGATGAACAGTTTTCTACAATTCATTCCATGCAAGTGCGTATAATTTGGCATGACTACATCCATGTAGAGTTTCGCAAAAGGTTTTCGGAAAAACTGTCAGCGGCGCGTCAGCGGCAAAAACGCCTGATCCTGGACCTGACTGATCACAAATTTGATGAGCCGGTTACAAAGGAGCAGATTCGAGACGTTTCTCCTGCGCTTTACTATGCTTATGCCGAGAGAAACAAACGTATGATTCAGAGAGATCTGAATGCTTTGCTCGATATGGAATTGTTGCTTCACGATGGGACAGGCTATAAACAGAACAGCGATATTCTGCTAGGTTTCTTCGCCAACGCGCGGGTGGAACCCGGGCAAAGGACCAGCTGAAGATACAGAGAGCGCGCCGACCGGCGCGCCCTCTGATTTTGCTCGCTCAGACCGCCCCTCGGCTAGCCCTCCATCGGCGCGCCGACCAGGTTCTCGCCCATGCTGATCTCGGCCTGCGCCGCTATCGCCAGTTTGCCGGCCACTCCAGTCGGCGGGTTCGGCGCCCAATCGGCAAGATATTCAATGGTGAAGGCTTTGCCGACCTCATTGGACGCCAATGACGCTTCTTCACTATCGAAGATGCTGATTCCGACAACTGTGTCCTCGCCATCATTGAAAGCGAATTGCGCAAACAAACCGCCCAATTCACGCAGAGCCGGCAGCAGCTGCGAAATGGCGAGATCATTCGCTTCATCAAAATGCGCCAGGTCGAAGCCTTCATAGAAGCGTATGCTGGCATAAAGCTCGCGAACATCGGCAGGCAGGGCGACCGAGTTGATCGACAAGGGACCTTCGAAGATCATCGGCGCGTTGGGCAACAGGGGCGCCAGGTTCTCAAGGACAAATGCGCGCGCCTTTTCGTTGGATGCCGACGCTTGTTCGGGGGATTCAAAGAGGCTGACCGCCGCCAGCATGTCCCCGGCTGGCAGCAGATAATAGCCGACGAAGCCATCGCTGCCGCGCATGATTGGAAGGAAGCCTTCCGCGGTCCGGCTCGCGATCTCCGTCTGATTGGCCGGATCGATGCCAGCATAGACGCGGACGCTGGCGAATACGCTAGCGTCCATCGCCTCGTCTTCGATCAGATTCGCGCCCTCGTTCACATCGGCAAAAGCCGCCAGGCCCAGGCTTCCATTAACGCGGGTTGGTTCTTCTCGGATCCAATCCGTCATGTATTCCGCTACAAATTCCGCCGCCAACTCATTGGCGGCCAGCGCATTTGCCTCCGTGTCATAGACGGTCAGAGCCGCCACCCGATCCATGCCGTCGTCCATCGTAAAATAACTGAACAGCCCATCGGCTTCTTGCTGCTGTGGCAGGAATATCGTCTCCACCAATTCGACGGCTTCTTCGCGATTGGTCAGGTCGTAATTGTCGTAAACGCGCAAGGCGGCATGGAGCGTACCATAATTCTGATCTTGCATCCTGCCGTCGGCTGCGGCCAAAAACCACACATCAAGCGCCCCTTCGACGATGGTGGGCGTGTTGGGCAGCAAGGGCGCCAAATTCTCCGCCACGAATTCCCGCGCCGCTTCGTTGGATGCCGACGCTTGTTCGGGGGATTCAAAGAGGCTGACCGCCGCCAGCATGTCCCCGGCTGGCAGCAGATAGTAGCCGACGAAGCCATCGCTGCCGCGCATGATTGGAAGGAAGCCTTCAGCCGTCAGCGCTACGATTTCAGCCTGATTGGCCGGATCAATGCCAGCATAGACGCGGACGCTGGCGAATACGCGCTCGTCGATTAAGTTGGCGCCTGCGTTAATGTCCGCCAATGCGGTAATCGCCACGCGTCCGCTCGTGATCGAAGGCGCCTCGGGCAGATAGGCGGTCAAGTTCTCCGCAACAAAGTCGCGCGCCGCTTCATTTGACGCCTGCGCCGAGTTTTCACTGTCGAAGATGCAAATTGTCGCAAGCGCTCCAGCGCCATTGTTCATCAGGTAATAGCCGAAGAAACCCTCGCTTTCGCGCATGATCGGCAGGAAGCCATCTTCGACAATGCTGACAAACTCATTCAGGTCGTCCGCTTCGAACTCATCGTAAATGCGCAGGCTGGCGTGCAGGCTGCTAATGTCGCCATCAGCCATGCCATCCAGCATCTCGACGAAGCCGATATCGACCGCGCCTTCTACAATACGCGGAGCGTTCGGCAGAAGCGGCGTCAGGTTTTCCACTACGAATTCGCGCGCCAATTCATTTGACGCCAAGGCCTGCTCGCGAGTTTCGAAAATGTTGATCGCCGCCAAGGCGCCATCAAGGGGGTGCAGGACATAATAGGCGATGAAACCGTCGCTCGCGTTAAGGATTGGCAGGAAGCCCTCAACTGTGACGCGTTCAAGTTCCGCCAAGTCGGCCGGATCGACGCCGTCGTAGACGCGGATGCTGATGAAGACGCTGTCTTCGTGGGCGCTTGCCGCCAAGGGCAGAGCCAGAAGCGCGATAAGCGACAACAGGAGCAGCCAACTTGAGCCGCTCACGCGTGTATAAACCATCCTGGTCACCGTGTTCCTCCTGTGGATTGGGTTTGATGTTGCGGGTTTTGCCGCATGAATAGATAAAGTGTTCAGTTTCAGTATATACTGAACTGAACTTTTACCACGAAAATCTTATTTTAAGACAAGAACAATCAAACTTTTCGATCCTGCCCGTCGACGTGGCGTTTAGAGTGTTGCCCAAGCGGGCAACTGCGCATCCAGGGCGGCGAGTTCTTCCGCCTTTATCGGGCGGATTTCAGTGTCCTGCAGATGGGTGTCGCGATTCTCGACGATCAGGAAAGCCACATCGCGCGTCGCCACCAGGTTGTGCCAGACACCGGCCGGCACATTGTATATCAGACCCCGTTTCATCTCTTCGGCCCGCAGGGGCCCGTCATCCGTTCGCGTGAAGATCACGGCTTGGCCACGCAGCAGGACAAAAACTTCGTCACTGTGATTGTGCCGTTCGATTTCGTCGAGGTTGTGCCGCGTGAAAAGCGGCTCCCAGTTGAGAAGGGCGGCCTGCCAGCTTTCGGTGAACACCAGCGGCTCGTAGCCCACTCCCTTCCATTCGTATGTCTCCAGCACCGGTCTTCCTCCTGCGAATTCTAGATCTGTATAACTTCGCCGCGCCGGCCGCTTTCCAGGGCGGCATCAACAATCCGCAAATTGACCAGGCCCTCGGCGGCGCCGGGGCTTGGCGTCCGGTCAGTGCGGATGCAGTCGATGAAACAGTCCATCTGCGTATCGTACATCACCTGCGGGCAATGCTCTTCGCGCAGCGGCGGGTAGCCCGGGTCGATGGTTTCGATCTGCTGCGCCGCGCGATCAGGAATCTCCAGCCGAGTTGGGAAGAGTTGGCCGAAGCCGCGTTCCCCATAGAGCTGAGTGCTCGCTTCGGGTCCATCGGCATACGGCCACCACCAGCCCGATTCGACCAGGGAGGTCGCGCCGTTGTCCCAGTTGATCCAGATTATGCCGCTGTCATCGACATCATAATCGCCGTAATGCCTGTCGATTTTCGCGAATACGCTGAGCGGCTGCGGATCGCCCAGCAGGTAACGGGCCGTATCAATGGCGTGAATGCCCATATCGGCAAGGGCGCCGCCGCCGGCGTAGCGCGCTTCCGCAAACCAACCGCCCGGCCCCCAGTTGACGTGTACGCCGCAGCCCTTGGTGCGCAGGACCCGGCCGAGGCGCCCGGCCTCAACCTGCGCCTTCAACCAATTCACTTCTTCATCGAAGCGCCAGCAATGCGCCACCATCAGCTTCGCGCCGGTTTCCTCGCTGGCTGCCCGCATCCGCTCCGCTTCCGCCGCGTTCAGCGCCATCGGCTTTTCGACCATGACATGGACGCCCGCCTCCAGCGCGGCGATGCTTTCCGGCGCGTGCAGGTAATTCGGCGTGTTGACGCTGAGGACATCGACGGCGCCATCCGCCAGCAAGGCGCTCACGGTCGGGTATTGGCGGGGGATTTCGAATGTCGCCGCGTATTCCGCCATGGATTCGGGCCGATGGTTGACGATGGCCACGAGCTCCAAATCGGTCTGCGACTTGGCGGCGCGGGCATGCAAACGCGAGGCGTGTCCGGTACCGGTGAATGCGATTCGTAGCGTCATGCTGATGCTCCCTGGGCAAATCGCCGGTCGCGGCCCCGCGGGCCGGCGCAATTGTTAGCGGATTTCGACGTGGATTATTTTCATTTTCATTATACTGTTTAGGCTGACTTGTCAGCTGGGCCGGGCTTCGACTGCCCTGGCGGATTCACAGAAAACTTAATGAAAACCCTTGGATTTGTATAGCCTGATTGGGGAGAAGGATTGCACATGCGTAACAGCGCTGGATTCACCACCATCTTCGGACGCAATTTGATCGGCGAATTGCCCAATTTCGTTCATCAGCCTTATCTCGTGGTGACGATGCCCGATCTCTGGGAGATGTTTGCGCGCCATTTCGACGAGAATCTGGCCGGCCCCTACTTTGTGCATACGATCGATGGCGACGAATTGCGGGAAGAGCTCGCCAAGTTGCCGCCTTGCCGCTCGATCATCGGCGTTGGTGGCGGGCAGGCGCTGGATGTCGCCAAATATTTCGCCTGGTCGCTGCAATTGCCGCTCTTCCAGGCGCCGACCTCGATGTCGGTCAACGCCGCTTTTGGCCACCGCGCCGGCCTGCGTTTTCAAGGCAATGTGCGTTATGTCTGCTGGGCGGCGCCGGAGGCGGTCTACGTCGATTTTGATGTGATTCAAAACGCGCCGCCGGTTGTCAATCGCAGCGGCATCTGCGAGATACTCTGTTACTACACCGCTCACGCCGATTGGCGTTACGCGAGCGAACGCGGCAAATGCGAGGTTAAATGGCCCTACGATGAAGCCCTGGTTGAGGAAGCGCAAGGCGTAATGGCGACGGTGATGGACGCCCTGGACGATATCCGCGCGGTCAATGAAAAAGGCATTCGCACGCTTATGCAGGCCAATCGCTGGGGCGGGGCGGCTTTCCACAACGCCGGCTGGAATCCGCGGCATATCGAAGGCGCCGACCACTTCCTCTTCTACGCCCTCGAATACTACACGGGAAAGAAGTTCATCCACGGGCAGCCGGTCTGCCTGGGCATTTATGTCGGCTCGCTGCTGCACGACGATAAAGCCCAGGAAATGCTGGATGCCATCGTGCGCGCGGGCGTTGATATTCGCCCCGAAGCGATGGATATCACTTGGGATGATGTCAGCCATGCGCTGCTGAATATGCGCGAATTCGTGCGGCAAGCCGGGCTCTGGTACGGCATTTATCACGAAGCGGAAATCGATCAAGCTTTCGCCGATATCGTGCGCGCCAATGTTGAGGCGGCTTACGAAGGCGTTACGCTGTAAACCAATGCTTTGAATCACTCTGACAGATGTCAGTGATTTACATCAATGAGTCCAAGGAGACAGAAATGATCAAGAAGTCGATTGTTTTAGTGTTGCTGTTGGTCCTCTGTATTGCGCCCGCCGCGCGGGCTAATGGCGATCTAGACTGGATGCAATTCGCCGGCAGCGAGATCACAGTCTTGATGCCGGAGCATCCGGTGCTTGATGGCATGCGCAGTGTCATGGACGAGTTCGAGGCGGCGACCGGCATCACGGTGAATGTCGAAGCCCTGGCCGAGAATCTCTATTTCGACCGCATGGAAGTCGCGCTGCGCGCCGATGAAGGCGTCATGGATGTCTACATGGTGCCGATGGATTCCACCGCCTTCACGCAGTGGAGCAACGGTTTGATCCATCCGCTCTCGCCGTACCTGAATGACGATCACATGACAGCGGCGGATTACAATTTTGCTGATTTCCCCGCCGGTTTCACGCAGGCGACGCAGTATCCGCCCGGCGACATGGACGCCCAGGATTACGCCATCCCGGTATCCTTCGAGGCTTATACGCTGTTTTGGAATATGGATATCGTCGATGAGTATCTCGATGGACTTGTGCCGGATACGATGGGCGGTTTGATCGACGCGGCGCACAGCATCAGCGAAGCCAGCGGCGGTACGGTGGCCGGCGCGGTGATGCGCGGCATCCGCTCGCATACCATCATGGATACGGTCACCGGCATGGTCATGAACAATTGGGGCGAAGCCGAGATGTCGCTGCCTTACAACGTCTGGTTCGATGGCGATTGGTCTAACCCCATTCTCACCGACGAGCGCGTCACCGCCGGCCTGTCGCATTACGCCGGCATGATGTCGGCCGGGCCGATCAACGTCCAGTCCCTGGATTGGCCCGATGCCAGCTTGCTATTCCAGCAGGGACGCGCAGGTTTCTTCATTGACGCCAGCCTCTTCGGACCCGGTTTCGAAGATCCGGATGCCTCGGCGGTGGCGGGCAAGACCGGTTACGCGGTCATGCCGCCGGTTGAAGCGGGCGGCGCCTCCTGGACCGGCCACTGGATGTGGGGCGTCGGCATTCCCGCCAACGCGCAAAATCCGGACGCGGCCTGGTATTTCATCCAATGGATGACCAGCCCGGATGTCGAGCCGGTCATCGGCGCCTATCACGGCGGCGCAACCCGTGTTTCGACCTGGGACAAAGCGGAATATGTCGATGCCTTGAATCCGCTTTATGTGGACACCGTGCTGGAAGCGATGCAGACCTCGCGCACGACGGTCGTCTTCCGCGAAGGCTGGAGCGAATACGCGCTGGTCATCGTCGATGCGATTCAGGACATGTATGGGGGTATGGCGCCGGCCGAGGCAACGGCCAAGGCGCAGCAGCGCATCATCGATATGGATGGGTAGAGCTCGCAACAGCGTCACCATATATGATGCGGGCGACCCGCCGGGTCGCCCCTGCCACTCGAAGTTAGAATTTAGGGGTCAGCCTTTGGCTGACCCGTTTGCATAATCGCTGAGGTCTTCACATGCCCGCAGCCGCTCGCAACCGAGTCGTCTACTTCCTGATTGCGCCGGCAGTTCTGATATTGGCTGTGACTTCGCTTTACCCGGCTGTTTTTTCCTTCGCGCTTAGCTTCTTCAACTGGAACTGGGGTGTGCAATTCGATTTTATCGGTCTGCGCAACTATGTGGATTTGTTCCGGAGCGCCGAATTCTGGCAGGTGCTCTATCAGACCTTCCTCTTCGCCGTCCTGGCCACCGCGCTGGAATTGGTCCTGGGTGTAGCCCTGGCGGTCGTGGTTGACCGCTTGAAATTCGGCCAGAGCATCATCCGCACCCTGCTGCTCACGCCCTTGATGGTATCCGGCATCATCGTAGCGCTGATGTCGAAGATTGTGCTGGATCCGATGCTGGGCATCGTGAATTATGTCCTGATCTCGCTGGGGATGGCGCCGTCGCCATTCTTCGGCACAACCGCGACCGCCATGTCCACCGTCATCATGGTCGACGCCTGGTGGCAAACCGCCTTCGTCTTCATCATTGTGCTTGCGGGCTTGCAGAGCCTTCCGCAGGAGCCGCTTGAAGCGGCGCGGGTGGATGGCGCCGACGGCTTTCAGACTTTGTTCCGCGTCAAACTGCCGATGCTGCGGACGGTGCTCTTTACCATATTGATCTTCCGCACAATTGACACGCTCAAAGTCTTCGACATCATCTTCGGCACGACGGGCGGCGGACCGCAAATCGCGACCGAAGTGATGCAAACCCTGGCTTATCGCAAAGCCTTCAGCTTCCTGCAGATGAGCGAAGCAATGACCGTGATGGTGATCTTCTCGGTAATCGTCCTGGCGATCAGCCTGGTCTATCTGCGGCTGGAAGAGCGCCTGGAAGAGGATTAGACGTGGTCAGCAGCAGAAGGGATCAACTGGAGCGGACGCTGGCTTACCTGATTTCGCTGGCGGCGATCTTGCTGACGCTGTTTCCCATCGTCTGGCTGCTCAGCGTGTCGCTGAAGACGCAGCGCGATGCCTTCGCCATGCCGCCAAAGCTGATCTTCGAGCCGATCGGCGATCATTTTCTGGGATTGTTGGAGCGGCCGGGTTTCGTCGAAGCCTTCATGAACTCGGTCAACGTGACCGCTCTCGGCGTGTTCTTCGCCATTTCTATCGCCATCTTCGCTTCATACGG
This sequence comes from Anaerolineae bacterium, assembly GCA_022826865.1. Lineage (GTDB taxonomy): Bacteria > Chloroflexota > Anaerolineae > Aggregatilineales > Phototrophicaceae > UBA6055. The sequence goes on from JAJDUC010000115.1 coordinate 23,332, forward strand.
CATTCATCGCTTCCGATTTCGCGGCAAGAAGCTCTTCGGCGTCTGGCTCCTGCTGGCGTACATGCTGCCTGAGTTTCTCTTCATCATTCCGATGTTTGTGCTTTATCAGCGCATTGGCTGGTACGATACGGATTTCGGCTTGGCCCTGGTTTATCAGGTGCATTCGCTGCCATTCGCCGTCTGGCTGATCCGCAGTTTCTTCAAGGAAGTGCCGCGGGATTTGGATGATGCCGCGCGTATTGACGGCTGCAATCACATCCGCACGCTGCGCCACGTATACATTCCGATGGCGGCGCCCGGCATCGCAGCTACGGCGATCCTCACGGCGATCTGGATCTGGAACGAATTGACCATCGCGCTGTCGCTGACCTTCCGCGAGACGCAAACGATCACGGTGGCGGTGGCTTCATTCCGTGGTTACACCTCGATCAACTGGGGACAGATGGCGGCTGCTTCAATCGTGGCCATCTTGCCGATGCTGGTCTTTGCCATTTTCGCGCAGAAGTATATCGTCAAGGGCCTGACACTGGGGTCGCTGAAGGGCTGAGCGGCGGTCTGGACCTTGCTCGCCATTGCGGCTGCATCCTGCCGGGCAATGGATTCCGCCCTTGCGCTACAATAGGGTGACAGTTCCCGGCAAGTCAGGAGTCTTCCATGCCCAAGCTTGCGATTCACGGCGGCGCGTCCGCCAAGAGCAAAGCCTTTCCAATTTGGCCGATATATGACGATCTTGAACGCGAGGCGATCAATGAAGTCTTGGAGAGCCGCGACTGGTGGCGCGATGATGGCAGCAAGACCCTTGCGTTTGAGCGGGCTTTCGCCGCCTTTCACGGCGCCAAACATGGCATCGCGGTGACCAACGGCACAGCCGCGATTGAGGTCGCGCTTGCCGCAATGGGCTTGGGCGCCGGCGACGAAGTGATTGTGCCCAACGCTACCTTCGTCGCCACAGCCAGCGCCGTGCTTTTCACGGGCGCGCTGCCGGTGCTGGTTGATGTCAGCGCGGATAGCTATTGCATTGATCCCGAGTTGGCGGAAGCGGCGATCACGGAGCGTACGAAGGCGATCATCGCTGTGCACCTTGGCGGGCGGCCGGCGGATCTCGACCAACTGAAGGAAGTGGCGGAGCGGCATGGCATCGCCTTGCTGGAAGATGCGGCGCACGCCCACGGCAGCGAATGGCGCGGGCGCCGGATCGGCAGTTTCGGACTGGGCGGCACCTTCAGTTTTCAGGCCAGCAAGACGATGACCGCCGGTGAAGGCGGCATGATCATCAGCAATGACGATGAGTTCGAACGCATGGCGCGCTCGACGCACGATTGTGGCCGAATGCCGGGCGAATGGTTCTACAGCCACTTCATCTACGGCTCGAATTATCGCTTGAGCGAATGGCAAGGCGCCGTGCTCCTGGCGCAATTGACGCGGCTTGACGAGCAGACCGCACGCCGTCACATGAATGGACGCCTGCTGGACCGACTGCTGAGCGAGATCCCCGGCATCAGCCCGCAAAGCCAGGACGCGCGCATCACTCGCAATGGCCATTACGCCTATATCTTCCATGTTGATAGCGGCGCGTTTGCAGGCGTCTCCATTGCGCAATTTGTCGCCGCGCTCGAGGCTGAAGGCATCCCAACACAAGCGCCTTATCCGCCGATTCATCAGCTCGATGTCTTTAGAAGCGGCGCCTACCGGCGCCGGCTCAGCGGCGCCCAGGCGGAAGCGGCGCATGACTTCCTCGATGCGCCTTTTCCCAATTCCTGGCGCGAATCCGATGAGACGGTCTGGATCACGCAGAACGCGCTGCTGGGCGACGAGCAGGACATGCATGAAATCGCCGCGGCCATCCGCAAGATTGCTGAAAACGCGCGCGACTTGTTATAAGACAATCTAGCGGCTGCGAGCGCTCGCTTGCGGCATTCAAGGCAATCGCTTCAAAATTGACATCCGCCGCAATCACAAAAATCAAACTGAAATTTAACCACCGAGTACACCGCGGGTTTATTCACCACAAAGACACAAAGACACAAAGGGCACAAAGTTTTCTCTTGCACATTGTTGGAATCGCCGACGATTGTAGGGGCGTCTCGCTGAGACGCCCGTAGTTGGTATCAGTATCGGCTAGGCGACACTTGTGTCGTCCGTGAATTGGCGTACAAGCGCGTTATGCCTATTCCGTTTTGCCAGGGCGCGGCGGACGAGCCACCGGGTCGCGTAGGTCGCGTAGACACTGACCGCCGACACTGGCCGCCGCTCGTCCGTACACTGAGTCTCGCCCGAAAATTCACGCTTGTGTCTGCGGGCGATTCACAGGGTCGCGTAGACACTGACCGTCAATCGCCCCTACGGCATTCTTCAGATTGTTGCATTACTTTCCTGGTGTTACTTCTGTGGTTAAAGAAAATTTGAAGCGGGCGCTCGCTTGCGGCTCATTCTCGTCGCTTTCTGACTGGTCGCTTGCGGTACAATCTGAGCTTCCGCAGATGAAAATTTGAAAGGGCAGCGAAATGCGCATACTGATCATGTGTGATATGGAAGGCGTTAGCGGCATCGTCACCTGGGACCAGGTCGGGGGCGGCAAAGCCGGGTATCCGGAAGGGCGAGAGCTTTATACGGCCGAGGTGAACGCGGCTGTGCGCGGCGCGGCCCGCGCCGGGGCGACTGAAATCATCGTCATCGACGGCCATAACGCGGGCGGAGATTGGCGCTACAACTCCTTGCTCAAGGGCATGCTTGATCCGGCTTGCGAATACGTGGCGCATCATACCTGGACGGATTACCGAGCGCCGCTGGAGCAAGGCGTAGACGCCTGTCTGATGGTCGGTTATCACGCGCGCAACAATACCCCGGATGGCGTCTTGAGCCACACCATCTCCTCGGCCCAATGCCGCAATCTCTGGTTCAACGACCAGCTCGTTGGCGAGGTAGGCGTGAACGCCGCGCTCTGCGGTCATTATGGCTGCCCGGTGCTGCTTGTCACCGGCGATGCCGCCGTCTGCCGCGAGGCGACTGAGCTGCTCGGCGACGGTTTGACGACGGTGGCGGTCAAGCGCGGGCTGTCCAAGTATTCGGCGCGCCAGATCGCGCCCCAGCGGGCCCGGGCAATGATTGAAGAAGGCGCCTTTCAAGCGCTGCAGGATTTGAATGCGGTGGCGCCTTATGCGCCGGCGGCGCCGGTGACGATTACGATGGAATTCGGACACTACGACACGATGATGGCCTACGCGCCGCGCGCGGATGTGGAGTTGGATCAGCCGGCGCAGAAATTGTACAGTCGGGCCGATACATGGCTGGGCGCCTGGGACAAGATCTGGCCCTTCTAGGCGGGCGGCGGCCCGGCGCTTGGGTCCGTCCGCAGAACAGACATGCCACGCAAATCCAAGTTGCGAATTCCCGCGCGGTACTGTGGCGAAGTCTTGTCAATCTTGTTAAATTTAGAGTGAGGCGCGCTTAGGCCCTCGCTCCCATTTTTGGCTCAGAGCCTTATGAAAGGAAACATGTCATGAAAGTCCGATTTGTATTTGTCCTCCTGATTCTTACCCTCGCGCTTTCCAGCGTCGCCGCATCGGGGCATGACCCGATCGAAGATTGGGCGGCCGGCATCAAAGAGCAGTACGGCGGCACGACCATCACCGTCGCTGTTGCCTCCCATCCCTCGATTGAAGCCTTCAAGACGATGATCCCCCGTTTTGAAGAGTTGACCGGCATCACGGTTGTGCTCGATGAAATGGAAGAGGGCCAGCTCGGCCAGCGCCGCTTGCTGGAAGTTTCGGCCGAATCCGCCAGTTATGACGCCATGATGACGGCGATCGAATGGAATGCCCATGTGGCGTCGAGCGGTTATGCGACGCCGCTGGAACCCTGGATCGAATCCGACATTACGCCGGATTGGTTCAACTATGAAGACATCCTGCAAGCCTACCGCGACATGTTCCTGTGGGACGACGGCATGCACTACGGCATCCCCTTCGCCGGCGAGACCGTCTTCATGTTCTATCGCCAGGACCTCTTTGAAGAACACGGCATTGATGTGCCGACCACTTATGACGAGGTGATGGAAGCCGCGGCCTACTTCAGCGACAATGTGGACGGTGTGCATGGCATCTCCTATCGCGCCCGCCTGGGTTGGGAATTCACATATATGTGGTCGATCTTCCTTGCGCCCTTCGGCGGCATGATGGTCGATCCGGAGACGGGCGAGGTTGCGCTGGACGCGCCCGGCACAGCGGCATCGCTGGAATACATCCGCGACCTCTGGCAATACGGACCGGTTGGCGTGGAGTCCTTCTCCTTCCCCGAAGCCTGGGACGCCTTCATGCTCGGCCGCGCCGCCATCATGATTGAGGCATCGGCGGCCGCGCCCGAAGTGGAGAACCCGGATAAATCGCTTGTCGCGGGTATGACGGGCTACAGCGAGCTGCCGGCCGGGCCCGCCGGCGCCTTCTCCGGCGTATGGGGCTGGTCATTCGCCATGATGGACGACTCCGATGTCAAGGAAGCGACCTGGGCCTTCATCGCTTATCTGACTAGCGAAGGCCTGCAGGACGATTACCTGGCCAATGGCGGCATCGTCTCGCGCGAGTCGGCGCTGGGCGACCCGGACCGTCAGGCGGCGAACCCCTACTACCAGGCGACGCTGGATGCCTTGCAGCAGGCGGCCGCCCTGGGCGAACTCGGCTTGAGCGTTGTGCTGCCCACACCGAAATGGAGCCAGGTCAGCGAGATCATGGGAATCGAAGGCGCGCGCGCCTTCATCGGCGAAATCAGCGTCGACGAAGCCATCAGCAGCATGCAGGCGCAAGTCTCCGAAGTGCTTGCCGACGACTAAGCCAAACCGATGGTGGCGGGTGGAAAGCGCAATCGTCCGCCGCCATTCGGACAAGCTATTATGACAGCCCGGAATACAATTCCCCGGCGCCGGCCAGAATGGTTGGCGCCGGCGGTTCTCATTCTGCCCGCTTTCGCGGTGGTTTTTACGATTGCCGCCTATAGCGCCTTTTCGCTCTTGCAGCTCAGCACGGTCAAATTGACCTTCGGCGAGCCCTTTCGCAATGCCGAGACCGTCGGCCTGCAAAATTATCAGTGGCTGCTGACGAATCAGCACAGCACCTTCTGGGCGACCTTGCGCGTGACGGTCACCTACTTGCTGGGCACGCTGATTCCGGAGTTGCTGCTGGGCTTCGCCATCGCCCTGCTGCTCAACCGCAAGATGCGCGGCAATTCGCTTTTCACCGCCGTGCTGGTCATCCCAATTGTGTTGATGCCATCAATGGTTGGTTTGATCGGGCGGCTCTATTTTTCCTACGACGGGCTCGTCAACTATTTCTTTGATATCCTGACAGGCATACGCCACAACTGGTATGGCAAGGACTTGGCGCTGCTGGCGGTCATCCTGGTTGATGTTTGGGAATGGACGCCTTTCTTCATCTTGATTCTGTTGGCCGGCTTGCAGACTTTGCCGGTCGAACCCTTTGAGGCGGCGCGGGTGGACGGCGCCTCGCGCTGGCAATCTTTCACACTAATCACGCTTCCGCTCATGCTGCCCCTTGTGCTGACCACATTGATCCTGCGATTCATGGATGTGCTGCGATTATTCGATGTGATATTTGTTATGTTCGCGGGCGGGCCGGGCACGACCACCACAACTTTGCCCCTTTACGTCTATCGCACGACGCTGGTGCAGCGCGATGTGGGGCGGGGCTCGGCGGCCAGCGTGATGCTGATTGTCATCATCGTCTCGCTGACCGTCATCCTAATCAAAGCGCGCGAGCGCATCAAATTCGAGGCTTGAGGCGATGAAGCCCAATCTGCGTTCAATCACCGGTTCCCGCTTGCTGGATATCCTGACCATATTTGTGGTTCTTGTTTTCCTCTTCCCTTATTTGTTCATGGTGAGCTCGGCCTTTAAGTCCCGGCTGGAGACCTTCGCCTATCCGCCGATTTTCTGGGGTTTTACGCCGACGCTGGAGCACTTCGAGAATATCTTCAACGACATGCACATCCTCTTTTACATGAAGAACAGCACCATCATCGCGGTTTGCAGCACACTTCTGACGATCCTCATCTCCATACCGGCCACTTACAGCTTCGCCCGTTTCCGATTCCGCAACAAAGAGGGCATCGCCTATGGCTTCCTCTTTTTGCAGATGGTGCCGGGCATCTCGATCGTCTTCGCGCTTTTCTTCATCGCGCGCTCGCTGGATCTGTTCGACACGCATATCTTCTTGATTGTTGTCTACCTGCTTTGGAATGTGCCTTATGCGATCTGGATGATGCGCGGCTTCGTGGAGGGGATCCCGGTCGAGCTGGAGGAATCGGCGATGGTGGATGGCGCCTCGCGCTTTAAAGCCTTTCGCTTGATCACGCTGCCGCTGATGGCGGGCGGGGTCGCGGCGACGGCGATCCTCATATTCATTGGCGTCTGGAATGAATTCAGCCTGGCCTTCTTCCTGACCTCGACCAACGCGCGCACGATGCCGACGACGATCGCCTTCTTCATGACGCACTCCGGCATCAAGTGGGGGCCGATGTTCGCGACGGCGACGATCGGCACGCTGCCGGTTGTGATCTTCGCGTTGATCGTGCGCCGCTATTTCATCTCCGCCCTGACTTTTGGCGCTGTGAAAGGATAAGAGCCAATGCTCTACGAGCAGATCGACCAAGCTATTGAAAAGCACCGCGCCGAGGCCCTGAACTTGCTGCAGGAACTGGTGCGGATTCCCTCGCTCGAAGGCGCGGAGAAACCCTGCATGGACTTGCTTGAGCGCAAGCTCAACGCGCTCAACCTGGATGTGGACCGCTGGATTCCGGATGACGATGAGCTTGCCGCCCATCCCGCCTACGTGCCGACCGGCTGGTCCTACGCCGAACGGCCCAACGTGGTCGGCATCTACCGCGGCGCCGGCGCTGGCCGATCTCTGAAGCTGAACGGACATGTCGATGTCGTGCCGATCGGCCCGCCCGAATTGTGGGAGCATGGTCCCTGGAGCGGCGAGTATGTCGATGGCAAGGTCTATGGACGGGGCAGCGCCGATATGAAAGGCGGCGTCGTCAGCAATGTCCTGTGCGTGATGGCACTGCAAACAGCCGGCGTCAAGCTGGCGGGCGATCTGATGGTCGATTGCGTCGTTGATGAAGAAGCCGGCGGCAACGGGACGCTGGCGACGGTCTTGCGCGGCCACAATGCCGACGCCTGCATCTTCACAGAGCCGACCGGGATGGACCGGCTCTCGGTGTCCAACCGCGGCGCGCAGTTCTTCCGCATTACCGTGCCGGGTCAAGAGGGCGGCGTCGAATACAAACATGAGTTGACGAACCCGATCAACAAGGCTTTTGAGGTTTTCCACGCGGTTGAGGCATATTCGATCATGCGCGAGTCGGTCGTATCGCACCCGCTTTATGACGAGGCCTATAACACCAAAGTGCCGACCGGCATCTGCAAGATACAAGCGGGCGAATGGCCGTCGACGGTCGCTTCCCAGGCGATCCTCGAAGGCACGATTGAATGCCTGCCCGGCGAGGATATCCATGAGATCAAGGCGGACTTCCGGCAATACATCATGGAATGGTCGCAGAAAGACAGCTGGTTCAACGCGCATCCGCTGCAGATCGAATGGTTTGGATTGTGGTTCGATGCCGCCGAGATCGACCCGAATCATCCGATGGTGCATACGCTGAGCGCAGCGGCGAAGTCGGTGACCGGCCGCAATGTGCAGGTGGCTGGTGCCGGCGGCTGCGACCTGCGCTTGACCGTGCTCTACGGAAACACGCCCTCCGTGCTTTTCGGCCCATCCGGCGCCATGATCCACAGCACGGACGAATACATCGAGTTCGAGCAGGTGATTGACTGCGCGCGCGTGCTGGCGCGCATGGCGGTCGATTGGTGCGGGGTCGCTTCCTGAGGCGGCTAATCCACGTCTGCCATGTACAAATCTGTCTCGCCTTCAATTGCTTTTGAGGCAACAAGGGCCGGGCATAGAATAGCGGCATTGCAATTCTCAGTATCTTTCTTTGAACGACTCAAGTCCTCGGAGGAGTAGAGATGCCCAAATGGTGGGAGGAGCAAATCCGCGCCGTGACACTGGAGTTTCCGGCGGCGGATGTGGCGACGATCGACATCAGCGGCATAGTCGACGAGACGCATCGCGGCGATGCCAATACCCTGGTCGTCTTTTCCACCGGCTACTACCCGGGCGGCGCCGCTTTCTATCAGAGCGGCATCGCCCCGCATTATCCGGGCCTGGGCGAGCGGGACTTGCTGCGTGAGTCGATTGAAGCGGCGCATGCCAATGGGCAGAAAGTCGTCGCTTATCTGGCGTCGATTTGGGGAAATCGCGATCTCTATTTTGAGCATCCGGATTGGGCCCAGCGCAAGGCCGACGGCCGCGTCACCTCCTGGGACGCGCATTATAACTCGGTGGCGATGGATCCGCTCAGCCCCTATCGCGATTACTTCGCCGCTATCGTCCGCGAAATTGCGGATAATTACGAAGTGGACGGCTTCTACTTTGACGAGCCGAGCTTTCAGAGTTGGTCGGCCAGCCCGGCCTGCCAGCGCGCCTTTGAAGCCGATTTCGGCGTCCCCATGCCGCGGGAAGAGCGCTGGGACGATCCGGTTTTCCAGAGTTTTCTCGCCTGGCGTTATGATCAGATTGCCGAGTGGCGGCGCGCGCTCTATGTGGCCGCCAAGCGGCCTGATCGCTGCGTCTTCTTCCAAGGCGCCTTCCCTTTGGCCAATTTGAGCGATGCGGCGCAGCGCTTCACCGGCGGGCCGCCGGTTCGCTCTTACTACCGTGAGCGCTTCGGCGTGAGTTGGCACGTGCCGATGGCGCATGCCGATGACATGGCGCGGACGGCTGAAACCGGCGACATTGTGCACATGGAGCTCTATCGCGCCAGCGTCGGCGAACCCCTGTGGTGGTATGGCCTGGCTATGCGTTATGTGCAGTCGCTGGCCAAAGGCAAGCAAATTCTCGTCCTGAGCATGATGGCGCAATCGCCCTTCGACCTTTATGGTTTGGGGGAAACGGAACTGCGCCTGTCGACGGCGGAATTGCTGGCGAACAACGCTTCGCTGCTCTTCGCGCGCTACTATCCCGATCAAGTGGATCAGGCGGCGTGGGATCAGGTCTATGCGCGTTTCGCCGAAGCCAAGGCGCTGGCGCCCTATCTGCGCGATCGGCAAAGCATCCCCTATGTCGCGCTGCTCTTTTCGGGCAGGACGGTCGAACGCTTTGACTATCGCGAGGGCGCGCCGGCGCATATCAGCGAGCTCAAGGGTTTCGCCAAAGCCCTGCTGCAGGAGAAGATCCTGTTTGACGTCATCAGCGAAGCCGACCTCGAGGCGCGACTCTCGCAGTATCGCGTTCTGGTATTGCCCAATGCCAGTTGTCTTTCCGCCGAGAGCAAGGCGATTATTCGGCGGTTCGCGGCGGCGGGCGGCGGCGTTATCGCTTCTTATGAATCGGCCCAATACGACGAGACCGGGCAGCGCGCCGACGCCGACGATCTGTCGGCTGTTTTCGGGATCGAATACAGCGGAGAGCGCTTGCCCTTTGAACTCGACATTTATATGCAAATGGCTACTGAACATGATCTGCCGACCGCTGTGCCGGCCGGCAAACGCATTCCCACCATCGGCATGCAGGTGGGCGTCGAAGCGGCGGAGGCCACAGTCGCCGCCTATGTCGGTGGCGCCTCCGAAGTGCACTATGGACCCCTGGGCAATGAATTGGGTCCGCCCGTGATCTTGACCAATCAAGCCGCCGGGCCGGGCCGGACGGTGTATTTTGCCATCCCCCTGGGCGCGCGTTATCTGGAGTTTGGGATACGCGACTTTCGCAATCTCATCGCCGATTCGGTCGCCTTGGTTGCCCGGCATGAGCAGCCGATTCGTATATCGGGCGCCGGCGATACGCTCGCCCTGACCGCATTCCAGCAGGGGGAGCGGACCTTGATTCATTTGGTCAACAGCCTGCGTGACGAGACGCGCCTGCCGATCAACGAGACCATTCCCAGCCGCAACCTCCGTATCGCGGTAGACCGGGAGACGCCGGCGCGTTCGGTCAACGCCTTCGGCGATACTACGCAAATGACCTGGGGGCAGACGGGAAGCCTGCTCACCATTGAGTTGTCGGCCGTTGCCTATCATGTGCTGCTGGTGGTTGAATAAGGCCTGCGGACTTCGGAGCGGGCCCGACTGATGACTGCACAGACCATTTTGGGAGCGACAGACGATGTCGACTGATTATCGCGATTTGAGGCAGCAGCTCGAAGTTAAGGGCTTTTGTCTATTGCCAAACCTCGTCGATGCCGAGATGCTGGCGCGCTTGCGCGACGTCACCGACGCCATGATCGCGCGGCAGGCAGCTGCGCATTTCGCGGAGAATCGCTCCCAGGGCAGTTTGATTTCAGTCTTTGAAGAGCCGTTTATGGCCCAGCTCGTCGCCTATCCGCCCATTCTTGCGGCGCTGGCCGCGCTTGGATTTGAACAACCGAAATGGTCAAGCGGATTTGTCATCAGCAAGCCGCCCCAGAGCCCGCCGCTCTTCTGGCATCAGGACGCCAGGTTTTGGGATCATCCCGTGAGTTATACCGCGCGGATCATCCAGTGTTTCCTGATGATCTATCTTGTGGATACGACCCCCTACAACGGCTGCCTGCGCTTGATCCCGGGTTCGCATTTGAAGCGGCATCAGCTGCATGACGCGCTGCCGGACGCGCATGGCGAGGAGTTGGGGAAGGCGGAGAATCCCGAGCATTTTGCCTACCAGCGGACCGAGGGCGAGGTGGATCTGCCGGTGAAAGCAGGCGATGTCGTCATGGGCAGCGCGCGCCTGCTGCACGCCGCGCACGCCAACCGTTCAGACAAGCGCCGTACTAATATCACGCTTTGGTACTATCCGGAATACGCTGAACTGCCGGAGAGCATCCAGGCTTTTCTCGCGGCGAAGGCATTCCCGGAGGACTGGCATGAGCCGAACCGGGAACTGATCGAGCCGCTGCATCCGCGCTACAAAGGCGATGCCGATCCGATCCTGCCAAACAGGGTGCCGGGTCCCGGCTTGAAGTGAAGCCTTCGCGCTCAGGCCTGGGCTTCGGGAAGCGCGTTCAAATCCTGCAAGTGTTCCTCATGCTCTTCGAGCCACTGGATGGCCGCCATCGCGGCTGAAGTGCCCTGGCCCACCGATGTCGCGACTTGCCGCCAGATCTCGTCCTGAATCTCGCCGGCGGCGAATACGCCTTCCACATTGGTGCGGTAGCGCTGGTCGGTGATGATATAACCGTTCTCGTTGAGCGCGATCTGGTCGCCGAAGACGGCGTTGTTGGGGTCGTGCCCGATGAAGATGAAGACGCCTTCTGTCGGGTGGGTCGTCTCTTCGCCAGTGACGCGGTTCTTCAAGCGCACGGCGTTGACGCCGCCATCGTCCGCCCCGATGATCTCTTCGACCACGCTGTCCCAGGTGAAGCTGATCTTCTCGTTGTTGAAGGCGCGCTGCTGCAATTGCACGCCAGCGCGCAGCTCGTCCCGCCGGTGAATGATGTTGACGCTGTTGGCGAAACGCGTCAAGAAGATGCCTTCCTCCAGCGCCGAATCGCCGCCGCCGACCACGACGATGTCCTTGCCGCGGAAGAAGAAGCCATCGCAGGTCCCGCAGTAGCTGACGCCGGCGCCAATGAATTCGATTTCGCCCGGAACGCCCAGCTTGCGCGGATCGGCGCCGATGGTCACAATCACGGCATCGGCTAGATATTCTTCGCCCATGGTCTTGACCAGGAAAGGCGAGCCGCGGCTGAAATCGACGCTTTCCACCAGGTCGAACTCGAACTTGGCGCCGAAGTTTTCGGCATGTTCTTTCATGCGCTCGACCAATTCGGGACCGCTCAAGCCATCGGGAAAGCCGGGGTAATTTTCGATCTCATGCGTAATGGCGACCTGCCCGCCCAGCTGGGCCCCGGCGATGACCACGGGCGCCAACTGCGCGCGAGCGGTATAGAGGGCGGCGGTCAAGCCGGCCGGACCCGAGCCTATGATGACAACACGTTCCTTTTTCATTCTTTCCCCCATCCCCAGCCTCCCCTCATTATATATGAGGCGTATCCCCAATATGAGGGAAGGGGGCATTCACTTGGCATTGTGCGCTGGTCAAACCTGGATGTTTATTTTGGCGCAGCGTCTATCATTCAATTGCTATGAAAGAGAGGAGTTGTCTAGTTCCGAAAAGTCAAAGCCTTCCAGCGCTTTTTCTTGTTTCAGCACCGCCACCAGCGCCTCAAACTCTTCGCGACAGTCGCCCCAGTAGCGCATAAACTTTTGCATCTCCGGCAGGATCTCGCTGAGCTCGGCGCCGTTGGCCACCTGTTCCGCCAAGCGGGATATTTTCTCGCAGCAGTCGTTGCAATCCATTTTAATCAATGTTTCGTCGGCGGGGGCGTTTACAATAAAGTCTAAAAGTTGATCCAGTTCTTCGCCATCATGTGGGTTGGACATGGCGGGGTCTCCTGATGTTGGGCGTACATTGCTAAGACGAGCGGCTGGCGGGGAATCTTACATGGGGCTACGCTGTCTGGATCTCATTCTGAATGTAATTCTTGAAGTCTTCTATTGCGGAGTAGCAGCGATATCCGAATTGCGAGGCGGCAACGATGGTTTCCGCTTCTTCGTCTATCAAGAGAGCGACCCTATCAGTCAATTCTTGTTTAATGCCTTCGGGCCAGGCCAAGTCTAGTGTCGCAACGAGGTTGCCGTCGGAATCGACCAGTTCTTTGCCGAATTCGCCTCTAGGTAGTTCTAGCGATTCCATCCAATGCATTACTTCTTTCAAGAGGGCTTCTTCTTCATCGCTATCAATGCTGACTGGCCGAGCGCGATCAGCTGGAACTATTGGCAATTCCGACTGAGATGGACTGTCCATTGCGCCAAGCAATAGCTTGTCGAGGAAATCGTTAGCGGCCTTTGCAAGCAGTTTCCGCCGTTCGGCAAGGAATTCGGTGTAGTTTTCGACTCTCCACAAGCGCTCGTCCGTTGGAATCCAGTGTGCTGCCAAAACCCCTTCATGCTTGGCTTCGTAGAGGGGAAAGTACTTCTCTGGTGGCGTTGCTCCAATTTCGACGTTGCAAGGCTTCGTTAGCCAGGTAAAGTTGGCCAGCGCATTTCTTTGGTATCGGTTTGGATAGCCATTGTCTCTGAGAAACGCATTCGGAAAAATGTGATGCCTCTCCAGGTCACCCATCAAGCCTGGATTGCTTTTGCTTAGCGGCAGTCCCGAGCAGAAATCGGGTACATCGTTTACACGAGTTAGCATATAAAGAATCGGGAATATGCGACTGCGCGCTTCAGCTGCATCAAAGACCTGTGGGGTTACGCGCAGGTTAATGCCTGTAGCCTCAAGACGTTTTATGAGCGCGCCAACTGCGTCATCGTTTTCGTCTACATCGGTAAGGGTTTGGCGTACTCTGGAATCAACAGAAGTAGAGTAGAATCCCCACATCAAGGTGGCGATATACCAATACAAGAGCTTGTCCAGAGTCTTGTCTGATGGGAACGCCTGTTCTTTCGCCAAAAATCGAATCATGGCCGGAAACGAATTATGACTCCGCAATACCGATGTGTCTACAAAACCCAATTTTGCCCGGATAAGAGTCAATACATAGTCGATATGTTTCTCAGCTTGCGATAGGCCAGTTTGGAACTCCTCGGCGCCTACGTCGGCGACAAAATTAAACTTTGATTGCCCGGTGACGATGGCATTGACGCAGCGCAGCAGCCAGTCCATGCTGAACCAATAGCCGTGACTCTGCCATTTTGTCAGTCGCTTTTGCATTTGTTCTCTGGCGTCCGGATACTTTGCGCTGATTTTCGCCAGCGCCAAGTCTCCATCCGTCAGCTTTGTTCCGCCGCTGTTGACTCGATTGAAAATATCGACCACATCGTCTAGTGTTTTGTCGATACTGGATACGGTCTCGACAAAGAATTGCCTGCCCTTTATCTTGATAATCCTCTCAATCCTCACGCCATATTTTTTGCGGTTCTCTTTTTCAAACCGATCAGCGAATTCAAACATGCTCGCTTCGGGATGCATCAATTCTGTTACTGCAATCCATAACGGATCGTGCTTCATCTTAGACGAATAGAATTCAAACGCTTCCTCTTCAACATTGAAGTAAAGATCGCGAAACGCTTTCTCATCACCGTCCGAGAAATCTGGTTTTTTTCCGCGAATTATGCCGTATAGGGAGGTGACTCTTTGCTGTCCGTCAAGAAGCAGCTTATTCATTCCTGATGCCAAGTGATTGCCACCTCGTGTATCTCGCTCACTTGCATAGGTGTCCCATACTAGAAAGTGGCCGACAGGGTAGCCTTTATACAGCGATAGCATCAATTCGCTTACATCCGACCGTCTCCAAACATAGCCGCGCTGAAATCTTGGAAGCGTCAAAACACCGTAGTCGATCTGGTTCAAAATGAAGTCGAGATTTTGCATTTCCATTAGTAATGACCTTTTGCGCCGTTCGAAGCGCCGCCGATTGTATCACACAGGCTATACACCTAGCGCGGGCGACTCACAGAGTCGCCCCTACAAATCTCTGCGCCCTCTGTGTCCTCTGCGCTTAGATCCCCTTCCGCGCACGCGCCGCCGCCAGGATCTCCCGCGCGCTCTCCAGACCCGCCGCCCCGGCCGCGCCCAGCATCTCGGCCAACTCCTCGATGCGCTCGCCTTCGCCAGTCAGCGCGCGCACTTCGGTCGCGGCATGCGCGGCGCGCAGATCCTTCTGCGCCCGAAAATGCCGGTCGGCGTAGCTCGCCAGTTGCGGCAAATGCGTCACGCAGAGCACCTGATGCTCCGCGGAGAGGGACCAAAGCTTCTCGCCGACGACAGCGCCGATGCGCCCGCCAATGCCTTGGTCGACCTCGTCAAATATCAGAATGGGCGTTTGATCGACCGCCGCCAGAGCGCGCTTGAGCGCGAGCATGATGCGCGCCGCTTCACCGCCGGAGGCGACCTTCGCCAGGGGCCGCGGCGGTTCGCCCGGGTTGGCGCTCAGCATGAACTCCACATCGTCCATGCCTTTGGCGTCGAATTTGTAGCGCTTGTCGCCGATGATGCAGCCGGCCGGGTGCTCGGCTTGCGCCAGCGTCACCTCAAAGCGCGCGCCTTCCATGCGCAGGTCCGCCAGCTCCTGCATGATTGCCGCGCTCAGCGCCCGGCTGGCTTTGGCGCGCGCCGCGCTCAAACGCGCGCTGATGTCGCCGATATGACGCAGCAGCTGCTCTTCTTCTCGCTGCAAATGTTCAAGCCGCGCGCCCCCCTCTTCAATGCCTTCGAGTTCAGCCGCGGCGGCTTCCGCATAGGCGATGACCTCGGCGATGCTGGCGACGCGGTATCGCCGCTTGAGCGTCCGCATGAGTTCCAGCCGTTCTTCAAGCTCGTCCAGCCGCCGCGGGTCATGCTCGACTTCAGCGGCGTAGCGCGCCAGATTCAGCGCCAGTTCTTGCGTTTGCTGCGCCAGGCTCTCCGCCGTTTCATACTCGGCCGCCATCTCGCTGTCGATCCGCGCCAGGCGCTGCAGGGCGGCGGAAACATCCATCAGGCTGTCCACCGCCGCCGCGCCGCGCTCGTCTCCGTTGAGCAATTGCGCCGCTTGCCCGGCCAATTGCGCCAGTTGCTCGCTGTTCGCCAGGCGATTGCGCTCCGCTTCAAGCGCCTTCTCTTCAGCCGGGTCGAGCTCGGCCGCTTCAATCTCCGCGACTTCATGCCGCAGCATATCCGCGCGGCGGCGCCGGGCGTCGCCCTCGTCGCGCAGCCGGCGCCGCTCGGACTGGATCGCCGTCAACTCCCGGACCATTTTTGCCAAGCCGGCGCGGATATCGAGCAGGTCGGCGTAACGATCGAGCAAGTCGATATGGTGGCGCGGCCGAAACAGAGACAGGTGCTGGCTTTGTCCGTGAATATCGAAGAGTTCGCGGCCGACTTCGCTGAGGAGTTCGCTGCGCACGGCGACGCCGTTGACGCGCGCGGTCGAGCGCCCGCGCAGCCTGATCTCACGCGTGATCGTCAGATAATGCGGTTCATCGGCATCGACCAGGTCTTCGCGTTCCAGCGCCGTCATGACCCTGGCGCGGGCCGGCGCTTTCAGCCGAATGACGCCTTCGATCTGGCTGCGCTCGCTGCCGGCGCGTACGTAGGCCGGGTCGGCGCGGCCGCCCAGCAGCAGTTCCACCGCATCAATTAGGATGGACTTCCCGGCGCCGGTCTCCCCGGTGATGACGTTAAAGCCCGCGCCAAAGCGAAGCTCGAGCCGGTCGATCACCGCGAAGTTTCGGATGCGCAGTTCTTCGAGCATGGCCGCTAGGGGTTGCGCTAAATCGAGACTTTGAAGCGGGCGAAGGCGGCGGAGGCGGCCAGGCCCAGGTAGAGCAGGGTGAAAAGCCCGATGGCGCCGAGGAGCAGATAAGCGGCCGCGATGCCGCCGGCGAGCACGGCGCCGGCGCAGACGACGCTGCTCTGGCGGCCGCGGCGTCCCCCCGTCAGTTGCAGCGCGAACTGGGCAACGGCCCCGCCGATTGCCGGCGCGATGATGAAACCCAGGATCAAGAAGCCGCCGAGCAGCAAGGTCGCCCCGGCGGTGAATGCGCCGCCGACCAGGCCAACAGCCGCGACAATGCCGTAATCCGCCAAGGTGCCCTGGTAAAATTTGTCCGCGTGGCTGCGGACGCATTCCCGGCAGGTATAGCCGACCGGCGTGCGTTGGGCGCATTCAACGCACATGTAACGGTCGCAGCGGTTGCAGCGCAGCTCGGTGTCGCGCTCTGGATGCAGCGCGCAGAAGTGCATCTGATCATCGATTGCGACGCCGCTTATATTTTCGTCCATGCCAGCCCCGTCATCTCATTCTTCAAAGGTCAAGCGCCGCGGACCGTGACGGTTGATGCGCGGCTCCATGCGATCCAGCAGCGAACGGTAAAAGTAGTTGCGATCGCGCAGGCGCACGAAGCGGCTCTCCGGCTCGGCGGAAGTAATGCGAATGTGCTGGTTTTCGTCGAGTTCGGCCGTGACCGCGCCATCGACGGTTAAGACGACCGGGTGCCGGTTTTCCGGCGTCGGCTCAATATCGACCACGGCGCCGCGCGATAGCACAATAGGACGGTCCATGCTCAGGTGGGGCGCCATCGGCGCCAGCAGGATATTGCGCAATTCCGGCGGCAAGATGGGTCCACCCGTCGCCAGCGCATAGGCGGAGGAGCCGGTCGGCGTCGAGACGATCAGGGCATCGGCGTTGTATGTGGTCGCCCAATGGTTGTCGATGTAGGCGGCGATTTGCACCATCCGCCCGAAGACGCTGCCGCTGATGACGACATCGTTGAGCGCGCGATAGCAGCCGACGACCTTGCGCCGCTCTTCCAGCAGGGTCGCCTGCAGCAGCATGCGCTTTTCGATCCAGTAATCGCCCGCCAGCACTTGTTCCAGCGCGGCCGCGCAGTCCTCCGGTTTTTCAATTTCGGTGAGGAAGCCGAGCCAGCCCATATTGACGCCTAGCACCGGCACGCCTTGCTCGGCGCAGACGCGGCCGGCGCGCAGCATGGCGCCATCGCCGCCGATCGCCATTACGATATCGGCGTTCGCAACATCCGCCTTGACGCTGTTCTCGTCCCAGACCGTGTGCGCCCAGTGGTCGATATCGCGGGCGCAGAGGGTCCTGGCGATATCGCGCGCGACCGGGTGCGTATCCGGGCGAGAAGGGTGCGCCAGCACGCCAATCCGCTTGATGTCGGTCAATCCGGGCTTCTTTCGCTACCCCTCATGTCTGTCCATTATGACGCAGTTTGAGCGCCAATCCCATACAGAAACAGCATAGCGCCAGGGCAATCGCACAAAAATGAAATTGCGCTGACAAATGACAATTTCGCCTCAGTTTTCGTAATCTGTAGGGGCGTTTCGCTGAAACGCCCTCAATTTGCAGGCCATATTCAACGGGCGTCTCACGAGACGCCCCTACATTTGCACATTTTTCGTGGCGA
>JAJDUC010000119.1 GCA_022826865.1 Anaerolineae bacterium
ACCGACTTTGATACAGTACCCCCGGTCTGGGAGGGCAATCGCTTCAAGTTTTTCTTTAACTACAGAGATCACAGAAGTAAACGCAAGCAAGAAATTGAAAAAATGCGCATTGTCTTTCGCGACATACATGCGGGCGAGCCACGGCTCGCCCCTACGGCATAATAGGAGACTCGGTGTACGGGCGAGCGGAGGTTAGTGTCTACGCGACCCGCTGAAACGCCCCTACGGATTACATAATTTGAGGGGAAAATGTCATTTATCGGCGCAATTTAAATTTGATGTGATTGCCCTGTACCGGTCGTAGCAAAGTTTGCAGCGACATTGACCGCGTCGTTATAATTTGCTGCCGAGCACTTATTGCCCGGGCCTCGGATGCGCGCCTTGGCAATCCGCTCGGAATTGTTTGACCGTTCAAAGCTCGAATAGGAGAAACTCATGCGGAAGTTGAAAGTTGCCTTATTGTTCTTGGTTGCGCTCTTGCTCCTTAGCGCGGTCGCGCCGGTTGCGGCGCAAGAGCTGGAGCTCTGGGCCTTCGTCAATACACACGCGCGCTGGTTCCGCGAGCAAGCGGAACGCTACGCCGAAGAGATCAATCCGGACTTCTCGCTTAATGTCATCGAGATCGCCTATGGCGACCTGCACGACAGGCTGCTCATTTCGATTCAGTCGGGTGGCGTTGGCGCGCCGGATATCGCCGATGTTGAACAGGGACGCTTCGGCAGCTTCTTGCGCGGCGGCGGCGATCCGGGCTTCGTCGAGTTGAACGCCCTGCTTGATGAAGGCGGGCACACCGAAAATCTGGTGGCCGCGCGTCAGGCGCTCTACACCTCCATGGGCTCAGTTTACGGCATTGAACATGCCTTGACGCCGGTAGTGCTCTATTACCGCGCCGATGTCTGGGAAGGCGCCGGTTTTGATCCACAAGAATTCGTGACCTGGGACGATTTTGTGGATGCTGGGCGCGCCATCGTGGACCAGAATCCCGATGTCATTCCACTGCACATCCATAACGGTCTGCACGAGCTTCTGTTGCGGCAGCAAGGACACGACTACTTCAATGCCGACGGTGAAGTGACCATCGACTCTGAAGAGTCCATCGCGCTGATGGATTGGCTGCTCGCCCTGAAGGACGAGGGCGTCGCTGGCGACCCACCCGAGGGCGACGCGCTTTGGGCGGCCTTTAAGGACGGCACACTGATTTCCATGGTCGGCGCCGACTGGTATGGTGGCTTCTTCAAAGACAACGCGCCCGAGCTTTCAGGCAAATGGAAAGCGGCGCCCCTGCCGGCATTTGAAGAAGGTGGACGGCGCACCAGCGTCTGGGGCGGCACCGGCGCCACGGTCGTCAAGACCAGCGAAAATGTCGAAGAAGCCCTGAGCTTCCTCGAATTTTCCATGTTGTCGATAGAAGGCAATGTGCGCCGCTTTGAATTGACCACACTGTGGCCGCCGTACATTCCGGCGATGGATAATGCGCGCCTGCATGCCGCTGACGAATACTTCTCGGGCCAAGACCTGGGCGCCCTCTTCGCTGATGTGGGACCGGAGGCGCCGCCGCAATGGCAAAGCCCCTTCCGCTCGCAACTGAACAGCTTGCTGGCAGCCGTGCGGCAAGACATCAAAGATGGCAATCGCAGCCCGGCCGATGCCTTTGCGGAAATCGCGGACACCATCCGCGACGAGATGGAATTCGAGAGCTAGACCGTAGTATTGCTGCGGCGGCGGGCGAAAGCTCGCTGCCGCATTGCCTGCGCCGCAGTAGATTCAGGCAAGTAATGACAATTGCCGTCGCATGGAAGAAATCGCCTACATAATCGAAGAGTTGTACGGGCGAGCCGGTGGCTCGCCCACTCTTGCTGTAGAATTCCAATCAGTATTTTTAAGCCTACTTCGGTAATGCTTCTGAGGAACCGACCATGTTTGGACGTGGCCGCAAGATCGCGCCGTATCTCTTCATCAGCCCCTTCTTCCTCGGTTACGCCATCTTCTTCCTCTACCCGGTGATACAGTCGCTGCAACTGAGCTTCTACCGCCAGGTCGGCCTCACCAACCCGCCCCGTTTCATCGGCTTTGACAACTATGTTCGCCTGGTCACCAAGGACGCCCTCTTCATCAAAGCGCTGACCAATACCACCTATTACGCCTTGGGCAGCATTCTCATTATCGTGCCGCTGGCGCTGCTGCTGGCGTTGATCTTGCACAGCCCCAAGCTGCGCTTTCGCGAATTTTTCCGCTTTCTCTATTTCACGCCGAATATCACCGCCGGCGTCGTTGTCGGGATCATTTTTGGCCTGGTCTTTGAAGAGCAATATGGCTTGATCAACAACTTGCTGCTGGCGCCACTGGGGCTGGAGAATGTGCGCTGGCTGCGCGAGGCGCGCTGGATCATGCCCGCGGTCATCCTGCTCGGCGCCTGGAAGTGGACCGGCATCAACGCCATCTATTTCATGGTCGGCTTGCAGAATATCCCGCCAGAACTCAAGGAGGCGGCGCGCGTCGATGGCGCCACCCGTTGGCAGGTATTTTGGCATGTCACCTTGCCTCTGCTGCGTCCCATCCTCGCCTTCGTGCTGACCATCGCCATCATCGGTTCCTACAATTTGTTTGCCGAACCCGCGATTCTGGTGGGCATGGAAGGCGGACCCAATAATGCCGGCATGACCATGACCATGTACCTCTACGCGCGCGGCTTCCGCGAACTCAAGATGGGCTACGCCTCCGCCATCGGTTATTCGCTCGCCGTCATCATTCTGGTGCTGAGCGTGGTTCAGCTTTTCCTGATCCGCGCCTTCCGCGAGGATTGACGATGAGACTCGCCCTATCGCGTCCCTCTGACGCTGACGAGCGCAAATCGCTCTATCTGAAGCTGTTTGAGGCGACAGTTGTCTACGCCATCCTGTTCTTCTTCGCCCTGCTGGTTGGCATCCCTTTTCTCTACATGATCACCGGCTCATTCAAAACCAATGGCCAACTCTTCTCCTGGCCGATCAATCTGCTCGCGCCGGAGCCGACCCTGAACAATTACGAGCGCCTCCTCAGCGGCGAGGAGATCCCCTACCTGCGGCAAATGATCAACAGCGTGGTCATCGCCGTCAGCCAGAGCGCCTTGACCTTGCTTTTCGCCTCCATGGTCGGCTGGGGCTTCGCCAAATACGAATTCCGCGGCAAAACCTTCTTGACCATTTTTCTGCTTTTCACCTTCGCCATTCCCTTCCAGGTGACGCTGGTGCCGCTGTTTCAAATGATCGTGCGCCTGGGACTGCTGGATAATTACCTCGGCGTTATCCTGCCCAGTTCGGTCAGCGCATTCGGCGCTTTCTTCATGCGCCAGGCGATGGTATCCATACCGAGCGAATTGCTTGATGCCGGGCGCATCGACGGCGCCAGCGAGTGGGGACTCTTCTGGCGCATCGGCATTCCGCTCTCGCGCGGCGCCCTGTCAATACTATGCGTGCTGGTATTTCTGACGGCCTGGAACGACTACCTCTGGCCTCTAATCGTCCTGCGCACGCCGGAGAAGTTCACTTATCCGGTCGGCCTGGCGACGCTCAAGGGCTTGTACAAAATCGAATACGGCATGATCTTGGGCGGCGCTTTCATCGCTACATTGCCGATCGTGCTGATCTTCGTCGCCGGCCGCAATCAAATCCTCGACAACCTGACCATTGGCGCGGTCAAGCAATAAAATATTTTGCCGTGTCATCGTAGGGGCGAGCCCGTGGCTCGCCCGCTTTTGCTATGGAATTCCAATAAAATTTCGCAGGATCTATTCAGCCCTGCTTAGAAGTGCAATTCCATCATGTGCAGGTCGTAATAGCGGCCGTCGATCTTCAGCTCTCGCCGCGCCCTGCCGACAATCTCAAAGCCGAGCTTCCGATACAGCCGAAGCGGCGCTGGCGCGCCTGCAGTGACTGCCAAGCTCACCTTCTCGATCTGGCCAAGGCGCCGCAATTCGTCGAGCAGCGTTTGCAGCAATCGCGAGGCCAGCCCCGTGCCCCGTTGCGCGGGCGACATGTAGACGCTGTAAACTTCCGCCACATGGCGCAGCTTGGCTCTCGCCGGCCAGTTCGCCCCGGCCATGCCAACCAGCTTCCCATCCGCTTCCGCGAAAAACGTCATATTGCCGTCCCGCTCGAAGGCCGTTGTCAAGCGATCGATCCAGACCTCATCAGGCAAAGCCGATTCCTCTTCGTAACTTGCGGCGAAGGCGGTCGGCGTGTCGAGCAGCGCTTCCAAGCGCAGATGCCTGACTTCCCTCCAGCGCTCCGGCGGCAATGTGACGATCGTGGATTTCGGCATTTGGCTGATCCGTTTGACAATTGTGGGTTGACAGGGTATTATCCTCGAAGTTATTGGCGGTTGCCAAGCTGCGACTTGTCGGTGATTAAAAAGGCAGTAACTAGTTTCTCACAATGGACAGATAAGGAGATAACGATGTCTGAAAAGAAACTTTCGCGCCGCGACTTCTTAAAGGCGGCATCAACCGCGCTGGCGGCCTCCGGCTTTGCGGCGCTGCCGGTCGGCGTCGTCCGCGCCCAGGACGAAGAAATCAATCTCGTGCTTTGGGGCTTCGCCAGCAACCGCGTTGAATGGATGCAGAATGTGGTTGACGAACTTTGGTCCGACATGCATCCGAAT
>JAJDUC010000023.1 GCA_022826865.1 Anaerolineae bacterium
GACAATTTCGCCTCACATTTCGTAATCTGTAGGGGCGTTTCGCTGAAACGCCCGCAATTTGCAGGCCATTTTCAACGGGCGTCTCACGAGACGCCCCTACATTTGCACATTTTTCGTGGCGAACGGCTCATTGTGATTTTGTTGCGATTACCCTGGCTGCGAGCACGCCCCGGCCTCCGTTATGCTGCATTTCCGGCGCGTATCGGGTCTGTCTTTCTGCTCGCCGCCTCAACCGCCTTGCTCGCGCGGGAAGGGCGGGAATTTCAATATAGCGCCTTGGCTCGAGTCCGACACATATACAAAGCCCTCTTGGTCGACGGCAACGCCGCCAATATCTTCAAACTGGCCTTGTGAAGCCAAGGCGCCCTCTTCGCCGAAAGAGCCGATGCAATTCCCCGCGCCATCATGAACCAGAACGCGGCGGCCGTCAGGGTCGCTGACATAGAGCATATCTCTCGCTTCGTCGAGGGCTAGATAAGGACGGTTGAAAGTATCGTTGTACCAGCCGCGCACGCGGAAATCCATCATGTGAACGCCGCTGATATCGAATACGGCGATGCGCCGATTCCAGGTATCGGCGACGAAGAGCCTGCCGTCGGAATGAAGGGCTAAGCCGCTGGGCTCGTTCAACTCCCCGGGTCCGCTGCCGCCGCTGCCGATGTCCTGCAGATGCACCGCCTCCAAGCCTTCCAGCGCGTAAACGCGAATGCGTTTATTGCCCGTGTCCGCAATGTAGATGCGTTCGGAAGAATCGATAACGACAGCGCGTGGTCCCCAAAAGCCGTGGGACGGATCCGACGGCGCATCGAAGCCGTATTCTGCGGCGGCGCCCCAGGTCATCCGCATGCTGTCATCCTGCGAAACACGCTGTATGCGGTAATTCCAGGTGTCGACCACCAAAAGATCCGCATTGGGCAGTATCGCCAGGCTGTTAGGCCGGTTAAATGAAGACGAGCCCGAATCCCCATAACTGCGAAGATACTGGCCTTCGCTCGTGAATGCCTGAATCAGATGGGCCCGTTCATCAGCGACGTAGACGACGCCGGCGGACACCGTAAGCGCCAGCGGATTCTGCAGCGGCGCGGCGCTGGTGTCAAATAGCGTTAACGGGCTGACCGAGCGCCAGTTGGCAGCGCATTGGTTGATTTCCGTCGGGATATTGCTGGGGACTTCGCCATCGCCGACGCCGTATTCCCAAATCTTGGCGGCGAAGTCTTTGCGGATGTATACATGCATACGGTCAGACACTGGCCAGTTTGTGAGTGAAAAGTCCTTGCCGGTCGCTGCGCCGTAGCGGTCATAATCGCGCGACCACCAGATGTCAAAGAGTCCTTGGCGCAGGGCATTGGCTTCCTGGTTTCCGGCTGAGAAATCCAGGACGTTTAATATGCGCTGCGGCGTCAAACCAAAGTATTCCTGCATCGGCCACCACATGCGAATGTGATCGCGCCGCAAGTATCGGTCTTCCAGAATCGGCTCCACGTCCCCCCGGTGGCCGGCCCCAACCACGACAAATATGGCGTCTTCGGTATTCTGAACGGTCGGGTTCTCGCCCACAAATACGGCGTCATTGAAGTCGCGGAAGTACCAACTGTAGGGCCAGGACACCTCGTTGTCGTAGGCGAATTTTAGATCTCTGCCGTCCGTCAATCTCAGGCTCATCTCTTCGATATCTTCGAGCACCCATTTTACCGACGGCGCGGCGTGGGCATACACCAGCAGCTCGGTGGGCAGGTCGTAATTGATGAAGGACGCCATCCAGGCCGCGCGGGCGGTCGCCAGGCAGAGCAATCCTAGAAGCGTAGCCGCGCAGAGGCGGCGGATGTGCATCCAACTGGTCGAACGCGCCAGGCGCAGGAAAACATAAGCGAGGCCCAGAGCGATCAAAAGCGACGCCATCCATTCGTAGGTTCGCTCAAGTTGGGTCTTGGACAAACCCTGGAAAGGCGGGTCTCCAATGAGCCAGGCGCCCAGCGCTTGCGCCAGGCAGACAAGAAAGACAGGCATCGCCAGAAGAGCGATCCAGCCATGCGACCGCAACTTGGCCTGGTCAATGCGCGAGATGACGCCGCCGAAGTACCAGGCGCTGATGAAGATCAGCGGTGTCGTCAGGTGCGTGCCCAGCCAGGGCATCTTTTCGCCGGCGAGCGAGTAGCCAACCAGGTTCAGAATCGCCCACCAGGCAAGCAGCAGGACGAAAGGCAATTGGGATAGTACAGCGTCGTCCTGCTCGCGCATCGGCTCGCCGCCGGGGTTGGGCAGCGCCAATGCTGCCGCGCCGGCGCTACTGTCATTGTCGGTTTCGAGGTTCTTTTCATTCTGAACTTCATTCTGAACTTCGGGCTGGCCTTCGTGTTCGGTCTCGAGCGCAAGCATTCGGCGGCGTCGTCTTTTCCAGTAGCCGGTAACGCCGGCGAACATCGCGCTGACGCTGCCGATGATGGGCAAGAATTCGTAAGTCGGCATGATGATCAGCAAGTAATAATACTGCGGCTGACTGCCGCGGCGCACGCCTTGCTGCTCCAGCCAATAGCCGAGGCTGTAGATCATGCCTGTGCCAAGGCCGGCGATATTTGTGAAAACCGAGGTGAAAAAGAAGGCGAATATCACATGGAATATGGCGGCGGAGATCAGCCAGCGCCTCCAATTCCAGCTTAAGCCGATTACGACTGATATTATGAACAGTGGCGCAAAGACGGCGGCGCCGACCAGGAACTGGCCAACTTGCTCGGCGGCGCCCAGATTGGGCAAACCTGCGATCAAGCTGTAGAGGCCTTCCGGCATTGCTTCGCCCAGGGCTGCAAAGTCGGCGCTGGCGCCGCCCATCATGCGCATGAACAAGGCGGTCGTCCAAGGCAGCGCCAGGGTCAGGATCAGCACGAGAAAATCCACTTCTGGAAAGTCATAGAGCTGCCGCCACAAACCACGCGCGTCATGCGCCAGGCCTGATGGCTCTTCGCTGGACTTCTGCAATTTCCTCCCATCCCGTATCAAGTATGTCGAGATGGCCAGGGTGAGGAGCCATAGCGCCAGGGCCGGCGCCCAACGAATAGCCGGGCCGGCCGACGCGGCGTCGACTGCATCGTCAGGCAGCGCTGGTTCGGCGGTTTCGGCCGGTCTGGGGAAGTGCGACAATTCTTCGATGAACAGGAGGCCGCCGGCGGTGATCAGCGCGATCAAGAATATCAAGAGCAGTTCGCGCCGGGGAATCCGCCCGAGGCGGTCGCGGAAGGCGTATATTGCCGTCGACAAGAGCACGAAGGCGCCGCTCAAGATTGACAGCGCCATCCAACTGACCCAACTGGAGCGCTGCAAGTCGGACAAGTTCGCCCAAGGTGTGCCGCGCCCGGACAAAATTTCCGCCGGAATGATGTCCACAACGATGTACATGCCCAAGGTCATCATGCCACCGAGCAAGATGCCGAGAATCAGCGTATTGAATATGAATTTGCCGCGCAAATCGAAGCGCTGCTGCGCCAGCCGGACCAGGAAATAGATGAGCAGGAAGCTGCCGAATATCGCGATGTAAATGAAGGCCGTCTCTTTGGAACCGAGATTCAAAATCATCGCCGCGGCAAAGAGGTAGAGCCAATAACCGCGGCGGCGGCTGCGTCCCGGTCCCCGCATATACATCAAGATGCAATGGACCATGATCATGGCGAAGAAGATCGATGGAATGTCGTGACGAATATAACGGCTGTAATATAGCAACAGCGGCGAGATCAATATCATCGTTGAGGCGAGCATGGCGCCCCAGCGGCCCAGCCAGCGGCGCCAGAGCAGCGGAAACATCACCATCAGAACGCCGAGCAGGGCGGTGTATATGCGGCCGGAGAAATCGTCATCTCCGAACAGGTGAAATGAAAAGGCGGTGGCATGGAAGAGCACGGGACCGTGCATCAGCGGCGTATGCTGGAAGTTGCCCTCGTTGTACAGATTATAAGCAAAGCGCGTGTGCAGGCTCTCGTCATGGCTCATCACGCGATCGCCAAGCATGTGGAAACGCGAAAACAGCGCCAGGACCAGAATGACTATATAGACGGCCAATTCCCGATTCAGGGTCAGCCGCCGAGACAGTATGTGGCTCAGAGCGTTATCTTCCTGTTGATTTGGCGTGGTGATCATGGCTAATCAGGCCGCGACGAGCAGAGGCGAACGCGTAGCAATACCATCAAATGCCCGGTGACGGCGTATTCTGCAACTGAGGCCCGGTCCTGCGCGAGCTCGCCTGGGAAGTGGAAATGACAAATTGCCGATCCGCGTTTTCTCTTGACAGCTCGCCGAACACCAGCGGGGACCGCGGCGCGGCTGGCACATCAGCGGCAACGATCGAGGCATGGTAGCCGACCATCAAGGGAAGCAGCAGCGCAATGGCGATCGCGGTGATCAGCAGACCATAGTTGAACTGCATGCTGGTTCGCAAGCCGAAGTCTCGGAACCAGGCGCGGCGGCTGCTCGGCGCTTGAAGATCGCGCTCTACCGCCCCCCAAAGTTTTTCCAGGCGCTGGGCGTCGGGGCGGCCGAAACTCGGCAGGCTTCGCTCCAACTGTTGGGCGAAATCGCGCTGTCGCCTGTATTCGCGATAACAATCTTCGCACTCTTCAATGTATCGGGCGACGCGCCGCCGGGCGGAATCCGAAAGGTCGCCGCTGACATAGCGCAGCATCTGGACTTTGCAATAGCGGTACTTGAACTTGATCATCTCGCCGCGCGCAACCCCAGCCGAAGGTCTAATGCACCCTCAGCAACTCTTCAAGCAAGCCCATTCCAACTGGCTGCAAGGACTTCCTCAACCGCTGATGTCCCAGACGCACACGGCTTTCGGCCGTCTTTTGCGGGCAGCCCATAACTTCCGAAATCTCGCGATAAGTCATGCCCTGCCCGTAGCGCAAGACGATGGCCTCGCGCAATCCGGGCGACAGATCCTGCAATGCCTGCGCAATCGATTCATTCGCGTCGCGACGGATGGCAGCCGCCTCGGGCGCTTCCGAAAGCGGCGCTTTCAGCTGCATGCCCAGCCATTGTGTAATGTCGACGGTCAGGAAGCGTTTGCGGCGGTAGGTGTTGCGGCAGCGACTGACCGCAATGGTATAAAGCCAGGTCTTCAACGATGCCTTGCGCGAATCAAAGCGGTGCAGATTCTTGAACGCATAAATGAATGATTCCTGCAAAATATCTTCCGCGTCTTGCTCATTCATGAGCAGGCTGTAACAAAGCCGATACAAACTCGCGGCGAATCGGTCATAGAGCAGGGCGTAGCTGTGCTGGTCGCCATCAAGGGCGCGCCCGATGATCGCATCGATTTCCGCTTTGCCGTTTGCCCGATTATCCGTCATACTTCCGCCCTTTAAGCATTAGCCGGCTGGACACTTCTTATTGTACACCTTCTTGTGCCTTCATCCTCACTTATCCGCTCGCAGCGGGGCTGGAATGCCATCATACACATCCTGACGCAGCCAGAGTATGGCCGCTTCTTCGCGCAAGGCGCCATCTCTTAGCCGCGACTGTGTCCACCAGGCCGGGATATCCCAAAGCGTCAGTTGCGCGATTGACCACTTGCGCCGCAGGACGAAGCGTTGGCCGACGTAGTTGCCGGCCGGCGCCGCCGACATGTCGTCCTGGTCCGCCATGATGACGATCGGCGCGCCAGCCGCCAAATCCGCGCTGGGCAAGAAACGGGCATTGGGAAAGTCTCGCAATAGCCAGGCGACGAGGCCATCTTGAACGATGATGCCTTCATCGTCGGTTACAATGTTCAGATCGAGAAGTGGAAAGCCCTCGCTTGCGCGATCGGCGAGCTCGAAGAGCGTCTCCCGCAATAGATAGGCGTCATCGGCGGCGGCGCTCTGCCGCCACAAGCCATTGGGCGACGCCGCGTCCGCAACTGCGATCTGCCAGGCGCCTCCCAGGCCGGAAAACAGCAATAGCCACATGAATCCCAGGCCGATGCCCTGCAAGCAGGTGCCCAATCCCCAGAAATTCGCTACCATTGCGAAGACGATCAGCGTGATGATCGCTGTGATCATCAGCAATCCCAGCCCCTGCAGCAGCCGCAGATAGGTTGGCTCGGTCAATTTTGAAAGAGCCTCGGCCCAGTCGACTGTGGGCGGCAAATTAAGCATCAAGCGAGCGACCTGCATGTATTGCACGGAAAGGATGAGCAGACAGAGTAAAATGCCGGCCGAAATCGCCCATTTTGCCCACCAGAATCGCGTCGTATAAAGTTCGCTTCTCTGCCCGCCCTCATCAGCGTCCTCGGCCGGCGCCCAGAGGACGACGACGCGCCGATTAACCATGAGCTGCGTGATGCCATAACTGGCCAGAAGCGTGAGCGGCGCTACCACCCACATGGCGTCCGCCGGCCCGGCGCCGGGATAGAGCAGCAGGCTGACGGCGCCGACGGCTGCCCAGGCGGCAGCAAAACGATCGACATAAGTGACATCGCCTTTCTTCCACAGCAGCCAGGCGCCGCCACAAGCGAAAATGATGAGCAAGGGCTCATAGGCCGCGAGGGCGGCTAAACCGAGGGGCGCGCCATCATAGGAAAAACTCCGCCCAACGCCGGCAATTGCCGTCTCAATAAGTTGGCTCACCGTACTGAGGCCGGCGCGATTGAGCATGAAAAAGGTCGCGGTCGGCAATATAACCAGGAGTGGAATGAGCAGCGCATGCGCGAAGGGAAAATCGCCCAGGCGTTTAACCGCCAGCTGCAGGATGTCGTCGCCGGTCAGTTCAAGTCTCTGCGGCGCGCTCATCGCAGTACGCCAAACCGCCAGCCAGCCCGACAGCATCATTACGATCAGGAGCGGGATACCGGATGGGCTCGACAGGCCGACCATGAACGTTACCGGGACAATCGCCCACAAGGCGTCGCGTGGCTGCTGTGAATACCAGTAGCGGCGGATCATCCAGACCGAGAGGAGCGCGAACAGAATCATGAAGGCGGCGCCGTCGACGCTGCGGGAGCTGGCGATGGGCAGGGTCAGCAATGCCAAGAGCGTCGACCAGACAAAAGTCCGCGTCCTCCCCAATACGCCGCGGAACAACAGCGGCGCGAACACGGTCGCAAGCCCGGCCAGCGCCGGGCCGATGCGCGCAGTGAACTCGCTAGCGCCGAGCAGCGAATACGCCAGCAACTGCGTATTATAGGTTAGCGGGCTGCTCGAAACATCGAAAGAGCCGGGCGCGTCATCTTCGACTGTATGCCAGGCCTGCAGCGATAGCTGCGCCTCGCGGTCAGTCATGTTGACTGCGTCCAGTTCCGCCAGGCGCAAGCAGAAAGCAAGCAAAGCCAGAGCGATATACGCCAGCGCTTCGAGGGAGACGCCGCGCTCCGCCGCTTCTTCGGTCTGCGTTGCCGCCATGTCAGCTTCCGCCATCAATTGAGACTATACTCCCTGGCTGTCAGCCGAGATGCCCCCCATTTTCAACCGGTTGCATATATTCTTGACTCGCCCGCTTCGCATAGGGCGGGCAGGGCATCGAGAAACTTCTCTTCGCCCAAGCTGCCGTATTGGCGCCGTTCGGTTGCGCCAAACAGTATATAGTCGATGCCGTATCGCTTTATAATGGCGTCTACGTCTGCGAAGTCAACGGCGGTGTAGAGCCGATCAATATCCTCGCGCCTTGTTCCTGCGATTTCCTGGTATGTGGCCCCCCGCCACTGCCGCTCGTGATTCTCCCAACCGAGAACGATCGGTATGCCTGCCAGAGCGCCGATCCGGCCATAATCAATATCATACGCGCGCTGCACAGCTTCAACCGCAACCGCATCGGCCTTGCCGATGCTTGCAGCCAGACAGTTGATAACCTGCTGATCATCCGCGTGCAGCAAGCCCTCAGCGCCATCCAGAGTCAAGGGTTCGCGAATGACGACCGCATCCTGGTCGAAGGCGACAATTCCGCGGCGATCGGCGCGAATCAAGTCGGTTTCTGCGGCATCTGA
Source organism: Anaerolineae bacterium (assembly GCA_022826865.1). Classification (GTDB taxonomy): domain Bacteria; phylum Chloroflexota; class Anaerolineae; order Aggregatilineales; family Phototrophicaceae; genus UBA6055. The sequence continues at coordinate 7,946 of JAJDUC010000023.1, forward strand.
CAAAATGATCCGCGAATAGAGGACAGCGCCCGGGGCGACGCGGGCGCCCTGAGCGACATGGCGTATCGCGCCGTCCCAGTTTTCGGGCGGGGCATATCGCTGCCGGTCATTTTCGCTGGAGCGCCCGGTTTCATGCCAGGCGCGGTGGTAAATTGCTGTGAAGGTATAGCTGAAACCCCCGACCAGGCACAGACCGATCAGGATCCCGACCGGCAGACGCAAGATGATATTCGGGACGGGAAGCTCCCGGTCGAATAGCACGCTGTAAACCGCGTAAGCGCTGGCGATGCTCCATAAGACCCATGCCTGATAATTGAGCTTGAACACGGTATTGATACGCACGCCGAAATTGTCCTTCAAATAGAAGAACTCGGTGAAAAAGAGCAGTGACAGCCCCATGCCAATGAGCAGCAGGGCGAAGCCGTTGGCCCGCGGCTGGTCGATCCAGGTGACCGCAATCTCGCCACGCTTTCGCGCCTGCCGGGCTGAGGGGAAAAGGCGCGCCACAACGACAGCGATGCCGAGCAATAACAGCACGGACGTGAGCGCATAATTGATTCTGCGTTCGGCCACTCTTAGCAGGAAGGCGCCGAGATCTTGAACCGGACCAGCATTGGCGAAAGCCGTCTGATTTGGATTCGCAATCGCGATGATGACGCCGATAATGGCCATGAGCCCCGCAGAAAGCAGCAAGGCGAGGGCGCCGGCTTGCAGCCCGAGCCGCCAGTTCAGCCGGTGTGAGCGCCGGGCGCGCCAGCTTTCCAGCGCCAAATAAGCCGCGAGAATGACAATGAAGGGCCCAAACGCGATAAACAAGCGGTGGAACAATGTCGGGTTTATCAGGTTGGGCAATATGCCGCCCGCCTGGGAACGAAAGCCGACGAAGTATGGCAGATAGACAATGGCGGCCGCCAGCGCGATCAAAGCGCCAAAGTGAACTATGCCACGCCAGTCCTGACTGCTGAGCCAACCCCGCTCACTGGAATATAAACGGCGCAGCGCTTCGACGCCGACGAAGCCACAGAGATATATCGGCCCATCCCAGGCGTTCAGGAAAACCAGCCCGCCAATGGCGACGCCGTATAGCGCCACTTCCAGCGTTGACGGCGGCCGGCGCAACAGCAAAACGTTGAGCATCAGGCCTATAGTCATGACGACGAAGGGTAAGGCGAGCACATGCGGATGATTGTCCGACAACAGAAAGCTGAAGGCCGGAAATTCGCTGATTGGCTGAATTGCCGTTGGCTTGTTGTCCAGGTCATAATCGGTCAGCACGCGGCTGGCGCGGAACCACCACCAGTAATCCCATGCGGATGAATCCAGGCTTATGCTCGCCGCCGGATCCGCCTGATAGCCGGCGGCGGCCAAGCCGGAACGCATCTGTGTGCCCCAAGAATCCAGATACTCGGCGCTTCCCGTCCTTGTTTGATAAGGCGCCTCGATCAAAAGAAACTGGAAATTGCCCAAAACCGTCAACATGAGCAGCGCCAAGACGCCGGCGGCGCTAGCCGCAATCCGCCCGACCGCCCGCGAGCGCAGGAGATTGTAAGCGACGCCGAATGCCGCCAGACCGGTGAGCGCAAACTGGGATGCAATCGTCAGGTTGAAACTGAGCGTACTGCCGACGCCGCCCAAGAGGGCGAGCGCGGATGAAATTACATACCCCAGATAGTAATAGCTGATGGCGTAACCGGACATCCAGGGATCGGGCGGCGGAAATGACGCGGAGCGCTGGGTTGCGCTAAGAAATGCCAGTTCCATCGGTTTCTCGGTGCCGACAATGTCGTTTTGATGCGCGCGATACAGCGCCCAGGCGAAGAACAAGGCAATGAAGAGCAGCTCGGCTGCCAAAATGTGCATGCGGTTTTCGCGCCAATATTCAGCCAGACGGCTGCCCGTTGCGCTACGCCGGTAAATGACAATCGACGCGATCAAAACCAGAAACCAGGACAGCGCGATGCCCCCGCTGGAGTTTTCCAGGAAGCCATAACTTCCCAGAAGCCAATAGACTGTCGTTACCAGCAGTATGCCGATTGGCCGCGCCAGGGTATAACCCTTGTCCGGCAGGCCGCCGAGCAGATTCAGGCAGAGTGGCAGTACGGCGATGCCGGCCAGCGCAATCCAAAGCCACCATAACAGGAGGATATGTCCCTCCCGCGTTAGCCAATCGAGAATCAGCAGCATGAATGTCGCTCCTCCAGATAGCTCATTATTGCTTCGTTATTGACTGCGTATATCTTGCCGCCTTCGATTGCGTAGGCGACCGAAAGCAAGCCGCTCTCAACCATGGTGTCCAGTTTCGCCAGGCCTTCCGGCGTCGAATGCAGCTCCTCCAGTCCACTGCGAACGATGAATTTAACATCATAGTGATTGATGATATCGACCGCGACATCAATGTGCGGCGTATGGTAGAACTGCTGAACGTTCCGTTCCCGCTGGTCGACCCATTGACCCATCGGGTGGAAGGTCCTCTGTTGACGTTGATGGAAATTCCAACCGAGGACGGAAGGCAAGCCAGTCATAGTCGAGAAGCGTCCATTCCATTGATACTCGCTGGGCCGGCGCCGCCCCTCCATGATAACCGGTGAACCGAGAACATTCTCTTGCATCCAGCGGATCAATGCATGGTCGATCGCGAGGTCGATTTCGGCAGCTTCGCCGCTGTCGCGATTGAATTCGACATGCTTGGAACGCGTCATATAGTCCATGCCATTTAGCGTCAGCGGCAGGTCCGGCGCCATGCGATCGAGAGAGCGGGCGCGCGTTCCCATGATTGGGAAGAGCGCCGCAATCGCCATTAACAGAACCAAAGGCGCATACCACAAATAACGCAAGGCTGTGTTGAAGCGCTCTGATGCCGCGAGCAGGGCTGCAAAAGCAACACCGCCCGCCACGCTGAACAGCAGCCACACTTGCATGTAGAACTTGAACACGGTGTTTTGGCGCCCGATATCGCCGCCGACGACAATGATCTCGACACCAAGCGTCAAGGATAAAGCCAGGCCGATCAACAGAAGAACATAACGCATCGCCCGGAATTGGCCGGGTCTGAAAAAGAGCAGAGCGATCCAGCATATTAGCGGCAAGACAATGAGCGCGACTTGGTAATGCGCAAGCGCCAGGGCCAGCGCCAGCAGCAATGTACCGGCGATCAGAACCGCCGTTGCTTTGGCTCGCTGCTGATATTCAAGGAGTGATTTCACACGGGTTGCGCGCAGCCAGCGCCCCGTATCCCAGAGCAGCAGAGAAAGGACCAAGAAAAGGAAGAGGCCGTGAATGTCGAAATAAGCCCAGAGCGGCGTCTTGCCTCCCTCCCAAAGGCGCAGGCTGTTATATGTTGCGGCGTACCAGGATGTGTAGGGCAGGGCAAACGCCAGGTTGAGCAAGATGAAGCCGCCGACTGTCGCCGACAGATCCAGAGCCGAAGCCCGCGTCAAGAGATAGCGGAAGGTCAGCAGCAGAAAAACGGCGCCAAGACCGGCAAGCAGCATAACTTGAAGGATGGACAGCAAGCCCATCCAAATGCCCGTTTCAGCGCCGACGCCGGAAGCGGCTTGTGGCGCCAGGAACGAGACAAGGACGGCGCCTGTCAGCGCCGCGGCGGCGCCGGCATAGAAGCGCTGGTCTTCGAGCGGACGAAAGGTCTTACGCCAGCGCAGCGCCCAGCAGTAGGCGAGGATAACCAGGGACAAGAGGGTCATGGCGGGCCAATCCCAGGTGTTTGTCGCCCGCAGCGCAGCCACCGTCAAGGCCAGAATAGCCAGCGCCAGCCAGCGCTCGCGCGGCCGGCGACTGTCGCGGCCAGCCAGCGCCAACTCGTTGAATAAGCTGACAACCGTCAATAGAATCAGCGGCATGCTGATCATGTGGGCATGCAAGTCGCCGTACAGGAACGTGAAGTAGGGCATTTCTGTGATGGCGCCGCCGCCGACGCCCGGCGTTTCCGCAATGACGCGCGATGGCCCCCAGTACCAGCGGTCGCTGCGGATTGGCAAGCTTTCGCCGCCCAATGCGCGCCCGAAACCCCGCAGCAATCCACTTGCCAGGGACAGCGAATGATCAATCTCGTAACGCAAATTATCCAGTGGATGAGATTCCGCAGCCCGGCGGCTCAAGTCAGCGCGGTCTTCGGGCGAGAGCATAGCGTCTTGACCAGACAAATGTTCCGCGATGAGAAAGTCTTCGAGACCGGCCGGCGACCGATATCCGCCCAATTGCGCCAGACCATTGCCCAACACCCGCACTGTATCCAGGTTGCCGAGCAATACGCAAAGCGTCAGCGCCATGAGTCCCGCCACCCAGGGATTGCTTGTTCGGCGAGCGTTTTTCCGGCCGGATTCAGATGCGTCAGCGCACGCGCGCCAGCGCGAGTGGATGTTGAAAGCAGCGGAGAAGGCGCCTATGCCGGTCAGGCTGAAAACAGTGGGAATCATCAGGTTATAGGCGAAGGCGGGCGCCACACCCAGCAGTAAAGCCGGCGCGCCGAGCAAGAAGTAACCGAAGTAGTAGTAGTTGATGAAACCGCCGGCAAACCAGGGATCAATCGGCGGAAACGTGGTGCTGCGCAAGACGCCATTCAGATAGGCGAAATCCATCGGTTTTTCGCCGCCCTTGGCGGGATGCCACAGGTCAGGATTGGTCAAACGGATGCCAATCATGAACAGAAATGCCGCGAAGGTCAGCAACTCCATCCAGGCCAGTCGCCTCCAATTCTCGCGAAGGAAGCGCATTGCGCGCGCCCGCGCCAGGCTGGCGCTCAGAAGGGCCAGCAAGGCGAGCGAGAATACGACGCCTCCTTGCGACCAGATTGGAATCTTCAAGCTGGATACGGACCATGCCAGCCAGGCGACGATGAGCAAACCTGCCAGTTTGCTGACGCCATAGCCGCCGTCCGCCAGCGAGGGAAACAACGCGTTGACCAGTGGAAAGGCCAGCGCGCCAAATACAAATGTCGTGAAGTACCACGCCAGCGCGCCGAAGACCTGATTCCGGTTGACAATGGCGTCGCTGAAGAATCGCTCTGACCAGGCGCCGCCTTGCGTTTGCGTCTCATAATCAGCCGGCGGGAACATGAGCGCTGTTGGTACAGCGTCGGCCTGCATGGCCGACCAATTCAATACGCCAAGCAACTGCGCGTCGTCAGCGCTATTTTGCAATTCATGATATTGCTTGAGGGACACGGACGATAATTCGGCTTCGACTCTCGCCCGCGAATAGTCTCTTGTCTTTTTGAAAATGTAGACCGCCGGATGGTCATAGACATGGAATGACTCATCGGCTTCCAGCTCATTCAGCCAGGCCGGGGATGTATAGGTGGGCAAATGCTGATCGGACACTTTCCAGGGTCCCAGCTCGAAACTCTCCTCGAAGACGGCGGCAATCTCAAAGCCCAGTTGCTCGGCGAATAGCTTTTCATAATAGAGCGTGGTCAGGGGCCAGCGCATCAGGTTGCGCGGTTCGGTGTCATAGAAGCGATTGCTGGCGATGGTCAGATAATCGGCGAGATCGAGGGATCGCAACAGGTCATCGTATTTCAGTTGATTGTCCACCGGGAAGGACATAATCTGATCAACAGAATTGACCAGAGAGTAAAATGCTTGGCTGCCCTGACAATTGCGGGCAGTCGCCAAACCCGGCGGCGGATCGTCGGCCAGGCTGAGGCCGTCAGGCAAGCGGCAGGTATTGATCCCCGTGACGCTATTGTCCCAGGCGCCTTCATTGAGCACAACTGAGCCGGAACCGATGACATCGCCGCTGCCGGGCGCGACTTCAACTGTAAAGTTGTAGCTACGTCCTTCCTCCACATGCAGGGACGGGTCGAGCGGCATGGCATACGACGCCCCAAGCGGATGACTGTCTCGCGATAGATTCGTCCGCAAAACAGCCTGAGATAGGGGCCTTTCGCCGCCTTGCTCGAAGATGCGGATGACAAGCTCTTCCGGCTGCGGGTCATCCAGCGGGTCGCCGAGGTGGGGCGCGAATATGCTGTGAACCGTTCCGCTGCGCGGCGCGCGAAAAGAGACGCTGATGGATGCGCCATCGCGGTAGCGGGTGGCCCGGTCAAATGGCGGTCCGGCCAGTTGCTCCCGATCAACTCCGGTGCTATTGACGGCGATGTTAATTAGCGGCACGGTGTTGTCCGCGCCCTCGATGCGCAGGGCAAAATCGCCGGGGACTCGCTCAAAGAGATAACGCGACCCTTGCACGAGCGTGTTCTGATGTCGGTAGATATTTGCGAACATCAGGCCCCAAGCCAAGGAGAAGGCAACAGAGAAGACGCCCAGCGCGAGCGGTCGCGCTGCGCTGAAACGCGGCACAATTGCGAATAGCAGAAGAACCAGGCCGACAGAAAGAGCTGTGACAGCAGTTGCATTCGCCTGCCCGGCGGAAACCTGGTAACCGCCGACGGCCGTCAGCAGCGCGCCAGCCAGGACGAGTGGAATCGCGGTTATAGGCAGACTGCGCCTGCCGGCTCTTGCATGCTGAAGCAACTCGATCAGGCACCAGCCGGCCAAAATCGCCAAGGCGCCGTAGAGCGGCAGGAAATAGCGAATCGTCAGCGCGGTCAGCCGGCTCATCCACAAGAGGTATCCGCCGACCCACAAGATCAAGATCAGCAAATCTGTTGAGCGCTTTCGATTCCACAGAAGGCGGTAGGCGGCCCAGCACCAACCGAACCAGCCTAGAATGCCGAAGCCAAGCCCCATGCCCCAAAACAGCATGTCCTTGAAGACATGGACAATCGGCGAGCGCGCCACCCAGTGCCAGTTTGGCGGAAAGTCCTGCAAGCTGGAAACGCCCGCGCCGATCCGCTGCAAGTTTTCCACCCAGCGCTCGTTGGGCAAGATATCAAGAAGGCCGGGACCAGCGAAGGCGTATGGATTAAATAATCGAAACGCCAGGAAAGCGCCGACCCCCGCCAGGATCAAACCCAGCAGCCCCCGAAGGATGATCTGACTGCGCTCCCTTTGGCTCAGGCGCGCGTCAAAGGCCGGGGCAGCTTGAAATAACGCTGCCAGAACAATGACAAGCGCGAGCGGCGCAACATTGATGCGGCTGGCCACCGCTGTGCCGCAGGCCAGGCCGAAGAGGAAGAATGAGCCCAGCCTACCTCGCTGCTGCGCGCCAACCGCATAGTAGAGCGCCAAGGTAACAAAAAACGTCGTTGTAGCGTTTACGGTCCCGAAGTGCGCCTTCTGTATGGCAAGCGGCGCGGCGGCGTAAAAGAGCGCGGCCAGCAGACCGACCCAGGAACTGTGTATGCGTCGGCCGAGGGCAAAGACCAGGAAGATCGTCAGCAAATCAAAGATCGTCGATATGCCGCGCCAGACGAGGTGCCCGGCCTGAAAATCGACGAGCGGCAAGCCGGCGTCAGTCGCTTGACGCAAGATGTCGCTGGCAAAATGCGCCAGAAAGAGCGGGAATGTGCCGTAGACGTAGAAACCGTGTCCGGCATTGTGCGGATTCAGTGGCGAGCAGCGCGTGTCAAAATATCCGCCTCTGCCGTCGCTTTCCGGATGTCGCCGCTTGCAGTCCAGGGCCTGCAAGGTTTCCGAGCTGAGGCTGTCAAGTCGGTGAACCGCGGTCTCGTTAAGAGGCTGCTGACGCTCGTCGACCAGCAGAGCCGCGATTTCGCCATTGAGCAGCGCATTCTCCGCCGCCCGATAATCTGAGAATGTCGTCGTTTGAGCATCGCCAAGAAGCCGGCGCGCGGCATTGCCGGAAGGGACGCCGGCGAGTGTGCCGACCCGGTCCGGCGGCAGCCCCAGAATATCGTCACGGTTGCGCATATCGGACGCAGCGCTAAGCGTGAAAATCTGCAGGGCCGGATAATTCTGATCGTCGCGAGTGAATTCATTATTGCCGCCGACCTGCGGCAGCAAGAGTATGGTCAAAAAGCGCTCGTCCGGATGTACGTAAGAGAAGTCATCCCAATTATGCCCAAGCAAGCGCGGAACGGCGCCGCCAATCAGAATCATCAGCAGCAGGAGAAGCGCGATGGCGCGCTTGCTGTTGATACTTTCTGCGGATATGTTTCCGACAGGCAAGACCCTCACCTCACCCTTGACCACTAACTCAGACAGGCAGCTAGGCGTTGTCGCTCAGGAAGCTGTTGATTCCCGGCTCACCCAGCGCCGGCACACGATAAATGAAGAAACTGTCTGATGATACATCGGTTGATATTAGAGTTTCTCTTCCAGTTGGAAACCAACGCTCCAATTGATCGCGGATCTCGTTGCTGCGCCCGGGGTAGAAAAAGAGCAGATCGCGATCGGGCTGCAGTCGGTATTCGCTGGAATCATAGTAAGCCCGCCCTATGTATTCAGGTACACGACTGAGGGTCGGATTGCTGTCCCAATACATCTGTCCCGCTTCAATGCCGACGGCGCGATGGTCCCACCAATGCGGGAGGCTCAACACAAAGGCATTGCCATAGGCGCCATCGCTTTGGGCAAATCCGCGCAGGATGCGGCCGGCGGCGCTATGCGTCTGCGTCCCCCGTCCATAATGTTTGGGATACTCATCAAAGTATGTGATCGAGTTCTGATGGTTGGCAAGCAGCGCGATGGCAGCGCAGAATATCAGCGCTGTCATTTGTCCCGCCCGGCGCGGCAGCAGCTTCATCAGGCGATCTGCTAAGGCGGCAAGGGGCAAGGCCGCCATCAAATAAATCATGGGAAGGGCGCCGCTAGACCGGGTGAAGCTCGGGTTTGCGCCCGGGTGAGCCAGTGACAGGATGGTGGGCAAGAGCATGATCAGCCCGACGATGGGCATGAGCCAGATGACCGGATCGCGCGCCCGCAGCGCGGCTGAAAGCCAGGCGGCCAGACCCAGGATCAAAAAGGCGCCGCTATACATATCCATTGCCGCCTGGCGCGGCAAACCGTGGAACCAGGCAATATCCCCTTCCCAATTGAACATAAGCAGCGCCCGGCGCGTGTTGGCCAGCAACTGTGGCAGATTGTTCAGCAATGGCGATATCGTTTCCTCTAGCGTGGCGCCGCTATATTGATCGCCCAATATGCGCGTTGAAGCGCGCATCCAAAACCGATCCGGATACTCTTGCCAGTAGCGCAGCAGGGGCAGAAACACAATCCAGGACATAAAAACAAGAATCGCCAGATTTCCAATGATTGCGCGCCATTGATTCCGAGTGCGCGAGCCAAACACGAGCGCAAACAAAACTCCAGCGACAACAACCGCCGGGAGCATGCGCGAGGCTTGATAGCTATACATGCTGAAGCCGAGCAACAACCCGGCTTTCAGGAAGTCTGAACGTTGATTGCGGCGCATGGCCCGCGCAAGGTAGATGAGAAGCAGGGCGGTAAACAGGGCGGTCAGGGGCACGCGCATGCCCAGGCGCGCGATTGACGCTTGCCAATAGCTGACGGCAACCAGAGCTGCGGCGAGCATGCCCAGCAAGAGGCCGAACTGTCGGTTGCGTCCCCCGAAGAATTCTTTTCCCAATAGCAGCATGGCCGGCAAGATGAGCAGGCTTTCCAGGACGGATACCATCTTGATTGTCATGAAGTCCAATTCAAAACCGGGCAGGCTGGCCAACAGCGATATGGCGTAGTAGTGGATCGGTTCGCGCCCGCCGAGGTTTGGAAAGAAAAGCATGTGATCGCCATGATGCACGCGGTAGGCATCCAGAATAATCTCAACATGATCGCTGGTCATCTCGCCCGGGATTTCATCCAGGCGCTGCAGACGAAACGACATGCCGAGGATCATAATGACTGCGAAGCCCAGCAATGCCCAGCGGCCCTGAGACCAATTGCGTCGGCGAAAGCTGTCGACGCATGCGCTCATCCAGTCGAAGAAGCTCCAGTTCGCCGGCGCGAAGACCAGCGCCCACAAGGCTGCGCTGATAAGCCAGAGCAATATGATCTGCGGCGGAAACCGGTTGCCGGATGTGCCGAGCCAAACGGCCAGACTGCAGATGACGGCAATGGCAATATGCGCGACCTGCGAAGTCAGCTTCGAAAACGGGCGGTTAATGTGCTCGCGGCGCGCGATCGGCTCGTCCGCTTGGGCATCGCAGCCGCGCTCCGCGTCCCGGCTGGAGATCTCGCTCGCCCGCGCCCGCCAGGCGAAGAGTTCCACAATGAAAAGCGCCAGACCACTGACGAGCAATTGCCGGGCTGCCGTCTGGATCAAATCGAAAATTGGAGCGGGCGCTTCGCCCATGGCCAGGGCGAGCGTGTATAGACCCGAAAGCGCGATGAAGACGGGAATCGTCCGCGCCATCCAAATCCATTGGCGAAGACGATCCAGCCCTCCCCACCAGGCCTTAAGCTGCGGCCAATTGCCGAAGAGCTCGGCGAACAGCCACAGGAAGAATGCCAGCCACAGATAGGGAGCGCCGGCGTACAGCGCTTCTTGTCCCATCCAGCTTTGACCGCTGCCAGCGAGCAGCGTGGCCGTACCGGTCAAGGCGAAGAGCAGGGCGGCGGCATATAAGCCGAGTTGCGCGCGCTCGCGCGTGACGGAAGGCGCAACCGGCATCTTCCAGGCGAATTGCCCGCGGGCTGGCGCCGCGATCTCCTTGTCGACCTTGAGCGGCGCCGGGATATTCTCCAATTGCTGGCGGCGCCCCCGGCTCGCTTTCCGGAGTTTGCGCCAGGTGCTGCCCGGCTCCGCCACGAAGCGAGCCAGGAGCTCAAGCAGAGAGAGCTCCTCAAATGCGCGCGCCTCGCTGCTTGAAGCCGACGGCGGGCCATGCCCGGTCCGGTCACTTTGCTCATGCTCGATTGGCGCGTTCGGAGGGTGTGGCATCGCAGTCAGTTCCTAGTTGTATAGTCCCGCACGGGGCCTCAGTCAATGCCGTCGCGTCCATGTCGCCGCGCGTATTTGCAGAACAATGCCTCATAATTGTCAATTGTATTGTCAAATGAGAAGATCTTGGCGATTTCGGCTCTGGGCTTGCGGAAGCTCGCCAGGTTCTCGAGCACATGAAGGGTCGTCTCGCCGATAGATTTCCAATTGCCCGCCTGCGCCAGTTTACCCATCCCGGTTAAGGTCACCGGCACGCGACCGCCCGGCACATCCGTCATCACGACGGGCGTCCCGCAGAGCATGGATTCGACCTGAACCAAGGCGAAGCACTCGCTATCGCTCGGTAGCGCCAATACATCGCATGCGGCGTAAAAGTTAGCCAATTCTTGCTTGTCTCTAATCAAACCGAGGAATATGAGTTGATCGCGATATTGCTGCACAAGATGGCGGTGACGGCGCCAGGTGCCTTCATATCTGATGTCATATTCGCCGGCAAACACGATGCGCGCGGTTGGATGCCTGCGGTTGATTACTTCCAAGGCGCGAATCAGCAAGTCGGGCCGCTTTTCCTGCACGAAGCGTCCGCTGAAGCCAATCAAGGGCCCGTCGCCGCTGCTCCATTCATGCCGCAACTGGCAGACGCGCTCCGGCTGGGGCTGCGCTATAGAGATCGGCGGATAGATCGGCAGCACCTTTTCGCGAAAGGGCCGCAAATAATAAGAATTGTCGGCATAATCGCCGCTATATCCAATGATGCAGGCTGCGCGCCGGGCCAGGTATTGATAGAAGGCGAATAGGATGCGGCTGATCATGCGATTGAATAACCCGGCGGGAAGTATCAAGTCTCCATGATGTGTGGCAATGACGTTTACGCCCGCCAGGCTTGCCAGTTTCGCGACAAGCGCCGTCTCCAGGAGCGGTATGTGAATATTCACCACATCGTGGGTCCGCAGCAATTGGAAGATACGCCAAGGATAGCTGGGCATGACCAGGCCGCGGCTGATGCGAATCGGCGCCCAAAGTCTGACGACCTTTACGCCGTTGAAGGTGGATTCTCCCAGGGGGGTCAGCTTCGTGTGGCGTGAAGCCAGCACAGTGACCTCGTGGCCGCGCCGAACCAATTCTTCGGACACCGCCTTGACATAATGAGTGAGTCCCGTGCTATGGGGATGATAGTATAGCAGCAGCATCAGAATCTTCAGCTTGCGCTCCCGCGGATTCTGATTCATGTTCATCGAACAAGGCCTCGACCTTTTTGGGGAAACTGCCGCATGCGGAATCGAGGCAGGGCCTTGCCTCAGCAATCATCCGCGACCGCCTGCCACATTTGGGACAAAAGCGGAATCAAATTTTAACTCTGACCTTCTACCTTTTAACCAGACCAGCGTCTTCTGGCAAATTCGTCGATTGCATTCTGACCGAATCAGGCGAAGTATAATGTCTGAACCCGACTAAAGAAATAGCGATACGCGCGACAGATCCGGCCCGGCTTGGGAATGAAGTCCCTGTCCGTCATCGCTCCCGCTTGCGACGCGTACATTTTACAGCAGGCTTCGATTCAGCGCGCCTGTTCACACTAGTAAATGAAAGTAAGTCGTGCAAAATATGCTGGGCATTTTGAAGCAAGAGCGGGCGAGCCAAGGCTCGCCCGTACACCGAGTCTCCTCTTATGCCGTAGGGGCGAGCCTTGGCTCGCCCGCATGTATGTCGCGAAAGACGATGCGCATTTTTCCATTTACTTACTTGCGATTGCCCTGAAGATTGCCGCCAACAGACTTGACATGGGATGTGGTCGAATCTAGAATCTGTTCAGTATGCGGGTGTAGCTCAGTTGGTAGAGCGCCTGCTTCCCAAGCAGTAGGTCACGGGTTCGAGTCCCGTTACCCGCTCAAGTTGGAAGGCCCATGCCGTCAAGGAGCGCGGCGCCTTTTCCTGTGGCCGCGTTGCAAGCCGCCACGAGGGCAGCGAGAAACGGCGAGGCAGGGCAGCCTGCCTGCCGAGTCGCGAGCATCAGAAAGTGTTCAAGGAGAATTTGAATATGGCAGAGTTTCAACTCGCCGCCGAACTGCGCCAGGCGCGGGGCAAGAAGAATCGTCAATTGCGGCGGGAAGGTTATGTGCCGGGCATATTGTATGGCCCATCGACTGCGCCGGTAAGCGTGCAGTTTCCCTATCGCTCCATCGAGCTCACATTGATGAATGCCGGTGGTACCAATTTGATTGACATTGATGTGGATGGTCAAAGTTATCCGTCGCTTGCGCGAGAGGTGCAACGCGATGTCGTCGCGGGCGACATCTTGCACGTGGACTTCCTCGCGGTTGACCAGTCACAGCGAATCAACGTTGAGGTGCCGATTTTGATGGAAGGCCAAAGCCCGGTTGTTGCCGCTCGCGAAGGCATCCTCATTACCGGCCGGAGCTCGCTCACATTGGAGGTTTACCCCAGTGATATCCGCGATAGCATCGTGATTGACCTGTCCCCGTTGACCGAGTTGGGCGCGGAAGTGCTGGTGAAGGACTTGTCCTTCGGGGAAAATGTCACCGTGCACAACGATCCGAACGAAATGCTTGCCAAAATTGTCCAGCCGGCGGCAGCCCGCGCTGAGGACGAGTTGGAAGATGGCGAGGGTGAACTCGAGGGTGAAGAGGGCGAAGAGGCTGAGGGCGCTGAGGAAGAGGCCGAAGAGTAATCCGCCTGCACATTATTTAGCAACGCCAATGCAAAGGCGCCGCATTCGAGCGGCGCCTTTTTTGTGGCTTTTGGCTTCTTGCGCATAAATTCAATCGCGGGCCGCCGGCGCGGCCCGGCTGCCATAGCGCCGAGATTCCCGCGCAGGGCTCATTGCTTGCCATTGTGTATTGAATGGTTCGCGCCGTCCGGCGCGTCTTGTTCAAAGTCATCGTCAACGTCTTCGCCGACAATGGCAATCCCGGCGACCTCGTCATTGTCCTCAAGGTTCATCAGTTTGACGCCCTGCGCATTGCGGCCAGTTTCACGGATCTGTGAAAGCTGCGTGCGCAATACAATGCCCTTCTTGGAAATCAGCATGACACCGTTGCGAGAGATGAACATGATATCGTCCTCTTCGCGGATGCAGCGCACGGCGACGACCGGTCCGGTCCGATCGTTGCGCTTCAAGGTGCGGACGCCGAAACCGTTGCGCCGTTGCTCGGAATACCTGCTGAGAGGCGTGCGCTTGCCATAGCCATTCCTGGTTACAACAAGTACATGACTGTGCATGCCGGGCACGACAACGTCCATGCCCGCCACTTCGTCATTGCCGCGCAGCGCCATGCCCATTACGCCCGCCGCTTGCCGGCCCATCACACGGACCTCGTCCTCGTGAAACAGAATACTCTGTCCATCGGCGGAGGCCATCACGATCTGTTGATCGCCGGTGGTCCATTTCACCCAGCGCAAGGAATCGCCTTCCAGCACGTTCATAGCGATCAGGCCGCTGTAGCGCACATCGAGAAACTCGCCTTGCGCGACGCGTTTTATCCGCCCCTGGCTGGTCGCTAGCGCGAAGCAGCCTGATTCTTGCTGCGCCTGCTGGTCGTTCAAGGCGAGGATGGCGGTGATCTTCTCGCCACCCTCCAAGGGAAGCAGACTTTGAATCAAAATTCCGCGCTTGTCGCGCTGCGTTTCGGATATTTCGTAGGCGGAACAGGTGTAGACCTTGCCGCGGTCGCTAAAGAAGAGGATCGTATCGTGGCTATGCGCAAAGAAGACGTCCATCAGTCGGTCATCATCTTTGATTTCCATGCCGCGCATACCCTTGCCGCCGCGGCGCTGCTCCCTGTAGTGACGCGCGGCCACCCGTTTAATATAACCGTTCTCGGTCAAGGAAATGACCACATTTTCCTTGCGATAGAGATCGCCCTCATCCAGATCAACATTGCCGTAGATGACAGTCGTCTTGCGCTCATCGCCGTATTTGTCGGCGATGTCCTCTATGTCATCCCGAATCAGCCCGAGGATCTGCTGTGGCGAATCCAGCAGGTTCACCAGATAATCGATGCGCGCCTGCACCTCGTCCGCTTCATCTTGGAGTTTCTGCCTTTCCAGCGCGGCCAAGCGCCTCAATTGCATATCGAGGATGGCGTTGGCTTGGATCTCGTCCAATTCAAAGCCGGACATCAGTTGGGCGCGCGCCGCCTCGACGTCAGCAGAATTGCGGATCGTTTGAATCACGGCGTCGATATTGGAAACCGCAGTCAGCAGACCGCTCAAGACATGGGCGCGCGCGCGCTGACGCGCTAGATCATGCTCTGAACGGCGCACGATGACATCGTAGCGATGTTCAATATAAATCTGCAGGCAGCGCTTCAAGCTCAGGTTCCGCGGCTCTCCATTGACCAGAGCCAGCATCTGAATGCTGTATACGCTTTGCAACTGGGTGAATTTGAATAACTGATTCAGGACCCGCTGCGGTTGAGCGTGCCTTTTCAGCTCCACCACCAGGCGCAAGCCATCGCGGTCGGACTCGTCGCGCAAGTCGCGGATGGCTTCAATCCTTCCCTCGCGCACAAGCGCCACAATTCTTTCAATGATGGCGGACTTGCTTACCTGGTAAGGGATTGACGTGAAGACAATATTTGTCGCGCCCCCGCTGCCCTCTTCAAATACTTCGCTCGAGCGGACGACAACGCGGCCTTTGCCAAAGGCATAGGCTTCTTTCAGGTCATCGCCCACGACAATGGTTGCGCCCGTGGGAAAATCAGGGCCCTTGACGAAGCGCATCATGTCATCCACGGTCACCGATTCGAGTTCAGCATAATTGTCGATGAGGTAGTTAATGGCCTCGGACAGTTCACGCAAATTGTGGGGGGGAACGTTAGTTGCCATGCCGACGGCGATGCCGCTGGCGCCATTTAGCAGAAGATTGGGCAGCCGCGCCGGCAGCACAGTGGGTTCTTCTTGCGTGCCGTCATAGTTTTCGGCGAAATCCACCGTGTTCATGTTGATATCGGTCAGCATTTCGCCGGCGATATTCGCCATGCGCGCTTCGGTGTATCGCATCGCCGCCGGTCGGTCGCCATCCTGGCTGCCGAAGTTGCCTTGACCGTCCACCAGGGGATAGCGCAAAGAAAAATCCTGCGCCAAACGCGCCATGGCGTCATAGATCGCCTGGTCGCCGTGCGGATGATATTTACCCATCACTTCGCCGACCAGGCGGGCGCTCTTCTTGTAGGCGGTTCCGGGACGCAGTCCCATGTCGTGCATGGCGAAGAGGATGCGACGATGAACCGGCTTCAATCCGTCGCGCGCATCCGGCAATGCGCGCGCGACAATCACGCTCATGGCATAGCTGAGATAACTGCCGCGCATTTCTTCGTTGATGGTGACGGTGCGAACGGTGCCCGAGTATTCTTCTGAAGCGCTCATGTCGAAACTGTCCATAGACAGCGGCCAATCAGCGGGGCGACTGACCGCATTCTCCTTTCGCCTTCGGCGTCACTACAATCGAATCAGCCCGGCCAAAACTCAGATTCGCAGGAAAGACCGGCTCTGCAATCACCGGAAACAAGCCGCGGCTGGCGACCTTTCATCAAGCGTCTTGACCTGCCGGTTTCCCAGTGTTCCGGCCTCGCGATTGTGTATAAACATTCTAACATAGCGGCCTCGGATACGCCACTTCAACGCGGCGGCAATGTTGGCGGCGCATCCCGTAAAAAACGTGCCGCGCCAAAGTGGTAATCGGACGTCCAAGCCACTTGCTGGAGATTTTTCAAGCGGGAGAATCGTCAATATTCAGGCGCTCTGCAGTGGCGTCGGGCGCTCGGATTTGGAAATTCACGCGCCGTATCCTTGCCGCATCCATATCTTTGTATATAATGTAGACAACTGACGCGGGCAAGGTTTATGAATCTTGCCTAATAGTAAGTATCTTTTCACCGCGGAAGCGCCATCGCAGCCCATAGTATTTTAGGAGGATCCTAATGAATACAGACGATATGAGAAGGGGAGTCATACCCGGCGTCATCGCCGGTTACATTTTCCTTGCCTATATGGGCGGGGGAATGCAAGACATGGTTGGGGGGATGATAGGCGCGGACGCGTTCATCGGCTTTATCCTCCATATCATTATCAGCATTGTGATCGGCGCGTTGTATACTGGCATCTTCGTGCAGTACGTGAACCTGGGCAATCCATTGGTCAATATCGTCGTGGGCGGATTGATTTATGGATTAATCTGGTGGATCATCGGCGGCAACATAATTATGCCGGCGGTCAGTGGTGGCGATGTGCTGCAGCTTTCTATCGGACCTAGCTTCTATGGCCATATCATATTTGGCCACGCGCTCGCCTTTATTGTCGTGCTGCGTGACGCGGCCATGGGTATGGGCGGCGACGAATAAGCGCCGCATTAAAACGCTAAGGAATGCCGACCGAGGCCGGCGCTGCAAAAGCGACGGCCTCGCTTTCATTTAGCGACTTATCAGCTGGATCGCCTGTGAAACGGCGTGATGAAGCCCCGCGATAGTAACCCTGGTTCAGGCCCTTTTAGCTTGCCCGCTTCCAAACATCTCGCGCCAGATTAAACAAAATGGTCTGCTCTTCGCGCTGACCGGCATAGCTGACGTCCACGGTCGCAAGCAACTGCGGCGCCCCGTCATCTTTCAGTCGCAGCGCCGTGTTCAGGACCCGGTACTGGATCCCGCGTTGATTCCGGCTGTAGCGCTCATAGGCGAGCAGGCGAACGGATTCGTCGCCCGTATCGTATAAGGCGAGCCAAAGATCCTGCGCTCCGGCGGCGAGCAATTCCGTTTCAGCGCGCAATCGCCAGGCGATGAAATCGCGCCAGTCCAATGTATGCACTTCAATCGTTGAATCGACCTGGAGAATGCTTGACATATCGCCCGTGTTTGTAAGAGCGGATAAGAGCAGCGGCGCTTTGTCGACGCCGTAATGCTCCGTCAGGGATCGAATGAGAGCGCTGTCGCCCGCGATTTGCGTCATGTATTCTCTCAGCCAGGCGACCGCCGCGCTGCGCAGAAAATAACTGTCGTAGGGATAGGTCGCCTGCAAATTGGGCGCATGGGCTTGGACGATCCGCTCCGCCAGAAGCCCGCCGACACCCAATCGCAGCGCGCCATCAAGAGGCAAATCGGCGCGGGCGATGCCGAGATATGGCGATCGCAGACGGAGTTGAAACGCGCGCTCGTCCGCCCATTCGACTGCCTCGTCGGTGTCAATCACGATATGCGCGGTCAAATCCGGCAGGTTGCCACAGTCGAGCAAGTCGCAGCCGCGCCGGATCCAGCCGGCTGCTGCCTCCGCCAATTGAGCTGCGAGCCTCTCATCGACAGCGCGATACTTGACCAGAACGCCGTCCGCCTGCAGCTGCCGCTGCTCGCCCCAAAGGGCGAGATCCGGCGCCGTATGCCTCCAGCCCCGGCTATCGCGGTGGTAGAACCAGAGTCTGCTGTAGGGCAGGCCGTCAATGTTTTCCTGGACCAGGACGCGCGCGCGCTCGTCTTCTACAAAGACATCCAGGATGTCGCCGGTCAATTCAATACGGCCGGATGTCTTCATGTCGCCATATTGCTGAAAAAGGGCATTCTGGGCTTGCAGCCAGGCTTGATCTTCGCTCGCCTGAATCTGCCGGAAGGTTTGGCGATCGCCAATCCTTATCGCTGCGACTTCCGCCTTGACCGTGTCTTGCAGCAGCTGAGCGACTTCGTTGCGGACATCGATCAGCCTTTGTCTGACGATAAGAGCGCCGAGCGATAGCGCCAGAAGGAAAAGCCCAACCAGGATTTGCAGGCGCAGCAAGTTGCGCCTTCGGCGCTGTTTGGCCTGCCGATCTTCGCTATCGGATCGGTCAATCTTCTCCGATTCGATGTTCCACTCGAAGCGTATCCGGCTCATCAAATGCCTCTAACCCTCAGCGACTGCGGAAATTGCGCCGGAGCTAATCCGGTGTATCTTCGCGCGCTCGTCTTGCAACAGCAATTCGCCGTCTGCCGTCACGTCAAGCGCAATCCCCTTCAGATCGTCTATCTGCACCGGCGATTGCAGCAGATTGAGCCGGGTTCTCCAGGTCGTGAAGACCTCTTCCCCGTCGATCAGCCGATACCAGTATTCAACACTTTGGAGAAGCAGCGCGGTCAGTTCTGCGCGATCCAAACGCTTGGCAGCGGCATCCTCCAAACTGATCGCCCGGTTCGCCAGTTCCGTCCCTTGGAATTCCATTCGCACATTTACACCGATCCCGAGGGCGACGCCAACAAGCTCGCCATCTTCCCAGATTGCTTCGGGCAGCACGCCGCTCAGCTTTTTCCCCTGGACGAGCACATCGTTCGGCCACTTGATGCCAATTTCGCCGCATCCGACTCTTTGCGCCAGGTCAAATACGCTCAAGGCGCCTATCATGTTGACACGCGGCAGATAACGCGCCGGCGGGCGCAAGATGACGGTGAGCGCCAGAGCGCGACCTAGCGGCGTATGCCAAACTCGTCCTTTGCGTCCCCGTCCATGCCGCTGCTCATCGGCGATGACGCTGGCCAACTCCGGCGCGCCTGCCATGAGCCAGGATTTGGCAATATCATTGGTGCTGGCCACGCTTTCGAAGTACCGAAACGGACGTGACATTTGCTGTCTTAAGGATTCTTCACTAAGGCTCATGGCGCCTCTTCTGTAACCTTGGTTCTTCGCATTGTATCAGACTCGCTTGCGCCGCTAGAATAGATGGGCTGATTCATTTGTGGGCGCGGGCCGCGCCAATACCGCATTGGAGGCGCTATTGCGTCAACTATGGACGCCCTGGCGAATGGAATACATCCAAGGCAAAGCTCGAGCGGACAGTTCCTGCCTCTTCTGTTCCCTGGCGAATGCCGAACTTGGCGCGGACGGCGAACATATTATTGCTAAATCAACCCATTGTTTTGCTTTGCTCAATCGCTATCCCTATACCTATGGACACTGCATGGTCGCGCCCATCAGTCATTTGTCGTCGCCTGAGGACATGACGAGCGCCTCATTGACAGACCTTATGACGATGGTCAACCGGCTTATGCGCGTCCTGCGCGAAATTGCCGAGCCACAGGGATTCAACATCGGCGCGAACATCGGCGCGGCCGCTGGCGCCGGTATCGCCTCTCATTATCACTTTCATGTTGTGCCGCGCTGGTCCGGCGATGCGAACTTCCTGGCGACAATCGGCGAAACGCAGACGATCGCGGATACGTTGCCCGGCATTGCCGGAAAAATGCGCGCAGCCTGGGCGGACTTCATTGACGACTGAATCTTGGCGGGTCAAAAATTTTCGATGCCCTGCGCTGATTTGAAGGGTCCCGGCGGCGCTGCAATCTCAGTTTTCAGCGCCGCGCCGTCATCGCCTTCGGATGTCGGCGCGGGACTTGGCGTGAGAGCGAGAACTTCGCTGGCGGTATCCCAATCAAGTGTATAAGCATCGAAAATCTGTTCAGTTTCTTCCTGCGTTTCTTCGTCGACGCTGATCAAACGGTACTCGGCTTTGGGGAAGCTTAGCCCGTCGTAGACATACAAGCCGACCATGACCTTGTAGTCGAGCATATCGAACTCGGGCGCAAGGCGATGAAAAGTTGAATAAGATTCGCCCCAGCGCCAGTATTTTGTGGGCAATCGCGGCGAATCGTCCGCTTGTATGACAATCTCGTCGTTATCGTCCAGGACGTGGACAAATACGGTGTAATTCTCTTCCGGAACCACTTCCGTCTTCCAGTTCAAAACGATTTCATTAAGTTCGAGGTCCAGTTTGAAGCCTTCGAGCCGGATGGCCTCATCGAAGACGGGCTGCGCATCGGCTGCGATCTCGTTGAAGCCGGTGATGGCGGTCTGATACCGCACGGTGACAACCGCGCCCACGTCAAGCAAAACCGGCTCAATGAGACGGCCCTCGGCATCGGTCGCGGCGATTCCGTCCGCAGTGCTACCTTCTGTCCATTCGACCCGAAGATTGAAGGGATAACGACCGTAGGCCGCTTGATTGATGTCAATGAGATACATGTCCGGGTAGACAGCGCCGCTTAACCAGTCGGATGTGCGCAGGCTGCCGGCGCCGGGATAGGTCACATAATTTCCGATTGCATGCCCGTTGTCGTCGACCAGCGTCAAGGCGATGCTGTTGTCTTCAACGGATTGTTGGAGCACGCGCCAGTACAGCGTCAGGCGCACCCGATCGCCCGTTGTATAACGCCGATCGACATGCTCATAGGCGACGAGCGCGACATCGCCGTACTCGGCGTAAACTTCGCGCGCGCTCGAAGGAATTTCAGCCAGCGGCTGAGGCGCGTGGTATTGGCCGGCAATGACGGTGAACGGGGCGGCAAGCGCCACAATTCCCAACAGCCGCAGTTGCCAGAGCATCGTGTCGTTTAATAGTTCTTTGGGAACGGCGTCCCCCGCCCGCACGAATTCCAGGTTGGGCGGGCGCAGCGAGAATACAATCCACCAAACGATCTCCACTAAGCCGACAGCCATTAGCGGACTCACAACGGCGATCAAGGGGAAAAGAATGCGCCCTTCCACCACTTCTACCTGTGTGCTCCAGTAAATGACGCCCAGCAAGAGCAGCGGCAGGGCGCCGATCATCGTCGTCAGATGCGTCAGTTCGTAGCGCGCGTAGGCGAAATCGCTGATCGCCAGCAACTGCAGCGCCAGAAAGATCAAGCCAATGACGCTCAGGAAGGTCATCAAGTCCAGCGCAACGTAGAATATCCCGGCGAGCTGAATGTTAAGCGCCCCGAAAAGGCCCCAATACGACATACGGAATTGCTGGAACCCGGCCAGGACATCGGCCAGGCTGACATTCATGCCCCTTGGTCCGGCGATATTGGCCATGATGGCCAAACCCAGGGCGTCGCCGTACAAGTGGATATTGCGCGCGTGCCACCAGCCGTTGATGAGCAGCCAGCACAGCGCAAGCAAGACGAAAAAGGCCGCCAGGCCAGGGCGATTCCCGGTTTTGCGGTAGGCAAGAAGGGGAACGCCAAGCAGCGGCGGCAGCAGAACCAGCGAAGTCAGCTTGGTCAAACAAGTCAAAGCGAAGAGCAGGGCAATCGCCATGGAAACGCGCAGCGAGAAGCCGTCGCGCAATGTCCGCAGCAGAAGCCAAATGAGCGCGCCGTTGATGACCATCGCCAAGCTGTCGTTGCTCACTGAAGCGCTGACGAAGATAAACATCGGGTTGAGCCCGGTGATAGCGGCCGCGACAAAGGCGACCGTTGGCCGCTGCGGCGCGATCAATTGCCCAATCTTGAATACAAATACGATCGTGCCGGCGCCCATCCCCAAGCCTGCGAGGCGCAGTACATAGACCGCTAGCCCGGCGCCCCCGAATGAGGCGGCAGAGCTAGTGTGGATGATGAGATTCTTGTTGCCGAAAGAATCGGGCTGGCCTGCTTTGACATGCGGGTTCAGCTGTCCCATGTCATCGGCGTCGTCGATGCCGAAGGGCAGGGTCAGAATGGTCATCAGCGCATAATACAGGGGCGGCTGGCTGCCATGTTGCTGATAGATGGTGTCTTTGCCGTCAAAGACTTGCTCGGGCAGGCTGGCGCTTTGACGCAAATGACGAATCACGCCGAAGTGCCATATTTCGTCATTCGCTTCAAAGACTGGCGTCGCAAAGAGGTATGCGGCGCCAAAGAAGGCATAAAACAGCAAGACCCACTGCAGTTGACTGAGCGGTATATCAAGCGCATTTGCCCAGCGCCAGGCGCGCAGTACAACGGCAAACAGCCCCTCGAGTCCAGTGCGCGATTGCCTGATCAGAGGCAGGAACTGCCGCAGCAGCGCTGCGAATCTTCTACGCATCGTTGGAATCGGCTCCCCGTGCCCGCGCGATTATTGAACAACTCCACTTATGACGTCAGTATAATGCCAAGCGATTGCTGGCGAAAACTGAGTGGCAATTGCCCAGATCTCCTGCGGATGAAACATCCGCCGTGACTCACTATTTCAACTGCCACTGCAATCAGCCCCCGGCCGCCGCGAACATTTTCTTGGAGCCTTCGACATATGTCATAGACTGATGGCGGAAATAGGCATTGTACAACTCGGCATAATGCCCGCCGCTGCCCAGCAACTGCCTGTGATTTCCCTCCTCGATAATTTCGCCATCCCGCAGCGCGATGATGCGGTCGGCGCTGCGAACGGTGCTCAGCCGATGCGCGATAAGGATCGATGTCGAACGGGACAGGATGAGCTCGATCGCCTCCTGGATCTGGGCTTCCGTGAAGGGATCTATGCTGGCCGTCGCTTCGTCCAGGATGAAGATGGAAGGCTGCTGCGCCAGAACGCGCAAGAGGCTGACCAATTGGCGCTGCCCGACGCTGAGGCGCGCGCCGCGCTCGCCAACATCCGTCTCCAGCCCATCGGACAAGCTCTCCAGCCAGTCGCCGTTGCCAATGCTCATGGCGATACGCTGGATTTCCGAGATACTCGCGCGTGGATTGCCGTATCGGATATTTTCCAGGATTGTGCCGCTGAAGAGGAAGGGCTGCTGCGGCACGATGCCCAAGCCGGCGCGGTACGCTTTCAGGTCGAGCGTCCTGATGTCGGTTTCGTCGATGCTGATGCTGCCCGCCTGAAATTCGTAGTAGCGCGTGATGAGCTTGGCAATTGTGCTTTTGCCGGCGCCTGTATGCCCAACAAAAGCGACGTTTTCGCCCGGCTTGATATCGAGGCTGAAATCGCGGAGGATTGGCTCGCCTCGATCGTATTCAAAGGCGACGTTCTCAAACTGAATCCGTCCGCGCAGGCCCGGCAGACGCCGGCTGCCGATCTGCGTCACGGTATTTTCAGCGTCGATCAGCGCGAAGATGCGCTCGGCCGCGCTCAAACCCTGCTGGAATTGACTCCAAAACGACGCCAGATTCATAAAAGGGAACCAGAATCGATCGACGCCTTGAATGAAAAGATACCAGGCGCCGGCGCTGATGGCGCCCGCGAGGACGGATTGGGATCCGGTCCAGACGACAATTGCCAAGGCGATGGCGGAAAGAACGCCCATGGTCGGAAAGACCAGCGACATAATGAATCCACGCCGCAGGTTAATCTTGTAACTTAAGATATTGACCGTTGAAAACTCATTATAGATCATCGCTTCCTGGCGGAAATTCTTGGCTACGCTGATGCCGGTTACGCTCTCCTGGATGTTGTCGTTGACCACCGCCATCGCCCGCGCCCCTTGCCGCGTGACAATGCGCGCGACATATCGGAATGTCAGCGAGGCGACGACCACCAGCGGCATCGTCAAAAGCAAGACGACCGTCAACTCCGGTGAATAGCTGAGCAAAGCGGCGAAGAGGATGCTCACGGAGAGAAACTGCGACACAACCTCGCTGCCGAGCAGCATCACATCTCCGAATTCCTGCGTGTCGCTTGTGACGCGGCTGATTATCGTGCCGGACTTGTGCCTGTCGTAGAAAGCCAGGTCGCGCTCCACCGCGGCTTTGAAGGCGTCTTTGCGCATCTGGGCGACGATCTGGCCGATCACGACGACCGTGCAGCGCCGGCGCCCATAGTTGCAGATGTATTCACATGCGGCCATGACAAAGAGCATGATAAAGGCGAATTCAAGCAGGTCTCCGCCTTCGACTAACTGGTCGACCGCCGTACTGATGAATACCGGCCTGAAGGCGCGCGCCAGGCCAACAACCAGGAAACCCAGCAGCCCCAATACTACCGGACGCCTGTGCTCGGCAAGATAATCGCCGATGCGCTTAAACAGTTGGAAATCCGAGTATTGCCTGTCGTATTTGTCGCCTTGCAAGCCACCGAATATCGCCGCCACATCAGCCTCCCGGAACCGAGCGCGCATCTGCATCCGGCTCGGCATAGCGATCAAAGATGCGGCGATAAGATTGCGAGGATCGCAGCAAATCTTCATGCGCGCCTTGGGCGACAACGCGTCCGTTGCGCAGCACGATGATGTGATCGGCCCAGCGGATCTGCGAAAGTCGATGCGTGATCAGCAGTGTGGTGCGGCCGCGCGCCGCCGACCAGATTGCGCGCTGGATCTTGTCTTCTGTCGCGCTGTCGATGGCGCTGGTGCTGTCGTCAAGAATGAGAACGCGCGGATCGGTCTGAAAGGCTCGCGCCAAAGCCAGGCGCTGCCGCTGCCCGCCGCTCAATGTCTGGCCGCGTTGACCGATGATCGTTTCATAGCCGCTGGGAAATGCGGAAACAAATTCATGCGCTTGCGCGGCTTTGGCGGATTCGATGATGCGTTTCATATTGAGATCATCGTGCCCAAAAGCGATGTTTTCGGCGACACTGCGGCCGAAAAGGAATACATCTTGTTCGATGATGCTTATTTGGGAACGCAAAGACTGCAAATTCCAGTCGCGGACATCGACGCCATCTACCATCACGCGGCCATCATCAACATCATAGATGCGGTTGACCAATTTGCTCAGTGTGCTTTTGCCGGAACCCGTCTGGCCCACGATCGCCACCGTCTGCCCGGGCAAGGCCTGAAAAGAAATCTCGCTCAGGATCTTTTCATCAGCATATCCAAACGAGACATTCTCAAAACAGATCGCGCCCCGGATGGCGGCGCTGTGTCCGGCCTCGTTTTGATCCAGTTGTGTCCGCGCCTTGATCACATTAAGGATGCGCACGGCGCTGGCATAACCCGAGGCGATGCGCGAAGAGGTGAAAAGCGAAATAAAAACGGGAAACTGAAACAAATTGATCAGACCGAGGAAAGCGATCACCTGGCCTTCGACTATGGCGCCGCTGCGATAAAGCGCCGCGGAATGAACCAAGGCGGCAACAACTGTGATGCCAAATAAGAAAACGGACAGATAGCGCGCTTCAAACTCGCCCTGTTGAATGAAACGGTCGCGCACGCGATCGGCCAAACTGTTGAAGGCGTTGATTTCACCTTCCTCCTGCGCCGCGCCTTTCACCACTTCAAGACCGTCGAGCGATTCGGCAAGGCGCGCGTTCATGCTGCCGAAACTGCTTCTCACCTCGCTGGCGATGGGATGCAATTTCAGAATGAAATAAATCTGCACGAGGATATGCGTGACGATGAAGAACATCGGCACGGCGACAAGATGCGGGTGAATCCCGGGCGCGTAGAGCGCCGGCATGATCAAAAACATATTGGCGCCGGTGATGAGATTGACGCCCGGGTTCATCATAAAATTCATTTCCCGCACGTCATTGGTCACACGGGCCATCGTCTCGCCAACCGGCTGCATGTCGTGGTAACTCATGCTCTTGCCGAGCAGGCTCGAGTAAAGTTCGTCGCGAATGTCCCGTTCGAAGCGCTGAGCGAAGATTTCGGCGGCGAAATTGCGCAGGAATTGCAGCAGCGAGCGCAGCGATTGGGAAAGGACTATCACGAGGACGCTGTTGAGCACCAGCGAAGCCGTCCGGTCATTCATCAGCAGCACGGCGTCGAATGCGCTGCCCAGGGCGCCAGGCACGACACCGGCGAGAAAGGCATTCGAAAATGCGCCGGCCACCAGCAAGACAGCGGTGATGGGATGGCGGGCGATATGCGACAGGATGAAGCGGATTGGGCCGGCGTGGTTCGTCCTGATCGGGGAATTCGCGCGAAACTCGGCGGCCATGAAACGTCCGTGAAGGCGGGCAGATTGGGCTGACGGCAAGTTTAGTCCAATATTGCTGATAGCTGAATGGAAGATTTCGCCAGAGGCCGCCCGCTTAAACCGGGCTGCCGCTGCGACCTTCATTCGATGGTTAAGGCGACCGGCAAAATGCCCACGGTGTCTTCCTCGGTCGTCTTGCCCCCGCTGACCGGCAGCCGGCGTATCTCGCCCGTGTCGCTCGTGTATTCATACATCAGCGCCCAGATATGATATTCACCGGCCGGGGTGCTGGGCGGCAGACGCAGCGCGCGGTTATCCCAAATCATGTCATGCGGCTTCCAAGCCGACGTGGGCGCGAAGCCCGCCTGTGGTCCCGAGTCCTGCCCCTGCGCCACCGGCTGGTTGCTGTCGGCGGAGGCGACAAACCAGGCGATCGTGTAGTCCCGGGGGAGCGGCGCTTCAGTCCCCCAGAGCAAGGACAGCTCCAGGACATCGCCGGCCTGATAACTTGATCCGCCCGGCAGGACCATGCCGCGCAGGCGAATATGTTCGCCATAGCGCAGGTTTAGGGCAATATCGCCCGAATAACGCGCCATCAGGTTAGGCGCCGAAGCGATTGTGCTGTATTCAAGCAGCCGCACCGTGTCATCGCTCGGCTGCAGGCTGACCGTCCGCAGCGGGTAATAGTTGAGCGCGAGATAGCGTTCAAGCGGTCGGAAACTCCAAGGCATGAACGGGCTGGTATTCTCGAGAACCCAGAGC
The DNA here is from genome assembly GCA_022826865.1 of Anaerolineae bacterium. Classification (GTDB taxonomy): domain Bacteria; phylum Chloroflexota; class Anaerolineae; order Aggregatilineales; family Phototrophicaceae; genus UBA6055. The sequence goes on from JAJDUC010000023.1 coordinate 35,041, forward strand.
CGACGCTTTTGCCGGGCCAGATGCTGCAGCGCGCGCAAGCTGCGTACATCAATCCAGTCATTCGGATTGTCCGACTGTATTTGAGCCGGCTGCCTGTCGCTCGCAGCTTGAGCCGGCGGCCGCGGCAATATGATCGGGCGCGGCGCGTCGCCGTCCAGGTGGTTCAGAATGAAGTCGCCATAATCATTGCTCGAGAGCAAAAGCACGTCGTCGGCCGCGGCATGTTTTGAAAGGAAATCGAGCGCCGCATGAAGCGCCTCGTTGTGCGATTGTGTGCGAGTATCTTTTTTGTATGCCGAGTTGAGGTTGAGCAGAATCAATGCCAGACAAAGAAATGCAAGTGGGGGAACGGTGTAGCGCCAGCGGCTGCGCCGCCTGTGCATCAGTTGAAAAAGAGCAATGGAAAAGACCGCCCCAAGCGCAAAAAAACTGAGCCCCCAAACCGGCAGATTTGCGCGCGTCCAGAGAAAATCAAAGCCGAGATCGCTCCATCGTTCCGGCAGAACAACCCAGCGAAAGTACCGCGGCTGCATCAGCGAGGGCGTCCATTCGGACAGCCCGCTCGATTCAGCCGGCAAAGAATCGCTGTAGTGATTCCAACTGAGCGATACGGCGCAGAATTGAATCCAGATGCCATAAGCCAGCAAAGCGACCCAGATGAGCCGCAGGGCTCTTCGACCTCGCTCAAAAAAGAGTGCCGCTACCGGCGCCGTCAACAGCATCAACACGGGAAGGACAGGCAGCAGAAAGCGCGGCGGCCAGCTGAGGCCGCCAAACCAGTGAGGGCCGGTTGAGATAGCGTGTCCAATGGAATAGATTGCGCCGAACACACAGGCGCAAACGAGGAGACGATATTGCCCTCGTCGCCAAAGAATAACCCCGCCGGCCAGAGCTAAGAGGGCGATGGGCGATGTTCCCCACAGGCTGGCGCCGGGGCTAAGAAGATAGGTCCGAAGGGCTTCACCGACGTATTCGCTGCTGTATTCATAACGCTCGAGCGCTTGCTGTACCGCCGGCGGAGGGGGATCAAGCAGCATCGGCATGAGCAGGAGGAGCAGCAGCGCGGCCAGAATGGCGATCGACAGGCGCCGCCCCAGACTCTTCGGCGCGCGCGCTATAGCTGGGATAGCGAAGATAATCGGGGCCGGGAGCGCCATCAGGGCTGAATACTTGGTTTCGATCGCCAGCAGCAGACCCAGGGCGGCAAGCGCCAGAAAGAGCGGGTACTGACGCGCCGGTCTGCCATGCCCGATTTGGAGCAAGAGCAGAGAAACAAGGATGAAAAACGTTGTGAGCGGCTCGCGAAAGAATGTCTGGCTGTAAGCCCAAAGATTCGTGCCCAGGCCGGCGGAAACGCTGACCAGGACCGCCACCCGGTCGCTGTATTGCAACGCGCGCAGTATTAGGTAAATGAGACCAACATTTAGGGCGCAAAAGAAGACGTTGAACAACCAGACGGTGTGAATGTTTCCGAGACCGGGAAGGGCCTCGGCAAGTTTCAGCAACGGCATCGCAAGCTGTATATTCAGCTTCTCGTCAACTTCATAAGCGCCCAGGGGCAGTCTGTCAGCCTGGCGGATGCGCAGCGCCGGCTTGGTCCAGTTGGATTCGTCCATCAGCCAGTCGCCATAGCGCGAGCGACTGGTGACGGCATCCAAGGCGCGACGGGTATCCCCGGCTTGAATCACCGCGCGATAGGTCAACATGTAGACGCATGTCATCAAGCTGACGAGCAGTAGAAAGACCAGCGCTCGATGTGTTGTAGCGTTCGGGGCGGTCATCATCCTGGTGTCAGGAAGCGGGCGCTGTCCCGGCTTCTTCGGCTTCCCGAGCCTTGAGGATCCCGGAGAGCGCATCGACTATGCGATGCAGGTTCTGCCTGTCCATCTGTTGGAAGGCCATCGCCAAACGGATGAAGGCTTCATTGCGACCGTCCTGAATAAATAGCTGCGGGTCAGGCGGCGTTACCGCTTGCGCTGGCCTTCGCGCGCCGGATGCGCGCGGGGCCGGCCTGGCGCCATTCGGCTCGATGAAATCGCTCAGGTCGCGCTCTACCGCTTGCGCCAGCGCCGTCAGATGATTGACCGGAATCATGCGTTTGCCCATTTCATAGGCAATGAGCAATTCGATATCAAGCGCCGTGCTTGCGCCCAGGTCCTCGACGCTTTGCCGGGTAGATTCGCGCGCAGCCCGCAGCAATACGCCGATCAGGCGCTGCCGCAATAGCATATACTCGTCGGCGGGCGGCTGCCTGTCTTGTGCCTCGCCCTCGGGCGCTGGGCCGGCGTACCCGGTCAAAAAAAGCGTGAGCAATTCCAAATGAGGCAGACTGGGCACTTGCTCCCCGTATTCCCAATCTCGCAGCAATTGCGCTTCAACCTGGAGGAATTGGGCGCATTCTTCCGGCGAGCGCCCGGCATTCTGCCGGCACTGCCGTATGAGCGCGCCGATGATCTTGCCAAGCAGATTGTATGCTTCTATCCGGTGATTTTTTTGCGTCCCTAGCTTGGGAAGAGCCCCCAGCGTTTCCAGCGCGGCCTGTGTCAGGTTTATATCTTTCATCAAAGCTCTCGCGATTCGTAAGTCGGATTATAGACTTGCCTATACGTCGGGGCAAGCAATTGCCGTCCTGAAACAGGGCAGTCTCATCAAAATCATAATGAGCCCTTCGCCACGAAAATTGTGAAAATGCCGGGGCGCCGCATGAGACGCCAATTGAAAATGGCTTGAAAATGGCTTGCAAATTGCGGGCGTTTCAGCGGGTCGCGTAGGCACAGACCACCGACGCTGGCCGGCGACCCGGACCGCCGCCGACGCTGACCGATGGCGCGGTAGTGTATCCTTTTCGGTTGAAACAGAAAAAACTTTGCCACCGAGTACACCGAGAAAAACGAGAGCGTCGAGAATCGTGTGCGAAATATGCCCTTTTCTCAGTAGAATCAAGTTAGTCATGCGAAATTCAGCATAAGTCAGCATAAGGTCGATAGGTAGGGGCGACACTGTGTGTCGCCCGAAAATTCGCGCTTTTGTCGGCGGGCGACCGAATCGCCCCTACACCGTTCTTCAGATTGTTGCATTACTTTCCTG
>JAJDUC010000031.1 GCA_022826865.1 Anaerolineae bacterium
GACAATTTCGCCTCACATTTCGTAATCTGTAGGGGCGTTTCGCTGAAACGCCCGCAATTTGCAGGCCATTTTCAACGGGCGTCTCACGAGACGCCCCTACATTTGCACATTTTTCGTGGCGAACGGCTCATTGTGATTTTGATGCGATTGCCCTGTACCGCAGGATTGTCGCTTTGACATCCCCTTAACCTTGACTTAAACTAGAGTTATATGAAACAGGACGATGCTTACGATGCCCGATGGAAATGTTTCATAGCGGATGGACCAATACACGCGGCGCGACCGGCCAAGTCGCGCCGCGTTTTGCATCATACGGCGGGACATAAGTAGAAGGGAAAAAGATGGACGCGAGCATGATCAATAAAATTCAGAAAGCCAGCGAATACGCCAGCCAGCCGGAGCGGGCGACATTCAACAGCCTCACTGTCCAGTTTCATGGCGCCAACAGCAGCCACACGGTTGAGCTTGGCTCTGAAGGCTGGTCCTGCACCTGCCGGGGCTTTCAGACCTATGCGATTTGCCCGCATATCATGACATTGGAAACATTGCTCAAGCCCATGCTCAAACGCAAACCCCTGCCTTATGCGCCCGGGCAGAATATCGTCAGCGATGTGCGCAAGGCAAAGCGTTACTCCCAGGAGCTGGATCGCATACGCATCGTCAGTTTCGAGTGCAGCTTCGAAGGTTATAACAAGAATCACCACATCACATACGATGAGGGCCGCTGGACGAGCACGGCATCCTTTTTTGCCCAGCGTGGCGTTTGCAGCCACACGATGGCCCTGGAGAAAATCCTCAAGGGATTGGTGGAGCCGGCGCGGGTCCAGCCGGTGGCTTGATAAGGAAACTTCCGGGCGTGGCGCAGCCTGCGCTTTGCCCGACTTGCATCTGCTTACACAGACTAACACGCAAAAGGCGGCCTCTTTCGTAAGGGCAGACGACCTCAGCGCGAGCCGACGGGCGTGATTTCTCCGTTCTCCTCACCCTCCTCGCCTTCCTCGATCAGGCGCGGATCGCCCGGCGCCACCTCAAAGACAGCCTGCCAGGGCGAATAATGCGTGAAGAGGTGATCCCGTTTGACCAGACTGCCGTCTCTGGCGTAGACATTGCGGTAAACACGCACATCGGCGCCATCGGCTGAATAGTCGATCTGCCGGATCTGACCCGCATATAGATCGCTGCTTTCCACGTATTTTTCAGCCGGCGCCGGCACGACATCGCTGATGATCGCGCTTTCGATCACCGTATGCCAGTGCCGAGTGCTGTAGATGCGGAATTGCAGCGCGTCTTGCGCGCCGAGAAAGCTGCTTTCGATCAAAAGATGCCAGGGACTGTTGTTTTGAAAGCGCAGATCGACATCGGGCTGCCAGATGGCGGCGTCCAGCCCCGGTCCGGCGCCGGCGTATTCGTAATAGCCGACGCGGTAGCCGTGGCTGTTGCGCTCGGTAATGGCATAGCCGCCGCTGAATGCCGCGCGGAACATGGTCGTGCTGACCTGGCAAATGCCCCCGCCGATGCCGGTGACGGTCGCGCCGCCCAGAATGACGCTGCCTTCGAGGTAGCCGGCTTGCGGCGTGATTTCGCCCAGGTGCTGGTTGAAGGAAAATTCTTCACCGGGCGCGACAATGATGCCATGCAGCTTGCCGGCGCCGAGGGCGATATTGCTTCGTCGATTCGGCCAGGAGCCCCAGTAGTAAGTGGTCGCCTCCGCCACGAGTTCTGTGATGCCCAGATCCGCTGCGGACAGATCATTGGGATATCGCGGCTCCAGGGCGTCAAAGGCCATGTCCACGCGCCGGTTGAGCGGATTGAATACAGCCGCCTCCAGGCGCCTGATCGTCTCCTCCACATTCAAGCGGCGGCCGCCGGATGAAGGCGAAATCACCGTAAGCTGTCCACTTGCCGGATCGAAATCGAAGCGTCCATCGGCAGTCGCCGTCGAGAGCTGAGGGGACAAAGTCGCGAGAAAGCGCGCATGGGCGCTCAAGTCGACGCTGACGTCATAACGCAGGTCGCCGCCATCATCCCGCAAGGTCAGGGCCAAGCCGGCGCGGATCTGTTCCGGCGCGACGATCCAAGGCATTAGCAATTCGCCGCTCGGGCGCGTTCCAACCAACTGCAATGGGGCGGAAAGCGCAGCCTGCGCCAGAGCGGCGGCCTCTTCAACATTGCTCGCGCGCGGCGGGCTTTCGTCAACAACAAGCGCGATCTCTCGTTCGCCCTGCCCCGCCAGGACCACTTCCCGCAGATTCAGCAGCGTCGCGTCCTGGTCGAGCTTCAGCCCGCTGATTCCCGGGCTGATTTCCAACTGAAGGCCGTGGATTCGCAGTCTGGCGTCTTGCCGCTCGCGGTCGATTTCGCGCGCCAGTTCCTCCAAATAAGCGCGGGCGTCCGCTTCGTCAAAGCGCAGGGACAAGGGCAGGGCTGCGCCATTAAACCAGGCCTCCGCCTGTTCGCGCAGGTTGCCGGCGGCGTCCAGGCTGCGCCCGATGGCATAGGCGCGCTCCAGCAATTCATCCGCTGGAAAGCGCAATCCGAGTTCGGCGGCGCGCGCTGTCCAGACCTTGTCGCCGTAGCGGAAGCTGTAGGTGACATCCTCGAGGGCGCCGTAGCGCCCGGCCAGGGCTTCCGCCGCCTGCGCGCCGGTCATACCGCCGATATCCACTTCGCCAATGCTTACGCCGGGGACGACGCGGCCGCTTACGACCATCCGCGCGGCAAACATTGCGCCCGCCAGCAGCAGCGCCAGTGTAGACAAGCCGATGAAACAAAGAATCGCCAGGCGCAGCAAACGCACCAGCAAAGGCGCCTGCGGCAGCGGCGGCCGTTTTTCAGGCGAAATGGACATCGTATTTTGTACTGCCCGGCGTCCTTCGCCGACGCTCGCTCATTTTCCCGAAAAGAGAGCGACCTCGTGCCGCGGCATGGGCTTCGGCGCGTCGCCGCAAGAAGTTTGGCGCGGCGCGGACATGCTTGTGTTCACATCGACGCTGTGGACGCCGCCATCGGCGTCCGAGAAGCGCGCCCGCCAATTGTTGGCGTCCAAATCGACCACGCTGTCCAGGCGCAAATCTTCAATGCGATAATTGCGCGTCCGCTCGCGCAAGGCCGCTTCGGCAGCGCAGGCGGCCTGATGCGCCTCCACGCTCAACTGATGCCCGGCGTATGCGCCGCAACCGCGATACTTGTGCGTCAAGAGGTAGCCGGCCCGGTGGTTGGCGACAATCGCTTCGGCGTCGCCGGGGTCGACATGTCCGTAGACGATGCCCTGGGGAAAGGCGATCATGGTGGCCGCCATGCGATGCCCGCCGATATGCGTCGTCTGCCAGACGCGGTCGGCGCCGGCCTGGGCGACGAGTTCCTTAAAAACTGGCGTCCCGTAGGCGGCGCAACAGGGATCATGCCGCCCGTTGGTGCAGACGATATATAGCTCGCCGACCTCGCGCATATCCCGCCCGGCGATACGCGGCCTTGCGTCGGCGGTCAAGCTGTCTGTTTCCAAGGTTAAGAGTTCGGCATAATCCGAAAGCTCGGCATGATAGATCCTGGGCCGGCGCTGGTTCGTGAGCGCGACGTAAAAGTTCCTGGCTTCGGATTGGGGGCGGCGAATGAAGAGCGCTTTGGCGCGCGGCACGCTTTGCAGGCGCTGCAAATAAGGCGCGAATTCGCCAGACTTGGCCGCGATCTTGACGGCTTCGCCGCCCCATCCGCCGTACTCCGACAAACTGCACTCAATCAAAAAAAAGGTGTCGGCGGGTTTGAAAGTGCCGGCCAGCTTCTCTTCAGCGGCGCGCGACTCCTCCGCGCAAGTTAGTGTCATTTCCATACGGTTCTTTCCCCGCGCTACTTCAATATTCTATTCAAGTCTACCATGCCCGCCCTTATTTTAATACGCGCAGGCGCCAACCTGCGTTACAATCCAGAGGTTGGAAACGGTGGGCGGCAGAAGCGAAAATGACAAAACTGAGCGTGCGCAACCTTAGGCTGAAACGCGGCGGGAAAGCCGTCTTAAACGATCTCTCATTTGATGTCCCGGCCGGTGAACTCCTGGTTGTCATCGGTCCCAGCGGCAGCGGCAAGACTTCATTGCTGCGCTGCATCAACCGACTGAACGACATCGAAAGCGGCGCGATCCTGCTGGATGGCGCCTCGATATACGCCCTGCCCGTCACCGAGCTGCGGCGCAAAGTGGGCATGATGTTTCAGAAAACAGCCGCCTTCGAGGGAAGCGTCGCCGAGAACATCGCCTTCGGCGCCCGCCTGCAAGGCGGGACACTCTCGCGCCAGGCGATCCTTGACTTGATGGCGCAGGTCTCCCTTGAAGCCGAGTTGGCGGACAAAGCGGCCGATTCCCTTTCCGGCGGTCAAGAACAGCGCCTCGCCATCGCCCGCGCGCTCGCGCTGGGCCCGTCGCTGCTCCTGCTCGACGAGCCGACCTCATCGCTCGATCCCATCGCCACCAACCATGTGGAAGATGCGCTGATGAATCTGCGGCGCAAGTCGAATCTGACGATGATTTGGGTTTCGCATTCCATCGCGCAGGCGCGCCGGATCGGCAGCCGCGTCCTCCTGCTCGATGGCGGCCGCGTCATCCGCGAAGATACGGTGGCGGCCATGCTGGATCCGGAAACGGGCGACAAGCGCGCGCTCGCATTCGCCGAAGGCGACAAAGCCGGTTTGCAGACGGGCTAGCCGCGGGCTTCGCGTTCCAGATCATCCAGAAAAGCGCGGTCCGCAGCGCTCAGCCCCGCCCGCGCCAGGAGATCGGGCCGCCGCTGCCAGGTGCGTTTGAGCGCCTGGCGCCGCCGCCAGCGATCCACCTCGGCATGATGGCCGCTGGTCAGCGCCTCGGGCACGCCCAGGCCGCGAAACTCCGGAGGACGGGTATAGTGAGGCCCTTCGAGCAAACCGTCGGCATGGCTGTCGCGCTGCTGCGCGCCTTCTGCGCCGAGCAGGCCTGGAAGCAGCCGGACAACGGCGTCAATCAGCACAAGCGCCGCCAACTCGCCGCCGGTGAGCACATAATCGCCGATGCTGATTTCATCAGTGACCGCCAGGTCCCGCACGCGTTCGTCCACACCTTCATAACGCCCGCAGATCAAAACAAGCTTTGACTCCCGTGACAGCTCAACCGCCACGTCATGCGTCAAGAGGCGGCCCTGCGGCGACAACAAAATCACTGCGGTATCGGTTTCCGGCTTGAGCGATTCGATCGCCCGAACGAGCACATCCGGCTTGAGGATCATGCCGCCGCCGCCGCCGTAGGGACTGTCATCGACCTTGCGATGTTTGTCTTCCGCGTGTTCGCGGATATCGTGGACCTGGAAATCGAGCAAGCCGCGATCGCGCGCCTTCCACATCATGCTCTCGGACATGATGGCGTCGAACATGGTTGGGAAAAGGGACAGCACGTCGATCTTCATAGCATGTCGCCCCGCTTCCCTATAATGCGAATCGGGTTTGCTGAGGGCTTACATCGTATCGCGAGTCTGCAGGAAGAATGCCCGTTTCAAGTTTGGAAGGGTAAAATCGAAGCCGCAAGATTTGAAAAAATCTTCGGCGGAACTGATGGCCATGATCTCATAGACGCCTTGCCTCCGCGCCAATTCAACGCAGGCGGTCACCAACTGCTTGCCGATGCCCAGGCCCTGGGCCCCGGGGGCGACCGCGAGACTGCGAATCTCGCAGAGTTTCTTGCTATAGATTTCCAGGGCGGCGCAACCGACAATGCTGCCGTCGACTCGAGCGATAAAGAAGGTCTCGAGCAAGTCGTCCAGTTCATCAAAAGTGCGCGGCAAGATTTCGCCGCTGTGGACGAAGGGCTTGATGAAGTCGGACAGGTCGAGCAGGTCGGCTGCTTCCGCCTTGCTGATGGCGACTTCTGTCGATGTTTCGCGCAATCCGAGGCTCCCGGCAACTGGATTGCCGTCATAGTACACCAGCGGGGCGGCGAATCGCAAGCGTCATTGGCTTCGCGGCAGGGCAATCGCGCCAAAACACTATCCGCCAATGGCCATGTAAAAATGTAGGGGCGTCTCGTGAGACGCCCGTTGAAAATGGCCTGCAAATTGCGGACGTTTCAGCGGGTCGCGTAGACACTGACCGGCAAACGCCCCTACAGATTACGTAAACTGAGGAGAAACTGTCATTTATCAGCGCAATTTCAAATTGAAGGGATTGCCCTCGCAGCGCGGCCGCTTTCGCCAAGTTATCATTACGATAAAGAAAGCGCGTTCAGGAGCAGTGGAGTGATGCCAAATATCGCCGTTGCCTCGCTCAACCCGGTAAAGATTCGCGCCACGATAAAGGCCTTCGAGCGCCTGTTTCCGCATCTGAGCTTCAACGTAAGCGGCGGCGACCTGCCCTCAGGCGTGCCCGAGCAGCCGACGAGCGTGGCCGAAGCGATGAGCGGCGCCAGGAACCGCGCTCATAACGCCCGCCGCGCTCAGCCGGATGCGCAATTCTGGGTCGGTATCGAAGGCGGTATTGAAGACAGTCCTCTGGGCATGACCTGTTTCGCCCGCGTTCATGTTCTGGGTGCGGACGGGCGCGAAGGCCTCGGGCAAACCGCCGTCTTCTACCTGCCGCGGGAGGTTGCCGCGCTGGTGCGGCAGGGCCTGGAATTGGGCTTGGCCGATGATCAGGTCTTTGGCCGTAAAAATTCCAAACAGGCCAACGGCGCGATCGGCATTCTCACTCACGACGTCATCGACCGCGAAACCTATTACATTCATGCGATGATCATGGCTTTGCTGCCTTTCAAGAATCCGGCGCTGAGCTGGTAACTCGCTACAAGCTCTCCCCCGGGCCCCTCTCGAAGGTCCGTTTCCACGCGACCCAATGTAGTGGCGAGATGGAGCTAGGCATTTTCAAGAGCGCGATTTCGCAGCGGCTATCACATCGGGGGTCGTCGACGTCATTTGCCGGGACATTGGACAATTGCCGGGTTGACTTTCGATCATTCACAAACATGAGAACAGCCTCAGCCTGCGTTAATATTAGCCGCAAGCATCGTATCCCAGAAACGAGGAGGTAGCGCCATGCCTGAATTCTTCAGTGGATTGCAGGGGATAGAGCGCGTGCTGCTGTCAATCGCATTTGTCATTATCGCCGCCGCCATCTCTCGCTGGCAGCGTTCCGACCTGGAAAAGGACCTCGCCGTCGCCACTCTGCGCAGTTTCATCCAGCTGATCGCCATCGGCTATGTCCTGGAGCTCGTATTCGAGATGGATGTCCCGCTTTTCACGCTCGCGATTCTGCTGATCATGATCAGCATCGCCGGCCGCACCAGCGGCAAGCGGGCGCAACAGACGCCAAACGGGGTTCTCGTCGCCTTCCTCGCCATAGGCGTCGGCTCGGCGCTGACCATCGCGCTGCTGGTGGCGCTCGGTGTCTTTCAGTTTGTGCCGCATGACATCATTCCCATTGGCGGCATGATCGTCGGCACATCTATGACGACGGCGACCCTCGTGATCACGCGCTTGAGCAGCGACTTCCACGATCAGCGCGGCATGATCGAGAGCAAGCTGGCGCTGGGCGCCACCAGCCGCCAAGCCTCGCTCACGCAGTTTCAGCGCACAATCGCCGGCGCGATGACGCCCATCATCGATACGACGAAGACGGTCGGTCTAATTAAGCTGCCGGGCGCGATGACGGGCATGATCCTGGCGGGCGCGAGCCCGCTGGAAGCTGTGCAGCTGCAGATCATCGTGATGTATATGCTGGTGGGCGCGGCGACCTTCACCGGGTTGATCGCGGCCTGGTTGACCTACCGGCAGTTTTTCAGCCCGGCGCATCAATTGGTTTTGGAGTGAGGTACTAAACTCGGCTCCGCTCTCGCTCGTCTCGGCAGAGAATCTCGAGTTTGACGCCGGCGGATTCAAGCTGCGTTTCAAATGCCAGCCAGCACTTGTCGGCGGCGTTGACAATTGGCGCATCCCTTCCTGTGTCTTTCTTGAAGCGAAGCGCAAGCGCGACCCATTTCTTGTCGTCCGGGTCGAAACGTTCGCAGCGGGGAACTTCGGTTGACCAGGTGTTCTGGTTGTCTGGATAGTCTTCGAATCGCCCGTCCGCGTTCCGATGCAGTTTTATACTGTGTACATATTCATCGGAGAATCGATTTGTCAATACATGTATCATGAATTGCGCGGCGGGACTTCCTATGAGATCGGGATGCATTTGACGCCGATATTCGCTTAGAACCTCATTTCCATCGTCTAAGACAATTTTATCCTTACCGGACAAGACTTTAGATATAGCGCTCAAGCAACTACGTTTGCAGTTGGTCGAAGCATCGGTGCTCATGCCAGTCGCGACAAGAGGGACGTTTGTATCGATGATTTTGTACGTCATTGAGCTAGCTGGATTGACGTGCCAGGCCAGCATCAAACGTAGCAACTACGTCGCCGGCGAGATCACCAAAGAAGTCTTTGGGCCAATTGCGAATGTTGCCGAACATATCGACGTTTAGCTCAGTAAGGAGTGACTCACCGTCATGCATTTGGCAAAAGTACAGCGCAGTGTCTTCGGGAACAATCTCTTCCTGCGCTAGTCTCAATTGCAGTCGTCGCAATAGATGCTCACTGTGACTCTCCACAACAATCTGAACATTCCGTCTCTTGATAACATCTATAAAGACATCCGCCAAACCGGCCTGAACCAACGGATGCAAATGCAATTCCGGTTGCTCCAGTATTATCGTGGAACCTTCAGGAACGTAGTAGCATAGAACGAGTACAGGCAGAATCTGGGATACACCGATACCGACGTCGGTTATGAGGACTTCTGGACTAGTTTGGTTGCGCCTCAGTTTAACATTGTATAAGTTGCTTCCGCTATACAGAGGTTGAACCTTAAAGTCGAACGCTAAGTCAAGTTCAACTAGCCACTGAGCAACTCTTGACTGCAAGCCGTTCAGCTTCGTCTTGCGATCTGAATCATAGACTTTCTGATTCTTTCCAGCGATCAATGCGGGAACCACCAATTCGCCTTTAAGCCCTACGTTAGATGGTCGTTCGCCACCCCAAGTATACTGGCGGCGAGGATATTCGCGTAAGGGACCGAGATAATACAATTGGCTTAATTTCCATTCCAACATGAATTCAAGCAGCCTCAGGTAGCCCGTATCGCGATAGAAGTCGACGGCTTCGTAGGAAAAACCATAGCACTTTGTAGGCTTCATATAGACTCGTGGTCGACTCTGGGGTCGGCGTGGTTCTTTACCTTCCACGAGAACCCGAATCGTGTAATGGTTGTTAGGCTGGCGCGCCAATATTGCTGAGAAATCCGCACCACTGCTATACTTCAACGATTCGACGAATATTCTCTGTTCTTCTGCGTGTATTTCAGTCTTGAAATCCAACTCGCCGACGCTAACCGAACTATCTTCATCTACTGAAGGAATCGAAATTGACGGTTCGTTAACTTCCCACGCTATTCCGAGAGACATTTTAGTTGCAGCACCGTGTGTAATTTCATGAGCAGTGCCTAAGTTCACGTATCCTTCTTGCAGACTTCCGGTCTTCAGAACCAAATTGGGATCGCTTGACTCCGCGGTCTGCTTTAGCAAGAGCAACATCTGCAAAAGGCTACTCTTCCCTGAACTATTCGCGCCGAAGAGACCCGTGAGTGGTGCCATGCGCACTCGCCCAGTCTCGCGCCAAGACTTAAAATTCGTCATGCTGATTTGCTTGAACATCAGTACACGCTCTCTATAGCCACTTGCGCACATGCCATTTCTGCAAACTGCGCCGGAAGCTCCACTTGCCTTGATACAGCGGACTGTCCGTCTGCATCTTACCATAGCCCACCCCGTGACGCTGTAGCTACACATCATCTCATGCTACAATCCCACCCATGCCCAGACCCATCCCGGCCTCCCGCGAAGACGTCAAGCGCCTCAGCGTCTACTTGCAAGGCCTTCACCAGCGCCCGGCCGCCAACTCCCAAGCCGAGCTCAAAGGCATCATCGCGCGAATCGGCTTGCTCCAACTCGATTCCATCAGCGTGGTCGCCCGCAGCCACTACCTGGTCATGCTCGCCCGCGCCGGCCTTTACGACCCGGCCAATCTGGACGCCCTGCTTGATGAGGGCTACCTCTTCGAAACCTGGGCTCACGCCATGTGCCAGTTGCCATTCGCGCATTATCCCTGGTATCACGCATACATCCAGCAGAAACGACTCAAAGAAAGCGCTTGGCATATCGATAAGCTGGACATGGACCTGGACGCGGTCAGCGCGCAGGTGATGAAGACCATCCGCGAGGGTGGCGCCATGTCTTCCAAAGACTTCGAAAGCGAACGCCGCGGCAGGGGCGGCTGGTGGAACTGGAAGCCGACCAAGGTCGCCCTCGAATACCTCTTCGACTACGGCGAACTCATGGTCAGCCATCGCGTCAAGTTCCAGCGCTATTATGACCTGACCGAACGCGTGCTCGCCCGCCACAATTTCACTCTGGACAAGTCCTTCGACGACTTCCGCCGCTGGACGATCGAACGAGGCTTGCGCCACATCGGCGTCGGCACGGCCAATCACGTCGCCGATTATTACCGGCAGGGCAAACGGGACGCCGCCACTATCTTGAGCGACATGCTGAAATCGGGGGACGCATTGTCAGTCGCGGTTGCAGGCTGGAAGGATGCCGCCTACATCCATCGCGACAACGCCGGCGCCCTGGAGCGAATCCAGGCGGGCGAACACGAACCGGCGCTGACCGCCTTCCTCTCGCCATTCGACAACTTGTTCTGGGATCGCGACCGCGACGAAATGCTCTGGGATTTCTTCTATCGCATCGAAGTCTACACGCCCAAGGCCAAACGCATACACGGCTATTACGTCATGCCGATTCTGCACGGCTGCGAACTGGTCGGGCGCATTGACCCCAAAGTCGACCGCAAGAAGAAGCGGCTCATCTTCAACAATCTGCACCTGGAGCGCGGCGTCAAGATCGATGGCGCCCTGAACCGCGGGATGATACGCGCCATTGAAGAGTTCATGGCTTTTCACGGCTGCGACAGTTTCGAGCTGCTCAAATGCAATCGCGTCCCGCTGGCGCGCAGGCTGCGCAAACACTTCGCCTAAGTCCTCAGCGCCCTTTGACTTCCCTGATATAATCAATTCAAGTGGGAGCCAGTATTGGGACGTCGATGCAGGCCAGCATTGCGGACATTTTGGAGAATCCATTCAGCTTCGCCGACCGCACCGTAAATATTGACGGCATTCTGCTCATCGCCGACTATAACCGCGGCAGCGCGCAATTCGAGCAGGTCTGGATGGTAAAACAGGATGCGCCGCGAAATCGGGCCATCCGCGTCCAACCTATCCGCAGCGCCTCGACCTTGTGGCATGGCCTCTCCCGCCTCAACCCGCGCCATCTGCCTGGCTACCAGGCTTATCGCGTCCACGACGCCGTACGCGCTTGCGTTCGCGTCCTGGGCGAATCGCCTGATCAAGCGGCGCCGCTGGTCGAAGTGCTGACCGCCGCCGTCTATCGGCAGGAATTCACGCTTTATGTCGGCGAACAGGGCGTCCGCCTCGATCAAGCTTTGCCCGCGCGCGCGCCGATTCGCTCGCTGCCCGAAATACGGGCCAATATCGCCCGATTTCTGGGCCGACGCTGCCATATCTATGGCACGCTGATCATCCGTTCGGGGCCGCCGGCGCAATTCTTGATGCCGGGTCGGATCCCATACGCCGATGACTTTCGCAGCACGGTGGATCGTTTGGGACGCGGAGAGCTTGAGGTGGAGTGGCTGGCGGATATCGAATATCCGCAGAACGGCGAAGCCGGGGCGAAGCCGGATGCGCTGCCGGAGTCGATTCATATCGACCAGGATTATCCGATCAAAGAGCGTCTATCCGTTCTGCCCGGCATCAACCAGACGGTTGTCAAGCCGGCCGTCATCAGCGGCGCACTGGGGGCGCGCGACCACAACGAGCATTTCGCCACCTTGACGGACATCGAAAGCGTCTACTTGCAGAATGTCAATTATGGCGAAATGGGCAAGTCCCTGGAGTCCGTGATCAAGTTGAAGAATTTCGAAGATTTCCCCAAGGAACCCTGAGCCGCCGCGCCGCCGGACGCAGTAGCGTCGGCGCCTGCAGGCGCCTGTGATAGACGTACCACTCGATCGCGAGAACAAACAAAGCGGCCGCCGCCAGCAGCGTCCAGAATTCCCGCAAGCCAAGCTCTTCATCCGCCTCGGCCGCGACTTGCCCGCCGCCCAGCTGCAGTTGCGCTTCTGGCGCCGGAGTGATATCGCTCTCGCCGGTGGCAAACAGGTTCACGGCGAAGTGCTGAGACTGCGTGACTTCGCCGTCTTGCACAATCTCGAGCAGGTACAAGCCGAGTTGCCCCGTGCCTGTGAAGACGAGGGACTCGCCCGCTACCGGAAGCTCGTTCAGGTCCCCATTCGGCGCGGTAATGCGCACGAAGTCGGCGCGCAGCGGCGGCGCGATCACCAGCAGATCGCCCACACCCAGGCCACTGGGCAAGTCTACGATCTCCGCCGGCGAATACCAATCCATCAGGTTGGCCATCAGCACCGGCCAGGCGATCAACAGGGGCAGGTTCGAATCGCGCAGGTCAAAGGGCAGGATTGCAATTTGCTGCGCGTTTACCTCGCCCGCCAAGAGCAGCGCGCCCTCCGGCGCTGTCACGAGCGCCTCCGCCCAATCAGCGGTCAGGGCGCGGTATTGCAGCAGGCTCATCTCATCCAGGTCGACATAAGCGGTGATGGCGGATTCGGCCGAGCTCACTTCGATAAGATCGGGCGCTTCCAGCGAGCCGCCAACCGTGAACAAGGGCGTCGAGCTTGGGGGATTGACCAGCAGCATGTCGCCGGTCGGCAGGCTGTTTGGCAGCCAGCCATCGAAGATGTATAGGTCGAAGTCGTCCGCCGGCAAGCGCCGATTGCTCGGGTCCCCGCGAAATGTCTGGACGCCGGGCAAACTGCGCAGCGCCTGCTCCAGGAAGAGATTACCCGTCTGCGAAATGTAGTAGACACGCCGCGTTGTCGCCTCGTTCCGCACGGTCCAGGCGCGGTTGTCCAGCGCCAGATGATCCGCCACTTCATTGTCAAATGTCAGCGCCGCCGAGAGCGTCTCGAAAGGCTCCGCAATCGGCTCGTCGAAGGGGATGGGAAGCTGGCTGCGGGGCGGGATAGCGCCGCTGCGCGAGAGGCGAAGCACATCATCAAGGCGGATGACCAGCGAGATTTCGGCCGGCTCATCGCCATAATTGGTGACCTGGGCGAAAAGCTGCGGCGGCTGGCCGGCGAGCGCGCGCGTGGCCAGGGCGGTAATGGCGACATTGCCCGCCGATTCGCCAACGGGCACATAAATCGGCTGCGGAATATTTGCGGGCAAGCGGGCGGCATCGCCGACGCCGCCGTCGGAGATCATCACGATGCTGAAATTCTCGGCCCCGGCGGCGCCGGCCGCCGCCAGTGTCAGCGCCGTATCCCAATCGGCCCGACCATGGCTCACCGTCATCTCGGCGAGCGCGCGGCGCAATTCATTCTTATCAGCGCTGTAGGCGGTTAGCGGCTCGGCGACATCGGCGACGCGGATGAGGGAAATCTGGTCCTGGGGATTCATGTTGTTGACGATTTGCAGCGCCTGCTGGCGCGCGGCTTCAAAACGCGTCTCGCCCGCGATATCGTCCGCGGTCATGCTGGCCGAGGCGTCCAGCAGCAGGGCGATTTTGCCAGCGCTGACGGTCGGCACGGTGACGAAGGGTCGCGTCAAGGCCAGCACAAGCAGCAAAAGAATGAGCAGCTGCAAGAAAAGCAGCAGATTGCGGCGCAAACGCTGCCAGGGCGTATTGGCTTCGGTGTCCTGCATCACCTGCCTCCACAGGAAGGTGCTGGAAATCAGCACTTCGCGCCGGCGCAGGCGCAGCATGTAGAGCAGCAGAATCGGGATGGCCAACGCCAGGGCCGCAAAGGCGGCCGGCGCCAAGAATGACATAACTTACCTTCGGCGCTTCGGGTTTCCGGCGCAGTATAACATGGGCGAGCGAGACGGTATATACGCGGGCAATGCTGGTAATGTATCCATTTCGGTTGAATTAGTTTGGTAGGGGCGATCCGGCGGATCGCCCGATGGGTACGAACAGAATCGAAATTGGGCGACTCACCGGGGCGCGTGGACACAGCCCGTCAGTCGCCCCTACCATATCGTCGGTATTTGATGAAATTCAGCCGACTCTGATACACTACCGCAAAGCGCCGTTGCCGCAACCGGACCTGAGTCCAGGCGCGAGTCAACCCGGCCTTTCTACCGCCGGAAGCTCGCGCAGATGCGCCTCCAGGTTCTGCAGCGCGCGCCGCAGCGCCTGCGACGGTAATGCGTCCTGCGCCAGGAATTGGCTCAGGCGGTACTGGTCGTTCATATTGCTCGACTGCACGACCAGCATTGAATAGGGATCGTCCAGGCGCATTAAACGCGGATATTCGTTGACCAGGTTATGACGCAGCATTTGCAGCGTCTGCTCAAGGCTCGTCAGCCGCCCGTCCAGCTTGAGCGCAATCCGGGCCAGATCCAGCCCTTCGGCCTCCGCCGCGTCCCGGGCTGCTTTTAGCTTTCGCAAGCAATCGGCGCTCCACCCCATCAGCGGCAGATAATGAGCCGGCGCAGGCGTCTCCCCGCGCAGCGTCAGCCGAAGCGCCTCGCGGAATGCCCGAAAGAAACGCATCATCGGGAGCGCCTCGCCCCAAGGTAAGCGACCGCGTCCCGCGCTGCCGCTCGGCCCGCGCGCATGCGCGCGCCCAAGCGGGCGATACCGCAGTCGGGCGCCGGACCGGGCAAATAATCGCTGCCGATCAGGCCGATGCCGGCGGGCAGCGCCTGATGTATCGCTGTCATGTTCTTCAACACCGGCTGCTCATGCCAGGCGAGCGGATCCGCCTCCGGCCAATGATCGACCTGCGCGACCAAGGGCTGCGCGGGCAAGCCGAATGCTTGCCTGACTCTGCGGACGAGCGCCTCCCTGGGCAAATCAGCCCCGCCGCGCATGCCAACTTGCAGCAGAAGGTGATCACGGTCCGGCGCCCGCCCCGGCATGTCGCTGGCGAAGACAAAGGGGAAGCTTCCCTCCGGGTCGCTGACGATTGACCCGGGAACATCGCGTTTGCGATAGCCGAGTGAAAGGCGCAGGATCGAATCGTAGCGGAAATCGGCCAGGCTGTCGGCCGCCTCCGGCATTAGATTTCGCAGAATGCGCGCGGCGTAGCGAGCGGGCGCTGCGACAATGATCGCGCCGGCGTCGTATACCATGCCGTTTTCCAGACAGATGGTGAAGCGCCCGCGCGAGCGGCCGAGCGAACTGACCGCCATACGCATCAGCCGGCCGCCATGCAATTTTCCCGCCAGCGCGCGAATCAGCGATTCGCTGCCGCCCCGGAAGATGCAAGCGCCTTCAGCGAACCCGACGATCTCATGCTTCAGGCCGAGCTCCTCCAGCCAGGGTTCTTGCGCGAAGGGACGAAAGCAGAAAGCGCCCGCATCCATCACAAAGCCGGCGGCGGCGCTCGTGCGGATAGCGCCGCCGAAGCGTCCTTTCACTTCGATCACTGTGTAGCGAAGGTCATGCTTTTCCAATTCATAGCAGGCCGACAAGCCGCTGAGCCCGCCGCCAATCACCACCACATCGCGCATACTGTTCTGGTCCGCAGCCAAATGCTGCGGAGAATCATAACCGATACAGGCGGTCTATGTAAGCCGGCGGGCGCGGGCTGGGATGGGGGAGGCTATGATATATAATACGCCTAAATGAGGTAGCGAAAGCCAAGCGATGTCAAACGCCCATCATTCGCCGCATGTCGAGGTATTGAAGAGCGCCGGCTATCGCGTGACGCGGGCGCGGCTCGCCGTGCTCGCTGTGCTTGAAGCGGAACAAGGGCATATCACGTCGGCGGGGGTCATCGCTCAGGTTGAGCGCATTGATCCGACGATCGGGCGCGCCAGCGTCTTCCGCGCGCTTGACTTGTTCACCCAGCTTGGCATCATCCGACCCACCTACATCGATACGAGCCTGACACCGACCTATGTGATGATGCGCGGCGGGCATCACCATCACGTCATCTGCACGGCATGCAAGAGCTTCTTCGAGTTTGAAGATTGCGGGCTGGAGGCTGTGACCGGCAACCTGGAACGGACGCTGGGCATAAAAATCAGCGGTCATTTGCTCGAGTTTTTTGGCGTCTGCGCCGATTGTCTGCCGGGCGCCAGCGGCGGGAGTTGATGCGCAGGGAGAATCTCGAATGACAGAAGTTGTCATTGTCAGCGCCGTACGCAGTCCCATCGGCAAGATCCGGGGCGCGCTCGCCGCTGTGCGCCCGGACGACCTGGCCGCGCTGGTCATCAAAGCGGCGGCGCGGCGGGCCGGGATTGATCCCGCCACAATCGAAGAGGTCTACCTCGGCTGCGCAAACCAGGCCGGCGAAGACAACCGCAATGTCGCCCGCATGGCTCTGCTTTTGGCCGGCCTGCCCGAATCAGTCGCCGGCGTCACCATAAACCGCCTCTGCGCCAGCGGACTGAACGCGATCAACCAGGCGGCGCGCGCGATCAAAGCCGGCGAGGGCGAGGCATTCATAGCCGGCGGGGTCGAGAGTATGAGCCGCGCGCCTTATTCCCTGCCGAAAAACCCGATCGGCTTCGGGCCGTCGGGCAATGTCACCGGTTGGGATACAACCCTGGGTTGGCGTTATCCCAACCCAAATATGGAAGCGCTCTATCCTTTGGAAGCGATGGGCGAAACAGCCGAGAATATCTATGCCTTGAGCCGCGACGGTGAAATCGCGGGCGGCGTCATCTCTCGGGAAGAGCAGGATCGCTTCGCGCTGCAAAGCCAGGAACGGGCCATCGAGGCCATCAACCGCGGTTATTTCCAGCGCGAAATCGAAGCGGTTCAGATTCCGCAGCGCAAAGGAGCGCCCCGCCAGATCGACACAGACGAGCATCCCTTTTATCGCCGCGGCGAGAATGGATACGAAATCGCCACCAGCGCCGAGAAACTGGCGGCGCTGCGCCCGGCTTTCCGCGCTGACGGCAGCGTGACGGCCGGCAATTCCAGCGGCTTGAACGATGGCGCTTGCGCTTTGACGCTGATGTCCGCGGAGAGGGCGCGCGCATTGGGGCGGCAGCCGCTCGCGCGTTGGGTCGGCAGCGCCGCCGCCGGCGTGGATCCGCGCGTGATGGGCTTAGGGCCGGTTGCGGCGACGCATAAGCTGTTGGAGCGCCACAATCTGACGATTGCCGACATTGATCTGGCCGAGCTGAACGAAGCCTTTGCCGTGCAGGCCATCGCGGTCATGCGCGAATTGGGCTTGGGCGAGGCGATCACCAATGTCAACGGCGGCGCCATCGCCCTGGGTCATCCGCTGGGCTGTTCCGGCGCGCGGATACTGACGACGCTTCTGTACGAGATGCAGCGGCGGGCCGCCGGCGGCGAGCGCATGCGTTATGGCCTGGCGACACTCTGCGTGGGCGTGGGCCAAGGCGAAGCGACGCTGATCGAATTGACGCCGGAGCGCGCATGAAAACGCTGCCTCGGCTCAGCGCGGCTGAAGCGGCGCGCCTGATCCCGTCGGGCGCGGTCATGATGGTCGGCGGTTTCGGCATGACCGGCACACCCGTTCACCTGCTGCACGCCCTGGCGAAAACGGAGGCGCGCGACCTGACTTATATCGCCAACAATATCGGCGAGCCGGGTCTCGGCGGCGGGCGCTTGCTGCGCAACGGGCAAATCAGAAAGACCATCGGCTCCTATTTCACCAGCAATCCGGAAGTGGTCGCGGCGGCGCAGCGCGGCGATATCGACTTTGAATTGTTGCCGCAGGGCTCCATGGCGGAGGCGATACGGGCCGGCGGCGCCGGCATCGGCGGCTTTTACACGCCGACCGCGGCCGGGACGGCCCTGGCCGAAGGGGCCGAAACAAGGCTGATCAGCGGACGGCGACATGTCTTCGTGCCGGGCTTGCGGGCCGATGTTGCCTTGATCCGCGCCTGGCGGGCGGATACGGCCGGCAACCTCGCCTATCGCCGTACCGAGCAAAACTTCAACAGGGCGATGGCGACCGCGGCCGATCTGGTGATCGCCGAGGCGGAAAAAATTGTGCCGGTCGGCGACATCGACCCCGACCATATTCATACACCCGGGAATTATGTCGATTATCTTGTCGAGGCGGCGACGACACTGGCTGATTTGGGCACATCGGCCGACATAGGAACCTTGGGACGAGATCCAGGCGAACTGCGAATGCGGATTGCGCGGCGCGCCCTGGCCGAACTGAAAACGGGCGATATTGTCAACCTCGGCATCGGCATTCCCACGCTGGTGGCCAATTTGATCACGCCCGAGCACGGTATTGTCATGCACACGGAAAATGGCATGCTGGGCGTCGGTCCAGCGCCGAAATCGGGCGGCGCCCTGGATTACCCGGTGAACGCCGGCAAAGCGCCGGTGACCGCCCTGCCCGGCAGCAGCTATTTCGACAGCGCCGACTCCTTCGCCATGATCCGCGGCGGGCATGTTGACGTGGCGATCATGGGGGGATTGCAGGTGGACCAAAGCGGCGACCTGGCGAATTGGGCGATTCCCGGCAAGCCGCTGCTCGGCGTTGGCGGCGCAATGGACCTGGCCAGCGGCGCGCGCCGTCTCATCATCACGATGACACACAATGGCCGCGACGGCAGCCCCAAAATCGTTCCCAAATGCAGCTTGCCGCTGACGGCGGTCGGCGCGATTGACCTCTTGATCACCGAATTGGCCGTCTTCGCCTTTGGCGCGGGTGAAATGCGACTTGTGGAACTGATGCCGGAAGCCACGCTGGACGAAGTAAAAGCGAAAACGGCGGCCGCATTCCGCGTTTGACGGATCGCCGGTTATTCCACGACGCCGGCCGCGGCATAGGCCGCGGTCATCGCGCGCCATTGCGCCATCAGCCGCCTGCTGTTGGGGCCGGGCGACCCGCCGCCTATAGTGACATCGTCAACCTGGACGATCGGCACGATTTCTTTTGTGCTGGATGTGATGATGATTTCGTCGGCGTCATAATACTCGTCAAGGGTTACATCGCGCATGTCGCACTCGCCAGCGCTTTCAAGCAGTTTGATAACTTCGGCGCGCGTGACCCCAAGCAGCAGACCGGCCGCCGGCGTGATCCAGCGACCGTCCCTGAAGATAAAGGTGTTGCTGCGCGTCCCTTCGATGACGCGCCCGTCAACGGTGTAGACCGCGTCAATCGCATCGGGCGCTCGCCTCTGCGCCCGGCGCTGCGCCATGATGCCGGGGATGTAATTGATCGTCTTGGCTTCGGGCAAGTTGCGCCGCTGCTCGACCGTGGCAATCGCCGCCCCCTCTTCATAACAGGCGGCGGGCAGATTCTGCGTCGGCCCGACCATCACCAGCAGGCGCGATGCGCCCGTCGGCATGAAGCCGTTCGGGCTGTCGCCGCCGGTGACGACGATGCGGATGCCCGACTCTTCAAAGCGGTTGCGCCGCAAGGTCTCCAGGACGATCTCAGCCAATTCTTCGATATCCCAGGGGCAGTCCAGGTCGATCAAACTCGCCGAACGCTGCAAGCGCTGTAAATGCGCCCGCAGTTGAAAGGGAATGCCGCCGTAAGTGCGCAAAAAGTCAAAGACGCCATATCCGCGCAAAACGGCCAAATCGGTCGCGGGTATGGACGCGCCGCCGGCATCCACATATCCGCCGTCGATGTAGAAAACGCTCATAACTCCGCCACATATTTGAACGAACGACATCAGGCATTATAGCGATGGCGCCGACTTCTGTCATATGATCTGGCGCGATTCCGCAGTGGGCAATCGTCAGATGATTTGACTCCTGAAGGTTGCTAGAATGGACGATATGAAGCGGCGATTCTGGCTGATCGGCTTGATATTGGGCTGCGCGCTCTCGGTTTGCGCGCAGCAATCCACGTCTGACATCTTGCTTCTGCGGACGAACAACTTGCGCGGCAGTCTGGGTCTGCACACGTATCGCTGGAACGAGCAACTGAGAGCGGCCGCCCAAACCCATGCAAACTGGCTGGCCAATACGAGCCGCGACTGCAGCCGGTCGCAATGCCACCGCGACGACTCCGGACGCTTTGCGCGGGACCGCGCCCGCATTGCCGGCTATCCCGGAGAAAGGGTACACGAAAACTATTACAGGGGCGGCGATCCCAGCGCGGATTCGGCCTGGAATTTCTGGATAGGTTCTCCTGCCCACTACGGAAACCTCACAAGCCCAAACAACAGCGACATCGGCATAGCCGTCGCCAGCGCCGGCGGCCGCTATGCCTTTGTTGCGGTATTCGGCCACGCGGGCGGCGCCCCGGCGGCATCTGGCCAGGCTGGATCAGGCGATGGCGCCGCGCCCGCCTACGTGCTTGGGCTGGATGAATTCGGCAATATCAAACATGAAGTGCTCCCCGGCCATACGATCGGCGATATCGCGCTATTCTACGGCTACACTTGGGAGGATATCCCGGTCATGCTGGAACTCAACGGCATGACCTCGGACGACATCCGCGCTCTGCAGCCGGGCAGTGTTTTCCTCGTGCCGCCCAAGGCCGGTACATTCACGCCGACGAGTACGCTTCCCCAGCCGGTCGTCAGCGCCCGGTCTTCGCCGACCGCGCGGCCGACGAACACGCCGCCGGCGCCAACGATGACGCCAAGCTCCACGCAGGCGGCAACACCGCGGTTTCGCATCGGCGCGATCGCGACGCAGCCAAGCGGGACTGTGGCATCCATGAACCGGAATAACCGGGGCGCAGACCCGCCCCGGGCCGAATTGGCGCTGCTCGGCGCGGCGATCTTGCTTCAGCTGGGTCTGCTCGCTGGGGCCGCGATTGCGCTGATCCGACGTCTTCTTTAGCGTCGCCAGCGTCACCGATCGAATTGCAGTTGGCATCGGTCACAGCATCATCGGCGATGTCAACTTGCGTTTGGATAAAAGCGCGCAATAGATAGCCGCCATCTGTTCCACGCTTTATTCATCTCTTGTAGCCAGGTAATATTTTATATTGGCATAAAGGCTCTGCTGCGCCGCTGGAGCGCGTTTGAATTCAGGCGGGGCAAATTGACAAAATATGTGGGGTAAACCATAATCAAGCCTGTATAGATGGCAGGCGTCCGCGCATTATGACGCCCGTATGCAGACGACAAGGCACGTGATCATTCATGAGTAACTACAAGGATTGGGTTGAACGGGCGCGATCGGGCAATATCGCCGAACGCAACATCGCGTTTGACCAGCTCGTGCGGGACTTCGAAGGCATGGTCTACGGTATCGCCTTCGCGCGTTTGAGCGACCGCCAGTTGGCGGAAGACGCGGCGCAAGAAGCCTTTCTCACGGCCTACAAGCGCATTGCCCAATTGCAGGATGTCGGCGCCTTCCCCGGCTGGCTCAAACGGATCGCGCTGACACAAGCCGACCGAATGCTGCGCCAGCAGGCGATGCCGGCATTTTCGATTGATGAGCGAGACGATCTGCCTTCGACGGCGCTGACGCCGGAAAGCTGCCTGGAGGCATCGGAGCTGCGCGGACGAGTCCGGCTGGCCATCGCTGCTTTGCCCGAAGGCGAACGCGATGTCACGCGAGATTTTTATCTAGGCGGCGAAAGTCAGCAAGAGATTTCCGAGCGTATGAATATTCCGTTGACGACGGTGAAAAAGCGGCTTCAATACGCTCGGGAGCACTTGCGCGGTTTGTTAACGGGCTTTAACGAGACACTTGATCGCGCCATATACGGCGATCCCCTGCCGCCGAAGCAACTGCAGCCGGTGTACATCAGCCGGCGTAGACGGCGCGCGCCTTGGACGGAGGAATCTTAGCCGACGCTAGCGCGCTTGCAGAACAAATGAAAAAGGGGCGGATTGTGAAATCCGCCCCTTGAGCGTCGTTGCAGGCGTCGCCCATCAACTGCCGGGCACGATTTCGCAAGCGCCTTCCCGCATGCATGTCCAGGTCATGTCCCCGCCATCGAGGCGCAGTTCCTGGCCCATGCCCTCCAGCAGGGCCGACATCGCCGCCACGTAAGGCGCGGAGAAGCTGGTGCCATTCAGCGCTTTGTAACCGTTGTCCAAATGAGTCGTGTGCACATCGCGGCCGGGCGCCCAGATATCGCCGCCTTTGTTGCTGAAACTGCTGCGCGCGCCGTTGGGATCAATCGCGCCGACGGCCACCACATTTTCGTAGCGGGCCGGGTAACCGGGCTGGGCGCCGCCGCTGTTTCCCGCCGACGCAATCACGGTTACGCCCTTTTCAACCGCGTAATCCACGGCATCCTTCGTCACCTGGGAGCCGACCATGCTGCCTAGAGACAGATTGATGATGTCGGCGCCTTCATCAGCGGAGTAGACGATGCCCGCGGCGACATCCGCCATCGAGCCGCTGCCGCTGGGGCCCAGGACGCGCACGGGCAATATCGAGCTGTTGGGCGCGAAGCCAGCGATTCCGATGCCGTTGTCGATATTGGCGGCGATGATGCCCGCGACCGAGCAGCCATGGCCGAAGACATCTTCCGGATCATCATCGTTGTCGACGAAGTCGTAGCCATTGCCCAGGACGCGCCCGACCAGGTCTTCATGGCTCATGCAAACGCCAGTGTCAATGACGGCGACGGTGATTTCGGCCAATTCGCCCATTTCTTTCCAGGCCGTCTCGGCCTGAATGTGCGGCAGCGCCCATTGCCGATCGTAATCGGGATCGTTGGGCGGGTTGTTAAAATGCGCGCTGACGACGAAATCCTGCTCGACAAGCTCGACATCGCTGTCAAACGTAAAGTTCATGCCGAATTCTTCGGGCACATCAACGACCCAGATTTCCAATTCGTCGATCTGTTCGACGATGATGCCGCCGATGCGATTGACATATTCCCATTTCTCGCTCAAAGGCGTATTGGGATCATAGTGGATCACCCAGTTGCCCGTGTGCGGAACGTTGAAGACCGGCACGACGCGCGTGCTGTCCGGTTGCCCCTTGTTCGTGCCGCGAAGGACGAACTCGCCGGGCGGGAATTCGCTGGCCAGCGCCGGGAGCAGGCCCCCGAGGATCAGCAGAAGCGCGAAGCTCAGGATAGCAACTCGTCTGATTGTGGTCATGGGTAATCCCTTCTACTATGGAACGGGCGCTTGGGCTTTCGAATCAGTAAGAAGAAATCTCTAACTCTTTTGCCGTAATGAACTCAAGCAGGGCGGGAACGCCTTCCTCTGTCTTTTGAATGCCGCGCTGGATCGCCGGGATGATCTGCTCAGGCGTCTCGACGCGCTCGCCATAACCGCCGAATGCCTTGGCCATGTCCGCATAATGGCCGGAGATGTCTGTGCTGCGGAATTTCTCGGTGGAAACGGGCATGATTGGAATCTCAATAGCCATGGAAGAATTGTTAAGAAGCACTGACAGAATCGGGATTCTTTCTCGCACAGCCGTCTCGAAGTCCATGCCGGTGAAACCAATTGCGGCATCGCCCCAGACGTTGATGCAGAGCGCATCCGGCCGGGCCAATTTCGCGCCCATCGCCAAGCCAAGACCGTAACCGAGCTGAGTCGTCTTGCCCCAGCCGATATAAGTCAGAGGCGCGACTGAACGCCAGAAAGGCGACATCTGGTCGCGCGGGCTGCCGGCATCATGCGTGACAATCGTGTTTTTGATATCGACCGTATGCAGCAAATCCCAAATGACGCGGTAAGGCGTCATCGGCGCTTCATCCGAAGTGAGTTTCGGCTTCCATTGGTCCAGCCATTCCGCTTTAACCGCGGCGATTTCTCCGGTGACCGCGTTGATGCGCTCCTCGGATGCGCCTTTGGAACGAGCGCGTATGGCTTCCAGCAAACCCTCCAGAATCAAACCGGCATCGCCAACAAGTGCAATGTCCACCGGAACATCTTTATTGATGTCCGCTGGATCCAATGTCGCATGGATAATCCGTTTGCCGTCGGGGATACTGACGCCAAAGGCAGTTCGCGTGAAACTGCAGCCGATGCCGAATATCAGATCGGCTTTTTGAAGGAAGTGATGCACCGGTTTCGGGACGGCCCGGCCACCGGAACCCAATGCCAGCCGATGATCTTCCGGGAATGCGCTTTTGCCGCCTAAACTCGTTGTGACCGCCGCGCCCAGCAACTCCGCCAGCTCTTTCAGCGCCTCCCAGGCTCGCGCGTAGTGCACACCCTGGCCAGCGTAGATTACCGGACACTCGGCATCAAGCAGCGCCTCCGCAGCGCTTTCAATCGCGGCATCGTCAGGGCCGTAACGCAGGCGAGGCGCCGGCGTCGGATCAAATGAGTCGGAAATCTCCTCAGAATATATATCTGACGGGAATTCCACCAGTACCGGGCGCGGCCTGCCATTACGGACTTGGGTAAAGGCGCGCCGCATCGCCTCCGGAACAGCTTCAGGCATGGTGACCTGTTCGCAGGATTTGGTTACGTGCCGGTAGTTCAGGGCCGAGCTGAAATTCGGTTGAATCTGGTTTAGGCGTCGAGGATAACCACCCGGCAATACAACAATCGGCGCGGAATCGCCATAAGCCTGAGCGACGCCGCCGAAAGCATTTTCGGAACCGGGACCGCTCTGCATACAGAATACGCCGATCTTTTCGCCGGAGGTCATTCGGCTCATCGCATCCGCCATGTGCAGGCCGATGCGTTCCTGTCTAACGATAATCGGACGGATATCCAGCTTCGCCGCCGCTTCAATGAGCGGGTTGACCGGATAGGCAAAGAGGTACTCTACCCCTTCAGCTTTTAGCGCTTTCGCAATTGCATCGGCAACTTTCATTCGTTTGCTGTTCCACTAATTCCTGTCATTTGCAGGCCAGAGACCATTACCGATGTTATCATGCGAGCCATGGCGCGTCAAAGCATGATGCTGCTGGACCTGCCCTGTTGCACCGGATATGCCGCCACTCCGAGTCCATACATTCAAAGCGAAGCGCTCAATCTCTTTACGCAAGATTGATGGATTGCGTCGCGGGATAGATCACACAGCGCCACAGAAACTTTTCCACAGAGAGCGCTGACAAATGCCCAACCGGGCGATGGAGTAAGAAGAAAGGGCGAGTCACCGGGAAGCCCGTACGCACATTTTGAGTGCCGCTGCCTGGTTATTCAAGGCGGCTGCGATTGACTTCAAACTTGAAGACATCGTCGCGAGCGTAGTGGCCGGTGACATCGAGGGTCATCTGCTCCTCGGCGATGCGCTGCATATCCAGGTCGGCGTAGAGAATCGTCTCTCGGCCATAAACCGGCGCCACAAGGTATTCGCCATCGGGGGCGATGATGGCGCTGCCGCCGTTCAGCAGCAGCGCCTCGGGCTTTTCGCGGAATTGCGCTTCCAGTTGGAGCTCAGCCGGGAAATCGGCCGCGGTCATGATGCTGCCGACAGCCAGAACGAAGGCGCGCCCTTCAAAGGCGTAATGTCGGCTGGCGATCTGATGGCTTTCCTTGACGGCCGGCCACATGGCAATATGTATCGACTCGCCGCTGATGTGCAGGGCTTGGCGGGCATGCGGCATCCAGTGTTCCCAACAGATCAAGCCGCCGATGCGTCCGACAGCTGTGTCCGCCGCGCGCAAACCGGCGCCGTCTCCCTGGCCCCAGACCAACTGTTCAGTATAGGTGGGGCGCAGCTTGCGGTGGTGATTAACGATTGAGCCGTCGGCGTCGATTGTAACGATGCTGTTGTACAGGCTGCGGTTGCCCCGTCCGGCGTTCACGCGCTCGTTGACGCCCAGGACGAGAACGATGCGGTGTTCAGCGGCGCAATCGCGCAGTTGGCGCATTTGCGGGCTGTTGACAGCCAGGCTGTTGTCGGCGAGCCGGGCGTAGAGATGCTTGGTCGGGGCATGATCCCAACGGGCATAATCAACCGCATAATCGAGCCAGGCGGGATAACCGGGAAAGAAGGTCTCGCCGAATGCGGCGAGTTGGGCGCCATGCCCCGCGGCTTCTTTGATCAGCGCGCAGGCTTTGGAGACGCATTTGTCGAGGTCGTAATAAACCGGGCGCGCCTGGACGGCGGCGACGCGTATGGAATCGCTCATGCTAACGGGTCCGCATCAGCTGAGATTATTCGCCGCCGAGCACGGCGCCGACGCGGAACTGCTCGCCGTCGCTGTCTGGCGCGTTTGAAACCGCCTCATCAACAGGAAGCGCTTCCCCGGCTTCATCGGCTCGCAGCACATTGGTCAAGGGCAGAACGGAAGAGGTCGGGTCAATTTGGGAAGTATCGAGTTCTTCCAGTTTCTGAAAATATTCCAGAACATCCGAGAGCTGGCGCTGATACAGCGCGACGTCTTCTTCGCTCAATTCCAAGCGCGCCAAATCGGCGATGGCGCGGACGTCCTCCGCGGAAAGATGGGTTCCTGCCAAGATATCACCTCGACCGTCTTGCTCCAAGGTTACGAGTGTAACCCTTGACGCGCGCCTTTGACAGGTTGGGGTCAGCGCGGTAGTGTATCCTTTTCGGTTGAAACAGAAAAAACTTTGCCACCGAGTACACCGAGAAAAACGAGAGCGTCGAGAATCGTGTACAGGGCAATCGCATCAAATTTAAATTGCGCCGATAAATGACATTTTCCCCTCAAATTATGTAATCCGTAGGGGCGTTTCGCTGAAACGCCCGCAATTTGCAGGCCATTTTCAACGGGCGTCTCACGAGACGCCCCTACATTT
>JAJDUC010000003.1 GCA_022826865.1 Anaerolineae bacterium
AGCTGGCGGCGCAAGTGGAGCCTCTTCAAAGAGGGGCTACAGTTCTTTCACGATCAAGTCATCAGGCGCGGACTCTGGATACCCATTACACTGATTGCTGACAAACGATTATGTTGAAACATAAACGTGTCCCCTCGTCAGATAGCAATGGGGGGAAGCTCATTTCGACGTTGCAGCGATACGAAGTGCCGGACAATGCGTACAGAGCTCGATTAGTATTCCAGACTTGGCACGTAAATGCGGCAAATTCCTGAGTAACATCGGGTAGAAATCACCCAGTATTCGTTTATTCTGGTCAAGACTTGCATATGAGCGCCCAAGGGCTTGGAGAGCGGGCGCTTGGCGGTCCGTCCGCGCATTTCCGCCTGACCATTTTCCCGGCAGGCGATATAATCCCTGCTACTGAGGAAGCTGAACGCAAACAGAAAAGGATGTGGGATATGGATTTGGGATTGAAGGACAAGGTCGCCCTGGTCGCCGCGGCGAGCAAGGGTTTGGGATACGGCGTGGCCAAGGCGCTGGCCGCCAACGGCGCCAAAGTCTCTCTGTGCAGCCGCACAGCCGCCGATGTCAGCGACGCCGCGCAAAGGCTCGCGGACGAATACGGCGTTGAAACACTCAGCACCGCCTGTGATGTGCGTCGGGTCAGCGATATTCAAGCCTGGGTCGACAGAACAGCGGACGCCTGGGGCAGCATCGACTGCCTGCTTGTGAACGCCGGCGGCCCGCCCGCCATGACCATCAAAGAAGTTGACGATGCCGACTTCCAGGCCGCTTTCGAACTCACGTTATTCAGCAGCTTTCGCATGATCCGCTTGGCCATCCCGCACATGAGCAATGGCGGGGCAATTCTAACCGTCACTTCCGGTTCGGTCCGGGAGCCGGTCACGCGGCTCGGCTTGTCGACGATCATGCGCGCCGGCGTGGCCGGGCTGGTCAAGACGCTGGCCGATGAGTTGGCTGGCGATGGCATCCGCGTCAACAATCTGGTGCCGGGCCGCATCGACACCGACCGCGTGGCCCAGCTTGATGCCGTCACATCCCAGAAGACGGGCCTGTCCATGGAAGAGGTGAAAGCGCGCAGCCTGACCAGCATCCCGCTCGGTCGCTACGGCACCATCGACGACTTCGGCGCGGCCGGCGCATTCCTGCTCTCGCCCGCCGCCAGTTACATCACCGGCGCGACCTTGCGCGTCGATGGCGGATCGGCGCGGTCGATTTAGAACGCGGCAATACCCCCACTCTAATTCCTTCACCCATTTTTATGGAGGATCTTTCAAGCGTTGCCGTGTGAGAATAAATCTGAATCGTAGTCGCTTTCGGTACGCCCCGCTGGCTTGGGCATATTGAACGATTTGCCGCCTAGAATCTCGTCCACCGTCAAGAATTGCAGGCGCGGGAACTCCCGCCCTCCGATTTTGACGTAGCCCGCCAAAGCCATCGTCTGCTGGAAATTCTTGGCTTGCTGGCTGCCCGGCGCGTTCAGAGTAATCAAACCCGCCATTTGCACGTTCTCGTATTTCAATACGGCGTTCAACGCTCGCACATGATTAATGCTGACGTTCTCGCCGCCTTTGACTTCCAACGCCATACTCTGCAAGATCTTCTCGCCCGGCATGTCAAAATACACTCGCCCGTCGATGCCCTCATCCGCAGACTTCTTGACGTTAACGAAGCCCTCGACCTGCTCGACACACCATTTCTGAAATTGGTAAGGGTCTTGCCGCCAAAGCTCATACGCGCCTTCCCAATTCTGCGGGACACCTTCAATGACATAGTCTTGCCCTTGAACGAGGTGCAAACGGTCAAGCAAGCGGCGGCGGGCGACGCGCTTGACAGCGTGGATAGTGATGTCGATGCCGATCCAGCGACGGCCCAAGTTCTCAGCGGCTTCGATTGTCGTGGCGCAACCGCAGAAGGGGTCGAAGACGAGGTCGCCGGGATTCGAGCTGGCGCGGACGATGGGATCAAGCAATTTTACCGGCTTCTGTGTCGGATACCCGAGTCGTTCTTTCGCGGTCGGCGCGATGATTCCGATGTTCCATACGTCCCGCATCGGCGCGCCTGGCGAGTCTTCGCCTGTTTTCTTACCTCGCCTGCGGCGTCCTGACTCATCCAACACATTAAGGATTTTCTTGCCCCCGTCCGCTTTCAAAGTAGATTCCGCCAAAGGTTCAAAAAGCTGATTCCAAGTTATGCTTTTCGCGTCAACCGCGTAGCGAAGAATGACATCGTGCATTCGCTGAAAGCTTTTTGACTTTGCCGGCCAGCGGCGATATGACCAGATGATTTCATTCAGAAAGTTGTTGGCCCCGAACAAAACATCCATGACAACCTTAAGATAATGGCTGGCAGTAGGGGCGCAATGATAATAGATTGCCGCGGTCGGCTTCATCAGTCGCTTGATCCAAATCAAACGTTCGGTCATATAAGCCAGATAAGCCGCCATATCCGGCTGAGTGTGCGCCAACGCCCTAAGGAAGCCGGCCAGTAAGTCCGCGCCATGCCCATTGATATTGTGCTCGCGTAGCAGGATTGGCAGATTCCTGATGGTGCGCATTCGGTCGGCATCCGGCATCCAAGTATCAGTGTAAGCCTCGACTTGGTCTGGCAGGGGACGACCGGTCTCGTCCTTGTAGATGGCGTTGTAATCGCGCTTGGAGTTGAATGGCGGATCTAGATAAACCAAGTCTACGCTCGCTGGCTCCATCCGTTCCCGCATAATTGTCAAACAGTCGCCATAATAAGGCTTGTCCGGTACTAACAGATGAGAGTCGCCATCGCTCCGTCTGCTCGTCCACACTGCCGATTGAATAGGATGGCGATGTTATAGGCAGCAGTTTTGGCGGCTATTCTTGCGAGCATGCCGAGTTCACTGTGGGCA
>JAJDUC010000055.1 GCA_022826865.1 Anaerolineae bacterium
GGAATTTCAACCGACTTCGATGCACTCCTCCCCGTCCAGGGCAATCGCATCAAAATCATAATGAGCGGTTCGCTACGAAAATTGCGGAAGTGTAGGGGCGTCTCGTGAGACGCCCGTTGAAAATGGCCTGCAAATTGTGGGCGTTTCAGCGAAACGCCCCTACGGATTACATAATTTGAGGGGAAAATGTCATTTATCGGCGCAATTTAAATTTGATGCGATTGCCCTGCCCCCGTCCGGTCAACTTGCCGCCGCGCTGAGGACGATGTAACATTGTAAACTGTCCGCTAACGTGGAGGCGGTCCGGGCGCCGCCCCAGCAGATCGCGGCCGGCGTAACTTGGGCAAGGCTGTTCATCAGCATTCACAAGGGTTTGAAGCGGTCGCCGCGCAATAAAAGGAATTGCGCCAGTTTATGTTATACTATGGAATAGTTCCGACATCAGGTGTTCGGCCTGTTTGGGGGTAATTCATGGAAATACTAGAGTTAACTGGCAAATCTATAAAATCCTACGAAATTGCGGATTTGCTCGGCGAAGGCGGCTTTGGCGTCGTTTACCGCGCCCGCCAAGAGGCGGTCATGCGCGATGTCGCGGTGAAAGTCATCAAGCCCAAATACGCCAACTCTCCCGAATTCATCCGGCGCTTTGAAAGCGAAGCGCAGGTAGTCGCCCGCCTGGAGCATCCGCACATCGTGCCTTTGTACGATTATTGGCGGGATCCGGACGGCGCTTATCTGGTGATGCGCTACCTGCGCGGCGGCAGCCTGCGCGAACGGATGGAGAAGCGCGGCAAACTAGATTCTGATCTGATATCAAAAGTCCTTGAGCAAATTGGATCGTCCCTGGATTTCGCGCATCGCAACGGCGTCATACATCGTGATGTCAAAGCGGACAACATCTTCATGGACGAGGATGGCAACGCTTATCTGAGCGACTTCGGCATTGCCAAGGAAGTCGACGCCGATGTCGGCGACGGCCAAGGCAACCTGGTCGGCACGCCGGCCTATTTGGCGCCCGAACAAATACGAGGCGAAGGCGCCGGCCCACAGAGCGACGTCTACGCCTTGGGCATCATGCTTTATGAAATGCTGTCCGGCAGCCGCCCATTCGCGGACGAAACGCTGGCGACGCTGGTCTACAAACATCTCAATGAACCGCTTCCCATGATCGATCATGACGCGCTGAACCTGCCGCCCGCATTCAATTCCATCATTCAGCGCGCCACCGCCAAGGAACCGAGCGACCGCTACGAAGACGCATTTAGCTTGTACAAAGAGTTTCAGCAGGCGCTGCGGCGGGGCACCGCCACCTTGGAGCTGGAATTGGAAGAGCTGGACTTTTCCGAGTTTGAACTCATCGAAACCAAGAACCCATACAAAGGTCTGCGCGCCTTCCAGCAGGCGGACGCCGCGGATTTCTTCGGGCGCGCAAATATGATTGAACGCGTGCTCGGCCGCCTGCAAGAACCGGTTGTGGAGAATAACTTCCTGGCTGTTATCGGCCCCAGCGGCAGCGGCAAATCCAGCCTGGTTAAAGCGGGTGTGCTGCCGGCCCTGCGGCACGGTCAGATCCCCGGCTCCGAGAACTGGTTCTATGCGGAAATGGTGCCCGGCGAGGTGCCGATGGAAGAATTGGCAAACGCGCTGCTAAGCGTCTCGACCTCGCCCTTGCCGGGTATGGCCGATACCTTGCGCGAACATGCCGATGGCTTGGCCCTCGGTGTCAAAGAAGCGCTGCCTTCCGACGACAGCAAATTGCTGCTCATGATCGACCAGTTTGAAGAGTTGTTCACCCAGGTGGATCTCGAGAGCGACCGCCAGCAATTCCTTGATTTGATCTTGACCGCCGTCAATGCGGAAGACAGCCCGGTCATCATCATCGCGACCTTGCGCGCCGACTTTTATGATCGGCCGCTGATGTACCAGGGATTCGGCGAACTCATCCGGGCGCGCACGGAATTGGTCCTGCCGCTGAACGACGAGGAACTTGAAGAGACCATCACGGGTCCAGCTTATCGAGTCGGCGCGGTTGTCGAGGAAGGCTTGGTCGAGGTCATAATCGCCGATGTGCGGGAGCAGCCCGGCGCTTTGCCGCTGCTGCAATACGCTCTGACAGAACTTTTTGAGCGCCGCGAAGGCGCGCTGCTGACCGTCGCCGCCTATGCAGATATCGGCGGCACGCTTGGCGCCCTGGCGAAGCGCGCGGAAGAAGTTTTCCGCCGCTTTGATGAGGCGGGACAGAATATGGCGCGGCAGATTTTCCTCCGTTTGGTCACTCTGGGCGAGGGCCAGGAAGATACCCGCCGGCGCATCTTGCAGTCAGAATTGCTGACCTTGGGCGACCGCGATGTTGTCGAGCATGTCATTGACCGCTTTGGCCGCTATCGGCTGCTCACATTTGACCGTGATGAAGCCACACGCAGTTCCACAGTCGAAGTCGCCCACGAAGCGCTGATTCGCCGTTGGGAGCGTCTGCGTGAATGGCTGATAGAAAGCCGCCAGGACGTTCGCTTGGAGCGCGAACTGCTGCACGCCGCCCATGACTGGGAGGCGGCGGAGAAAGACAAAAGCTATCTCATGCAGGGCAACCGCCTGCTGACATTTGAAGAATGGTCCGAGGCGACGACGCTGCGCCTGAATGAACTGGAACTGGAATTTCTTGCCGCCAGCCTCGCCAAACGCGACGAACTCGAAGCGCTTGAACGCGCCCGCCAAGAGCGCGAACGCGAGCTTGAGCGGCAAAAGGCGCGCAACATGCGCATCGCCGCCGGCGTCTTTGCTTTAGCGGCGGTCATCGCTGTCGTTCTGAGCCTTGTCGCCTTCGACCAGCGCAATACCGCGGAAGAGCAGCGGGCAATCGCCGAGGTCGAACGCGAACGCGCCGATGAGCAGCGCTCGATCGCCGTTGACGCCATGCACGTCGCCGAAATCAACGAGCGCAAGAACCTGAGTCTGGCGCTGGCCGCCAACGCTCGCACCGCGTTAAGCGAACATGATCCGGCGCTGGCGCTGTCACTGGCGATTGAAGCGCGAGAAGTCTTTGACCCGCCCGAAGCCGAAGTGCTGCGCATTCTGGGTTCGGCGACCTTTTCGCCGGGTCCGCGCGCCCGCTTAAGCAATTCGCCCAATTCCATTCTGGCTGTCGCCACTGCTTCGAATGGGCTGGTCGGCGCTTACGCCGGCTCGGAAGGCGTCATCTATCTGGTGAACAGCGCAACGGGCGCCGAGCTTGGATCTATCTCGACCGGCAGTCCCATCAATGCGGTCGCTTTCAGCCCGGACGATAGCCGCATTGCCGCCGGTATGTCCGACGGCAGCGTCGGCGTTTGGCAGATCTCCAGCGGCGACGAAGTTTATCGGATCAGCGGACATGAAAACATCGTCACTGATGTCGCGTTTAGCGCGGACGGCCGGACGCTGGCCTCCGCCAGCGCGGATTCAACCGTAAGACTTTGGGACGCCGCCGACGGTCAGCCGCTTTATATCTTGGAAAAGCATATCGATTATGTCTTCAAACTGAGTTTCAGCGCGGATGGCGCGCGGCTGGCCAGTTCCTCGGCGGCCATCGGCGTATCGGAGAGCGATCGGACGCCCGAACATAATACGATCCAGGTTTGGGATGTCGCCAGTGGAACAAACATCCTCACAATCCCGCCTGATGGCATTGGATTCGTGCGCGATGTCGAATTCAGTCCCGACGGGCAAACCATCGCGGCCACAACCTGGAGTTCGGCGCTCGGCGGCACGGCGCGTATCTACGATGCCTATACGGGTGAGGAGTTGCAGCGACTCTACGCCCATCGCGATACGATCGCGAACATCGAATTCTCCCCGGACGGCGCGCATTTGGCCACCGCCTCGCGCGATGCCACCGTCAAGATTTGGGACCTTGCCAAGAGCGTGCTGGTCACCAGCTATGTTGGTTTCAGCGAGCAGGTGCAAGACATTGAATATTCGCCCGACGGCGAATTCATGATGATCGGATTAGGCAACGCCGGCAATTATCCGGACGGATCGGATAGCCCGGCCGACAGCTCGGCTTATATCTGGGATCTGCGAAACCGAACGCAGGCGCAAATCTACGAAGGGCACACAAACTGGGCCTGGGCCGCCGCCATCAGTCCCGATGGCTCCATGGTCGCCTCCGGATCGGGACCGCTGTTCTTCCCGGCCAATCCCGACGATCTGGATGCCACCGTGCGCGTTTGGGATGCTGAAACCGGCGAGCATATCATCACACTGAGCGGACACGAAAACACGGTCGATTCGGTCGAGTTCCTGCCCGACGGCCAGCAACTGCTCTCCGCCAGCTGGGACGGCAGCATCCGCCGCTGGAACCTGAGCGATGGCAGCGAAGTCCAGCAGTATCTGATTCCCGACGCCCAGGTATATATGATTGACTTGCTGCCGAACGGCAGTCAATTCGTGTCGGCATCGACCGACGCGCTCATCCGTCTCTGGGATATTGAAAGCGGCGAAGTATTGCGCGAATACAGCGGCCATACCGTCGCCGTTAATGGCGTGCACGTCAGCGCCGACGGCAAACTGATGGTCAGCGCCAGTGGGGACTGGGGCGGCGAGGACAGGACCGTGCGCCTCTGGGATGTCGCTACCGGCGAACTCTTAAATACATTTTCCGGGCACAGCCACATTGTCAACTTCGCCAAGATCGCGCCAGACAACAGCTTCATCATCAGCACATCCTGGGACGACAGCGTGCGAATGTGGGATATCGACACGGGTGAAGAGATCCGGCAATTCGTCGGTCATGCCGGCAACACCTTCGGCATCGCGATTACCGGCGACAGCAAAACGCTGTTGACGACAGCGTCGGATACCACAGTGAGAATGTGGGATATCGCCAGCGGCGAGGAGCTCAATCGCTTCGCGCAGCATCTGGATTGGGTGCAGGAAGTGCATCTTGGCCCGGACGAAAGTTTCGCTGTGTCGGCCGGCCAGGATTTCAGCTTGCGGCGCTGGCGGATCAAGCGTACGGCTGATGACTTGATTGCCTGGGCGCAAGACAACCACTACATCCGCGCGCTCTCATGCGCGGAGCGGCAATCTTATCGCCTGGAGTGCAACTGAATTTCGGGAATCCTCCTATAATGGTGGTGCGCATTGCCCTGACGGGCATAAGGGAAGGCCGCCGCCATGCCCGAGGAAAACAAGCAAGACCGCGACTATAGCGAGGAGCGTGACTCGCCTGTCGCCGCCCTCTTCGTCGAGATGATGAGGCAGGCGGCGCGAGCCGTTCCCAAAACCACAGCGGGCAGGGCCGCGGAAGAAGCGCCTCGTCCGCCCGGCGCCATCGGCCTGGACGAGGCCGGGCCAAGCATCAGCCTGGAACCGGAAGACGAGCCGCATCAGATCCGTCGCGTCCGGCGGCGGCTTGTCTTGCGCAGGCCGGCGCCTTCAAGCCTGGCCGGCGGATTCCTGGGCACCATCTTTGTCACAGTCGTGAGCACGGCCTTGGTCGCCACCCTTTTGATGTTCTTCGTCAATCCGGAATTTCTCAATCCGGCAGTGGTTGAGGGCTTGCAGCTCGACCGCGACGAAATCATCGCCGAGATTGTGGGCGCGGGACCGACCCCGGAGCGAACGCCGCAATGGCTGCAGCGGATAGGCATCATCGCCGGCCACCGCGGCCGCGATTCCGGCGCGGTCTGCGAAGACGAATATGGCTACCCGGAACTCAAGGAAGTGGACATCAACTTCGCCGTGGCCTTGCCGGTCATCGCCCATTTGAAGGCGAAGAATTATGCCGTCGACCTGCTGGACGAGAACGACCCGCGCCTCGAGAATTACCGCGCCGCCGCCGTCGTCTCTATCCACTCCAATACCTGCTACGACTTCGGCGAACACGTATCCGGTTACATCGTGCAGAAATCCGATGCGCGTCCCGATATCGGCGTTGACGCTTTCCTGCGCGAATGCGTCGCCATCAATTATGGCGCGCGCGTGCCCCTGGAGCGCAGTTACGTCGAGACGGACGATTTGATCAATTATCACGTCTTCAACAAGATCCATCCCCTGACGCCGGCGGTTATCCTGGAGATGGGCTATATGCTGGCCGACCGCGAAGTCCTAACCGAAGACCCTGACCTGCTCGCCGCTGCGATCCTTGACGGCATTGACTGTTTCATGAATAACGTGGAGGGCGCCTTCATTCATTTGCGCCCGCAAACCGATTCAGGCCGCTATCTCGTCCCGGCGCTGGCGACGGCGACGCCTGTCTTCGGGCGCTAGCGGCGCCGCCCCGCCCGGGGCAGTGTATCCTTTTCGGTTGAAACAGAAAAAACTTTGCCACCGAGTACACCGAGAAAAACGAGAGCGTCGAGAATCGTGTACGAAATATGCCCTTTTCTCAGTAGAATCAAGTAAGTCATGCGAAATTCAGCATAAGGTCGATATGTAGGGGCGACACTGTGTGTCGCCCGAAAATTCGCGCTTTTGTCGGCGGGCGATTCACAGAATCGCCCCTACACCGTTCTTCAGATTGTTGCATTACTTTCCTGATGTTACTTGTGTCCTTTGTGCCTTTGTGGTGAAGTTGATTTTGGTTCATTGGAATTTCAACCGACTTCGATACACTACCCCGCCCGGCTTGACTTGGAATCTTCGCGCCGGACTGATATACTATGCTTGAAGGGCGAATTGCTCGCCCGAATGGAGAAGTCGCATAGAGGCCTAGTGCGTCCGCTTGGAAAGCGGATACGGGAAACCGTACGTGGGTTCGAATCCCACCTTCTCCGTCAACGGGAGCCCGCTTTGCGGGCTCTTGTCGTCGCTGGAGATATTCAACATTGATTGGGGGAGACGATGACCGGAAGCGAGACGATTACGCTGCGCGTCAACGGCGCGTCCCATCAACTCGAAATCGATCCGCAAACGCCCCTGCTTTACGTCTTGCGCAACGACCTGGATCTCAAAGCCGCCAAGTACGGCTGTGGCACAGAACGCTGCGGCGCCTGCAAGGTCTTGATCGACGGCGTTGATGTGCCCAGCTGTCAACTGCCGGCCGGGCATGTCGCCGGTTTGGAAATCACTACGGTCGGGGGCTTGGCGGAAGGCGCTGAATTGCATCCCTTGCAGGAAGCATTCCTGGAAGAGCAGGCGGCGCAATGCGGCTTCTGCACAGCCGGCATGATTATCGCCGCCCAGGGTTTGCTCAATCGCCAGCGCTATCCCAGCGACGACGACATTCGGGGGGCTTTGCGCAACAACCTCTGCCGCTGCGGCGTATATGACCGCGTGCGCCGGGCGGTCAAGCTGCGCACCGGCCGTTTGGAAACGCCGATTCATGAGCTTGTCGCCGGTCCGCCCCTTACTGAGTCCGCGGCCGCAGCCGCGCCCTCTCCCTCGCTGGAGTCGCATGAGAACATCGACGACTGGATACAACTTAACAGCGATCGCAGCATCAGCGTCTTCAGCGGCAAGGCGGAATTGGGGCAGGGGATCGCGACGGCTCTGGCGCAGATTGCGGCTGAAGAACTCGATGTGAAGATCGGGCGCATCCGCCTGGTGAATGCCGATACCGGACGGACGCCCGATGAAGGCGGCACCACCGGCAGCCGCTCGCTCGAGACGAGCGGTAGCGCCATTCGCCTGGCGGCGGCGGCGGCGCGTCAGCAACTTCTGTCGCTTGCTTTTGAGCAATTGGACTCGCTCACGCCGGCCGGGGACATGCAAGCGCGGGACGGCGTCGTCAGCGATCCGCTCACGGGCAAAACGATTGACTATTGGGCATTGCTGCCGGACGGCCGCTTTTCCGGCCATATCCGCCCCGACGCGCCGCGGAAGAATCCAGCCGACTACAATATCGTCGGAACATCGGCGCGGCGTCTCGATCTTTTGAACAAGGTCAGCGGCGGCGACAGCTATGTGCATGACATGCGGCTGCCGGGCATGCTGCACGCGCGGGCCGTCCGACCGCCCGGTTATCATGCGCGCTTAATCGCTTTCGACCGCGAGGCAGTCGCGCGGATGCCCGGGGTGGTGGAACTGGTGCAAGACGGGCAATTCATCGCTGTGGTCGCCGAGCGCGAGGAACAGGCGGTGGCGGCGGCGGAACGGGCGAGCGAAAGCGCGACCTGGCAATTCACGCGGACGCTGCCGGAGCAGACGGCGATATACGACGACTTGCGCGAGAAAGCGGCGCAATCGCAGCGCGTCCTCGATGGCGTCGTCCTTGATGAAGTCGCCCCACGCCAGCAGGCGCGCGACGGAACCGATCCGGGCTTGCGGGCGGTATACCGGCGGCCCTTTCATATGCATGCCTCGCTGGGTCCATCGGCCGCGCTGGCGCTCTGGTCAGAGGACTCGCTCACCGTCTGGTCGCATTCGCAGGCGGCATTCACTCTGCGCGGCGCCTTGGCGCAAGCGCTCGGCCTGGCTGAATCGCAGATACGCGTCATCCATAGCGAGGGCGCAGGCTGTTACGGCCACAACGGAGCTGATGATGCCGCGCTGGACGCGGCGCTGGTGGCGCGCGCCTTGCCCGGCCGGCCGATCCTGCTGCAATGGAGCCGTTGGGACGAGCATGCCTGGGAACCTTACGGATCGGCCATGGTCATGCAAATTCAGGGCCGTCTTTCCGCGGCTGGCGAGGTCGTCGACTGGCGCTACGATGTTTGGAGTTATGCGCATTCGACGCGCCCGGCGACCGGCCTTTCGACTTCCGGTCTGCTCGCAGCCTGGCACTTGGAGAAGCCCTTTGCGCGCCAGGAACCGCGCCCGATGGCTGGCTTCCATTCCGGCGCCCATCGCAATGCCGATCCCATTTACGATTTTGCAAACAAGCGCGTCGTTCGTCATGCCGTGAGCGATAGTCCCTTGCGCGTCTCGGCCCTGCGCAGCCTGGGGGCTTATGCCAACGTCTTCGCCATCGAATCATTCATGGACGAGCTTGCGGCGGCCGCCGCCCTCGATCCGCTCGACTTTCGCTTGAATCACTTGAGCGACCAGCGCGCCTGCGCCGTACTGCTCGCGGCGGCGGAGAAAGCGGGTTGGCGCTCAAGAAGCGAAAGCAAAACAGAGGACGTCGGCTGGGGCTTGGCGCTGGCGCAATACAAGAACCTGCAGTGCTATTGCGCCATTGTCGTCAAGCTGCGTGTGGATAGTGGGACGGGCGACATTCATTTCGAGCGCGTCCTTATCGCCGCCGACGCCGGCCAGGTGGTCAATCCCGACGGGCTGAGCAATCAGTTGGAGGGCGGCTTCGTCCAGGCCGCCAGTTGGACGCTCTTTGAAGAAGTCAAGTTTGACGCCTATGGCATCGATAGTGTGGATTGGGAGAGTTATCCCATCCTTAGCTTTGCCAACGCGCCCAAGATCGAAACGGTTATCATCAATCGACCCGAATTTCCATTCCTGGGCGCGGGCGAGGCGGCGCAGAATCCGACGCCGGCCGCCATTGCCAACGCCATTTACGACGCGGTCGGTTTGCGCCTGCGCGATATCCCCTTCACTCCAGAGAAGATTCTGGCGGGCTTATGTGATGCCCTGCCTTAGCGAAGTGTACGGGCGATCCTTGAGCCGCCCGACCGACGCTACCTCGTCAACTTAATCACGGTCACATGTTCGTTGGGCGCGGCGGCCGGCCCCAGAATGGTACTGCTGCCGCCCACGCATTTCACGCTTAGCGGCGCGTCCAGCGATGCATCCAACCAGCTTGCTGATTGCGCATCCAACTCCGGCAAAATCAGCCGGCCGGACGCGGGCCAGTCAAACACATGCAGGTAGATCGTGTCGCCTTTCTGCGTGGTCCGGTAGCCATCCATTCCTTGCAGGGGGCCGGGCTGCGTCCCGTAGATGGATTCGCCATGCGCCTCCAGCCAGGCGCCCATCGCCTCCAACCGCTGGATGCTGGGCTGGGGGATCGCGCCTTCGGCATCGGGTCCGATATTGAGCAGATAGTTGCCGCCCTTGCTGACTATTTCGATCAGGTTGCGGATGAGCTCGGTTGTGGACTTCCAGTTGTGATCCTGCGACTTGAAGCCCCAGGTATCGTTGATGGTGGCGGGCGTCTCCCAGTCGATCTCCGCCTGCAGTTCCGGCGGAATGGCGTTATCCTGCGCTGTGGCGTAATCGCCCAGCTTATTGCCCAGCCGCCCGCAGACCAGACAATCGGGCTGCAACTCCTGTACCAGATCAAGCAGCTCCTGGCTTTGGTGGCGCGCGATGATGCGCGGCGTATCGAACCAGATGATGGCGATGGGTCCGTAGTTGCTCAGGATTTCGCGGACCTGCGGCTTGACGTAGTTGTCGATGTAATCGCCGAAGTCCTGCTCGTCTTCCTTGTAATCCCAGGTATTGCCATAGCCATTGGGATGATGCCAATCTTGCGTCTGCGAATAATACAGGCCCAGTTTCATCCCCTCGCGCGCGCAGGCATCGGCCAGATCTTTGAGGATGTCATGGCCGTAAGGCGTGGCATCGACGATGTTGTAGTCTGTTTCCGCTGTGCCATACATGCAGAAGCCGTCATGGTGTTTGGATGTCAGCACGATGTATTTCTGCCCGGCATCCTTCGCCAATTTGACGATTTGATCGGCATCGTATTTCACTGGATTGAAGCGCGGCGCCAGATTCTCATATTCCGGTATCGGAATCTCTGCGCGCAGCATAATCCACTCGCCGATGCCGGGGACCGCTTCGCCATTCCAGATACCCGCCGGAATGGCATATAGCCCCCAGTGAATAAACATGCCGAATTTCGCTTCGCGCCACCAATCCAGCCGCGGATCTTCGTTCGCGCCCGGCCGCTGCCCCCGTTCCGGTTTGAAGTATTCCATTGCTGTCATTAGATATTGCCTTTCTCCGGATTATGAATTACGCGGGCGACTCACCGAGTCGCCCCTACGATTTCTTAATTGTTGTGATTTGGCGCATTGCATGAGCTTGGCACGCGGAGGTTGACAAACGTTAGTAGCTACGCGTTTAACTCAATCTCATAGCAGCAGACATAGTCGCAGGGCGGCGTCTCCGGCGCCGACAAGCGCAGGCCGGCTTCATCCTGCGACCAGGTGATTGCCGCGTCCGCGCCCAGCATGCGCGCGCCAGCGATTTCGACATCGCTGAGAGATTGAATCAGCGCCTCGCCTTGCGGATAGGCGAGCAAGAAGGCGTAGAGCGTATTGCCCTTGCGCGTGAAGCGGATATCGGCAGCGGTGAAGGCGTCGCGCGCCGTGTCAGTGAAGGCGCCTTCGGGCACGGGCGTCGGCCCCTCGCCGAAGACCTGCCAGGGCCGCGTCTCGTAAATCCCCTCGCCGTTGATCGCCAGCCAGCGACCAATCTCGCGCAGCATGTCCTGCTCGATTTTGGGTATCGCGCCATCGGCCCGCGGACCCACATTGAGCAGCAGCGCGCCGTTTTTGCTGACGATATCAACCAGGTCGGCGATGATATCGCCGGCTGTTTTGTAATCGTGACCGTCGATATAGCCCCAGGAATTCTTGGAGACGGAGGTATCGTTCTGCCAGAAGAACTTGCGGATATCGCTCAACTGGCCGCGCTCGATATCAAAGACGGCCACGCCCTCCGGATAAGAGTCGTATTTGTGGTTGATC
Source organism: Anaerolineae bacterium (assembly GCA_022826865.1). Classification (GTDB taxonomy): domain Bacteria; phylum Chloroflexota; class Anaerolineae; order Aggregatilineales; family Phototrophicaceae; genus UBA6055. The sequence continues at coordinate 11,571 of JAJDUC010000055.1, forward strand.
GCCACGCCTTTGCCCCATTCTTCGCCGCGATTGTAGTAGTAGGCGGCAAAGCGCTGGAGATAAGGCTCGAAGACGACCTGTTCAATCCACCAATCGAACCAGACCACCTGCGGCTGATACTTATCCACCAATTCGCAGCAGCGCGCCAGCCAGTCCTCCAAGAACTTGCCATCGGGGCGCGGCGTCCAGTCCTTGTTCTTCCAGTCGTCGCGATTGGTCTTGTCTTTGGACGCTTCGACCGCCGGCCCATACAAACCGTCATTGGCGGGATCCTGCACATCCGACGGGAAGCCGCGCCCGCCATCAAAGTACCACCAGTGCTCGGCGCGGTGCGAAGACACGGCGAATACCATATCCAGCTCGCGCACGGCATCGGCCAATTCGCCGCAGATATCGCGCTTTGGCCCCATTTTAGAAGCGCACCAGTCGGTTAAATCGCTGTCGTACATAGCAAAGCCATCGTGATGCTCCGCCACCGGCATGACAAAACGAGCGCCGGCGTCCTTGAACAACTGCGCCCATTCGGCCGCGTCGAATTTCTCCGCCGTCAGCATGGGGATGAAGTCCTTGTAGCCGAACTCAGTGTGCTCGCCCCAGGTTTTCCGGTGATGTTCGAATGCCGGGTCGTCGCGCAGATACATCCGCCGCGGATACCATTCGTTGCCGAATGCCGGCACACAATATGGCCCCCAATGGATGAATATGCCGAACTTGGTATCAATGTACCAATCGGGTATTTCATATTGACTGAGCGATTCCCAGGTCGGTTCGTATTTTGTCACCGTTACGCTCCTGTGCTTTTTGCCCAGTATAGCTAGCGCCTGGTCTGGATTCTAGGGAGAGCGTTTCACTGGCGCGGTGAACGACGAATATAGCGCACAATAGGGGCTAGCCTCGGCTCGCCCACGCAATTCAAGTGAATCTTGCGGGTGCTTCGCTGCTGCGAGCAGGTCGCGCAGGCGCCGACCGCCCCTATCGGAAATCCGGGTTGGCTAATTCCCCGCCAGCTTCTTCAGCGCCTCGACCACCGGAATCCAGCGATCCCAGCCGCGGTCGCGATAACCCTCCGCCTCCGTGACGCCCATGGGACCATCTTCATGGTTATCTTCCCCGAAGGCGTGTAATACCCGCCTCCAGCGCTTGACATGGTCGCTATTGGGCCCCTGCTCAGTGATATAGCCCTTGATATCGTTTATCAAGCTCTCTGGCGCCTTATACGGCTGTGGCGCCGGCGTATCCGTCGGGACTGGCGTATTCGTTGGCGGCACGGGCGTGTTCGTCGGCGGCACGGGCGTGTTGGTCGGCGGTATGGGGGTGTTCGTCGGCGGCGGCACGGGTGTATTCGTCGGAAGTGGGATTGGCGTGTTCGTCGGCGGATTCAACTGCGTCAGCGCGTCCACCACCGGCTGCCAGCGCGAGCGCATGTAGGTATCCGCCATGTTTTTCGCTTCTTGCAGGGTCATGGGGTTGTTGTGGCTGCCATGCCCCAGCGCCGCCAGCGCCCGCTGCCAGCGCTTGTAATGGTCGGAGTTACTGCCCTGCTCGTCTCGATAGCCGATTATCGTCTGGATCAAGCTCGGCACGGGCGTATCGCTTGGCGCTATTGGCGTGTTTGTTGGAACTGGCGTGTCGGTCGGCGGTAAGGGAGTCGCCGTCGGGGTAGGCGTATTCGTTGGCATGGGTGTGTCCGTCGGCGGCATCGCCAGTGCGAAATGCGCCGCGCCGCTGTGCTGCCCGCTGTCTGGCAAGTTCGCGGTCAAGGTCACGTGATAGGTGGCGCCAGCGGTCAAGCCCGTGAACTGATGGCTGGTCGCGGACGCGCCCAAACTGATGGAGTCGCTGCTCATATCGCTGCCGGCGTATGCCAGCGTGTAGCCGGTCGCGCCGCTGACAGCGTTCCAGGATAGCGTGACGCCGGTATAGCCCTGCGCGGCGACGGCGACGTTGATGGGCGGCAGCGGCGTATTCGTTGCAGTGGGTGGCACAGGCGTATCCGTGGGGACTGGCGTGTCCGTGGGAATAGGCGTTTCGGTTGGGACGGGCGTGTCAGTTGGGACGGGCGTGTCCGATGGAATCGGCGTCGCCGTCGGCGGACCTTCCGGCGCGGTTTTGGCGCTGCCGGTGGCGACGGCTTTGCCGCCGCTGTCGAGATAGGCGTTGATTTCGAAGGTATAGCTTGTATCCGCTTTTAAGCCGCCAAAGCTGTGCGAAGTCGTGCCGGCGTTGGGTGTGACGTAATCGTAATGGCCGCCGCCGCTGATACTGACGAAGTAGAGCAGGACCTTGCCCATGTCGCTCCATTCGACGGTGATGTGGTCTTTGGAGACTTTGGGGAAGATCATGCCCAAGCTGCCGTCTGTGGGCAGCTGCGGCTGCGGCTGCGCGTCTTGCTCCGAATGCTGCGGCAGGCTGATGGGTTTTGGCGTACTCGTTGCTGTGGGCGTCGGCGTATTGGTGGCTGTATTCGTCGGCGTGCTGGTCGCAGTTGCTGTGTTTGTCGCGGTGGGCGTCGAAGTTGCCGTCGGCGTTGGCGTATCAGTAGGCAGAACTTGCTGGTCTTGCTGCCCTTGCTGCGCGGCTGGCGTATCGGTGGGCAGCGGCAAGGTGCGGAAAGTGGTCGGCAGCGACTGCTTGAAAACAACCTCGCAACCCTTGTTGCATAACTTTACCCAAGCGGTGTATTCGGTATTGGGCTTGAGCTTTACGGTTTGATAATTGTAATACTGCAGGTAGTGGAAGTTATGCTTGTTTGCTTTGGCGGCGCCAGTCTCCTGGAGAAACAGAACAATCCGCAGCCCATAGTTCGACTGGAAGCTTTCGCCGAAATCACCCCAATAGATATGAGCGGCGTCGTGTCCAATGCGCGTTACAGTTATATTGCCAGCGGGCGTCGCATCGTCCGGCTTGGGCGGGCTGCGGAAGGTGAGGGTGCCGAAGCTCGCCAATGGCTTGCCAGAACAGGTCTGGCGCCGGCAACCGCTGTCCGCGATGATCACCTTAATTTTGTATTCCGTATCCGGCTTCAGCCCGAAATCGGGGTGATAATCGGGGGTAAACTCAAATCGAGGAGGACCACCGCTTATGAGAAGTCCGCCCTGGGGATTGCCGGTGGGCCAAACGACCGTGCGATAACTAGCATTAAGATCAGTTTGCACCTGTTCAAGCAGGCCGCCCCAAACAATTTTGATATAGTCATAACGCGACTCTTCAACCCGAATAAAACCAGGTTTATAGGTCGGTGTAATCGTTGGCGTGTTGGTCGCTGTGGGAGTGTCTGATGGCGTCGGCGTAATCGTTGGCGTGTTGGTCGGGGTTGGCGTTGGTGTATTGGTCGGGGTTGGCGTAACCGTTGGACTTGGACTTGGCGTCGCGGTCGGGACGCCGGGCGGCACATAGCGCGCGCTGATTGTTTTCTTCGGATGTGGCGAGTTTGGACCCGGGAACCAAGTCACGCTGAAGTCATAGCCGCTGGCGAGTTCCAGATTCCAGAGATCCATTTCAGTTATGTAGGTAATCGGGGAGGTATAGGGCAATGGCGCGTATTTCCAAGTGCCGCTGTTCCAGGAGCTGCGGCCATCGATATCCACGGTCACGACATAATGCCCTGTGTGTGTTGGTCCATCCCATAGTAGTTTAAAGTTGACATAATTGGGGATGTCATTCTCCTTGTACATGACATTCAGCTTGGTCAGCGGCGGCGGCCCGGGCATGGGCGTTGGCGTGCTGCCATTGGTGGTCACGGAGAATCGTCGCCAATCCGTGCCCACTTCGGTGTACGTGCTGCGCGTTATTAAGCCGCGCGCGTCAATGTCGTATGTCTCGTTGGGCTTTAGCCCCGTGAAGGTATAGCTGGTATTTGTGGTTTCGACTCTGAAAGTTGGGATGGGGACGCCAATAACATAACGGGGATTGTTGAAATACCTAAGACCATAATGGGTCATGCCTTTGACGGGCTTCCAATCCAAGGTGATGCTGTTGCTGGTCACATTAGTCACGCGCACTTCCAACGCGTCGACGGCAGGCGCTGGCGTGGCTGTAGGGTCTTGCGCTTCAACTAGGGGCGCGCCAAGCAGCGAGATGATGATGAGCAGCAGCGGCAGGATGAAGCGTCGATAGGATAGAACGCGAGGGTGAAAAGCAAGGCTGTGGGTATGCGCGGAGGGTAAAGGAATCATCAGCGGACCTTCTATGGAGTAGGACGAGCGCAATAATTTATCGAATGTTAATGGAATTTTTAGCGATTGTCAAATTTTGAATAGTGCCGGGTGTGGCGATTATCGTGGATATAATTCTCTTTGCGAACACGACACAGGTTTTTTCACCATAGAGAACACAGAAGTAAACGCAAGTAAGTCATGCGAAAAAGGGCGATGCTAATCTGATTCGAGATCTGTAGGGGCGAGACTTGTCTCGCCCACTATGTCGCCATTGTAAATGTGGGCGACTCAAGAGTCGCCCCTACGACCTTCCTTCATTTTGTTGCATTACTTTA
>JAJDUC010000033.1 GCA_022826865.1 Anaerolineae bacterium
CTGGTCTTGACCCGCTTTAGTGGACACTGAATCTGTCTAATGCCCCTGCTCATATTGCATCGGACTGGCAAAGTCCAGCGACGAATGTCGTCTGCGGCGGTTGTACCAGGCTTCGATGTAGTAGAAGAGCGCTTGCCGTGCTTCTTTGATGGTGCCATAGACGCGATTGGCGCACTCGTGTTTCAGAGTCGCGAAGAAGCTTTCCATCATGGCGTTGTCGTAACAGCTGCCGGTGGCGCTCATGCTTTGCCGTATTCCCCGGTCTGCCAGCAGCTGTTGGTAACGCTGATCGGTGTACTGGCTGCCCCGGTCGCTATGATGGATGAGTTGACCGGTTATCTCTCGCCGATCCAGCGCCATATTCAGCGCATCTAGTGTCAAGTGCCCGGTTGCTCTTTGATTCATGGACCAGCCCACAATCTGGCGCGAGAAGGCATCCATCACGGCCGCGAGATGGAGCCGGCCCTCTTTGGTGGCGACTTGCACGATGTCCGCCAGCCACTTCTGATTGATGCCCGTGGCCGAGAAATCTTGCTGCAGAAGATTGGGCGCCGCTGATGTGGACGCTGACGATTTCTTCCTGCGCCGGTAGCCCTGCTTGCGAATCGCGTACATGCCGGCCAGCCGCATCAAACGCGCCACCCGCTTACGACTGACCCGCCAGCCCTTCGCACACAAGTCCGCCCAGACACGCGGGCTGCCATAGGTCCGGTCGCTGCCCAGGAAGACTTCTCGAATCTTCCGTAGCAGCTTGGCATCCTCCCGCTTGCGCTGGCTCTCCTCGCGATTCAACCAAGCGAAGAAGCCGCTTTTGCTCACATCCAACACGTGGCACATCCTCGACACGCTGAACTCATACCGATGCTTCAGGATAAATTGATATTTCACCGTTTGCTTTCCTGCGAGAACACTTGGATAGCTTTTTTTAAAATGTCGCGTTGCTCTCGCGCGACCGCCAACTCATGCTGCAAGCGGCGGATTTCGGCCTCGGATTCGCGCTCGGCGCTCGGCTTAAGCTCATCGCTATTCTCGTCTATGCGATAGCGCTGCCGCCATTTGTAGATCAATCCCGGCGTGATACCCAAGTCCCGTTCGACCTGAGCCACAGACATACCGGGCTTGGAGGCCAAATTAAGCGCCTCACGTTTCAACTCATCCGGATACTTCATCATCGACTCCTACCTGCCTTCCTCACCTGATTTTATTGGACAACTTGGCTGTCCACAAAATCGGGGCAAGTTCATTCCGCCCCCGTTTGAGCGGGGGGATTGAGGGAGGAACAGGCCGGGGGTGGGGTTGAAAAAGCTGCGACCGCATCATCCAATACCGGACAAGCCTTGAAAGGGCGTTTGGCTGAAACGCCCACCATTTGCAGGCCATTTTCAACGGGCGTCTTCCTACATTTTTACATGGCCATCGGCGGATAATGTTTTGATGCGATTGCTCTGGCCGCCGCCCCATTTATACTTGACATCTGACGCCTCCCGCTTTAGACTCCGCCTTCCAATTGCATCGCATCATGCCGAGATAGCTCAGTTGGTAGAGCATCGCACTGAAAATGCGGGTGTCCCCAGTTCAAGTCTGGGTCTCGGCACAACAAGGACTCGCCCGGGGCGAGTTCATTGCTTGTACGCTGGAGTCTTACAGCAGGCGCAATCCATTGGTACGATTAGTCTGCGTCCGCTTGCAAACGACTTGGCATGAAGACCATTCTGTTGATTTCCCGCTGCCCGCCTTTTCCCCTTCACTTCGGCGATCGGCTGATCATTTGGCACCTGGCGCGTGAACTGTCCCGGCGGGGTTACATCATTGATCTGCTGGCGCTTTATGATCGTTCGGACGATCCGCAACATGTGGACGAATATCGGCGCTTCTTCCGGCACATCGAGCTTATTCGCGAGCCGCGCCGCGCGGCGCTGGCGTACTTGCGCCGGCTGCTGCATCCAGCGGCCCGTTTTGCCGATTCGGCCGAGAAGAGCTTTTGCCCGCCGCTATGGCGGCGCATCGCCGACCGTCTGCAGCGATACGTATACGATTTGGTCCATAGCTTCGGCGGGATAAGCGTCTACGAATTTCATCCGCTCTTCGCGCAACTGCCTAATCTGATCACGCCTTATGAATCTCATACCCTTTATCTTCAGTCCGCCGCCCCCCAAGGCGATTGGAGCGCGCGTCTGCGCCTGCCGATTGTCCGCCGCTACGAACGCTTTATGTTTACACCCTACGATCGCACGGTAATGATCTCGGAAGCGGATCGGGCGATGCTGCGCGCCTTGCAGCCGTCTCTGGATATCAAAGTTATTCCCAACGGCGCCGATCTCGATCACTTCCGGCCGCAGCCTCATCCCCGCGATCGGCTAACGCTGCTCTTCACTGGCAACTTCGCCTATGCGCCCAACCAAGATGCGGCTCGCCTGCTGGCGGAGCGCATACTTCCGCAGGTCCGCCGGACTTTGCCGACGGCGCGCTTGCAGCTGGTTGGCGTGAATCCTCCGACATGGATGCGCGACATGGCAGGCGAGCACATCGAGGTCACCGGCCCGGTGCCCGATATGAGATTCTATTTGGCGCGGGCGGCTGTCTTTGTCTGTCCGCTGCGGATCGGCGCCGGGCTCAAAAACAAGTTGCTGGAGGCCATGGCGATGGGCATACCGGTTGTGGCGACGCCGCTCAGCGCCGCCGGCATTGCTGTCCGTCATGGCCAATCGGCGCTGATTTGCGAAGTGAACGAAATGGCGGAGACGACAGTGCGTCTGCTGCGCGACGAAGCATTGCGTCAAGGCCTCTCACAAAACGGGCGCGCGCTGGTCGAAAGCCAATATGACTGGGCGCAGACGGCAAGCCGTTATGAACAGTTATATGATGAGATCTGCCGCCGGCGCTAAATGATTAGCAATTGATCGCGCTCGGGCAGGGGCGGAAAGGGCGCGTGCGGAAGGGTCTGGTACCAGTATGCGACCGAGGCGATGTCATCCTGCAGCGGCAGATAGCGATGATTGTAGCCCCAGCCCAAGGCCTGCATGGTGACGCGCAGATCAGCCTCAAAACGGACCGGGTCAAGGATATGCCAGCGGTACATGCCCATCCGCAGTTGCGCCTTGTAGTCGCCCTCCGCGCGAATCACTTGATGGAAGCCGGCGTAGGGCGTTGTATAGGTGATGTAGCCCTCATTGTGCTGTGGACTGGGATCAAAATTGTAGGAGCCGCAGAAATAGTCCTCGGTCCCTGTGCCACAGATCGTCGGATAGGCATCCCCGTCCATATAGAACTTGATCTCGCCTTCGCCCCACCAACCGTTGTTGTTTGAGCCCCAGGCCATGTAAGTGCCGACGAATTGACCTCGCCCGCGAATGCCGTCGACGATCGTGTAGACATCTTTGTAGGGCAGGGGGTTGACCCGGCGGAACTGGGCATGGAAGTAGGCGGCGTCCTCCGGCACATCGGTCAAGGTATAGTTGACCTGAAAATAAAGAGTCATATCTTCTTCAGCGATATTGGTCATGGTGATCCGGCAATGTTTCCGGAAAGGCATCTCCCAATACGAGTTGAATGCGCTGCCCGGATTGACGCAAATCGGCAGCGAAGCGACCTGGGCGAATTCGCCCCAGCCGACGGCGAAAAAATCACCGACCGGGCATTCGACCGATGGATGCTCGCTCCCGTCCCAATAGATTCGCAGAATCGAGAATCGCCAATTGCCGGTTGGCGTCATCCAAATCTGTTGAACCGCGCCCGGACCTTCAATATCGGCGACGGTGAAAGTCTCGCCCGCCTTGATGCGCACTGAGGGCGAGACTTTCCAACCGTGGCCGAGGTCGCGCGCGGCATGGCTGCCGGCGCCTTCGCTCGCCATGCCGCCCCGTCCCTTGGCGCCGTCAAAGTTCTCAGCGCTGATCGAACGCGAAACGGCGTCCGACAGCCGCGATAGATTTCCCAAGTGCATGCCCAATCCATTGAAGCTCGCCATTGTTCTCTCCCTTTTTATCAAACCGCCATCTGCGGTAGCCGAGAACCTTTGATATTTTGCGTGAGCGCGGTAGCCATTCTCGCTGCCGCCGAGCGGCTGCGCTGGCGCGTCTTATTGGCCGGCCAAATTATCAAAATGCAGCTGGAAGGCGGCGCAGACATCGGTATGCGAGCCGACATAGACATAGCTGACGGTATCGCCCTCATAGCTGATGGTTCCGGCGCTGGCGCAAGGCTCAATGCTGAAAGCCTGCGCGCTTGCCGAGTCTTCCTGGCCGCCGAGCGCGCAGTTGATCAGCTCCTGATTGACGCGCGTCTGGTTGATAACCAGGGCACCGCCGACCTTGGGCGCAGTGAGCGTGGTGTCGCTCTCCTGGTAAAAGCGCGCGGCGATCGCGCCCCGATCCTGAAAGCATTGCAAAACCTGTTCCACCTTGGCGATGGCGGCGGTAATGCCAATTTGACCGCCCATAAGCGCGGCACCGCCAACGGCGGCGAAGGCGCTGTCAATCGTGGTATCGACATCGGAGGCGGAATAATTCACGATGTTCGGCAACAGGCGCTGCGCCGAATTCGCATCGTTAGCCTCGTTGCCGGTGTCGCCGCAACCTGCCAGCAGCGGCAGCGCAAGCGAAAACAGAGCCAGAAGCCTTAACGTCGTCAATCTCGTTCTCCCGCGGCGGTCCGGACGAGCATGCAAAGCATTTTATCAGAGATTGGAAAACACGATGAGCGCTGCCGCCGCCAATCAAATTCGGTGTCTACGCGCGCGATTTGACTGCTAGTCACCGACGATGTCCTCTGCTAGACTGACGCCGACTCTAATCTGGATTGAATGGGACGAATATGAAACTTCTGCGATACGCTCTCGGCGACAATATCCATATCGGCATCGCGCATGGCGAAGAAATCATGCGGCTCGGGATCGGGGATATGACCGAGCTGATGCGGGAGGATGTGGCATTTGCGGAAACGGGCCTGTTGGACGCCTATAGCGAAGCGCGAATTTTAGCGCCCTTGGACCCCGGCAAAATCCTGGCAATCGGCCGCAACTATGCCGAACATGCGCGCGAACTGGATAACGAAGTGCCGGAGGAGCCGCTGGTCTTCGCCGTAATGCCCAGCGCCGTAATCGCCGATGGCGATGTCATCGAGTGGGAAGAAGCATTGACACAGCAGGTCGATTGGGAAGGGGAGCTGGCGGTCGTCATCGGCAAGGCCGCCCGCCGGGTAAATGAGGCGGAAGCGCTGAATTATGTCTTTGGCTATACCATCGCCAACGATGTCTCGGCGCGCGACTTGCAAACGCGGGACAAACAATGGACACGAGCCAAGGGCCTCGACACTTTTTGCCCTCTGGGCCCTTGCATCGTGACGGCCGACGAGATTCCCGATCCACAGAACCTGCGCATTGTTACAACCGTCGACGGCGAAGTGAAACAGAATGGCGGCGTGGCGGACATGATCTACAGCGTAGCCAACCTGATCGCCTACCTTTCCCGCGCATTCACGCTTCAGCCCGGCGATATCATCCTGACGGGAACGCCATCCGGCGTCGGCAAAGCATCTAACCCGCCACAATTCCTGGGCCAAGGCAGCCAGGTGAGCGTCGAAATCGAAGGTATTGGCGTTCTGACGAATACCTGCCGCGTCCTTTAGCTGTCGCCGAGATGCGCGCCTTTCCCGAACACAGGAGGTTCCCATGGCTAAGCCGGTTACGATTGCTGACGTCCAGGTTATCTTGACCCAGCCGAGCAAGTCCCGCCTTGCAATCGTCAAGGTCATCACGTCCGAACCCGGCCTCTATGGTTTGGGCTGCGCGACTTTTACGCAGCGGATCTTTGCCGTGGCCGCCGCAATCGAACGACATCTGAAGCCGTTCTTGCTCGGCCGTGATGTCGACCGCATCGAAGAGATTTGGAATATGTCGATGGTGCACGGCTACTGGCGCAATGGTCCGGTGCTCAACAACGCCATCTCCGGCGTTGATCAGGCGCTTTGGGATATCAAGGGCAAACGCGCCGGCATGCCCGTTTATGACTTGCTTGGCGGCAAATCGCGCGAGGCCGCCCATGTTTATGTGCATGCCAACGCCGACAGCAAGGAAGAAGTGGCGGACCAGGCGCGCGCTTACATGGAACAGGGCTTTCGCTACATTCGCGTGCAAATGGGCGGCTATGGCGGGAAGGGCAGCCCGATGGTCAAGCCCCGGAACGCGCCCGCTGGCGCCTATTTCGATCCCCGCGACTATTGCCGCAAGATGCTTGATATGATCGCCTATGCGCGCGCGCAAGTCGGCGGCGAAGTCGAACTGCTGCACGATATCCACGAGCGCCTCACGCCGATTCACGCCGTCGAATTCGCTAAAGATGTCGAGCCATTCAAGCTCTTCTTCCTCGAAGATGCGCTGGCGCCGGAAGACATTGCCTGGTTCCGCATGATCCGCGCCCAATGCGCTACGCCGCTGGCGATGGGGGAGCTTTTCAACAATCCGCATGAATGGCAACTCTTGATTCAAGAGCGCCTGATCGACTTCATCCGCATGCACGTGAGCCAGATGGGCGGGATCACGCCGGCGCGCGATATCGCCACCTTCGCGAAGCTGTACGGCGTCCGCACCGCCTGGCACGGCCCCAGCGATACCTCGCCTGTCGGTCACGCCGCCAACCTGCAGCTGGACCTCTGGCATCCCAACTTTGGCATCCAGGAATGGTATCGTCCGTCCGAGCTGGATTACGAGATCTTCCCGGGTTTGCCGGTCGTCGAAGATGGCTATCTCTATCCCAATGAGCAGCCCGGCCTCGGCATCGATATCAATGAAGAATTGGCGGCGAAATACCCCTGCCGGGAGATCGTCGAAGAATGGACCCAAACGCGTTTGCCCGATGGCAGCCCGACGCGGCCATAATCCGTCAAGTCTGGAGTATAATGTTAGGGTGATTCAGCTAGTCGTCCAAATGCAACAACTAAAATGGTAATCGGAGACCCGGTATGAACCGTATCCTCTACGCTGACGACTGCCTAAAGGTCCTAAACGACGAGAAGGCGCTGCCCGACGCTTCAATAGACCTTATCTACCTGGACCCGCCCTTCAACTCCAACTCGAAATACAACCTGCCATTCAAAGGCAAGGACAAGACGCACAAGCCAGTTGAAGCCTTCGTTGACATTTGGAAGTGGAGCGACGAGGATGCCGAAACCCTGGACGACATGAGCCGCGATCCGCGGACGCGCTCCTTAGCCAGTATTGTGCAATTTGCCCAGGGCATTGAGCAGATGAGTGGACGGCGGAAAGCGTCGTCCCTCGCTAGCTACCTTCTCAACATGGCGTTGCGCCTGCGCGCCATGCGACGGGTCTTGAAGCCTACAAGCTCAATTTACTTGCATTGCGACCCCACCGCAAGCCATTATCTCAAGTTACTAATGGACTCGATTTTTGGACCTAACAACTTTTTGAACGAAATTGTGTGGTATTACCGTGGAGCAGGTGTTCCTAGAAACACTCGTGCGAAACGACACGATACGATACTTTGGTATGCAAGACACAAGGGTAGCCACTACTTTAACCCCGATCCGATTCGGCGTCCTTATGCTCAAGCTACACAAGAACGATTTAAGCATTACATTGGGAATGTTCGGCCTACAGGCGATTATGGGCAACAACAACTGAATCCTATAGGAAAGCACCCTGACGACGTTCTTGACTACATTCAACCAATCGCTCCGTCGGCAAAGGAACGTCTGGGATATCCCACTCAAAAGCCATTGATATTACTAGACGGGCTAGTCCAATCGTCAACGAACAGCGGCGACACCGTGCTTGACCCCTTCTGTGGCTGCGGCACCACCGTGCACGCCGCCGAAGCCCTGGGTCGCAAATGGATCGGCATTGACATCTCCAAGTTTTCCGCTGGGCTCATTCGCGACCGCATTCTGCACAATTTCAAATATCTAAACGCTGATGACGTCGACCTGCGCGGTACGCCCGAAACCGTCGCCGAAGCCCGCGCCCTTGCGCGGCAAGACCCATTTGAATTTGAGAAGTGGGTCTGCGGTTATATTGGCGCTGAAGGCATGTTCCGCGAGCCGGGCGAGAAAGGCGCGGACGGGGGCGTCGATGGCGTGCTCAAGTTTTTCCCCGTGCGCGAAGGCAAAAAAGTCAAGCCGGAATACGCCATCGTGCAGGTCAAAGGCGGCAACGTGACGCCAGATGCGGTCAAGGCGCTGCATGAAACGGTGCGGCGCTATGAAGCCACGGCCGGCGTGATGGTTTGCTTTGCGAATCAGCTGGGCACGGTCGAGAACCAGCGCGTCAAAGCGACCTTCAGCGATGCCTGGGGCAGCTACCCGGTGATCCAGGGCTACAGTATTGAGGCGCTTCTGGATGACGCGCAGTCGCTCGATTTGCCGCTATACGGCTACAAGCGGCGCGGCGCGATGCTCAATCTTTAGCGTTCAGCACTTCCCGATTGCAGACGTTCTCGGCGACCCCGTCAAGCAGATAGGCCAGGACCAATTCCGCCGCTTCCACCGCCACCGTCGCTTGAGCATCGCTTGTGCTCGCGGCCAGATGCGGCGTGTGCAGGACATTCGGCAAGCCGATCAGCGGATGATCGCCCGGCGGAGGCTCTTGCTCGTAGACATCAAGCGCGGCGCCAGCGACCACCCCGCTGGACAGCGCAGCGGCGAGAGCGGCCGAATCGATAAGCGCGCCCCGCGCCGCGTTGATGATGCGCACGCCAGCCTTCATCCGCGCGATCGAGCTGGCATTGATCATGCTGCGCGTCTCGTCCGTAACCAGAGCATGCAGCGTCAGATAATCGGAGCGGGCGTAGACCTCATGCAATTCGAGCAGCGGCACGCCCAGGGCCTCCGCGACCGCAGGCGGAAGATAAGGATCGTGCGCGACGATCGCCATTTCGAAGGCTTGCGCCCGCTTGGCGATCGCCTGCCCGATGCGCCCAAGGCCGATGATTCCCAGCGTCTTGCCCTTCAGTTCCACGCCGGTGTAGGCCTTGCGGTCCCAGCGTCCGCCCGCCAGCGACTGATGCCCCGGCGCGATATGACGCGAGAGCGCCAGCATCAAGCCCATGGTGTATTCGGCAGTGGAGATGGTATTGCCGCCGGGTGTGTTCATAACGACAATGCCGCGCGCGGTCGCAGCCGCCAGGTCGACGTTGTCGACGCCGACGCCGGCGCGCGCAATCGCCTTGAGCTCCGGCGCGCGAGAGATGAGTTCGGCATCGGCCGTTACGCCGCTGCGGATGACCAGAGCATGGGCGGCGCCGACAGCTTCCAGCAGGGCGTTCCGCTCCATTTTGCCCGGCGCGCTGACGCTGATTCCGGCGCGGCCGCGTAAGATGTCTATCGCCTTTTGATGCACATTGTCGGGAACGAGCACGTGAAACATGGTTTCCGCCGCCATTGATTTCTCCCCTTCCCTCATTTTTGGCCGGGGGATGGGGGCGTCGCCTCGGCCATAAAGGCGTCGATTCCGCTAAGGACGTCGCGCAGCATGTCCATCGTGACATCGCCCATGTGCGGCAAACGGAAGGTCTTGCCCTTTATCTTCCCGTAGCCTCGGTCCATGGCGAAGCCGATTTCCTTTCGCATGAAGGCGTCCATCGCATCCACATCAATGTTCCGTTGATTCTCGACTGTCGTCACGGTGTCGCTGCGATAGCCGGCCTGCGCGTACAAGCCAAATCCGCGACTGAGCGCCCAGTCATGCGTCGCATCGCGCATCGTCCGATGCCGCGCCCAGCGCGCTTTAAGACCCTCTTGCAGGACCGCTTCCAACTGCGCGTCCGCTGCGTAGAGGAGCGAAACCGGCGGCGTGCTGGGCGTGTTGTTCTTGAGCAAAGACTCCTCAAGAGCGAGGAAGTCAAAATAATATCCGCGCTGCGGGATTTCCCGCGCGCGCTCCAGGAGCCGATCGCTGACCGCGGCGAAGGCAAGGCCGGGCGGCAGAGCGAAGGCTTTCTGGCTCGAGGTCAAAGCGATATCAATGCCCCAATCGTCGACGCGCAGTTCCGTGCCCAGGAAGCCGCTGACGCTATCCACGAAGAACAAGGTATCCGGATGCGCGTTGACGACCGCGCTGATGTCCTTGATTGGATTCGTCACGCCCGTGCTGGTTTCATTATGCACGGCGCAAACCGCGTCGTAACTGTCCCGCTCCAGCGCCGCGGCAACCATCTCCGGCGTATGCGCTTGTCCCCAGGGCACTTCGACGCAATCGACGCTTTTGCCATTGGCCGCGCTGATCTTTGCCCAGCGTTCACCAAACGCGCCGCCGGTCAGGTGCAGCGCCTTGCGGTCATCGCGCAATCCGCAGCGCGAGGCGCCCTCCCATAAACCGGAGCCGGACGAGCCAGAAACATAGACACGGCTCTCAGTGAAAAATGCGCGCCGGAGCTTGGCTTGCAAGCGAGCGAACAAATCCCCAAACTCAGGGCCGCGGTGGCCGATCATCCATTGATTCTGCGCTTCGAGGACTTCCCGGCGGACTTCAACCGGTCCGGGAAGAAACAGACGCGTATGATCAAATTGACTCATCAAGCAGTCGCCCTCCTGTTTTATCAAACCGCCATTTGCGGTAGCCAAAGACCTTGGATATTTGCGTGAGCCGGTAGCCATTATCGCTGCCGCCGAGCGGCTGTGTTTTGTCGAGCGTATTGTTTTTGCGTTGTGCGCGGCGTCGATTGTAGTCCCCGCGTATAACGATGCACAGGGCGAAGCTCCGGATGCGCCGCGCAAAAGCCGCCGCTGGCAGTCGGCCACATGGAATCTTGCGCTTGATTGCCGGCCGTCGAGACGTGATATACTCGCGGATGTGACAGATCTGCCGGAGGCGACCATGTTAAAAGTGGCGAATGCGCCCTGCTCCTGGGGCGTGATTGAAAACATTGAAGGTGAACGGTTTGATTTCGCCCGCGTTCTGGACGAGATGGCCGCCAGCGGTTATGCCGGCACAGAGTTGGGCGATTGGGGATTCATGCCCACCGATCCCGCGAGGCTGCGCGCCGAGTTGGACCAGCGCGGATTAAAAATGTTGGGATCCTGGGTCAACGTCAACTTTCAAGACAGCGCCCGCCATGAAGAGAGCACCGAAGCTTGCGTCCGCACGGCGAAACTGCTGGCGGCGGTCGGCGGTCCAAATTGCCTGGTTGTGCTGGGCCCGGATCCCTACACCGATCCCATGCGCAGCTTGAATTCCGGCCGCATCCGGCCTGAGATGGGACTGGATGAAGCGGGCTGGAGCGTCTTCGCCGCTGGCGCGGAAGGCGCCGCGCGCCGCGTCATGGAAGAAACGGGATTGCGTTCTGTGCTGCATCATCACACCGGCACCTGGATTGAAACACCGGCGGAAACGGCGCGTCTGCTGGAGATGACGGATCCGAATGTCGTTGGTCTGGTTTTTGATACGGGCCACTGGTCTTTTGGCGGTGGCGACCCCATCGCGGGCATACGGCAATTCGCCGATCGCATCTGGTATGTGCATTTCAAAGACCATGATCCGGCTGTCGCCGCGCAATCGCGGATTCATGAATGGGACGGCCCGCAGTCCGTCGGCAAGGGCATCTTCCCGGAATTAGGACAAGGCGATGTCGATTTTCCCAGGGTCCTGGTCGAACTTGAAAAGATCGGCTACGACGGCTGGATCGTGGTCGAGCAGGATGTGCTGCCCGGAATGGGCGCGCCGCTGGAATCCGCGCGGCGCAACCGCGAATATCTGCGCAGCATCGGTCTTTAAGCGATGGTGACGCTGGCCGATATCGTCCGGGCCGCGCACCGCCTCGCGCCGCATCTGGCGGCGACGCCGCTGGAAGCCGCGCCCGGTCTCGGCGATAACATCTGGCTGAAACTGGAGAATGCCAACCAAACCCACTCATTCAAAGTCCGTGGCGCCCTAAACGCTTGCCTGGCTCTGAGCGATGCCGCCCGCGCCCGCGGCCTCATTGCCGCCTCCTCAGGCAATCACGCCGGCGCCGTCGCCTACGCCGCTGCCTTGACCGGCGCATCAGCGCAAATCCTTATGCCGAATGCAACGCCGATGAAAAAGGTCGACAACGTCCGCCGCTATGGCGCGGAGGCGCTGCTATTCGGCGACAACTATGACGAAACCGAGGCCGAGGCGCTGCGCCGCGCCGCTGAGGGGCCTACCTGGATTTCGCCTTATAATGACCCGCTTGTGGTTGCCGGCGCCGGGACTATCGGCCTTGAAATCCTGCAGCAGCTGCCCGCGGTCGCGCGCCTCATCGCGCCGGTCAGCGGCGGCGGCTTGATCGCCGGCGTCGCTGCCGCCGCCAAGGCCTTGAAGCCCGAGATCGAAGTGGTCGGCGTCAACGCGCTTTCGGCGCCGGCCATGTACAACCGCTTCTACAGAGACGAACGCCCGCAGGTCTGGGACACCTTGGCCGAAGCGCTTTCGGGCGATATCGAAGCCAATTCGATCACGGTGCCGATTTGCCTGCGACAGGTCGATGCGATGGCGTTGGTGACGGAAGCGCAGATCGCGGCCGCCATGCGCGATATGCTGGCAGCGGGCTGGGTGGTCGAGGGCGGTGGCGCGGTCGGCGTGGCGGCGCTGCTGGGCGATGTGCTTCCGCGCGATGGACGCGCCACGGTGGTTGTGGTCAGTGGCGGCAACGTCGATCTGGATGTGCTGCGCCGCGTCATTTGACCGCCTTAGGCATGTCAACCAATTGAGCAGGAATGCGATTATGTCAGCAACCGGGAACACGAATATTGAAGATATGACGCGGGCAGCGCAAGCGCTCTTGCGAGCATTCCAGGCGGGCGAGGCCGGCGCAATCGAGCGTGTCCACAAGCGACTGCCGCAGGTCAAGTACGGCGCGCGCGAGGCGGCAGCCGCATTTCCTCTGACTCTGAAGGAAGCGCAGACCGTCATTGCGCGCGAGCGCGGCGCGCAAAGCTGGGGCGAGCTGCGTCTGCGAATCAAGCTGCGTGAGCGCGAATACGGCCAGGAGCTTGACGAGTTTAAGAGGCTTGTCCATGCCCATGAAGCCGCCAAGCTCGACGAGCTTCTGACCGCTCACCCCGAATTACGCGATACAGTGGACGATCCGCATTTCTGGTTCGGTTCAACCGCCCTCATCATCGCCAAGGAACATGTGGATGTGGTCGACGTGCTTCTCAAGCATGGCGCCAGTATCCGGGCGACATCGCAGTGGTGGGCGGGCGATTTCCACATATTGGAAGGCGCATCGGCGGAAGCGGCGCAGCAACTGGTAGAGCGCGGCGCTGAGGTCACTGTGCACGCCGCGGCCGAGCAGGGCTGGATCGATTGGCTTGAGCAAGCCTGCGAGCGTGCCCCGTCGATCGTCAATCGGCCGGGCGGGGATGGCAAAACGCCCCTGCATTACGCGGACGACCCGGCCCTGATGGATTGGCTCTTGGCGCGCGGCGCAGATCTGGAAGCGCGCGATGTGGACCATGCCTCGACTGCCTTGCAGTGGAAGCTTGGCGCGCATCAATACGATATCGCGCGCGAATTGGTCAAGCGCGGCGCTCAGGTCGACATTTTCGCAGCGGTGATATTGGGCGATCTGGAGCTGGTCAAACGCGCGCTGGCCAAACATCCTCAAGCCATCCGCGCCCGCGTGAACGCCATCGGTTACGATCTGGCGCCGCGCGCCGATGGCTCCCATCAATATGTCTACACTTTCAACGCCACCGGCTTGTCGCCGCATCAAGCGGCGCTGGAATACGGCCGCGATGAGATCTTCGCCCATCTGCTGGCGAACAGCCCGCCCGAAGCGCAACTGCTGGCGTATTGCGCCAAGGGTGATGAAGACGCCGCTCGGCGCATCGCGGCGCAGCATCCGGGCATCGTCGGGACTATGCCCGAAGGCGATCGCCGGCAGTTGATCCACGCCGCCTGGACCGGCAAAGCCGCGCCCGTCCGCCTCATGGCCGCGCTCGGCTTCGACCTGCATATCGCCGATGACGACAAAATGACACCGCTGCATGCCGCCGCATTCCATGGCTTCGCCGATGTCATCGCCATCTTGCTGGGCGCGGATGAGCGTCCGCCCCTGGATTGGCTCAATAGCTACGGCGGTACGCCGCTAGGCGCCTGCATGTATGGCCGTCAGCACAGTTGGCGCTCTGACGGAGACTTCCCCGCCAGCATAAGGCTCTTGGTCGAAGCCGGCTCCGCTGTCAATCCCGCCTGGCTGCCGACAGGCGACGCCGAAATTGATGCGATTCTGCGCGCCGCGGCAGACAGGGCGGGCGGTCATTCTTGAAGATGCCGCGATGCCTGGTTATAAGGCTTGTCCGGAACTGACTGCATGGCGTTCAAATCTGCCCCCATCCCCCGGCCCCTCCCACAAGGAGGGAAGGGGAGCTAAGTAATTCGAGATTCGTGAAAAAAGCCCCACCCTCTTTATGGGATGCTTTGCCATAGAGATGGCAAAGGGGTTTGGGGTGGGGGTTTTGTGACGTACATTTCTGCAAAACCAACACGTTTGAACAGTACCGGACAAGCCTAATAGAGACGAGCGACTGTCTCAGTCCAGTATGACAGGCTCGCTGGTGAATTGACTGCTGACGCCGCTGTATTGCATTAACTCAATGCGTACGCCGCTCGGGTCGCTGATCCAGGCTTGCCAATTGTCGTCGCCGCCGAATTTCTTGGGTGAAACCGGGATACCGCGCGCCGCCAGCGTCGCGATTGCCAGGTCGATATCGTCCACTTCCAGGCAAAAGTGCTTGATGATTGGCCGATCGTGATTGGGCAATTCCCCCTGGGCGAAGACTTCAATGAAGGTCCTGCCTCCTGTCTTGATGTAGAAGCCGACGCATTCGCCGGCGCGGTAGAAGTCGAAGGCCTTCTCCATGCCCAGAAGATCGACATAGAAACGCTCTGTAGCAGCCAGGTCCGTCGCGCCGATACAGACATGCGCCAATTGAACAAACATGCCTCAGTCTATCCTTCTCCACATGAATAGCGGACTTTGCAGAAGCCCAACGACGCCTGACAGCTACCGCAATTGGATTATATCGCCCGGCGCAAATCGTCAAGCACTCGGCGCAGGCTATGCCAGGCATGGGACCCGACCGACAGGACCTCGAAATGGCCGGCATCCGGCAGCAGGATGAACTTCAGCTCGTCGCCCGCTTCCCGGGCCGCCTCCACATACGGGCGGACATTTTCGAGAATGCCCTGGTCTTGGTCGCCGACGATTAAGATTTGTGGCGCTCCAAGCGGGAGGAGCTGACGCGGAGAAGCGGCGCGGTAGTTCGCGGGCGCGTCATCGGGGACGCCGCCCATAATGGTCGGCAAGGCATCGCCGCACATTTCCTGCTCGGCCGCGCGCCGGATATCCGCCAGGGGCGCCAAGGCGATGACCGACTTGATGGCTATCGGATGCTCGACGAACAGCGAACTTTGCTCATCAATTCCCGGCCTGCCCGCCAACCAGAGCGCGAGATGGCCGCCGGCCGAGTGCCCCATGCCATGTACGCGATCGAGGTCAAGTTGATGCGCCGATGCGATCTTCCGCAGGTGGTCCGCGGCTTTGGCGACATCATGGAATAGCTGTGGAAATGCGCCGCCATTGCCGTGACGGCGATATTCTATGTTCCATACAGCGAACCCGGCCTCAGCCATGGCCGCTGCCGGCGCGCTTATCGGCCGGAGGTCATAAAGCTCGCGATAACAGCCGCCGTGAATCAGCAGGATGACTGGATGAGGCGGCTCGCTTTGCGGCAAGGTCAACTCGCCGAATTGCAGTGGATGCGGTCCGTAGCTGTAACGATGATCAGCTTCGGCCTGTGGGAAGCGCAAATAGTCTTGCGGGGTTAAAAGCGCCAAGTACTGGCTCCTGGATAGTGTCAAGTCCCTGCGTTTTCAGGGAGTGGTGAATAGGCGGATATTAAAAACTGCGCCGAGCAACAAGATAACTCTGTGCCCTCAGTAAACGCAAGTAAGTCGTGCGAAATCTGCTGGGCATTTTGAAGCAAGAGTGGGCGAGCCTTGGCTCGCCCGTACACCGAGTCTCCTCTTTTGCCGTAGGGGCGAGCCTTGGCTCGCCCGCATGTATGTCGCGAATAACGATGCGCATTTTTTCAATTATTTCTTGCGTTTACTTCTGTGTTTTCTGTGGTGAAAAAACCTGTGTCGCGTCCGCTAAAAGAATGAAATCCCCGATATTCACCACAGCCCGTTTTCATGGCCATTTACGTTTCTTCGAAGGCGAATTTGACAGCTTGCCTGGCAGCGCAATTGGATGAGTTGGATCACAGGATGCCCAGCGGATCCTGCGGATCTACGCTTTCATCAAAGGCAACGTTGCGGATGACACTGGTGACTTGATAGACCGAACCCAGCCAATTGTTGAATATCGCCCGGGCGGTATCGCCCCAGGTATTATCCAGCCAGGGCAGAAATTGCTCTTCCGGGAACTCCGGCAAGTCGTCGCCCTTTTCCAGAGCCAACTGCGCTTTCGTGATATACCGCTCGGCAATCTCCCGCGCTTCCAGGGGAAAGTAATTTTCCGGGTAGGGCGGCTGTGGATTTTTGCCATTGAAATAACCGAGCAGGTCGCGCTTGTATTCTTTCAGCAGGCTGTTCATGTCGTATTCCGGGTGCCCCTGAAAATAAACGATGCGCAGTTGGTCGGGGCTGACGGCCATATGCACCTCGCCGTCAAAGCCTTGGATGAGCACGGTCAAGCCCGCTGCCTCGATCTGGGCTTTCATGATTGAATTCCAGCGCGAATGCGGCACATCGAAACGCGTGTTGATCTCGCGCAAAAGCGGATGATTCGGCTGCGTAACACGGTGCTCATATACACCCCACTTCTTTGTCTCCCGCTTGACGCGATCGATCTGATAAAAATATTTCATCAGCGCGTGCGTCGACAGGCAGGAGCACAAGGTCGAAGTGACGTTGACGCGGGCCCATTCGATCACCTCGGTCAACGGGCGCCAAAAACTCTCCTGATCCAGGCTTGGATTGGCGACATTTGCGCCGGTGATAATCAGAGCGTCCAAGCCCTCTTCCTGGACCTTTTCAAAGGACGTATAAAACTCGTCGATGTAAGCCAGTGTTTCCGGACTGCGCTCCAGCCCGGGTAAGGAAAAGACATGTACATAGAACTGCGCGATCTGATTGCTGTTGCCCACCAGGCGCATAAATTGCCGCTCGGTGATCTCCAGGGCGGCATCGGGCATCATATTGAGCAATCCGATGTGCAGCTCGCGTATATCCTGCTTCAAGGCCCGCGACAGCGTCAGCACTTCCTGGCCGCGGTTGCGCAAGCGCTCAAAACTCGGCAGGGGGGTGTGGGCGACTAATGGCATCTTGGTTTGGCTCCGCTGCGGTTCAATCAAAGCTGTCGATTTCGGCAAATAAGTATAGCATTGTCGTGGAAGCGGGCAATGCCGCAAGGGACGGCGCAGAGCAATTGCGTAGACGCATATCTGCGAGCCGGATGCCGGATTCGCTGGACGGCGCATCTGGTCACCCATGACTCGGATACAGCCCAAGGCCTATAATATGAATATGGTAATGCCGCGGCGCCTGCGCCAGGCCGTGAAATGGTTGCGGGAGAAATGAAGATGCTGGTTCAGTTTCGCGATTTCTTATTCCGTTACATGCTGATTGGCACGGGCATCGTCATCGCCGCCCTGTCCCTGACAGTGTTCTTGCAGCCCCTCGATATCGCGCCGGCCGGCGTCGCCGGCGTTTCGACGCTGTTGAATGAGCTGTTCGACACACCAATCGGTCTGATGATTTTCCTGCTCAATATCCCGATTCAATTGCTGGGTTACAGGTTGCTTCCCGGCGGCGTCCGCGTCATCGCGCGCAGCGTTGTGATCGTCGTGATTCTGGGAATCGCGGTTGATAATCTCGGCCCGGTCCTGCCGACGGAAGGCATCAGCGACGATCGCATGCTGAATGCGCTCTTCGGGGGCATCACCGGCGGCATCGGCGTCGGGCTCATTTACCGTGCCGGCGCCACCATGGGCGGCACCTCGACCTTCGCGCTCATCTTGCAGCGCCGCTACGGTTTTCCAATGAGCACAACCTTCCTCTGCACCGACACGCTGATCATCTTGGCGGCCGGGTTGGTTTATGGCTGGGAAGGCGCGCTATATGCCGCCATCGCCCTTTTCACTGCCGGCCTGGCGACAGACTACGTGCTTGAAGGCCCGAGCGTGATCCGCACGGCAATGATCATCACGGACAAACCAGACGAGGTTTCTCAACGCGTCTTCGCCAATCTGCAGCGGGGCGCCACTAGTTGGCGAATCAAAGGCGAATATACCGGTGTGGAGCGCACGATGCTTTACGTCACCGTTTCGCGCTCGCAAGTGCGGGACCTGAAAGATGAAATATCTCAGGCCGATCCCAATGCCTTCGTTGTAATCGGCATGGGGCATGCCGCATATGGCGCCGGTTTCCGACGCGTGCGCAGTCTGCGCGTCTGAACTAAAGCAAGTGTTCGCCCGCGTTCACGTGCAGCAGGGCGCCGGTAATATAGTCTTCGCTGCAGAGATAGAGCGCGGCCCGCGCCACGTCTTCCGGCCGGCCGGTCCGCCGCAAGGCGCTGCGGTCGCCCACGCGCGCCCATTCCTCGTCGGAAATCTCGCGCCCGGATGTCTTCATCACCGGACCCGGCACAATCGCATTCACACGAATTGACGGTCCCAGCGATAGCGCGCTAACTTGTGTGAGCGTCCATAATGCCGCTTTGCTGATTCCGTGGTGCGGGTATTCTTTCCAGGCGCGGTCTGCGCCCGCATCGCTGATATTGATGATGACGCCGCCGGGAATTGGATTGTCTGCCATGATGCGCGCGGCTGCTTGTGTGATGAGGAAGGGCGCGCGCAGGTTCACCGCCATCGTCAGCTCCCAATCCTCGAGGCTGACATCCAGCAGATCCCGCTTTTGGAATACCGAGGCGTTGTTGATGACGATATCGAGCCGATCAAAACGTTCCCTCTGCGCATCCATCAGCTTCTTGACGCCTTCGGCCTGACTCAAGTCCGCTTTTATGCTCTGGGCATCGACGCCGAAAGACTTGATCTCGCTCACCGTTTCGCGCGCTGTGGCCGGCTCCGACTTATGATAGTGCAGCAGAATATTGACGCCCTGCTGCGCCAGTTGCAGCGCGATCACACGTCCGACGCGCTGGGCCGCGCCTGTGACCAGCGCGATTTTATCGACTAATTCAATGCGCACGGCGCAGTCTCCTTGAAATCAGGACGCGCCCTTGTTCAAGGCCCGCAAGTACAATTCCATATCTTCATATTTGATCTCGCCAAGTTTCATATGCCTCACGACGCCCGCGCTATCGATTACAAACGTGGTCGGCAGATTCTGCACGCCATAGTCGCGCTTGACCACTTGGTTGATATCCATGGCGACAGGCAGATTTTGCACGCCGATCTCCCCCAGAAAACCGCTGATTTCGGCGGCCGTCTCGCCCAAATTTATCGTGAGCAGAGCGGGGCCGTCGTCGGCGCTGTAATCGGCGACAAAGGCTTCGAGCGCTGGCAATTCGCGCACGCAAGGCGCGCACCAACTCGCCCAGAAATTGAGGAAGAGCGGCCGTCCGGCGTAGTCCGATGGCGACACGAGACGGATGCCGTCGAGCATGGGCAGTTTGAAGTCAGGCGCGTCGAAGTTGATGACGGCGCGCGATGGCGCCGGTATGAATGTCGCTGTGGCCGGTTGCGGCTGCTGGCCGGTTTCAAGGGCGATCATCAGCAGAGCGGCGAAGATGCCGAAGAGTGGCAGGAGGAGCAGGACGAGGAGAGCGGGGGAGGGTTGAACCACTTCTTTAGATTCTGTGGTTGCCTCAGCGTCCAACGTGTCGCTTAGTGTGTCCATGGCAATTTACATAGGTGTGCTGTGGCTCAAAATGACCAGCCTTCTGCGTCCATTAAATCGTCAAGTGTTCCACAATTGACGCCAAAGTGCCTGCAAATACTGGGTATGCCGACTCTGTTGCCGCGCTGTCGTTCCTGCGTAATGATCATACCTTCAATGGTCTTTGCTCGCGCTATCAGATAGGGATCGGCCGGTGTATCGATATCTCTTATGTCTGCTGGGACTACGTGACGAAACTGTGGTATTTGATAAATCTGGTGAAAAAACTGTGATTCGTCCGCGGTGGCGCGTGGAAACAGATCTGGATGTTTCTGCGCCCACTCTAGCTCGCCATGCTTCTTGTCTCTATTGCTTATTTCGCGCATTACGTTTTCAACTGAAGTAATTGCGCGCCTCTCGACTAACTCATCAAACTTTCGCCAAAGCGATGGAAAGCGGTCAGCATGATAGCAGTGGAATAGCTGCTGAAAGCTGCTTGTGTCGAAGACGTATATCACGACGCGCCCTCCAGCAAAGTGTCTTCAAGCTTATCCAGGTACTTCGGCTTAATCGCCAAATAACTGGCTAACTCCTCTTCGTCAATGCGGTCTTGATGGAAGCGCTTGAAAGCTAATTCGATATACTCTTCCCCAAGATATCTAATCTTTGTGCGATAGTAATCGCCTCCTTGACGCCGACTTTTGCGGTTTTCCGCCGCTGATTCTTCGGCCGCCGCTGCCCAATCCATGACAGCCGATTCATATTCAATCTGAACGATCAGCCCGCGATCTAGGAAGTTTCGATAAATGACTTCTCGACTGACGCTGAATCGCTTGGCGAGTCTTTCAGCCTCGGCGCGTGGGTCTTCGATAGATCGTATTTCCTTGTCTAATGCAGAATATGGGACGAGTACGGCATTTGCCAAGGCATTGCAGCGCTGCTCGATTAGCTTATGTTCAGTTGCCAACCTATTCGCAAACTCGCTGCGTCTGTCCACGCCGCTCGTGCGATGCAGCAAATGCGCCAATTCGTGAAACAACGTGAATATCTGTCGAGTCTTTGCGTTAGAATTGTTGACATAGATGATGGGAAACTCTTCGTCAAACAAGCTAAAGCCACAATACTCGTCGGCGCCAAACGCATCCTTGAAAACGGTAACGCCAACGCGAAATAGAGCGCTGCGCCAAGATTTTAGTGCCGTGTCTTCGTTTCTCCACCCGAACTGTTCGCCCAGCGATACGCCTAGGAATTCACGGATTTCTGTAGCCGCGAGTTCAATCTGTTCGTAGTTTTCCAAATGAAGTTCACGAACAATATGACTTTCGGCTGGATTTCTGCCTTGGTTTAACTCGCACAATCCATTCTTGAAGGCTCGCGCCTTGTACAAGAGAAGCCGTACATTGGGCGGTATTTCACCAAACTGCACAGAACCCAAAGTGCGAAACGTTTTTTCAATGGGGGGCATGTCTGGTGGTTCAGGAAAAAAGAACACGGCGATTGGCAGCCATAAGTCCTTTGCGAGCAATTCAAGCTGCCGATATGTCGGGCCAGGTCCGTCGCCCTCCCATTCCGCAATCCTTTTGAAATCACGCCTTTTGACAGCTAGTTCCTCCAACTCGTAACCCGCCCGCTCGCGCGCCCAAGTCAACACCGCCGGCGTGATCGGCATCCTCTCAATAGCCATCGCCCATACCTCAAGACCTACTCAAACAGCCAGCGATCCACATCCCGCTCCCAGCCGACGCAGAGCTCCGCCTCAGTGAAAAAGTTTGCAACCTCGATGACGCCATTCTCCGGGCTGTCCGACCCATGCACCAGATTCCGCCCGATTTCCAGCGCGAAGTCGCCGCGAATGCTGCCCGCCGCCGCCTCGGACGCTTTGGTCGCGCCTATCGATGTCCGCGCCGCTATGATCGCGTCACTGCCTTCCAGCGCCATCGCCACCACCGGCGCCGCCGTGATATATTCGACCAGGCTGCCGAAGAATGGCCGCTCGCGGTGAACTTCGTAGTGCTTTTCCGCCAACTCGCGGCTGACCTGCAGCAGTTTCATGCCGATGATTTTCAGACCGCGCTGTTCAAAACGTTTGATGATTTCGCCGGTTAAGCCGCGGTGCACTGCATCGGGTTTGACGATGATGAGTGTCCGTTCCAAGAGATTGCCTTTCTGCCACAATTCGCATGTGATTGACGCATCCATGATACCGTCAGCCGTGATAAATGTGTATGCGCAGAGAACGCGATGCGGGGAGATTGAGACTGCGCTGTCACTTGTGTGTACAGTCATGATAATGTCTCGGGAATTCTGCTAAGATACGTGCAGGTTGGCGAGAGGGGCGCAGATGAGCGGGGACTTCTGGGGAGAACAGGTCGTGATAGTGACCGGCGGCGCCGGTTTCCTCGGTCGTTATGTCGTGGCGGAGCTGCGCCAAAAATCGGCCGGGCGCGTCATCGTCCCGCGCAGCGCCGAATACGACCTGCGCCAGCAGGATGCGGTGGCGCGGCTTTATGCCGATCATCCCGAAACCACTCTGGTCATTCACCTGGCGGCCAACGTCGGCGGCATCGGAATCAACCGCGAGCATCCGGGCTTGTTCTTCTACGAAAATATCATGATGGGCACGCTGATGCTCGAATACGCGCGCCGCGCCGGAGTGGCGAAATTTGTTGGCATCGGCACCGTCTGCAGCTATCCGAAATTCGCGCCCATCCCATTTCAGGAGGCTGATCTTTGGGCGGGATACCCGGAGGAGACAAACGCGCCTTACGGCTTGGCGAAAAAGATGCTGCTGGTGCAGAGCCAGGCCTACCGGCAGGAATATGGCTACAACGCCATCCACCTGCTGCCGGTCAACCTTTATGGTCCTCACGACAAGTTTGACCTGCGCTCTTCACACGTCATCCCCGCCGTCATACGCAAAATGGTCGACGCGCAAGATTGCGGCGCGCCCGTCGTCACCCTGTTTGGCGACGGATCGCCGACGCGCGAGTTCCTCTTCGTGCGCGATGCCGCCCAGGGCATTGCGCTCGCTGCCGAACAATACAATGGCGCCGAGCCCGTTAACCTCGGCAGCGCCTTTGAGATCAGCATCCGCGACCTGGTGGAGATCATCGCGGACGAGGTCGGCTTCCGCGGCGAGTTGCGTTGGGATGCCACAAAGCCCAATGGGCAACCGCGGCGCAAGCTTGATGTCTCGCGGGCCGAGCGGGAGTTCGGCTTCGTCGCGGCAACTGACTTCCGCGCCGGCTTGCGCGAGACTATTCAATGGTTCCGCCAGGCGCGAATCAAGCTTCCTGCCGAGTCGATTTCCTGAACAATTGGTAAACCCTTTCGTTCTCTGGTAAGATTGTGCCAGTCTTGCTTTGTCTTCGGCGCCATATCGGCAACGCCTGCTATCAATGGAAAAAGCGCAGGCGGAGGCGAAGTGGACCGACCAGCGCAGTTCCGCTCTGGCGGATTATTGACAAGACGGCATTCATTCGACAAACTCTCTGGATTGAGGCATTCGCGACCGCAGGCTGGCTATTTGGACAAGGCTTTGATACAGAATCGGTCATGCCGGGCAAAGCCGGGCACGAGCCTGATGCGGTCAAATCGGTCATATATAGAAGAGAGATTTTGTTGGGCTAGGAGGGGCATACCTTGAGCACGTTACTTGATGTCAAGGACCTCATCGTCAGGTTCTACACGCAAGAAGGCACCGTATACGCGGTCAACGGCGTGTCCTTTGACCTGGAGGAAGGCGAGACGCTCGGCATTGTCGGCGAGAGCGGCAGCGGCAAAAGCGTGAGTTCGCTGGCGCTGATGGGTTTGATTCCCAGCCCGCCCGGCAAGGTCGAATCCGGCACTGTCGTCTTTGAAGGTCGGGATTTGCTGACGCTCAAACCAGACCAAATGCGTCTGATACGGGGCAAAGAAATTGCCATGATCTTTCAAGACCCAATGACGTCGCTGAATCCCGTGCTGACAATCGGCACCCAGATTACCGAATCACTCAAACTGCACGAGGGTATGAATACGTCGCAGTCGCGCAAGCGGGCGGCGGATCTGCTGGACATGGTCGGTATTCCCGACGCCTACCGCCGTCTGGACGATTATCCACACCAATTTTCGGGCGGCATGCGCCAGCGTGTGATGATCGCCATGGGTTTGTCTTGCAATCCGAAGCTTTTAATTGCCGATGAGCCGACAACGGCCCTTGATGTAACGATTCAGGCGCAGATTATCGAATTGGTGAAGCAACTCAAAGACGAATTCAACATGGCGATGATCTGGATCACGCATGATCTGGGCGTTGTGGCCGGCATCGCCGATCGCATCCAGGTGATGTACGGCGGCCGCATCATGGAATCCGGATCTTCGCACGAGGTTTTCGGCGACAGTCGGCATCCCTACACGGTCGGCTTGCTCGGTTCCCTGCCGCGTCTGGATTCCAGCGGCGAAGAAAAGCTGACGCAGATTGAAGGCTCGCCGCCGGACATGCGCAACGAGCCCGTAGGCTGTCCTTTTGCGCCGCGCTGCGATGTGCGCGAGGCCCTGGCCCTGGAAAGGTGCTGGGAAGAACGGCCGCCACTGGAGACCGTGCCCGAAGCCGGCGGGGATGGCGCGCACATCATGTCTTGTTGGGCCGATATCCGCGAGGGGGTAGCATAACATGTCCAGTCCAGCATTGGCGGTTGAAAAGACTAAGCTTCAGAATGAGGATGACTACATCCTTGAAGTCCACAATTTGAAGAAGCATTTCCCGATATCGGCCGGCATCGTCTTTCAACGTCAGGTGGGGGCGGTGCGCGCGGTAGACGGCATTAGTTTCAATGTCGTGCGCGGGGAAACCCTGGGTCTGGTAGGCGAATCCGGCTGCGGCAAGAGCACCACCGGCCGCACGATTCTGCAACTCTACCGCCCGACCGAAGGCAACGTCAAATTTGAAGGGCAAGAATTATCGACGATGACCGGCAACGACCTGCGGCAGATGCGCCGCCGGATGCAGATCATTTTTCAAGATCCCTTTGCCTCGCTGAACCCGCGCATGACGGTTGGCAGCATCGTCAGCGAACCCCTGCAGATCCACAAGATGTACAACAACAAAAAAGAACGGCAGCAATATGTGGAGCAATTGTTGGAAAGAGTGGGTTTGAATCCTTATTTCATCAACCGCTATCCGCATGAGTTCTCCGGCGGCCAGCGCCAGCGCATCGGCATCGCGCGCGCCCTGGCGCTGCAGCCGAGCTTCATTGTCGCTGACGAGCCGATTTCGGCGCTGGACGTTTCGATTCAGGCGCAGGTTGTCAATTTGATGGAAGAGCTGCAGGACGAGCTTGGCTTGACCTATCTTTTCATCGCCCATGACCTCAGCATGGTGCGTCATATCTGCGACCGCGTGGCGGTTATGTACCTGGGCAAGATCGTCGAGCTCGGTCCGGTCGATGAGGTTTACGAAAACCCGCAGCACCCTTATACGCAGGCGCTGCTCTCAGCTGTGCCGGTGCCGGACCCGCAAGTGGAAGAGAACCGGCAACGCATCATCATTTCGGGCGACTTGCCCAACCCGGCCGACCCGCCCACGGGCTGCAATTTCAACACGCGCTGTCCCGTGCGCTTTGACCTCTGCTTTGAAGAGCCTGATCCCCCGCTGATCGAGGCGCGGCCGGATCACTATGTGAGTTGCCACCGGGTGATTTAGTTTGTGTTCGGCTCCAGTTTTGGCAGTCTCAGCGAGTAAGAGGGATAGCTAAAACTGCTGCCGCTGCCGTAGACGGTGACATTAACTGGCGGCCTGTTCGACCGACAGCCCATGGACGATTGCAGGCGGATCTGCCGGACACGCGCTGCTTGCTGTGGATTCCACCATCAATAAGCCTGAAGGCTACCGGCTAACCGTGGCAGTTCCTGAAACGCTGCCCGTGAATGCTGTAGTATGCGGTCAAGCGGGCGCCCCCTACACACGATAATCTATGCGCCATGTCCACGTATATCACGGCGCGACTGCGCTTCTGCTATCAAATTGCGACCATTTCGATATAATTGAGCGTAGCGCGAGGCAAGCCCGGGTTATGTAAATGATATAGCCTGGGATTTGAAGAGGTCGAACGATGGCGGAAGACGGGCGGCAGCGACGCATTAAGTTTTATCGAACGCCAGTGTCGGCCGCGGATTTGGCCCGCCTCAACCAGCGCAGCGACGCCAAAGGCTGGCTGCAGACTTTGGCTTTTCTGGCGGTGCTGTTCTGCACGGGGGCGCTCGCCTGGTACGCCGTCGGTCGGGCGCATTGGCTGGTCGTCATCGCGCTGATTTTCTTGTATGGATCTTTGCAGAAGTTCACTGTTAATGGACACCACGAATTCTGCCACAAGACCGTATTCAAGACCCAATGGCTAAATGAATTCTTTGTTCACATTTTCGGTTTCCTCGGCTGGTTCAGCCACATCTCCTTCTGGGCCAGCCACCAGGCGCATCATCGCTACACCTTGCACCCGCCCGATGACTCGGAAGTTGTGCTGCCTGTCGAGTTTACTCTCAAGTCTTATCTTGCATTCGCCTTCATCAATGCGCGCGGTTTCTTCCTGCGGATGAGACATACGCTTAGACTTTGTTTCGGCATCATTGAAGATGATTGGGAACGGGTCTTATTCCCGCCCGAAAACGTGAAGGGCCGGCGCGCGCTCTTCAATTGGGCCCGCGTTCTCATGATCGGTCATGGACTGATCGTACTCATTTCCGCCCTGACCGGCTGGTGGATGCTGGCCGTGCTGGTGACCTTCGGGTCATTTTATGCCGGCGGATTCCAGTATCTGCTGAATGTGGCGCAGCATATTGGTTTAACCGACAACACGCCCGACTATCGCATCAATACGCGCACCATTGCTCTCAACCGGGTGCTGGCCTTCCTGTATTGGCAGATGAATTATCACATTGAGCACCACATGTACGCGGCTGTGCCTTTCTACAACTTGCCTGAATTGCACCGGCTCGTGAAGCATGACATGCCGGAGCCTTGTCAAGGCATCATCGGTACCTGGCGGCAGATCATCCTGATCCTGCGCCGCCAGCAGATTGAGCCGGATTACCAATTCGCTCCAGAACTGCCGAATCCACAGAGAACATAGTTTTATCGTTGGCCTGGGCCCGGACAGGCGGCAGCGCATCGGCATCGCCCGCGTCACCGGCGCTGAACCCGGAAGTGATTGTCTGCGACGAGCCGGTATCGGCGCTGGATGTGTCGGTTCAGGCGCAGGTGCTGAATCTGCTGATGAACTTGCAGGAGCGGCTCAACCTGGCCTTCTTGTTCATTTTCCAGGCGCTACAGGTTCGCGATGGCCGGAGCCTTGCGCAGGTGCCAATCGTGCTCGCGCTCGTATGCGTAGGCAATCCGATAGACCGTCGCCTCGTCAAAGGCGCGCCCAGTCAACTGGAAGCCGAAGGGCAAACCGTCGCCCGTGATTCCACAGGGCACGCTCAGCGCCGGCAGACCGGCCAGATTCGCGTTGAAAGTGTGATGACACATTGAGCCCACCGGCGTGTCCGGAAAGCCGTCCGCGCGCGACGCATACAGTTGGTCTTGCGGTGCCGTCGCAATGGGCATCGTCGGCCAGAGCGTGGCATCAAGCCGCTGCTCGCTGAAGACGCGCAGAAGCGCGTCGCGATACAGGGAACGCGCTTGCTGCGCCGCCAGATAATGGGTCGCCGGCACCAGCTCGCCCAGCTGCACGATGGCGCGCGTGGCCGGGTCATATTTGTCGCTGTGTTCGCGGATGAGCTTGCGGTGATAGGCGCTGCATTCCGCGAGTACAATCGTGAAGAGCGCGTCCTGCGTGATTTCCAGTTCCGGCAGACTGATCTCGACGATTTCCGCGCCGAGCTGACGGTATTCGGCGATGACTGCCTCGACCGACTCGCGGATCTCAGCCAGCAGGCCGTCATAGAAAAAGTAGTCGCGCTCGACGCCGATGCGCAAGCCGGCGACCCCCGCTTCCAGATCGGCGCAGAAATCCGGCACGGGCTGTTGCGCGCTGGTTGGATCTTTGGGATCATGACCGGCCATGCCGCCGAGCAGCAGCGCATTGTCCTTCACCTTGCGCGTCATCGGGCCAACATGATCGAGCGACCAGGCAACCGGCACAACGCCGTAAATGCTGACGCGGCCGAAGCTCGCCTTCATACCGACAAGATTGTTGATCGATGAGGGCACGCGGATGGAGCCGCCGGTATCGGTGCCCAGGGCGCCGAAGGACGAGCGGCTGGTTACGGCCGCGCCGGAGCCGATGCTGGATCCGCCCGGATAGCAGTCCAGATTCCAGGGACTGCGCGTGGGCGGCACATTGGAACCGAGGGCAAATTCATGGCAATGCACTTTACCAATAATGACTGCGCCCGCTCGCTTGAGATTGCTGACGCAGGTCGCGTCATGATCCGGCAGGAAACCTGCCATGACCTGAGAACCGGATTCGGTAACGATGCCCTTGGTATAGATATTGTCTTTGATGCCTATTGGAACGCCATGCAGCGGACCGCGCCGATCGCCCGCCGCCATCTCGGCATCGGCGCGCGCCGCCGCCTCCCGCGCTTCGTCCGCGAGGATGTTGGCGTAGGCATGCGCGACCGGTTCCGTCTTGTCGATCGCGCGCAGATTCGCTTCCACCAACTCAAGCGAAGAAATCTCGCCCGCGCCCAGCAGGTCGCTGACTTCGCTCAATGAAAGGTCGGTTAACTCAGTCATCGCCCGCTCCTTTGACCGTCAGTGTCGGCGGGTCTGTGTCTACGCGACCCACGGGATCCAGCCGGAAGATCGGCGCCGGCACGATATCCTGCAAATCGAAGGCGTCAAACGAGTCGACAGCCGCGAGCTGGTTCATCAGCAGCGTCGTCAGCATTTCAGCTTCTTCCTGCGAGATTGACAGCCCCATCTTTTTAGTCAAAGCCAGGATGATGTCGGGCTCGAGAACCTCATCCGAACTTGCTCTGCCATAACCCATTTCAGTTCTCCTTATCCCCTATTTCGCTTTTGTCGCTTACATCAGATCTTTCTGCGACTTGCCGTCGGTGGATCTGTGCCGCCCAGCCTGCTTGAAGGCGCCATGCTGTGGCGGCATATCCACAGTGTCGCCACTTAGCAAGTTGCCGATGGTCAGGATTTGCAGCTTGCGATAGCGCTTATTCCAATTCATCCGGGAAGTATTCGCGGCTGCGCAGGATCTCGAGGTTGTCGCCGTAATAGAGCCGATTCTTCATGTGGAGTCGCTTGCTTTTGCCCTGTGCCCGCTCAGTATAACATAGCCGCCGTCCGTAACCGCGGCGCTCAATTTTCCTCGTCTTCGTGCAGCAGGCAGGCGACGCGCCGACCGGGCGCGGTCTCGAGCAGGCGCGGCACAGTGCTGGAGCATGCCGTCAGGACTTGGGGGCAACGTGGATGAAAATGACAGCCGGAAGGCGGATCAAGCGGCGATGGCGGCTCGCCTTTGGGCAGTTCCCAATTGACCCGCCGAGAGGGATCGGGCCGGGGAATCGCCGAAAACAGCACTTGCGTATAGGGATGCTGCGGCGCGGCGAAGAGCGCGTCGGTCGGCGCTTCTTCCACGATCTTGCCGAGGTACATCACCGCCACGCGGTCGCTGAAGTGCTGCACTACCCCCAAGTCATGCGTGATGAAGACATAAGTCAGATTGAAGTCGCGCTGCAAATCGGACAGAAGATTCAGCGTTTGCGCTTGCACCGAAACATCCAGCGATGAGGTTGGTTCATCGGCGATGACGATCTCTGGCGAAAGCGCCAGCGCCGCCGCGATGCAGACGCGCTGTCGCTGCCCGCCGCTCAACTCGGCTGGATAGGCCCGGGCTTGCGCGCTGGTCAAGCCCACTCTCTCCAACAGCGCGCGCACGCGTTTCTCGCGCTCCGCTTTGCTGCCTTCGCGGTATATGTCCAAGGGCTCGCGGATAATATGTCCGACGCGCATACGCGGATTGAGCGAGGCGTAGGGGTCTTGCAGTATGATTTGCGCCTGCCGCCGGAATGCCCGCAGTTGCGCCCGGTTCATGGCGAAGATGTTCTCGCCTTTATACTGCACATGACCGGCGCTGGGCTGGATCAGCCGCAGCAGCAATCGCCCCAGTGTGCTCTTGCCGGATCCGGACTCGCCGACGATGGCCAGCGTCTGCCCGGCGTATACATCCAGCGACACGGATTCCACCGCTTTGACCGCCGCCTGCGCCCCGCGCCAGCCTGCCAGGATGCCGGACTCAAGCGGGAAATACTTGCTCAAGCCGGCTGCGCGCAGCAGCGGCCGGGCGCTGTCAGTCATAGAGGACACAAGCCACCTCTTGACCGTCGGCGGCGTTCCGCAAGGGAGGCGTCCGCTCCCGGCAGAGCGCCCGCGCATGGATGCAGCGCGGATGAAATTGACAACCGGTCGGCCGATCGGCCAGGCCCGGCACCAGCCCCTGGATATTCTCCAGAGCGCCGCGCGCGATGCCTTGGCTCGGCAGGGATTTGAACAGCGCTTGGGTATAAGGATGCAGCGGGTTGCTGAAGATCGACTCCACATCGCCGCACTCGACGATTTTGCCGGCGTACATAACGGCAACGCGATCGCAAACCTGCGCCACCACGCCCAGGTCGTGGGTAATCAAGAGCACGCCGCTGCCCTGCTCCTCGACCAGCAAGCGGCGGATCAAATGCAGGATTTGCGCCTGAATCGTCACATCCAGCGCAGTGGTCGGCTCATCGGCGATCAGCACCTGGGGATGGCAAGAGATCGCAATGGCCAGGGCGATCCGCTGCGACATGCCGCCGCTGAATTGATACGGATAAGCGCCCAGGCGCTCTTCAGCCGCCGGGATTCCCACTTGCCGCAGCAAGTCCAGCGCCCGCTCCTGCGCCGCGGCCAAGTTGAGGCCGAGGTGTTCTTGCAGGGTCTCAATCACCTGATGCCCAACCGTGAACAGCGAATCCAGCGCCGTCATCGGGTCCTGGAATATCATCGACAAGCGGCTGCCGCGCAAGTCCTGCAAGGCGTCTTCGCTGGCTTTGGTCAAGTTGAGATCCTCCAGCCAGACCTCGCCGGCGCTGATGCGGGCATTGCTAGCCAGCAGGCGCATGACGCTGTAGGCGATGGTGGATTTTCCGCAGCCCGATTCGCCGACCAAGCCCAGAATCTCGCCACGCTGCAAGTCAAAGCTGACATCGGATACCGCCTCCAGCCAGCGTCCGCCGCTTAAGAATTCAGTTGTCAGATTCTGCACGGAGAGTAGACTCATCGTCCTTTCCTCGCCGGGTTGAGCAGATCTTGCAAGCCATTGCCCAGCAGGTTGAAGCCGAGCACAACAATCGAAATCGCCAAGCCGGGCACCATCACCATCCAGGGCGCCTGCTGCATGAATGAGCGCCCTTCGGAGAGCATCAGCCCCAGAGATGGATCGGGCGGCTGCGTGCCCAGGCCGATGAAGCTCAGCGCCGATTCCAGCAGGATGGCGATGCCCATCAGGATTGACGCCTGTATCAAGACCGGAGCGATGGCATTGGGCAAGATATGGCGCAGCATCAGGCGGAGGTGGGAGGCGCCGCGCGCCCGCGCGCCCTCGACGTATAGCTCACTGACCACTTCCAGCGTTGAGCCGCGCATGACCCGCGCGAAAATCGGCACATAGACGACCGCCACCGCCAGGACCATCACCGATACCTCGCGGCCGACGAAGCCGGTCAAAGCCACGACCAGCACGATCGCCGGAAAAGCCATCAGCACATCCATGGGCCGCATGATAAGGTTGTCCAGCGCGCCGCCGAAATACCCGGCGAGCAGACCAAGTGTCACGCCGGCCGCCAGCCCGAAGCCCACAGAACCCAAGGCCACCGCCAATGAAATCTGATAACCGTAAAGAACGCGTGTCAGAATATCTCTCCCAAAATTGTCCGTGCCCAGCAGGTGCGCCGCCGTCGGCGCGCTCAGCGGCGCCATAAAATCCATAGCGTCAGGCTTGTACGGTGAATATAGCGATACCGTCGCGGTCATAATGACGAGCGCAACGATGATCGTCCCGCCGATGAAAGCCGAGCGACTGGCGTTGTACCAGCCTCGCAGTCTTTCAAGCAGCTTCCCGACGCGGCCCGCTCGCGCGCTCATGTTCCCGCCCCGCGGATCTTGGGATTGAGCAAGGCGTAGATGACGTCTGTGGTTAGGTTGACCATGATAAAGAGGAAGGCGACCACCAGCATGCCCGCCTGCACGACCGGATAATTGCGTTCCAGTGTGTAGCTGACGATGAGGCGGCCGACGCCGGGCAAGCTGAAGACTTCTTCCACAATCACGGCGCCGCCGAGCAGATAACCGAATTGCAAACCGATCACCGTCACAATCGGTATGCTGGCGTTGCGCAGAACATGCTGATATATGACGCGCTGTTCGCGCAGGCCTTTCGCGCGCAGGAATTTGACGAAGTCCAGCTCAAGCACTTCCAGCACGGCCGAACGCGTGATGCGCACCAGCACGGCCGAGAGCCCAACCGCCAAGGTCAGGGCGGGCAGGAAAAAGGCGCGCAGATTCCCCAGCAGGTCAGCATCCAATCTGACATAACCGGAAGAAGGGAACATGCGCAAACCCAGCGCGAAGAGAAGAATCAACATGATGCCGAGCCAGAAATCCGGAATGGAAATGCCGAATAAGCCGAGCAGCATCGAAAGACGATCGGCGATGCCGCCCGGCCTGATGGCGGCCCGGATTCCCAAGGGCACCGCAATCAACACTGCCATTGTCAGCGACATCAAGGTGAGTTGAATCGTCACGGGCAAGCGGACGCGGAGAAGCGCGGACACGGATTCGTTGCTGCGGAAGTCTTTGCCCAGATCGCCGTGCAGGAGCTTGCCCAGCCACTGCCCATATTGCAGATGAACCGGCAAATCCAGTCCCAATTCTTCCCGCACGATCGCCAGCCGTTCCGGTGTCGCTCTCAAGCCCAGAATAACCTGGGCCGGGTCGCCCGGTATCAGGCGCAGAAGCAAGAATATCAAGACTGATGTACCGAAGAGGACCGGCAGCAAAAGCAATAGGCGGCCCGCAATGTAGCGCAAAAGTCGCATGGCCCCCATCCCCCGGCCCCCAATTCCCCCCTCTGTCCCCCCGCTCAACGGGGGGCGGATTTCCCAGAACGAGGGAAGGGGAGCGTCTCCAACTTTCTCGCGCTGATAGAGGGGCGCTGCGCCCCCCATTCACTTGCGAATCAGGCGTCGATCCAAACGTCTTCCATGCGCAGCTCCAGCGTAGGCAGTGTCTGCGCGCCGTGTACGTTCGGCTGCGTCCAGTACGTGCGTCTGAAGTTGACCATGAAGACCTGCGGCGAATGCTCTTGGTGCAGCCTGACGACATTGGCGAAGGCGTTTTGCCGCGCTTCCGGATCGAGTGTGAAGCGGAATTCGTCCAGCGCCTTGTCCAGTTCCGGCGCGTCCCGGAAGGCCGAGAAATTCCAGGGCGATGCCGAATGCGAGAGCGGATAGAGGCAGTGCTCGCCTGGATCGGCCGTGGCGCTCCAGTAGGTGCCGGTGATCTCGTAATTCAGTGTGAAGAGCTCCTCAAACCAGCGCGCCGATTCGAATGACTCGACCTCAACGCGGAAGCCGGCCGGGGCGAGCTGCTGTTCCAGAAGCTGGCCGACCAGGGGCTGCGTCGGCACTTGCGGCTGGGCGGCATAGCGGATGGTCAGCCCGTCCTCGTATCCAGCTTGCGCCAACAAGGCTTTGGCTTTGTCGATATTGGGTCCGCCTTCAAACACATTCACACCGGAATACCAGGGATTCGATGGCGATACCGGCTCCGCCGATGGCACGGCCTGACCAAACCAGACCAGGTTGGCAATCGATTCGCGGTGCAGCGCCCATTGCAGCGCCTGCCGCACTTCCACTTTGTCAAACGGCGGTTTGGAGCAGTTGATCAAGAACATATCCGGGAAGAATTCTCCATCCGGATTCGCTTTGATCTCGCCGCCGGCGCGCAGCTCGTCCGCCCGGTGCAACGGCACCTGCTCAATCCAGTTGAGTTCGCCGGTCTGCAAACCGGTCAGGCGAACCGTGTCATCGGAAATGGCGCGGAAGATCACCTTGTCCAGATAGGGCTGGTTGGGCTTGTGATATTTGTCCCAGCGCTCAAGCTCAATGAAGTCGTCCTTGACCCATTGCACAAACTTGAATGGACCAGTGCCAATCGGAACCAGTCGCGGATCATTCTCCTCAATGCCCTTTTGGTTCACCACTTCGACGATGGCGCCCAATGCCTCGAGCAAGCCGCCCCAATTGGGCTGCGTGCTGATGCGCACGGTGTAGTCATCGACCGCTTCGACGCCTTCGATCGGCGTCAGGAAGACTGCGTTCGGCGCGCCCAGATCGGGGTCGAAGAGGCGATTAAATGTGTAGACCACATCGGCGGCGGTGCAGTGTTCGTCATTGTGAAAATAGGCGTTGTCGGCGATATGGAATTCCCAGGTGGAGTCGTCAAGCTGCTCCCAGCTATGCGCCAGGCCGGGCATCACATTGTTGTCCCGGTCCAGGTTGACCAGCTTGGAGAAGATATTCTGATAGACCTGCATCGACGAATAGAGTTCGGCGAAGGCCGGATCCATATTCACTGGCTTGTCGATGGTGGCGGCGA
The DNA here is from genome assembly GCA_022826865.1 of Anaerolineae bacterium. GTDB lineage: Bacteria > Chloroflexota > Anaerolineae > Aggregatilineales > Phototrophicaceae > UBA6055. The sequence goes on from JAJDUC010000033.1 coordinate 34,443, forward strand.
CGAGGGTGCCGCCTTGCGTCGGCGTACCTTGCGCCAGCGCAGTCGCGAGACGGAAACCCGGCATCATCGATTGCGCCGCCGCGACGCCGCCGACGGTTGTCACCGCTTGCAAAAACTGCCGTCGCGAGATGCGCCCTTCGCCATACTTCTTAATGAAGTCATGAACTTGCTCTTTTTGCAAACTCATCTTTACTTCTCCTGTTTAACTTGTTCAATTTCAGCCGCGCCAGAAAACGCTTTATGCTCTCCATAGCCTAACGAACTTGTATATGGCTGTCAAAATAAACTGCCATATCGGCGGCGGCTCGCCCACACTTATCGTCTAAATGAGATTTCCATAAAAGCCCAAGTGTCAGGGCAATCGCATCAAATTAAAATTGCGCTGATATATGGCAATTTCCCCGCTCATTTCGTAATCTGTAGATACCCGCGCTGCACGGCAGCGGCTCACGCAAAAGGCTTTGCCTGTTTCATTCGCGGCTACGCGTTGGGGGTGGCGCTGGTTGTTCAGCGAGTCGCGCAGGTCGCGTAGACATTGACCGACAAACGCCCTTACAGATTGCGAAATATGAGCAAAAAATGTCATTTATCAGCCAATTTATATTTGCTGCGATGCTCTGGACAGGCGCGGATTCCGTCGTGCCTGGTCGGGTGCAAGCTGGGTAAAATGACATGGTGATGAATACCGAATTTTCAGCGCCTCAAACATGACGGCCAGGAAGTTGGCCTATTGCGCATGGCTGCTGGCCACGCTTGCGCTCACCGTCAGCGCGCATGGATATGTTCTGCGCGCCATCCCGGCCGACCGCAGCGTGCTGGAACGTCCGCCGACGCGCTTGCAATACTGGTTCAGCGAAGATCTGGAACCGCGCTTCAGCGAAATCAAACTGCGCGATCAATCCGGTCGGATCATCGCCAGCGGCGGCGTTGACGACCTGAATCCTGCGCTCTTGGCGCTGCCTGTGCCGCCGAACCTGCCGGATGGCGCCTACATCGTCGAATTGCGGCCGGCCTTCGCCAGCGACGGACATGTAATCGCCGAGAGCCGCGTATTCTTCGTCGGCGATGAGGTGGGCGGGGTGTCGGGACGCGCGGCTGATGATCGCGCCATACCGTTGGAAGCGCTGTGGCGCGCCGCTCTGAATTTGGCCAATTTCTTGTTCTTTGGCGCGTCCTCGCTCTATGTGACGGTGCTGCTGCCGGCATGGGGCAGCGGGCAGCATGCCGGCGGCGAATTGCCGGCGCGCGTCATGCGCCGCTTGCGCAATTGTATGATCGCCGGGCTCGCCCTGGCCTTGGCCGCCAGCGTCGTCGCCTTGGCGCAGCAATCGATGGTCTTCTTCAACACTGGCGTCGATCAAGTCATCACTCAAAACCTGTGGCAAGTTGTCTTGATCGGTTCTCGCTTTGGCGATGTCTGGACCTTTCGGCTCGTGCTGCTGATATTCAGCGCCGTCCTGCTCGGCGTCGCCGAATACTACCGGCCGCTTACGCCACAGCTGGCGGCCGGCATCTGGCGCGGCCTGCCTTGGCTTGGCGCGCTCTTCATCGGCTTGACTATGGTGACGAGCCATGCGGCCGGCTCCACCTTGATGCCTTGGCTGGCAATCGGCGTTGACTGGCTGCACGCGCTGGCGGCGGCCTTCTGGCTGGGCGGGATATTTGTCCTGGCGCTTCTGCTTCCGATAGCGCTGTCTCCTTACTCGCAGGAGGAGCGCCAACGCGCGCGGCGCGCGGTACTGCGGCGCTTTTCCCTACTTGTGACGCCGCTCGTAGCGCTGATCATTGTCTCCGGCCTGTACACCGCGCTGAATTTCCTGCTCACGCCGGCCGATATCGGCACGGGTTACGGAAGGACGCTCGGCCTCAAATTGCTCTTGGCGCTGCCGGTATTGATTGTCGGCGGCTGCCAACACATCGCCTTGCGCCCGCAGCTGGCGGCTCGCATGCAATCAGCGCTGCGAGGAACGCCCGCTTTCATGCAAAAGAGCGCAGGACGCTGCCTCGCGGGCGCGGGCGCGCTGCGTCTGGAAGCGCTCTTGATGCTGATTCTGCTCGTGGCGGTTGCCTGGCTCAGCGCCACGCCAATATCCGAACCGCAATCGCTGGAGCTGAAACCGGCCGCGCCGCAGGCGACAGAGACCGTCGGCGCGCTGACGCTATCCGCCGCCATCATTCCCGGCGGTCCCGGTGTCAATTCTTATGATGTTGTATTGGGCCGAGCCGGCCGCGCGGCGACAGATCTGGAGATCCACATGCAGTGGATCCAGCCCGATCGAGGCATCCGCAGTGAATGGCTGAGCCTGGATCAAATCGAAGACGGACTTTATGTCGCAGCCGGCGATGAGCTGGATATGCCCGGCCGCTGGTGGTCCGTTTTGGACATCATTGCGCCGGACGGCGAGCCGGCTCGGGTGGCGTTCGCCTGGGAGATCAGCGCAGCCGCGTCAATCCAGCAGTTGCGTCAACCAAGCCTACTCAACTTGCTCGCTCTGCTGCTGGTCGCCATTGTGTTGCTGGTTATCGTCTATCCGGGCGCGCGGCGGGCGCTGGCGCGCCTCCGGGTCAGCGCGGTCACTGCCCTGCTGGCGCTGGGCGCGGCCGGCGCCTCGCTTGGCATTCTGTTCGTCGGCGCCGGCTTGATCGCCGAGCAGCAGCGCCAGTATGAACTTACGCTCAATCCGCCGCCCTCCGTTGTCAACACGGTATTGCCCGATGCCGAGTCGCTGCGGCGCGGGGAAGCGCTTTATCTTGAGCATTGCCTGGTCTGGCAGGAGCAGTCGGGCGATTTCCGGGCGCTGCGCAACCGGCTGGACAGTGTGCGCGATGACTATTTGTATGCGGCTCTGGTCGACGGCTGGCGCGGTCTGCCGGCCTGCGCGGGCGCGCTGAACGAGCGCGAGCGCTGGGACGTTGTCAATTATTTCCGGACGTTTGAGGCGCGGGGTGGAACTGGTTGAATTGGAAAGACATATAAATGGTACCAAGTAAGTCGTGCAAAATATGATGGTCATTTTGAATCAAGGGTGGGCGAGCCACCGGGTCGCGTAGACACTGACCGCCGCTCGCCCGTACACCGAGTCTCCTATTATGCCGTAGGGGCGACACTGTGTGTCGCCCGAAAACTTGAGCTTGTGTCGGCGGGCGATTCACAGGGTCGCGTAGACACTGACCGCCAATCGCCCCTACACCATTCTTCAGATTGTTGCATTACTTTACTGGTGTTACTTCTTTGCCTTGATACATTTAGGGCTTATAGACGAAAAGCGTCGCGCAGCGTGTAATCTATTTTGTAATGTGCGCCGTCGCCTTGCTGAACGCCGTCGGCAACGCCAGTTTTGCCACTCGATGTACTCAATTAACTCGGTGTACTCGGTGGTAAAGACAACGCTAGCGCAAGAATCCCTCCTGCAAGCCTCCGTCCACATTGATAATCTGCCCGGTCGTCTTGCTGAAGGCGTCGGTGATCAAGAGGTACGCGACCTCCGCCTGATCCTCGGGACTGATAGCGGCTTTGGTCAGCGTGCGTTCGGCGTAGAATGCCGCCAGACGAGCGCGCAGCGTCTCTGTGTCATCGTCTTCACTGAAGTCAATCTTGTACTTGAGCAGGGAACTGATTACGCGGTCGCGCGGGAACAAGCTGCTGCCTTGGACCACTGTCGCCGGCGCCAAGCCATTGACGCGCACCAGCGGCGCCAGCTCAATCGCCAGCTCGCGCACCAGATGATTGGCGGCGGCTTTGCTGGTGTCATAAGCCAGCGAACCGGCTTTGGCCACCACGCCGTTGACGCTGGTGGTCAGAACCAAAGCGCCGGGCAAGCCTTGGGCCGCCCAAAGCGAGCGCGCGCCATCGGCGACGAGATAAGCGCCGCGCACGTTGACCTCAAAGGTTTTGCGCCAGAGGTCGTCCGAGATACGGCCGCTGGCATCCGGGGCGAAGAAGACGCCGGCGGTGACGATGATGTCGTCCACACCGCCATAAGCCAGTATCGACTGCTCGAGCATGTCGGCGACGCTTTCCGCCGATGTAACATCCACTGAAAGGGCGATGGCGGGGCCGCAGCCGGAAATGCCGGATCCGGCGACGCCTATGCCTTTGCCATAGCTGGCGGTCAGCGCGTCGGCGGTGGATTGCGCGCTAGCGAGATTGAGATCGGCGCAGACGACATGGGCGCCTTCGGCTGCAACGCGCTCAGCGGTCGCGAGGCCGATGCCGCTGCCGGCGCCGACCACCGCCACGACCCGGCGCTCCAGGGTTTTCTCCGGCGGCATGCGCCGCAGCTTGGCTTCTTCCAGCGCCCAGTATTCGATGTCGAAGGTTTCTTGACGGGGCAGGGCGACGTATTCGCCGACGGCTTCCGCGCCGCGCATCACGGCGACCGCGCAGTTATAAAACTCGGCAGTGACTCGTGATTCGCTTTTGTTCTTTCCGAAGGCAATCATGCCCAGCCCGGGAATCAAGATAACGGTGGGGTTGGCGTCGCGCATCGGCGGGCTGTCCTCGCGCCGACAGGCTTGATAGTAAGCGCCATAATCAAGCCGATATGCTTCGATGCCGGTCCGCAGCTTGTCCAGCAAGGACGAGAGATTCTCGGCTTGCGGATCCCAATCGATGAAGAGCGGCTTGATCTTGGTGCGCAAGAAATGATCGGGGCAGGACGTGCCCAATTCCGCCAGGCGCGCGGCCTCTTCGCTGTTGACGAAGCTCAGGATTTCTTCATCGTATTGCACGCTGGCGATGAAGCGATTTGCTTGAGAGACCATGCCGCGCAAGCTCGGCAGCAAATCAGCCAGCAGCGCCTCGCGCTCGGCGGCCGGAAGATTGGCGTATTTCGCGCCGCCGAAGGCCGCGCTGCCTTGGTCCTGTTCGGCCAGGAAGCGCGCGGCTTTTTCGATCAGCGTCAGCGACAAGTCGTAGCAAGCCTGGTCCTCATCCGCCCAGTTGATCAGGCCGTGGCCGCCGAGAACGATGCCGACGATGCCCGGATTAGCGGCGATGGTTTCTTGCAATACCAAGCCCAGATCGAAGCCCGGGCGCTGCCAATCGACCCAGGCCACCTCATCGCCATAGATTTCGCGGGTGAGCTGCTTGCCATTGCGGGAGGCGGCGATGGCGATGACGGCATTGGGATGGCTGTGATCGACATGGCTGTAGGGAATGTAGGCGTGCAAGGGCGTATCGATGGAACTGGCGCGCGGGTTCAAGTTGAAGACGCAATGCGGGTACATGGAGACCATTTGGTCTTCGACCGGTGTCTTGACCCCGGTATTCGCCGCCGAAAGGTACAAGTCCTGGAGCCGCAGCAGCTTGTCCATATAAAGCGCGGCGAAGTTTTCGCGCCTGGCGGTGCGCAAATCCCCGCCTGAGCCTTTGACATACATGACATCAACATCGGCGCCGCTCATGGGGTCGGTCCGCCGGATCTTGCTCGAGGTATTGCCGCCGCCCGTGTTGGTGACGCGCTGGTCGCTGCCAAGCAGGTTGGAGCGGTACACGAGGCGCTCGACCGCGTCCAGCGTGTCGGCATAGGCAGGGTCCCAAAGGTAATTCACATGGCGGTATTCGGTCGATTTGAATGTTTGCATAGGGTCTCCGCTCCACAAGCACAGGCCTGATGATCATGCTTCAAGCATGAGTTTTGTCCGTTACAGAAGTAAGCCCAAGTAGCTCATGCGAAATTCAGCATAAGGGCGATATGTAGGGGCGACACTGTGTGTCGCCCGAAAATCCGCTTGTGTCGGCGGGCGACCGAATCACCCCTACATCGTTCTTCAGATTGTTGTATTTCTTTCCTGGTGTTACTGAGAATAGGGCGAGCCACCGCTGCGCGTAGACACTGCAGGTCACTCGACCTTACGAATCTCCAATATTTGATGCTCGGCGCTATGCCTGCTACCCTCGCTGCGACTGCACCGTCCGTTCATATGCGCGTATCTCGTCCATGAAGGCCAGGCCAACCGGCGCTTCCTCCATCTGACAGTAGTGGTCCCAGACGGCGCCGAATGGCAAGCCCTTGAGTTCTTCCAGCAGCGCCAGGCGCCCGGTGAAATCGCCGTCATTCTCGTATTGGCGCAGCAAGTCGCGCGGTTCGAGCAGCGCCATCAGCAAGGCGCGGCAGGCGTTGCGCGTGCCGATCGCCCAGGCGCCAACGCGGTTGATGCTGGCATCGAAAAAGTCCAGGCCGATATGCACGCGTTCGAGCGCATCGCAGCGGACGATCTCTTGCATGATGGCTTGCAGGTCATCCGTGAGCGTCACAACATGATCGCTGTCCCAGCGGACGCCGCGGCTGACGTGCAGTAGCGCTTCCGGCACGTAGAACAGAATGGACGAGAGCTTGTCGGCAATCGTCTCGGTCGGGTGGAAGTGCCCGGCATCGAGGCAGAGCAGGATTTGACGAGAGGCGGCATACCCTAGGTAGAACTCGTGCGAGCCGACGACATAGCTCTCCGAACCCAGGCCGAAGAGTTTGCATTCGACCGCGTCAAGGCAATGGGCCGGATTCAAGTTCGCCGCGAATATCTCATCGAGCGCCTCGATCAGCCGTTGCCGCGGGCCCAGTCGGTCGGCCGGCATATCTTTGTAGCCGTCCGGGATCCAGATGTTGTTGATGCAGGGGCTGCCGAGTTCGGCGCCAAAGTAAGCGCTGATTTCACGACTGCGCTTGCCATGTTCGATCCAGAACTGGCGGATGCCGGCGTCGGCATGCGACAGGGTGAAGCCGTCGTCGGCGAGATCGTGGGAAAAAAAGGTTGGATTGAAATCCAAGCCATGGTTATTGGTTTTCGCCCAATCAACCCAGGATGCGAAGTGCTCCGGTTTGAGCGCATCGCGCGACACCTTGGTCGGGCTATCGAGATAGGATCCGTGCAGGGCCAGCCGATGCGTCCCGGGGATGAGGCTATAGGCCATATCCAGGTCGCCGCGCAGCTCGTCGATATTGGTCGCTTTGCCCGGGTAGTTGCCGGTCGCCATGATGCCGCCGCTGAGCCCCCGTTCGGGGTCTTCGAAGCCGCCGACATCGTCGCCTTGCCAGCAGTGCAAGCTGATGGGCACGGTCTTCAGCCGGTCGATGGCGGCGGCGGTATCGACGCCGAAGGCGGCATAACGCTCGCGCGCGATGTCATAGGAGGATTGAATCTGATGATCAGTTGGTTGGAAGGGCATTGATTCGTTCTTTCTGTCTGCTGGCCTGTGAAAAGTCCCTCCCTCTTTATGGGGGAGGGATTTAGGGTGGGGGTGCTCAGCCTAGCGGGCGCCGGCGGCTTGCAGGCAGGCTTGCATGTGACCGCGCGCTTCGGCGCCAATGGTGATGCATTGCTCGAGGCTGTGCCCAAGCCGCTTGGTGCCGATCACTTCCAGATTAAGCGGACCGGTGTAGCCATGCTCGTGAAGCACGCGGATGTAACCGACCAGGTCGATATCGCCGCGGCCATTGGCCTGGTCTTCGGGCGCGCCCGGTCCCTGCTGGCTGCCCTTGCAATCGCGGATATGCACATGCTTGATGCGATGAATGACCGCTTCAATCGCCTCAACCGGATTTTCGCCGGCGCGATGAATATGGGAGGGGTCCATATCCAGGCCGAAATTGGGCGAGTCAATGTCATTCAAGATCTTGAGGCTGGTCGGCGTGTTGTATACATAATTGTTGACATGCGCTTTGACGCAGAGCATGACGCCGTAATGCTCTGCTCGGCCCACCAGCGCGCCCAGCTCATCCAGGACCTGCGGATAAGTCGACTCATCGTCCGATTTTCCACCGGGCCCCACATTGATGATGGGTATGCCGGTTTCGACCGCCGCCTGCATCGCGCGCTCCATCAGGTCGGGATCGCGCGAGGACTGTTCCATCGCCAGCAGTTCGAGATCGTATTCTTTGGCCAGACGTACAACCTCAGGCGCGCATTCCTGCCAGCGCGACAGGACGAGGTGCTGGCTCATCTCGTCAATGGCGGACATTTCGATGCCGTCGTAACCCGCCATCTTCAGGTACTTGAAGGCGGTCTCCATATCCCACGAGCCGAATAGAAGTGAGTTTGCTCCGAGTTTCATGAGTGTTGTATGCTCCTTTATTCTTTCGTTTGCGGGCGAGCCAAGGCTCGCCCCTACAAATTCGCTATTGACGAGTTGTCCTATAGGCGCATATAGCCCAGTTTCTTGTTCTGCCTTCGCAAACCGCTCAGGGTATAGATATTGCTTTTCAATCGATTGCAGGGACCGCAAAGCAGGATGCGATTCGATATGTGGTTCAGCCCGCCATCCGAGCGGGGGACGTTGTGGTCCAACTGCAGATAGCGCGGGTCGTCGAACTCTCGATAACAGCCCTGGCAGGTCGCCCCGTGCTGCTCCAGCAGATGCGCGTACATCTCGGCGCGGGACATCTTGCGACCGGGCGGTTCATGCACTTGCTTGACGCGCAGGAAGGGCGCGGCTGGCTGGGCGTCATCAGTTCGTATCGGCGGCTCGGTTGTGTAATGCACTTCGCCAAACATACCAACTTCTTTTTTGAGGCGGTCGACGACCACTTCATGCGCCTTGTCCCAAATGTCGATGCCAATCCACTGTCGCCCCAGCCGCTCGGCGGCGACAGGCGTGGTCGCGCAGCCGCAGAAAGGGTCGAGCACGATGTCGCCTTCGTTTGTGGAGGCTTTGAGAACGCGTTCATAAAGGGCGAGTGGCTTTTGTGTAGGGTATCCAGTGGCTTCTGGCTGATTGCCTCTCAATGCAGGAATATCCCAAACATCGCGCATCGTCACCATTGTGAAGTAGCCCTGCTTATCCTGATGAATCTCAATGTTTGAGAACCCGTATTTATGTGATAGATAAGACTTTTCTTTTTGAGGATTAAAGACATATTTGGAAGACTTGCTATAGAACAACATCGTATCATGTTTTCTGCCAAACCAGCGCCTGCTAACACCTCCCGTTTTATAGAGCCACACGATTTCGTTCCTGAAATTTTTCCAGCCGAATATCGCGTCCATGACAGCTTTGACATAGTGGCTCGCAGTGGAGTCAAAATGCAGGTAAATTGTTCCCGTTGATTTGAGCACACGGTGCATCTCCAGCAGGCGCACCGCCATGAAGCACATGAATGCGCCCATGCCATCGCTGTGGGCGTAGCGAGCGCTCTCAATCGCTTCCATCAGGCGGGGATAGTCGTCGGTAATCTGGTCAACCCAGTCCTGGTGCACATCACGCTCCCAGGACCAGCGGTCTTGAAACTTGGCGCCGGCGGCGAGGCTGTCCGGCGTGGCGTGGAAATCGCGGTTCTTGTTGAAGGGCGGGTCTGTGGCGATGAGGTCGATAGTTTCGCTATTCATGCCGCGCAGGTACTTGAGGTTGTCGCCGTGATAAAGCGTTCTATTCTTGAAGTTTGCGGTCATAGGGCAATGCCCCCAACGCGCTGCCCCCACCCCAAACCCCTCCCCCAGAACGAGGGAGGGGCTTTAAAACTTCTGAAAATGCTGCAGAATCTCCCCTCCCCTCCTTGTGGGATGCCTGCCATAGAGATGGCAGGAAGGGGCTGGGGGTTGGGGGGTGGGCGCTTTGAATCAAACATGCACCACCGCCTCCGTCTCCAACGACTCAATCGCCGCCGCCAGCACCTTCTGCGCCGCCAAGCCTTCGGCCGCGCTGCCGTCGATAGCTTCGGGCGCGACGCCATCGCCGACCTGCCGCAAGAAACAATGAATGCGCTCGCGGAAGGTATTCTCAAAATTATGGAAGCCGCCAAAGAGTGGATCGGTATAAACGGTCTTTTGCAGGTCGCCGGCCGGGTAAAGCGTCAATTCGCGCCACATGTCGTCCAGCACGAAACGCCCGCCGGTTCCGGCCACTTCACAGCGCTCCATCGGGTGGCCGCGCTCAATGTCGTAGCTGCCGGTCAAAGAACCGACGACCCCGTTGCGAAAACGGAAGCTGAACTGCGCCGTCGACCAGATCTGCCGGCCGGGCGCCTTTGCCCCGAAGCAATGCACAGCCTCAATATCGCCGCAGAAATAGCGCATCACATCGACCGTATGCGGGTGCAGGGACTTGATGTGATAGTGAGGCGAGGTTTCGGCCGGGTTCATGATCCACATGGCCATGTTGACGAAGAGCAGGTGCCCCAGCCGGCCTTCATCCACCCAAGACTTCGCGAGACGGGCCGCCGGCGTGAAGCGGTGGTTGAGGTTGATGCCATAGCAAAGCTCCAACTCGCGCCCTTTGGTCACCATTTCTTCAGCGGGCGCGATTTCGTTGGAGATCGGCTTTTCGCCCAGCACGTGGCAGCCCGCTTCCAGCGCCTGCATCGTCGGCAGGTAGTGATCGCTGCTATTTTCAAAGCCGCCGGTGGTGACGCTAACGACATCGGGCGCCAGATCGCGCAGCATGGTTTCAACATCGTAAAAGGCAGTCACGCTGTGCAGCGCCGCCGCCCGATCCGCTCGCTCGCGATCAATGTCGCAAACGCCGACAAGCTGGGCGAGCTCGTCTTGCGCGTGCAGCTTCGCGTGCAGATTGCCGATCGGTCCCAAGCCGATGACCGCTACCCGTAAACTCATCTATTGGCTACTCCATTCCTCTAACACGCAGCCCCTCGCCCCGCTGGGGGAGGGATTTGGCCCGGGGGCAAGCCCGGCCAATTCCGGTATCTCGTAGTTGTATTCGCGCATGGCGGGCTCAAAGAAGTCGAAATAGTTGACGCCGTCGTCATGCCGCCAGCGATTGATCGTGTCCTGGCGCATGATGATGCGCGCCAGCGGTATGCCCAGAAAAGCTTCCAGGCGCTCCAGAGTCTCTTCTTGTTTTGTTACCAGGTCTTCAAAGCGCACCTCGATCCAGCGCTTGGGCTTGGCTGTGGATTTGACCAGGTCGTACTGATATTTCCAGGATATGGCGCGGCGGAAGCGCTCGTCTTCCGTTTCCGGATACTGGACGCCGAAATCGCGCATGTCGTCGGTCTTGTGCGAACCGATGATGCAGTCGCGGGGATTGCGAATCCAGAATATGTAGTGGATATCCGGGTACATGCGCAAAATCCAGGGGAAGACCAGCGTGGTCTCGGGCACCTTCCAGCCCTTCAGCGGCCGCGAATGATTCAATACCGATTCCAGATACCGATTGAAGTTTCTGATAAACGCGGGCGGAATCTCGGCATTGTGGGCGCGGCTGAAGTCCCAACTGAGATCGCCATTCCAGGTCACGTAGCGCGCGAACACTCGGCAGGCGTCGTACATGGCGTGGGCCGGGACCAGGTCGCCGGAGGGGTTCAGCGTCTGCCCCATGTAGACGCCGGAAGCGTAAAGCGTATGCGAAATCGCCCGCGTGCCGCTGTGGCCGCGCCCGATGACAGTGATCACAGGGAGACTGCCTGTCCCGAATCCCAAGATTCGATCGCCGCTTCAATAATGCGCTGAACGTGCAGGCCATCGGCGCCGGAAGCGTCGATCTTGTCGGGCGCGACGCCGGCCAGATTCTGGTCCACCCAATGGCTGATGCGGGTCTGGAAGGTTTCGCCGAAATGGCTCATGCCGCCGTAATTCTCGTGGCGTTCCGTCGTGCCTTCAAAGCGGGGATAGTAGATGAGTTCTTCGCAAGCGTCTCTGAGGAAGAAGCGCCCATCCGAGCCGAAGACATCAAGCGTCTCCAGGCCGTAGGAGCCGCCGCCCATGCTGGTGTGGCCCCAGTTGCCGTCGTAGCTGCCGCGCAGGTGGCCGATGATGCCATTCTCGTAGAGCAGGTTCACCTGCACGTTGGACCAGATCTTGCGGCCCTTGCCTTTCTTGAAAATCGCGTGCACTTGCGCCACGTCCGCTCCGGCGAAATAGCGCATGACATCGAGGGAATGCGGGTGCAGCGCGCGCATGTGGAAATGCGGCGAGGTTTCATTGGGGTTGTTGATCCACATGGTCATGTCGATCATATTGACTTCGCCCAGCCGACCTCGCAGCAACCATTCTTTCGCCAGCGCGGCGGCGGGCGTGAAGCGGTGATTGAGGTTGATGCCGTAGCGCAGGCTCTTCTCTTTGGCCAGGGCGACCATTTCTTCGGCATGGTCGATTCGGTTGGAGATGGGCTTTTCACCCAATACCGGGTATCCAGCGTCGAGCAGCTGCATGGTTGGCGCATGGTGGTCGCCGCCATTCTCGACGCCTGCTGTGGTAACGCTGGCGGCGTCGAAAGCGATGCCGCTATCGAGCAGCGATTGTACAGAGTAAAAGCCTTGGCAGCCGAAAGCTTCGGCAGCTTTGTCCGACCGTTCTTGGACAATGTCGCAGACGGCGACGACCTCCGCCTCCGGATGATTGTTATAGCAGCGACCGTGGTTATTGCCGATCCCGCCCATGCCGACAATGGCTACGCGTAAGGTCATATGTGATCTCCTTTATCGTTTGCGGGCGACCTGGTTGGCCGCCCTTGCGGTTTAATTTCTCGTGGGCGACTCTATTGAATCGGTTGAAACACTGCCCCCATCCCCCGGCCCCTTCGCCATCTCTATGGCGAAGCATCCCCAAAATGGGGAAGGGGAGATTACTGACCAGTTTTGAGTCGTTAAAGCCCCTCCTTCATTATGGGGGAGGGGTTTGGGGTGGGGGATTCATGACGAACATTTCTTCAAAACCTTCACGTTTGAATAGCACAGGGCCAGTCTTACAATTTGCGTATTGCGGGCGACCTGAGAGCGCGCTGGCAAATTGTCGTCTTGATTATTCTTCCTCGCGTGATTGCGCCTGCAATCTGATCGCTTTATTGACATCGCCGATGTATAAGGTTTCGTAAGCCTGCTGCGATGTCTTGAATGGGCCGACGCCCTTTGTGCCGTGCCAGTCGCCTTGGGTGAGCATGGGATTGGTCAAGCCGGTTTCAGCCTCGCGCTTAGTGATCCAAGCCTCCATACGCGCCCGCAGCGCATCCACTACATCGGGACGCTCTTCAGCGAGGTTGTTGTCTTCGTTCGGGTCTTCCACCAGATTGTAAAGCTCAATCCCGGGTCTGAAGTGGAAATCCGGCTCTAGCGCGATCATCAGCTTCCAGCCGGGGCTGCGCCAGCCATGCTTGCGCATCCATGTGCACTCGGTGATATAGAATTCGCTGTCAAACGAATTCACGTCGCCATCTACCATCGACATGAGTGACTGGCCGTCGAATTTGTAGCCGTCGCCCGCCGCTTGCTCCGCCAGCCCAGCCAGGTCGAGCAGGGTGGGCAGCAGGTCCTTGTGTTGATTAAATCCGCTGATACGCGCGCCGGCGGGGATTCTATCCGGATAGCGGATGATCAGCGGAACGTGCAGCACGTTGTCGAAGATGCCGTGATGGTCAAACCAGATTTCGTGATCGTAGAGCGTCTCGCCGTGGTCGCCATTAAGGGCGACGATTGTATTGTCGAGGATGCCCATACCGCTGAGCGCTTCAAAGATCGATTGAATGCAGGCGTCCATATAGGCGACGGCGCCATTGTATTGGGCGATAATGTAGTCTTTGTCGGTGATTCCGGGCGGCATCCAGGACCGGAAAAAATCGGCGAAGGGTTTGAAGCTGAGCACCGGATCCATCGAGCGGTTGCTCGGTTCGCATTCATCGCCGTGATAAAACATGCGCTCGTAAGGTTCGGGCGGCAGGTAGGGCGGGTGCGGGTCCATGTGCCGCGTCGTGACGAACCAAGGCTGCCCGGTGGCATGGAGCCGCTCCAGCTCGGGTATCAAGGCATCGTTGAGGTTCTGCGCCTTGGGGCTCCGTCCCGTCGCATAACTTCCCCAGCCGTCGAACTCCAAATAGTTGTCGTAGCCGCGCGAACTGGGATTGCCCTTGAAGCCGACCGACGTGGTGTTGTAGCCGTAGCGCCGAAGAATTTCGGCCGCAGTTGGCGCTTCCGCCCGCAAAGGACCCTGATGGCGCAGCGCCACCACTTGGGTGCCAAAGCAGTCACGTCCCGTGAGCATGGAGGCGTAGGCGGGCGTGGTCGGAATATGCGCGCTGAATGTGTTTTCGAACAGGGCACCGCTTTGGGCGAAGCGATCGATATGGGCTGTCGTCAGGCGCTCATATCCATAACAGGACATATGGTCGGCGCGGATGGAATCTATAGCAATCAGCAGAACATTAGGTTTATCTGTCATACGCTGCCCTCCTATATTGGACGAACAATTCGCTGCTTAGAAAGAAATGTTTAGATTTGCCGTGGCGCGGTTATGTAAAATCGCTGCCACCCTATGGCTATAATCGCGGAAGTCTAGCACAAAGCGTTCAAGGTTGCTATAAAATTGACAACGGTATTTGATACCGCGCCGGAATCTTCGCCTCACTCAATACACATCGGGAAACAATTGCCTTCGCCGCGCAGACGGGAGGTTAGTGTATTCTTTTCGGTTGAAACAGAAAAAACTTTGCCACCGAGTACACCGAGAAAAACGAGAGCGTCGAGAATCGTGCACGAAATATGCCCTTTTCTCAGTAGAGTCAAGTTAGTCATGCAAAATTCAGCATAAGGTCGATATGTAGGGGCGACACTGTGTGTCGCTCGAAAATCCGCGCTTTTGTCGGCGGGCGACCGAATCGCCCCTACACCGTTCTTCAGATT
>JAJDUC010000002.1 GCA_022826865.1 Anaerolineae bacterium
ATCAAATTTAAATTGCGCCGATAAATGACATTTTCCCCTCAAATTATGTAATCCGTAGGGGCGTTTGTCGGTCAGTGTCTACGCGACCCGCTGAAACGCCCGCAATTTGCAGGCCATTTTCAACGGGCGTCTCACGAGACGTCCCTACACTTTCGCAATTTTCGTAGCGAACCGCTTATTATGATTTTGATGCGATTGTCCTGGAGAACACTATGTAAAACTTGCCTGTCTACTGGAAAACACAGCGCTGGCGCCTGGCCGCAGCGCGCGCGGTTCGCGCAGTCTTGAATTCAGATTGGCGCGCGCATTGGCACATAATAAAGCGGCCACTCTCATGTACAATCGCGAGACGGCTATGGCAGGTGAAGCGTGACCAGTTTGCAGACAGCGGATCGCAGCGGAACATGAAATTGCTCGTCGTTCTATCGTCGCTGGATCTGAGCCAGCCCTTCAGCGCGACACCGGCCTGGTGGCAATTGCTGAAGGGCTTGTACGAGATCGGCATTGAGGTCATAGCGATGCCGTATCAAGGTCTCGCGATCGAAAGCCTCTGGTGGCGCGCGGCGGCGAATCCGGCCCGATGGCAGGGCGATATGTTCAAATCGCTTCGCGACCTGGTTCGCGCGCTTCCGCGGCGGCCGCCGCCGGCGAATGATACATACGCGCCCGGCGAAACAATCTCGGATCGCGCTGTCCGCCATTCGGCGCGCTTATTGGTCGCGCCGCAGTGGCGCAGGCAGCTTGAGCGCCATCTGCAACGGGAAGCCGATATCGACGCGGTGCTTTTTTTCACTGTTCCGCTCAATCACCTCAAGGGCGTGCCGGGTTATATATGCAACAAGTTCGACATTCCCGTCATCTATTACGACGGCGATGTACCGGCAAGTTTGCCGAATATGAAAGGCTTCGCCTCCGGCTTTCGCATATATCAGGGCGCTGATTTATCCGAATATACCGCGTTCATCTGCAACAGCACGGGCGGCGCGGCGCTGCTTTCTAAGCTCGGCGCCAAGAATGCGCATACGCTGTGGTATGGCGCTGACCCCGATGTATTCAGCCCGGTAACGGTGGCGGCGCAGGATATTGATGTCATGTTCTATGGTCACGGGCGCGAATACCGCGGGGAATGGATCGACAGCATGATCACGGGTCCGTCGCGGGCGCTGCCTAATGCCCATTTCGCAGTGCGCGGCACGAAGCTGGGCGATCTTGGCAATGCGAGACTGCTGCCGTATCTCAGCTTCAGCAAGCTGCGCGAATATGTTTGCCGAAGCAAGATCAATCTTTGCATCACCCGCGGCGCCCACGCCAGTGTTTTTGCCTCGTCATCGTCTCGTCCCTTTGAGTTGGGCGCGCTGGGCGCTTGCATAGTCGCCAACCCCTACCAGGGCATCGAGGAATGGTTTGAACCCGAGAAAGAGTTGATCATAGCGCGCTCAAGTGAAGAGGCGCTGGATCGATATCGGCGCCTGCTGAAGCATGATGGAGAGCGCCAAGCCATCGGCCGGGCCGCGCGCGAGCGCGTTCTCAAACAGCATACCTTCCGTCAGCGCGCGCGCGAGTTGGTCGCAATTGTCAATCAGTACCTGTAGCTTGGGCGCGACCGTCATTCAAATGCATCGCGACTCTTAATCATTTGCTGGAGATTTCATATTTCATCATGTCAATCGATTTGTCCAAAGCGCGAGACTTCGTATATCGAAATGGCACGCTCTTCGAGCGCGCTCTATTTGCCTGGCTCTTCGACGGCGCCAGCCTGGAGCGCCTGCAGCAGATCATCCTCTGCTACAAGAACGCGGACAATGGATTTGGTCACGGCTTTGAACACGACCTGAAAGCGCCGCAATCGAATCCCTTGGCGCTGGAATACCTGCTCAGCGTCATGAGGCATTGTGACATTCCGCCGGGACCGATTTTGCAGGGAAGCGCCGCCTGGGTGGAAAGCCAGATGGACGACGAAGGCAACCTGGGCAATCCGCCCGAGAATCGTGATTACCCGCATCAATGGTGGTGGCGGGAAAATGGCGGGCAGACCATGCCAGATTCGATTGTCGGCAATCTTATTCACTTTGGCTGCGCCGGCCCCAGCCTGATTGAAAAGACGAAGCGCTGGGCGCGCAGCAAGCTGACCCTGGAAACGATCGCCGAAAACGAGTGGCTGTTCATGGCCTACCACGCCTTCGACTTTTTCTTTGCTGTGGACGACTTTCCCGGCCTGGAGCGCTTCCGGGGGGCAACTGTGGACAACATAATCGATTGCGCAATCAAGGCGCCTGAGAATCAGTTCGACTCGCTTTTTGCCTTCGCGCCGACGCCGGATTCGCCGGTTGCGCGGGCGCTGCCCGACGGCCTGCTCGCGCGCTATCTGGACGCGCTCGCTTCGGCGCAGCAGGATGCCGGACATTGGGTCGACCAGCATGACCTGCCGCAATGGTATCCGATGACGACGATCAACGCGCTCCTGGCTTTGCGGCGTTATGGCAAGTGGTAGCGCGCCGGGCCTGTGCTATACTCGTGCGATGATCCCGGCAAGTTGAAGGGAAGGGAGCGCGCTGCTTGGCGATCGAATACATCATCGAATACGACTGCGCGCCCAAGCGCGAGCTGAGCGCGGACGGCATTCTCGAACGGATCAAGGAGCGCGAGCGCGCCTCGGAAGTGATTCAGTGGTTTCGCAGCGCCGGCGACGATCGTCCGCCGTCGCAGATGGGCTTCGAATTCAGCCGAAGCACGCCGGCGGACCAGGGCGAGAAGCAGTTGATTGTCGTGCAAGACCTGCTGGATCATGCCGCCGAGCTCGATGACTACGCCGATCACTGCCGTCAGTGCCCAGCCAATTGCGGCCGCGCCGCCTACGGCTGCATGGGTTTCATTCAGTATCCGATTACTGGACTCGCGGAAGCCTGGCTGCTGGATCGGCTGCCCGTTCCCGATGAGCCTCTTGTCTGGCTGCTGCTGCGGCAGGGAATTCAAAAGCTGGGATACGATGGCGCGTCGGTGAAAGCCTTGCGCGACAGCGATGGCGCCAATAGCGGACGAACGTATTTCGAATCGCCTTCCGCCCCGCGGCGCCGGCTGGGCGAAGTGCGCGTCACGGGTGACCAGGCGCTGGAGATGATATTCGGTGTCGGCGAACGCATCATCCCGAACCATGCCGGCATTCTTTTGTTGTTTTTTGGCGCCATCCAGCGCGACTTGGAAGCGGAAGAGATCCAGGACATCTCTTCATTGGACGGCGCAATACGCGAAGAGTTTGACTTTGAGATCCTTGACAGCGCGGAATACGACACCTGTATTCGCGAATTTGTGGCCTTCTTCCGCGCTATGCACCGGGCCTGGAAACTGAACGTCGCCTTGCTGGTGAATGCCTAGGTGCGAGGAAACAAGGGGGCGGGCAGGATCATGAATTCTTCGGGAAAGCGCATCGCCTGGATTGCGAATGTGGATGAAGCCGCAGCCTCCGGAGACCTTCAGCGCGCTTATCGCCGCGCCGCCGACCCGAAAGGCGGCCAAGTCGACCATATTATGAAGATCCACAGTCTCAACCCGGCGTCTTTGCTAGATCATCTGCGTATGTATCAGACACTGATGTATGGCGAATCGCCGCTGACGCGGGCCCAGCGCGAGATGATCGGCGTGGTTGTTTCCGCCATCAATCGCTGCGAATACTGACTGAAGCACCATGCGCGCAACCTCCGTCAGTTGACTGGAGACCGGGACCTCACAGGGCAAATCGAGAACGATTATCGCGCTGCCGAATTGACGCCGGGCGATCTGCAAATGCTGGATTATGCCGCCAAGCTGACGCGCGCCCCCGGGGATATGCTTGAGGGCGATGTCATCGCGCTGCGCAAGAGCGGATTCAGTGACCGGGCGATTTTGGATATCGCGCAGGTCGTGGCCTACTACGCTTATGTCAACCGAATAGCCGACGGCCTTGGGGTAACGCTCGAGGATTATTGGGCGCAGGGTCGGGAAGATTATGAATGAACTCAACTGACGCGTGTCGCCAGGGCGAGGAGAATGAGAACTGTCAAGATGAGTCCTATCGCGGCGACGGCGTAATACTTCGCAAATAATTTGCGCGCGTCCGATCCTTCGCGAAAAATGTCCGAAAACTTCACCGGCCGTCCTCGTAGGCGAACATCGTTGCATAGCATAGTCGGCTTGGGCCGCCGAGGCAACAGTATGCAATTTGCGCCTCTAGCGGCTACAATGAACCCGTCGCCAGCTTAAAGCATCGGATTATGTCTCTCATTCCGAATGATTTCTCCGGTTTTGTCGCCGTGGTCAAGCGGGACTGCGAGACCTGTCGCTTGATTGCGCCGGCGCTTGCCGATTGGGCGAGCGAGCGCGACTTGCTGGTCTATTCGCAAGACGATCCGACTTTCCCGGCCGGATGCGACGGCGTGATTGATGACCGCGAACTGGAGCTTTCTTATCGCCTCGATATTGAGATCGTGCCGACGCTGATACGCTTCAATGCTGGTAGAGAAGAAAGCCGTCTGCTGGGCTGGCGGCGCGAAGCCTGGCGCCAATTGGCGGAGATTCCTGCCTTGGGTGACGGCTTGATCGCTTTCAGCCCCGGCTGCGGCTCTAAATCGGTGGAACCGGGCATGGCAGAGAAATTGGCCTTCAAGTTCGGCGACACACGCTTACAAGCGCGCCGGATAGAGGTGGCAGCCCAGCAGGACGAACAAGAAATCGCCTTCGAGCGCGGCTGGTCCGATGGACTGCCGGTCGTACCCCCGACCGAAGAGCGCGTCTTGCGGATGCTGGCGGGCACAACCCGCTCTCCGGATGAAATTGTTGGCATTATCCCGCCGAACAATGTGAGCTGCACGGTGGAAAAAGTCGCCATCAACGCGGTGCTGGCGGGCTGCAAACCGGCCTATCTGCCGGTGGTGCTGGCGGCGGTTGAGGCGGCCTGCCTGGACGAATTCTGTATGCACGGCGTCTTGGCTACGACATATTTCGCCGGTCCGATCGTCATTGTCAACGGTCCGATCGCGAATGAGATCGGTATGAACAGCGCGCACAACGTTTTGGGGCAGGGCAACCGGGCCAATTCGACTATTGGGCGCGCCTTGCAACTGGTTGTGCGCAACGTGGGCGGCGGCCTGCCCGGCGGCGTTGACCGCGCCACCTTGGGCCAGCCGGGCAAGGTGGGGTTCTGCTTTCCCGAGCGCGAGCATGATTCTTATTGGGAATCGCTGGCCGTCGAACGGGGATTTGCGCCGGAAGAATCCACCGTGACCCTGTTTGCGGGTGGCGGTGTGCATCCCATTGGAGATCAGAAATCACGGAACCCCGAATCCCTGACGCGCAGTTTTGCGCTGACGATGCGGACTGTTTATCATGGCAAAATCTATGGCCGCGCCGATGCCCTGCTCGTCGTCTCGCCGGAACACATGCGCGTGTTTCGCGAGGCGGGCTGGGGCAAAGCGCGCTTCCGCGCGGAATTGGATCGGCGCCTGACCATAGATGGCAGCGAAGTTGTACAAGGCGCGGGCGACATCGCTGAAGGCATGCCCGCCCGCTACGCGCAGAGACGGCTCAGCAAGTTTCAGCCCGGGGGGCTGCTGATTGCGCATGCGGGCGGCGGCGCCGGCATGTGGACGGCGGTTATCACCGGCTGGGCGGCAAGCGGGCCAAAGGGCAGCACACCGGTGACGGTGCCAATACGGTCCTGATAATCGGGCAGAGGCGAGTTTTAAGGAGAATGACATGATGAATCTTTTGGACCCAACCGGCGAATTGCAGCCAGCCCGGCGAGAAAGGCTGCCGCGCGCTCAATCTTTGCAAGGCAAACGCGTCGCCTTGCTTGACATTTCCAAGCCGCGCGGCGATGTTTTTCTCGATCGCCTTGAGGAGAAGCTGGGCGATCTGGGAGTTGAAGCCCGGCGCTATCAGAAGCCCACATTTGCTCGCATCGCGCCCGGCGCCCTCAAGCAGCAGATCGCAGGCGAATGCGACGCCGTGATTGAAGCGCTCGCTGATTGAGGGTCATGCACGTCGTGCAGTGTGCACGACATCACTGATCTGGAAGCGCAGGGAATCCCGGGCATGTTCGTGGCTTCGGACGAATTTGTGGAAGCTGCCGCGGCGCAAGGCGAGGCGCTCGGCTTCAAGCCGGCCATTTGCTTTGTAAAGCATCCGATTCAGGACCGCAGCGACGACGAAATCCGCGCCTTGGCTGACGGCGCCTTTGAGGAGATTCTGTCGCAAATCGTCGCCGACTAAGGACTGCGGATCACCGGTAGCGACTGATAACAATGGCGGTGTTGTGCCCGCCGAAACCGAAGGAATTGCTCAGTACATGATCGATTGGGCGCGCCACGCCGATGTGCGGCGTGTAATCGAGATCGCACTCGGGATCCGGCGTGTCAAGGTTGATCGTCGGCGGGATGAAATTGTCCTGAAGCGCTTTGATCGAAAATATGGCTTCGGCGGCGGCGGTGGCGCCCAGGATATGCCCCGTCATAGACTTGGTTGAACTGATTGGTATCTGATAAGCGTCTTCGCCCAGCGCTTGCTTGATGGCGAGCGTCTCGCTTTTGTCGTTGAGTTGTGTGCCCGTGCCATGGGCGTTGATGTAGCTGATTTCCCGGTTGCTGATGCCGGCGTCGGTCAGCGCCCGGCGCATCGCTTCGGCCGCGTCCAGGCCGTCGGGGTTGGGCGCGGTGACATGAAAAGCGTCGGAGGTATGCCCATATCCAGTGAGTTCGGCATGGATCCTCACACCGCGCGCGAGCGCATGGTCCAAGTCTTCCAGGATGAGCAGGGCGGCGCCTTCAGCCGCGACGAAGCCGTCGCGATTGAAATCAAAGGGTCGCGCCGCTTTTACCGGAACATCTTCAGTCGTGGTCAGCACTTTCATGTTGTTAAATCCACTGATGACCATCGGCATGATGCAGGCTTCGCTGCCACCGGCGACCATGACCTTGGCGCGACCCATGCGAATCGCGTCGGCGGCGTCGCCGAGTGAATTGTTGCTGGTCGCGCAGGCCGAAGTGATGTTGTAATTAGGGCCCTTCAGCCCGAAGTGCATGGATACGCGGGAACTGATGCCATCATGCAGCAGCGCCGGCACGATGACCGGGCTGACGCCACGATGCCCTTTCGCTTCAAAGCCTTGCAGCGCCCGCACCACGGTGACGATGCCGCCAATGCCGGACCCGACTACAACGCCGACGTCATATTTGTTTTCATCGCTGATCTCCAGGCCGGCATCGTTTAAAGCCTCTTCGGCGGCGACCAGCGCCAGCATCTGCGCGCGGTCCATGCGCCGCATCTCGCGCCGGCCGAATCTGCTTTGCAGGTCGATGTCTTTGACTTCGCCGGCGACGCGGTTCTCCACGAGCTCGGGGTCGAACAATGAGATCCAGTCGATGCCGGATTTGCCGGCGCGGATATTCGTCCAGGAATCCTCCACATTGTTCCCGACCGGGCAGACCAGGCCCATGCCAGTGATGACTACGCGTTTTTCCGACATGAATGGATTTCCCGATTATCCTCGTGCCCGCTGCGACAGAAGTAGAATCCAATCCACAGCTATATTACCCGTCGCAACCCGGGATTTGAACAGTCAGGCGCGACGGGTCGAAACGGCCGACAGTTCATTCAGCAATTCTTCTCTGATGTCGTCCGGAATCTGATAATAAGGCAGCCCCAGCAGCGCGCCTTGCAGCGCCCATAGCATGGTCCGGCTGACCGGGAAGCGCTCCCGCAGTCGCAAGTAGACCCGGGCCGCGCCCATCCTGGCAATATCGTCCCTTGACCGGACGCCGATCGCCAAGAGCTTGTCCGCGGATCGCGGGCCGAGATTTTTCAGCCCCAGCAATTGCGCGCGCGCGGATTCCGCCGGATCAGGTGGCGACTGAGTCATTCGCTATCTTGCCGGACTGGTCAGGACCGGCCACAGCGATGACCATGTCGGCGGCGCCAAGATAGCGCTGCGCCGCTTGGAGCAGGTCATCTTTCTTGGCGCTGTAGATCATCTCGTCATATTCGGCGAGGTAATCCAGACCCAGGTTGAAGCTCTCCATACTATGAATGTGCGATGCGATTCCCTCATTGCTTTCCAGCCGCAGCGGCATGCGCCCAGTGAAATAGCTCTGATTGTCGGCCAGATCCTCGTCGGATACCGCTTCCGTCGTCAGGGCTTCGATCTCTTCCAGGATCGACGCGATTGCCAAATCGACGTTCTCTGGATTGACGCCGGCGCTGACGGACCAGGGGTCGGGGCCGTGGCCGCCCCCAAGGCGACTGTATGCATAATATGCCAAGCCTTTTTCTTCGCGCACGCTTTTGCCGATCCGCCCCATCATGCCGAATTCGCCGAGCACACTGTTTGCCAGTTGCGCGGGCAGATAATCTTTCGCCTTGCGCGACGGTCCGATAATGCCCATGCAGATATCGGACTGCGTCTTGCCCGGAACCGCTACGATCGGCCGGGCATCCCCGCCGCGCGCCGCCGGCGCCTCAGCCTCCAGCGCATCGGGCTGCGCCGGATTATCCCAGTCTGCAAAGCTCTCGCTCGCCAATGCGACTGCTTCCGCTGCTTCCACCGCGCCGACGATCACCAGGATCATGCCGCGGGGTCCAATGTGCCCGGCGTGAAATTGCTCTAGATCCTCCCGGCTGATATCCAGGACAGTCTCTTCAGTCCCGAAGGTCCCGTAGTGATAGGGATGCGTCTTTGGATAGAGCGCCTCGCGCATGGCTTTGGCCGCGCGATATCGTGTGTCAAAACTGCTGTATTGCAGCCAGGTCAAGCGCTCGCCGCGCAATCGTTCCACGTGTTCGGCCGGAAAGACCGGGTTGCGCAAGGCATCGGCCGCTATGTTCAGGAGCAGCGACAGATCCTCCGCAAGCGCTTTGCCGGAAAGACCAAGCTTGTGCACATGGCCGCGAAAACCGAGGTCTGCGCCGGCGTCTTCCAGCGCGCCATGCAGGTCATCAAAGTTGCGTTGAATCGTGCCGGTCATCAGCGCGCCCGCCGCAAGCGAGGCGAGACCGCTCTGTCCCGGCTTCTCATAAATGCTTCCGGCATGTATGGAGCCGAATAGATTGACCGATTGCACAGAGGTGTTCTCGTAGACCAGCAGGACGACGCCATTGGGCAAGGTCTCGCGGGTGATATTGCTTGCGCTGGGGATGCTCGTCTGCTGGATCTTCATGCCGCTTATGCCTCCGCTTCGGCATCGGTTGGCTGCAAAATGCCGACGACGCGATTCTTCGGCAGGAGATAACGTTGGGCGACCTCGAGCACATCCTCCGCCGACACCGCCATCAGCCGTTCAGCATAGCGGTCAAACCAGGTTACATCGCCCAGGATGAAGGACTGGGCCAAATAAAATGCCTGTTCGGTGACGCTTTCCGTGCTGTAGGCGAAGGCGGCTTTGGTCTGCTTTCGCGCCTTGTTCAGCTCCGCCTCGCTGACGCCATCGGCTTGGATGCGGGCAAACTCGGCCAGCATGGCCGTTTCCGCCTCTTCGGGCGTCCGGCCTTCGCGCAATGTCACAAGAATGGCGTACAGGTAGGGGTCGATGGTCGGCGTAAGCGAGGCGCCGACGCCGGCGGCGATTTCGGTTTTCACCAGCGCCTGATAAAGCCGGCTCGTTTTGTTGTCGGAGGCGCCGCTGCTGCCACTGAGTATGGCATCCAGCACCTTGAGTTTCAGCCAGTCGTCGCCTGTGGCTGCCGGCGCGCGGTGGCAGATCTCGAAGAAGGCGGTCTTGCCCGGCCGTTCGACAAAGACGCGGCGTTCGCCCATCTGCTCCGGTTCTTGGCGAACAAATAAGTCCATTGCCTCTCGTTTGCCGGGTATCGAACCATACAGCTGTTCGATCTTGGCGAGCATTTCCGCCGTGTCAAAGGCGCCGACGGCGATGGCGGCGGCATTGGCCGGGCGATAATGAAGGCGATAATGATGGAACAAGTCGTCGCGGCTCATCGTGCGCAGATCGGTCTCGTCTCCGATGATCTCGTGGTGGTAGCCATGCACGCGAAAGGCGGCGCCGCGCACTTCTTCTTGCAGCCAGAATGTCGGCTGGTTTTCCGCGCCTTGCCGCTCGGAGATGATGACCGTGCGCTCGGATTCGGTCTCTTCGGGGTCGAAGATGGCGTTCGTCATGCGGTCAGCTTCGGCGCGCATGGCGATATCGATCTTGTGGGCGGGCAGGGTCTCGAAGTACTTGGTGGCATCCATTGAGGTGAAGGCGTTCCACTGGCCGCCGGCGCGGTCGATTTCGCGGTCGAGATGGCCGGCGGGAAATTGCTCCGTGCCTTTGAACATCATGTGCTCGACCCAGTGGGAGATGCCGGTGCGGCCGGTGGGTTCGTTGCGGCTGCCGACGCGGTAAGCCAGCCACCAACTGATGACGGGCGCGCTATGCGCCTCTTTGAGCAGGACGGTGAGCCCGTTGGGGAGTGTGTGGTGGGTGAGGGTGGTCAAGTGATTGCCCTGTGCTTGCGAATGAAACGACAATATAGCATATCATGCAAGGCGACGAATGCGCTATAATCCAACTCTTCAATATTGTATCAGCAGGAGCTTTCAACAATGACGCTATCCAAGGCAGAAGCTCGCGAAAACTTAGAAGCGTTGATAGCGAAATTCTATCAACTTACGCCGGAACAAAGAGACGATGCGAGCGAAGGCAGCGTCTTCGGCAGTTTCGTATTGCCGCTCTTTCGAGATGTGCTTGGATGGCCGACTGAAGACGTTACAAAGTTCGCGCGCGAACAAGCGGTTGTCAGGCGCAAAAGAGTCGATGGAGTACTCTCTCTTGAAAGTGGAGAGAAGATATTCGTCGAGGCAAAGAAGTTCGGCGAAATACAACGGTTGTCGAATTCCAATGAGTGGACGATGGGTCCTGGTCAGCTTTCACTGCCGTCAATGGCCACGGACCGTACGCGAGAAGAACAGCAGGCTATTAACTACGCGTTCGAAAACGGCGGCAAGTGGGCCATATTGAGCAACTTCGAATGCCTACGTCTATTTAACGCGCGACGCGATTGGCTGGTTCTTGCATTCGAGACGGCAGCCGCTTACATGGATGACTTTGAACAACTCTGGCAATTATCCTGGGAAGAAATGCATCGCGGCAGCTTGGACAGGTTGGACAACCAACGTGTAGTTAAAGATGTTGATACCAATTACCTAGATTTCATTAATCAACAGCGAGAACAGCTTGCTATTGACATTACCCTCAATCGTGACGCGAACGCCTGGGCATATTCCGAGAACGAAGAGTTGCGTTTGGACGCGTTGCGAGCGGTCGTGCAGCGTTTCCTCGACAGACTTGTTGTTGTGCGTTTTGCGGAAGATCATTACGTGATCAATCCGGGGTCTTTGAAACGCGCATATGACTATGGAAAAGACAATCCTTATGCCCGCGAGCCTTACTATTATTTGAGAGAATTCTTCCGGCATTTCGATCAAAATCACAATTCCGCGCTTTTTGCGTCTAGCGAGATAGATGACGCGGCGTTTAGTGAAATAGTGTTGGACCCACTTATTGATAAGCTGTATGAAGCTCGATTTCGGGCAATGCCAGCCGACATCATTGGAAATACCTATGAAGAGTATCTAGCCAAAACGATAGTCCTGGAAGACGGCGTCATTGCTATCCGGGACAATCTGGAAACACGAAAAGCGCAAGGCAGCTATTATACGCCACAATACATTGTTGAATTTATTGTTGACCATACGCTAGGACGCTACTTATACGGTACACAAAACGGAAAACCAAATGGCATTAGGGCATACGGAGAGAAACGCCAAACCGCCGCTGATATCCGTGACTTGCGCGTTCTCGATAGCGCTTGCGGAAGCGGCTCGTTCCTTATATACGCTTATGGGGTACTGTCGACGTTTTATCAATCTGAAATCACGCGCTTAACTGAAGCATTTGACCAGAAAGTCAAGGATATTGCTGCTAGATTTGCGACAGTTACCGTTGACGACAGGATTGAAGCCCAGCGGATTGAAAACGAACGTGAGTATCTACGCAAAAACTATCGTCAACTCATCCTAGAGAAACACCTCTACGGCGTCGACCTCGATCCTCAAGCGGCTGAAATCGCTGTGATGAATCTCATATTGCGCGCTTTGGAAGGCTCGAAGCAGAGTGAAAAGCTGCCTCTAATCCTCAATCAGAACATCAAGGTGGGCAACAGCCTGATTGGCTTGAGCCCCGATGATCCGGGTCTGGCTGACTATGCTGACGAGTTGACCACGATCCGACGGCTGCGAAACGAACTCATTGAAACCGACCACAGCAAACCGCGCCACCGCCTGATCCAAGTCGAGCTTGAAAGCGCAACCGAGGATCTCAAACGCGAGTTTCAGAGCCGATATTTAGTCTCGGCGCAACCGTTCCATTGGCAAATTGAATTCCCTGAGGTCTTCGTCGATGAGGATGGTCAGATGTTGGACAATCCAGGCTTTCACTTTGTCTTCGGCAATCCGCCCTATGGCGCAAAGCTCCGCCAGGCCGAACGAAACTACTTGAGATGCGAATTCGATATCGGCATGACCAACAGTGCAGGACTATTCATGGTGCAGTCCTTACGACTGTTGCGGCGCGATGGCGGACACGGGTTTATCGTCCCGAAATCATTTTTGTATGCCTCCAATTGGCGCAAACTTCGAGAAAGGCTGCTGGCCGGGCTTGAAGACTTGGCCGATTGCGGAAGGGCCTGGGAAGAGGTCAACCTGGAACAAGTCATCTACATCCATCGCAAAAGCGGAAACGAACTGAGCTACCGCAATTTGAAACGAGAAGATCATGTATTCCAGCAAGTCGGCAGAGTTGATAAGCGGGAGTGCCGCCGTTTCGGATTCTATGTAAATGATATTGATGAGAGTGCGCTGCTCTTAGCCAGACATCTGCTAGCGCAAGAAAAATTCTTGGGGCGGTACATATCGAATGCACGTGGTGCCGCATTACAGGGTAAATTGAACACATTTCGTAGCGGAGCACCTGTGATTGCCGGAAGAACTCTTAAGAGATATCACTTCAGCGAATTGGCTGGCTATTTTTACTCAAGTGACGTACCTGAGAAGGCACGTATTAGCGAGGGCAGCATTCTTGTTCAAAACATCGTCACACAGCGTCACCTGGTAGCGCACCTGGTCAATGACGCTCACTCAGATCACTTAATTCTTGACTCAGTTAATCAAATTCGAGTGCTGTCGGACAGCCTTTCGCCTGAGTTTATTTTGGCGCTACTAAACAGCAAATTGGTGAACTGGTTTGTATACTACTTTCTGTTCGCGCAAGCTTCGCTTACGATGCACTTTGACAATCCCATAACCAACCGCATCCCCCTGCCCAACTTCGCCAACCAGTCCGACCTTGTCGAGAAAATCGTCACCGAAGTCGAGAATATCTATACCAATCGCCACGCCAATGAAAAGTCGTCCCAAACGCGCATAGACCAATACATCTTCCAACTCTACGGCCTATCCGCCGAGCAAATCGCTTTGGTCGAGGAAAACATGCCCTAGTCCCGCAGCTTCCGTTCCAGCACCCGCGCCCCGTCATCCAAACCCGCTACCCATCCGCCCACAGCCTCAACCGCCCGGTGCATGCCGTAGGTCGGCCGCGCGTGACCGATGCCCGTCAGCTTCACGATGTATTCCTCCGGCTCGGGTCGCGGCGACAGCGCGATGACGCCGCGCTGCTCGATACTCGGCTCGTCGACCACAACTTCAAAGATGGCGACATTTCGCTTGGGATTGACATAAGCGCGGAGCACTGCAATATGCGCGCCGCCCGCTTCGCTGCGGCTTGCCTCAAAGCGCTCGACGATTTCCGCGGCGGAAAGCGGACTGCGCAAGAATAGATGTGGCATTTCCAGTTCCTTTATCGGCGGCGGATGACTCACCGGATGCGCATTGCGGCGATATTGAAAGAAGTGCCCGCTCCGCCCCTGACGATAGCCCTTTTCTTCGTATTTTGTGTGGAAGCGTCCTTTGAGTTCGTTCACCCAGGGCCGGTCGAATTGATTGGATAGACCCGGTGTATCGGCCAGAAACTCATGCGCATATTCGGCATAATCGCTGATATCGGTCGCCAGATGCAAGACGCCGCCCGCTGTCAGCCGGCTTGTCATGAGATCAACCGTGTCCCGCTTGATGAGACGGCGCCGGTGATGGCGCTTCTTGAACCAGGGATCGGGATAATTGATGTGAAAGGCGGCGACCGATTCCGGTTCCAGCAGGTGCGCGAGCGCCGTTTCCGCGCGGCTGTGAATGGGGCGGACGTTGGATAAGCCCCGTCGTTCGATCTTCGCTTCGGCCTTGTCCATCGATTGGCTGGAGATTTCCAGGCCTATGATGTTGTGGTCGGCGTTGGCTTCCGCCAGATCAATCAGATAATCGCCATTGCCGAAGCCGATCTCCACGATGAGCGGTCGCGCGCGGTCAAAGATTTCTGCCTGGTTGAGCGGCCAACTCAGGTTGAGGATGCTGAGCTTAGTCAACATGGTTGCCCGTCATAGGAGTGGCTTTTGCAGTGGATGTGGTTTCCCTTAGACCCAAACAAAAAAACTCTGTGCCCTCTGTGTCTCTGTGGTGAATTACCCTGTGCCAAGCTCGGCATTCAAGATATTTCCACCGATATAGACACTCCCCCGTCACCGTAGAAAGGAGTCGCTCAAGCGCTGCGGCGTCCGCGCTTGCCTTTTCAGGCTGCAGCGAGCGGACGTTTTCGCTTCAGCGTCTCCGGCACCATGAACAGGAAAATGCTGGAAGCCGCCAAACCCGCGCCCGCGATCACCCAGATGGCGGAACTGAGAACGAGGATTTCCGCCACGACGCCGACAACCAGGGGCGCGCCCGTGTGACCGACATCGCCGATCAGCCGCCACAGGCCGAGGAATTCGCCGCGCGATCGCGCCGGTGACAAATCGGAGCCCAGGGTCATCATGCTGCCCGAGCCCAAGCCGTTGCCCAGCCCAATGAGAACGGCGGCCAAAAGGAGACCGGTGTAGCTTGCGGCGAAAGGCACGAGCGCCATGCCCAGGGCTTGAATGCCAAAACAGGGCACAATGGCGAATTTGCGCCCGTAGCGATCCATGAGCCAGCCGGCTACTAGAAAGAGACTGAAATCGACGGCGACCGATATGCTGACGATCAGGCCGATCTGGTCGACGCCTAGGCCAAGGACATCGGCGGCGAAGAGGGGAATGACAACGGTGCGGCCAGCGCGAATCGTCTGGCCGAAGACCTGTGCCAGGCCGGCCGATGCCAGCACGCGATAATTGGATGCCAGCGCCGACAAGAAGTGAATATGATGATCGCCCTCGCTGCTGGGACGAGCGCCTTCCCGCTTGCTGTTTCGCGTGAACAAGGCGACCAAAATCAGGCCGATTCCAGTGACCAGGGCCACGCCGATAAAACCAGCGCGCAAACCGAATGCGCCGGCGATGACGCCGCCAACGGCCGGGCCGATGAATCCGCCCAGTCGATGCGTTCCGCCAAAGATCGAGATGGCCTTGCCGCGCTTGGCCAAGTCAATATGATTTGTCACGTACAGGTGGGCGGATACGGTGTACATTGAACGGCCGAAGCCGGCGAACAAGCGCAAGACCAGCACGATCCAGATCGTCGGAGCAAAAAAGAGAAGCAGCACCGAGATGGACTTCACAAACAAACCCATCATCATGACTTGTTTGTTGCCAAAGCGCCGCTGAATCATGCCGGTTGGCACATCGGCGAAGAGCGTGCCGATGGCTTCGCCCGCCAGGATCAGGCCGATCAATCCATAGCCGATCTCGAAGTCTGCGGCGTAAAGCGGCAGGATGGGCACGAGCAATCCCTGCCCGAGCGTCACCATCAATGCCGGAAGATAGAAGGACAGGATCAGAGCGCGCAATCCATTTGCCGAATCGGTCGGATTCTTTCGCTTGGATCTGAGGAAGGCCGTGACCAAAATCCAGCTACCTAAGTCGCATTGCCTGGGATTTAATCCGCTCCAAGTCCATTGATGACGCTTCCTAGTGTGGAGATCGCGGACTTTAATGTGGCTTCGTCTGCTCTTGTGAAATTCAGGCGCATGGTCGGCAGCCCGTGACTGGGATCGATATAAAAGTATTTTCCGGGCACAAAAGCTACGCTCCGCTCGACCGCCTTCCAATAGAGGTCTTCGGCATCGACGCCGTCGGGACCTTCAACCCAAATGAACATGCCGCCTTCAGGTTTCGTCCAGTGGTAGTCGGCCGGCAAGTGCTCGTCCATCGCCGCCAGCATCGCTTCTTGCCGCGGACGATACAATTCGATGATCTTGGGCAACTGGCGATCGATGTAACCGCCGGCGATGTACTCGGTCGCCAAGGCTTGGGCATACGTGTTGCTGTGCAGGTCGGCGCCTTGCTTGGCAGTGTAAAGCCATTCATGGATGAGCGGCGGCGCCAATGAAAAGCCGAGCCTCAGCCCCGGCGCGAAGATCTTCGAAACTGTGCTGACGTAAACCGTGTTCTCGGGCGCAAAAGTGTAAAGAGCGGGCAGGGCTTCGCCGCGAAAACGCAGGTCGCTGTAGGGATCGTCTTCAACGACCAGGCTGTTGCGCTTTCGAATGATCTCGGCAATTTGCCGGCGCCGCTCAACGCTCAGGCTGCGTCCGGTTGGATTCTGAAATGTTGGCGCCAGGTAGACAAACTTGACTGGATGCTCCTCAAGCGCCCGGTCCAGGGCCTCGGGTACGATCCCGCCGTCGTCTGTTTCGATGCTGATATAGTTCGGCTGGTATGCGCTGAAAGCGGAAATAGCGCCGAGGTAACTGGGGGATTCCAGCGCGATAATGTCGCCCGGCGTGATTAGGATCTTGCCCAGCGTATCCAGAACGCTCTGTGAACCATTAAAGACCAGCAGTTGTTCCGCGCTGCATTTGATGCCCTTCTTCTTCAGGAACCCGGCCAGCGCTTCCCGGAAGGGCGTGAATCCTTCCGTCAAGTCGTACTGCAAGGCGCGGGCGCCAAAACGATCGAGCACCGTCTCATTAATTCGATAAAGTTCCTCTATGGGAAAGGACTCGGGCGCCGGGATTCCCCCTGCCAATGAAATCATGCCCGGTCTGGATACCACATTCAGGATCTCGCGGATCCGATTGCGGCGCATGCTGGCGGTGCGCTGGCTGAGCAACCCGTCAAGCTCGTTTGTCATAGTCTCCCCGCGGCTCAAACAAAAAAAGCCGACCATCCTGTGGACTGGTCCGCTCACGACGATCGCGAACTAGATCTTAAACTATGCGAGGTAATCGCGCAAATTGTGCGCCAACTGCGGGTGACGCAAGCGACGCAAGGCTTCTTTCTCCAGTTGCCTGATGCGCTCCCGGCTTAATCCAAACTTGTTGGCAATTTCTTCCAAGGTGTGCGGCTCGCCGCCGCCCAAGCCAAAGCGCAAGCGCAAGATATGGCTCTGCCGCGGCGTCAATTCAGCCAGGACCTCTTCAATCGTTTCTTCGAGCAGGTTCTGCGTGGCGGAATCGACCGGGCTGATAGTCTCTTGATCTTCAATGAAGTCGCCAAATTCGCTGTCGCCATCATCGCCCACCGGTCGCTCCAGCGCGATCGCATGTTGGCTGGCATCCATCATGGCGCGAACGGCGTCGGCCGCCACTTCCATCGTCGTCGCGATTTCTTCCGCTGTCGGCCGCCTCCCAAGCGTTTGTTCCAGGTCTTGCGCGGCGCGGTACATCTGGCGGATGCGTTCCGTCATGTGCAAGGGAATACGAATCGTTCGCGTCTTCTGCGCCAAAGCGCGCGTAATAGCTTGCCTTATCCACCATGTGGCGTAGGTGCTAAATCGGTTGCCGCGTGAATAATCGTATTTGTCAACCGCCCGCATCAGGCCGACATTGCCCTCTTGAATCAGATCAGGAAAGGGCAGGCCCTGGCCCATGTAGCGTTTGGCGATGCTGACAACCAGCCTGGTATTAGCCCTTCCCAAATGCTCCCGCGCGCATTGGCCGTCCAGCGTGAGCCGGCGCAGGTGGCGCCGCCAACGGTCGCTCTTTTGCAGAACGTCCGGGCTCTCCAGACGAATCCGGGCTTTGAAGCCGCGTTCAATCCGCTTGGCGAGTTCGATTTCGTCGTTCGCGCTTAGAAGGGGCTCCTGCGCCATCTGGCGAAAATAAAGTCCGACGGGGTCGTCGGACGAAATGGCGCTGATGTCGGCTACGATCCTGTTTTGCAGGAATTCGCGGCTTTCAAACTCTTGCTCGATGATTTCTGTGGCGTTTTTGTTTTCGGCGCGGTCAGTGTCCCTGCGAAGCTCGATACCGAGTTCTTCCAACTCGAAGAGCAGGTTGCGCAGGGCTACCCGGTCTTCACCATCGTCATCGAGCGCTTCCACAATTTGTTCATAAGTGACGTAACCACGTTTGTCAGCAAGTTCAATCAGTGATTGAATCACGATGAATCCTTTACTTGCTTGGCCAATAAGACTAATTTCTATATTTGGTCACAGCGCGCGAGGTTCTTGTGAATTCTATTTTGAGCGAAATCGCGCGCCTATGTCAACTGACAAAATCTCACAAAAATATGTTAGCTTGCAGGGTAATTTTTGACACA
Source organism: Anaerolineae bacterium (assembly GCA_022826865.1). Lineage (GTDB taxonomy): Bacteria > Chloroflexota > Anaerolineae > Aggregatilineales > Phototrophicaceae > UBA6055. The sequence goes on from JAJDUC010000002.1 coordinate 18,586, forward strand.
AATTCCTTACTAACACTTGCTGCAGCCCCAGCAATAACCGGTCGCGCTTCGCAAACGCGCGGGCTCTTACAACTATAATGCGCAGGCCCTCGCCCATGTCGGGGCGGGCGCGGACGGGCGCCGGTCTGCGGTCAGCGTCTCAGGATGCGGTTTACGATGCCAAACCAGAATGGCGCGCCTTGCGCTGCGGCGATCACGGTTGCCGCTATGCCGAGCGCCTTAATTGCCAGCAAGCCGAGCCAACCGTCGGGATTGTTGTCCGGGATATAATTCCACAGGTTGTTGAGGTCGGCGTGGGCGAAATGCGTTTGGGGGAGGTCTTCCAGATTAGTTATGGACCAGCCGATGGGCAGGCTTAGGTCCTGTAGATCCTGCAATTGATACGCGATCGCGGCGCCCGAATCAATCGCTCCTTCGATGCTGCTTTCGGTCTCCGCCTGGCTGGCGCGGAATTCCGCGCCGCCCGCCTTGGCGTCGTCCAGTTGCGTCTGCAGTTCGCCGCTTTGCACCGTCAAGTTGAGTTCGCTGCTGAGTTGTTCCCGCCTCGCCGGATCGTCCCAGAGCGACTGCGCGATATTCAAGGCATCAACATTAAGGCCCAAGGCGATGACCAATGCCACGACAACTGACAGTCGTTTCATCTTGGTCGCATATTGGGCGCTGGCTCGCTGCATCGTGTTGTTAAACCAGGCCTCAAGGTTGCCGCGCGCCGCATCCATGTTCTCGGCATTGGACATGACAGTTGCCAGCGCGCCGCGCAGGTTCGGGCTGTCGATCTGTCTGATGCCGGCCATCAGCGCCACGTTTGTGCTCGGCTGTGAGCCCAATAGGCTGATCTCCTCGTCAATCTGGTTCATGATGTCCATTAGGGCGCCCCGATGACGCTGGTCTTGCACGTAAGGAATCGCGCGGCGCAATTCCTTCATGCCTTGTCCGGTGCCCACGACGCGGTTCAGCATGACCCTCAGGCCGCGGCGTTCCGGCCCGGCGGGCATGCCGTCGATCACATTAAAGAATGCGCCAAACAATTGCTGATCCGATTCCGCTTTGATGGTATTGAGCAGGACATCGACGAAAGTAGACGGCTCAAGCCAATCGACATTGCCGATGGAACTGCCGGCGATTGCGGAGGCCTCCGCCCGGGTGATGCGCTGGCTCGGCGCGACCGGCGCTGCCTTGACAAGCTGTATTAAGGGATGGGTATAAACCTTGGCCTGAATGACCGGGTCTTCAATGATTTGGTTTAACGATTGGCGGAGGTGTTTTGCGCGCAGTTTGCTCGCTTTGGCTATCAGCGCGTTGACCTCGGTCACCAATATGCTGAGCAGAAGAAAGACGAATATGAGGCCGGCAGTTACTTGAATAATCGCAGCCAAGCCCGCTCCTTTCCAGCCCGGCGAAGCTCCATTTGAAATCGATTCCACGCTGAAATTAGTATAGTCGAAGCCCTTGCTACCGCAAGCTACAAGGCCTGTCAGGAGCATGCTCCGGGCGCGGATTGCAGTAATCCCATTAAGATTGGACGGAAAACCGAGATGTTTAGCGCGCTGCGCCCACAGCGGCCTATTCTCACAAGTGAATGCTGGCTGGCAGCGCAGTCGGCGTGTCGCTTGGCGTGGGGGATGGCCGGCTGAGATCCACTGTCGGGCGGCTCGGGCCCTTGGTTGGCCGGGCGGTGCGCACGATCATTTTCGTGGCTGTTGGGGTAGGAGTCGGTGTCAGAGTCACGGTGGGTGTCTCGGTCGGGTGGAGAGCGCGGACGATTGCCTGATGCATAAAGACGCGGTCAATGCGGCGGGTGAGCGCGTTGCGGTCTATGAGATACCAATCGGAGTCCGGCAGTTTGGTGATTACACAGACTGTTTCGCCTTCCTTTAGGGCATCAACGATTCGGCTGTTGGTCGATGGTTCCGCCCGGACGATGGCTTCACGGACGATGACGCCGAATTCCTGGCAAGGCGGCACGGGTGTAAAGCTGGGAAGGGGAGTGGGCGCGCTGACTTCCAGTTCATGTATGCGTACTGCGGTGGCCGTATCTTGCACAATTGCCTGACGGGTTGATTCGACAACACTGGCGCCGCTGGCCATGAAATTGCGCAAGCCTACCCACAGATAATAGATGCCAAATACAATGGCGATGCCAAGCAGAATGACAAACCAAGAAGGCGGTCCGGACCGCTGTCCGTAACGCATAAGACCTCTCAAGCCTCGTATATTGAACATAGTGGAATTGAGGCCAGATTCAAGTGACCGTTGAGTAAGCGTGGGACGAGCGCAGGTCGGACGTAGGCAGTTCAGCTCTTCTTGCAGGCGGCGCAGCGCAATTGCTGGCGGGGCGCTTGAATTCTGCGGCTCATGACCTATGATGTTGTCCATGGTTTCGCCAACAATGTCGCGCCTCCAACGCTCCGTTTATTTGCTATTGAGCTTTATTGTCGTTCTGGGCCCGGCCCGGGCGCAGGATGGCGGCGCGCAAGAGCTTACGATTTACGCGGCAACATCCTTGACTAATGTCTTCGAAGACATGCGCGCTGCCTTTCTTGAAGTTCACGAGACGGTCGAAATCCATTTGAACTTTGCCAGCTCGTCAACTCTGGCCGCTCAACTTCTGCAAGGTGCGCCGGCTGATGTCTTTGCCAGCGCCAACGAATTGCAGATGCAGAATGTCGTGGAGGGCGATCGCATTGACGCGGAAACCGTCCAGGTATTCGCGCATAATCAACTGCTGTTGATCGCGCCAGTTGACAACCCGGCCGGGGTAGACGGCATTGCCAGCCTGGCGGAGGAATCCATCCTGCTGGTGCTTGCCGCGCCCGGAACGCCCATACGCGCCTACAGCGATGCTATGCTCCTGTCTCACAATGGGCAGCTCGGTGAAGACTTCAGCGAACGCGCGCTGCGCAACCTGGCGTCTGAGGAGAGCAATGTGCGGCAGGTTGTCGCGCGGGTGGCATTGGGGGAAGCCGATGCCGGCATTGTGTATCAGTCTGACGTCACCGGCGCCGTTCAGCCAAAGCTGCTACAGTTTCCTATTGCGCAGAGGCATAATCAACTGGCTTCTTATCCGATTGCGCCGCTCAAAGATTCGCCGCGGATGCGCCTGGCCGCAGAATTTATCGAGTTTGTATTTTCGCCTGCAGCGCGTGAAATTCTCGCTGATAACGGATTCTGTCCGCCTGCTATACTAGAGGATGCCTTGCCAAGCGATGTCAGGCTGGAGCCGACAGTTGTTGCCGCGGATGCGCCCGAAGCAGAATCAAACCCCTGCCTTGCGCCGCCAGCCCCAAGCGGATAGGTTTCTGATATTTGGCGTCAGCGCATTTGCCTTTCTGCTGCTGGCTACGCCGATATTTGTGCTGATTGGCAGCGGGCTGCGGTCGCGCGCTTGGGAAGGCTTGCCGGATTCCTCGACGATCTTGGCGGCGGCCCTGCTCAGTTTCGCATCGACGCTGGCGGTCGTCTGCCTGGCAGCCGCCTTGGGCACGCCCCTGGCTTATGTGCTATCGCGCTACGAATTTCGCGGGAAACGCCTCATCAGCTTGTTCATCGAATTGCCAATTGTTATGCCGCCGGCGGTCGCTGGCCTGGCGCTGCTGCTCACCTTCGGCCGGCGCGGCGCAGTCGGCGCATGGCTCGCCGAGGCGGGTATTATCATTCCATTTTCCATCCTGGCGGTGGTTATCGCGCAATTCTTCATTTCCGCGCCCTTTTATATTCGTTCGGCGCAGGTGGGCTTTTCAGGGATATCGCCGGAGATCGAGGACGCGGCGCGCGTCGATGGCGCTTTCGGTTGGCTGATGTTCTGGTATATCACGCTGCCGATTGCCTGGCGCGCGCTGGTTTCCGGCATGATCTTGACTTGGGCGCGCGCCCTGGGGGAATTCGGCGCGACTATCCTGTTCGCCGGCAATTTGCAGGGAAAAACGCAGACGATGCCCTTGCTTGTCTACAGCGTCTTTGAACGAGATATAAACGCGGCAATCTGGACCGGGGTCATTCTTATTGTACTGGCGCTTTGCGCCTTGTTTATGTCGCAGTGGTTCGCCCGCGCGCAGGACCGTTTAACCCGCTAAAGGCGACCCGGCGCGGACAGGTTTGCGCGATATATTGGAAGCGTTGAAATGAACGAACAGCTACGAGTTCTCATCCTTTGCACAGCCAATTCAGCGCGCTCGCAAATGGCCGAAGGACTTCTGCGCCATCTCGCCGGCGACAGAGTGTCGGCCTGCAGCGCGGGCGCCAAGCCGACGCAGGTGAATCCTTTCGCGATTGCAGCTATGCGTGCGCGCGGCATCGATATCGGCGGCCATTCGTCGGATCATCTGAGCCATTATCTCGAATGCCAGTTTGACTACGTCATTACGGTCTGCGACAACGCGGCTGAAACCTGCCCGCTGTTTCCCGGTCCCGCCCGGCGCATCCATTGGAGTTTTCCGGATCCGGCCGCGGTCGCGGGCGACGAGGATGCCATTCTGCATGCGTTCGTTCGCGTGCGGGACGGTCTTGAAGAAAAGATCAGCGCCTGGCTTACAGCCTTGAGTTAGCGCTGCGCCAGTTGCTGTCGCAGGGCGTCGCTCGATTGCCGGGCGTCGACAAAGGACGGGCTAAGATTCAGCGCCTGCTGGAAGTCTTCCAGCGCCTCAGCCAGCAGGCCCAGACGCTGTCTTGCCAATCCGCGATTGTAGAATGATTCATAGCGGGCCGCGTCCAATTCTACAGCCCGTTCAAAATTCGACAGGGCGGCATCGTAATCCTGCAGTCGATAACAGGCCGTGCCACGCAGATTAAACAGCTCCGGTTGATCGGGCTCATGCTGCAGGGCCGATGAACAGTCGGCGCGCATGGACGTCCAATCGCCAAGGCGCGCATGCGTCAATGCGCGTATGCGATAGGCCTCGCCCCGCTTTGGATCGAGCCGCAAGGCCGTGGTCAGATCATTGACGGCCTTGTCCAGTTCCTCACGCGCATGATAGAGCGCGCTGCCGCGGCTGAAATAGGCCAGGGCGGAATCGGGACGTTGGCGGATGATGGCGCTGTAGGTAGAGATCGCCTCGCTGTAGTCCCGCCGCATCATCTGCTCTTTGCCCAGGTCATATAAGCTCTTGACCTGCCCGCTGCCTTCAGAAGGCGCCGTGGTTTGCGACATCGCCTCCAGTCGTTCAATGAGCGCCCAGAGCGTGCCGGGAAAGGGTGTAAGGCTGGCCAGGTCGGGTACGCCCAGTGCGCTGGATTCGCCTGTGATTTCGTCGAGAGGCGGAGGAAAGTTTCCGGTTAAGACCTGTTCTTCAAGTACCAGCGGCTTGCCCTGCGCGTCAATAACCATGCGAACATAGCATGTCTCGTCCAGCCTGTCGGTCGCCGGACGCCGCTCCACACCCGTTTTGAAACGGAAGGGCGCCCGCAGCTGCATGCCATAGCCGCCGCCTCGAATTGTCAGTTCCGCGCCGGTGAGGGTAATGTGTATATTTTCTGGCTCGGCCTTGCTTCGTGTCAGAAGCAACAGGACAAGGGCAAATCCGGCAGCAGCGGCGGCAAGCAGGGTGGGCGACTGCGCCAGCAACCCGGCCGCGCCTAGAAGCAGCAAGGCGATTGAAACGGGGATGATCCGCCGGTTGGGGCGGCGCCCCTGCACGGAGCGAAAGTACCCGTCTACCGGAACCCGAAGCAAGTCTTCCCGCCGCATCGCCAACGCTCATCCAAATCTACTGCATCAATTGTAAACCAACGTCGAGGGCGGTACAACGCAGTATCAGCCTCCGTCGCCAGGAATGATTCCGCACAGGCCTGCAAGCAAACGAGGCAGCCCAATGGACTGCCTCGCCGGGATTGAACGGCGAATGGAGCTTAAACCGCGTCCATATTCTCGATTATGCGAGTGGCGAATTCGCTGGTGGCTACCTTGGTAGCGTTCTCCATCTGACGCGCAAAATCATAGGTCACGCAGCGCTGATCGATGGTCAGCTCGTAGGCCTTGCTGATCAGATCAGCGGCTTCGAACCAGTCCAGATGCTCGAGCATCATCACGCCGCTGAAGAGCAATGAACCGGGGTTGACCATGTCCTTGTTGGTGTACTTCGGCGCAGTGCCGTGGGTTGCTTCAAACAATGCGATCTCGTCGCCGATGTTGGCGCCGGGCGCGATGCCGACCCCGCCGACCTCGGCCGCGAGCGCATCGCTGAGGTAGTCGCCATTGAGATTGGTTGTGGCGATGACATCGTGTTCACGCGGCCGCAGCAGCATCTTTTGGAACATGATGTCGGCAATCGTATCTTGTATCAGGATCTTGCCATTGGGAACGTCGCCGCCGTGATTGGCCGCGACATCGTCCCAGGATATCGTCCGCTCCGGGAATTCTTCACGGGCCAATTCATATCCCCACTTTTGAAACGCGCCTTCGGTGAACTTCTGGATATTGCCCTTGTGAACCAGTGTGACGATGCTGCGGCCGCGTTCAATGGCATATTTGATCGCCGCGCGGATCAGCCGCTTGCTGCCGAACGGGCTGATGGGCTTGATGCCCAGGCCGGCATCCGGGAAAAAATTTGTCGCGCCCAATTCGCTCTTGAGGAATTCGGCCAGCTTCTTGTTTTCCGCCGTGCCCGATTCGTATTCGATGCCGGCGTAGGTATCCTCCGTATTCTCGCGGAAGATGACCACATCGACATCTTGCGGTCGCTTGAGCGGGCTGGGCACGCCGTTGTACCAGCGCACCGGCCGCACACAGCTGTATAGGTCCAGTACCTGGCGCAGGGTTACATTCAAACTGCGAAAGCCGCCGCCGACCGGCGTTGTGAGCGGCCCCTTGATTCCGACTTTGTATTCGCGAAAGGCCGCAAAGGTCTCGTCGGGCATATAATTTCCGTCGTAGATCCCCGCTGCTTTCTCGCCGGCATAGACTTCCATCCAGGAGACGCGCCGTCTTCCGCCGTAGGCCTTATCGACCGCCGCATCCCAGATGCGTTTACTGGCGGTCATGATGTCATAGCCGATGCCATCGCCTTCAATGAACAGCAAGATCGGATTGTCGGGTACTTGCATGTTGCCGTTTGCGAAGGTGATTTTCTCACCAGTGTCAGGCAGCGTGATCTTCTCGTAAGCCATTAAGCTCAAGCCTCCCCTATATGCTTCGTTCTCCAAGTCCGCGAGATTATATCATAATTCAAGGGCGGATAAACGGGCTTCTTGCCGCGCTTGCGGAGCGACGCCATTCGGCCGCTGTTGCGTCAATTGGGATACACGCGCGCAGCGCAATTTCGCTTATCCCAGCTTTATCCATGGCTGCCCAGAGCAATCGCAGCAAAACATTATCCGCCGATGGCCATGTAAATATGTAGGGGCGTCTCGTGAGACGCCCGTTGAAAATGGCCTACAAATTGTGGGCGTTTCAGCGAAACGCCCCTACAGATTACGAAATATGAGCAAACAATGTCATTTATCAGCGCAATTTCAATTTGGTGCGATTGCTCTGACATCCGCCGACTGACAATAGAACTTCCCGCGGCCTATGCTATAATGCCTTCGAGAGCGAGCGAGGCTCGCCAACAAATTCGACCCTTACATGTCTTGGAACAAGGCATGACAAAAGGATAGAGCAGTTGAAAGGGGTGTGCGCAGACATCACAGCAAATCTACCTGAAATTCGATAGCAAGCCAGGACACCCGCTGCCGCGCCGGTTGCCGGGCTGTTTTGGTATGTAAAGCCCAAGATTCAGGCGATGGCGCGTCTAAACTTGTCGCTTTGCTTGAAAGCGACCTTGCGCATCGCCGCAGTTAAGTCACATTGGAGATGACAACACATGGCAAAAAAGAAGAAGAAACCATTCAAGATTACGCCGATCGGAGGCTTAGGCGAAATCGGGAAAAACATGACGCTATTCGAAATGAATGGCGAAGGCTTCCTGATTGATTGCGGCATTATGTTTCCAGCCAACGATATGCACGGCGTCGACTATATCATTCCTGATTTCCGCTGGCTGGAAGAGCGGGACGACATCCGATTGCACGGCGTCTGCTTCACGCATGGGCATGAGGATCATATCGGCGCCGTTCAGCTTTTGGTGACCGCCTTTCCCGATCTTCCGCTATACGCGACGCCGCTGACAGCCGGTTTGCTGCAGGTTAAACTGAAAAACGCGCGCCGGCTCAAAACGACTAACCTCAATACCTTTAATGCCGGTGAAACCGTGCAGATTGGGCCCTTCAAGCTGGAGAGTTTCCACGTCTGCCACAGCATTCCCGATTGTGTCGGCTTCGGCATCAACACGCCTTACGGCATAGTCATCCATACGGGCGACTATAAGTTCGACAATACGCCGGTGCATGGCCGCAAGACGGACTACGCCCGGCTGGCTGGCTTCGCGCAGCGCGGGGTGGCGCTGCTGCTGGCGGACAGCACCAATTCGGACAAGGCCGGCTGGACGCAATCCGAGGCGGTGATCGAACCCGCGTTCGAGCGCGTATTCCGCGAGGCCAAAGGGCGCGTCATGGTGGCGACATTCGCCTCGTTGATTTCCCGCGTTCAGCAGGTGGTCACGGTCGCCCGCAAGTACAAGCGTAAAGTTTGCATCACCGGCTACACCATGTCGCAGTATGCCAAAATTGCGCGCAAGCTCGGCTACCTCAGCGTCGACGACGCTTCGCTGATTAATATCGGGCAGGCGCGGGAGATGCCGCCGCACAAGGTCGTCTTCATGGTCACCGGTTCGCAGGGCGAGCCGTCGGCCGTGCTGGGCAAATTGGCAAGCGGGCGGCATCAGCAACTGGAAGTTCGCGAAAACGATACAATCATCCTTTCGTCCCATCCCATCCCGGGCAATGAGGAGATGGTCTACCGAACGATCAATCGCCTTATCGAACGCGGCGCCGATGTAATCTACGATCCGATCGAAGCCGTGCACGTATCTGGCCATGCCTGCCAGGAAGAGATGCGGCTGATGCTTAACCTGACACAGCCTCGCCACCTGATCCCGATTCATGGCGAGATCCGGCACCTGCACCTGCATGCCAAACTGGCGGCGGCCAGCGGCATTCCAAAAGAGAACATTACCGTCATCTCGAACGGCACAACCGTCGAGTTGGATGGCCGTGGCCTTACCGTGGGCGAACGCCAGCCCGGCGGCTACGTCTTTGTTGACGGAAGCGGCGTTGGCGATGTGGGACGGGCCGTTATCCGCGACCGAGAGATTCTGGCTCAAGATGGCTTTGTGCTGGTGAGCGTCAACGTCGATCAGCGCTCCGGCGAATTGATTGACGAGCCGCGCATTGTCTCGCGCGGCTTCGTCTACCTCAAGGATGCGGAAGATTTCCTGGAGCAGATACGCGACAATATCAGCCAGTTGGTCAGCCGACGGCGTTTGAACGGCAACCGCCAGAGTTTGGTGGAGGAGAGCCTGGGCAAATTCATTTACAACGAGACCAAGCGCCGGCCCATGATATTCAGCATTGTCAACGAAGTGTAGCTTACTTCGCCCGCGGCGGCATCCAGATTGCAAGCGTCCGCGCTGGCGGCTGCGCTAACTCAACCGAAGGAACCCATACTGTGACAGATCCCGTAATCCGCGCCAGCAACATCACCCGAAATCTCAAATTGGGTTCGCACATTGTGCATGCTTTGCGCGGCGTCAATCTCGAGATTTACGCGAATGAAATGGTTGGCATCATCGGACCCTCCGGCAGCGGCAAGAGTACGCTGCTCGGCATCATTGGGGGCCTGGACAGCCCAACAGAGGGCGAGATTGAAATCGAAGGTGTCGATATTACCGACATGGATGAGGGGCAGCTGACCGATATTCGAAATCAGAAGATCGGCTTTGTCTTTCAATTCTTCAATCTCATCCCGACTTTGACCGCTTTGGAAAATGTAGCCTTGCCGATTGAATTCGCCCAGGCGCCGCGGCATAAGCCCTTTGAGCGTGCAAAAGAGCTGCTGGACATGCTGGGTTTGGGCAGCCGCTTGCATCATCGGCCGAATGAATTGAGCGGCGGGCAGCAGCAGCGCGTCGCCATCGCGCGCGCCCTCGCCAACGATCCGCCGATCTTGCTGGCGGATGAGCCCACGGGCAATTTGGATACGCATTCCGGCGAGACGGTATTGGAGGCGCTTTCGGCAATTCGCGACAATAACGGAACGACCGTGGTGCTCGTCACGCACGATCCGGATTTGGCGACCCAGATGGACCGCGTTCTTTCCTTGGTTGACGGCAGGATCGTTAACGGACTGTCAGCGACTTGAGATATAGATCGCGCCGCTTGCAGCGCCGTTTCGAGGCGACAAGAGCCGCGTTATAATTGACTGCGCAAGACCTGCCTATTGCGAAGGAAAACTGATGACAGGCGAGTTTTTCTCGGTTGAAGTAGCCGGTATCACGCGCGATCTGCCCCTGATGGAGATCAAACCCGGCGTCCGTATCGCGATTCTTAACATTCTTGGCGACTATGAGTTTGTCAATGCCGCCAGCATTGAATTGGCGGAAAGGCTGGCCGGGAAGAACATTAATGCGCTGGTCACTGCGGAGGCGAAGTCGATCCCCTTGGCGCATGCGCTGAGCACTCATATGAAATTGCCCTACGTCGTCCTGCGCAAGACGCACAAACCTTATATGGGCGACGCCCTGCAAAGCGAGACGCTGAGCATAACGACCGGCAAGCCACAGACCTTGTTCCTTGATGCCAAGGATCGCCGATTGGTCGAGGGCAGGCGAATCGCCATCATCGATGATGTGATTTCCACAGGCAGCACGCTGCAGGGCATGCGCCTGATAATGGACAAAGCCGGCGCGCGGGTCGTCGCCGAGGCGGCTATTTTCACCGAAGGCGATCGCGCGCAGTGGCACGATATCGTGGCACTGGGGCACTTGCCCGTCTGGGTGGATGATTAGCCCTCCTGCCCGGACATCAACGATGCTATGATTTCCGAAAGCGTTTGTTTGCGGTCGGAAATTAATTAATATGTCGTCACAATTGTCGCCGAAGTTGATTATCCTCGCCTGCCTCATTTTGACAATTATGCTGATTCTGGCCGGCGCCCTTGTTGTCCTCTCGCGGCCCGAGCCGACGATCATAAGCATTCATCCGCCGCGCCCGACGGCGACCCCCGCTCCCACCGCGACACAGTTGCCGATTCTGGTCTATGTGACCGGCGCCGTGAATCAAGGAGAAACAACCTACACTTTGCCTTACGGCAGCCGGGTATCCGATGCCCTTGCGGCGGCCGGCGGCTTAACCGAGCATGCCGATCGGAGCTTGGTGAACCTTGCCGGGCGCTTGCGCGATGGCGATCATGTTCATGTTCCCGCCTTGGGCGAGCTCGGTGGCGACCTGCCAACGCCATCCGGAGGGCAGATCATCTTCATTAACAGCGCCACGCAAGAGGAACTGGAATCACTGCCGGGCATCGGCGCCGTCACCGCGCGCCGGATCATCGAATATCGAGAGTTAGCAGGCGAATTCCGCAACCTGAATGACCTGGATAACGTAGCCGGGATCGGCGAAGCAATGCTGGAGAAGCTGAAAGACTTGATCGCTTTCGATTAGCGAATGCGCTGGCCTGTCAAGGCGTCGAAGAAGTAGGCGCGCGGCCAATCCAGTTGGCAGTGAATCGTATCTCCCGGCTCGTGCTCGTCCTCTAGCGGCACTTGAATCCGCCAGCGCCGCTTGCGCAGCCAGACTTCCAGCAAACGGAACTTCTCCGCATAAAAGGGTATGGAGCGGTCAATGGTGGCCGGGATGCCGCTATCGGAATCTGTGAGTTGGATATGTTCGGGACGAATGCCCACGATGACCTCGCTGCCGTTCGGGCGCGGGCTCGGCAGCGAGGCGCGCCCCATGTAGCTGCCATCCCAATCGCCGCTTTGAACACGCCCCCAAAAGGCGTTGATCGTTGGCGTGCCGAGGAACTCGGCCACAAACAAGCTGTCGGGATTGTCGTGCAGCGCCTGATAGCTGCCGCTCTGGATGATGCGACCGGCATTGATGACCACAATGCGGTCGGCCACGCTCATCGCTTCCACCTGATCATGCGTAACATAGACCAAGGTCACATTGAACTCTTGAATGAGGCGCTTGAGCTCAACACGCGCTTGCCCGCGGAATTTGGCATCGAGGTTGGCAAAGGGCTCGTCGAATAGCAGCAATTCCAGATCACGAGCGAAAGCGCGGGCGATGGACACGCGCTGTTTTTCCCCGCCGGACAGATTCCGCGGGAATCTTCCCATCAGTTTCTCAATATCGACGCCGGTGATATTGGCGACCGTATTAACATGCGCGGGCACCTCTTCTTCCCGGTCGCGCAGGCGCAAGAAAAAGCCGACCGTTTTGCGGCTCTCCCAATGCGGGATCAGAACGTAATTCTGAAACACCATGCCAATTCCACGGTTTTCGACAGGGATATCATCGAGGGGAACGCCATTGTAGAAGATCGTGCCGCTGTCCGGCTCCTCCAGGCCGGCGATCAGACGGAGCAGGGTGGTCTTGCCGCATCCGGAGGGACCCAGCAAAACAACCGCTTCGCCGTCGTCTATGTGCAAGTTGAAATCCTTGATCGCCAGAACCGGCGTCAACTTGCGGCTCTTGTCGTAGAAGGTCTTGCTCACATTTGAAAGCGTGATTGTCCTCATCACAGCGCTTTCATCTTGCTTGCTGCATACAAGAATAACATATCGCTCAACCCCGGACATTGCCGGGAGGCTGTCGCGGCCAGGGCAATCGCATCAAATTGAAATTGCGCTGACAAATGACAATTTCGCCTCAGTTTTCGTAATCTGTAGGGGCGTTTCGCTGAAACGCCCGCAATTTGCAGGCCATTTTCAACGGGCGTCTAGCGAGACGCCCCTACATTTTTGAAATATTCGCGGCGAACCTCTAATTGTGATTTTGATGCGAATGCCCTGGCTGTCGTGGCGGGCAGTCTGGAATTGCGGATTGCGCTTGATGTATAATCAAAGTTTGACGACGATACTCGCGACTGTTGTGTCAAGGAAATTCAAATTGGCCGATACAATCCAGCCCGATCTCATCCCGGTGTCGACGGCGCGTGAATGGCAGCCCGACCCCAAGAGCCCACGGCGCCGGCCGCCCTGGATTCGCGTGCGCGCGCCGAGCGGGGAAGCATACGAGCGCGTGCGCGGCCTCATGCGCAGCAAATCCTTGCACACTGTCTGTGAAGAGGCGCAGTGCCCCAACCTCGGCGAATGTTGGGGCAAGGGCACAGCGACTTTCCTGATGATGGGGGATACCTGTACGCGCAGTTGCGGCTTTTGCGACATCAAGACCGGGCGGCCGAACCCGATCGATTGGGGGGAAGCGAACCGCATCGCCGAGAGTGTACGGGCGATGGGTTTGCAGCATGTCGTCATCACCAGCGTCAACCGCGATGACAGACCCGATGGCGGCGCGCCCTTGTTTGCCATGGTCATCCGGCGGATTCGCCAGTTGCAGCCGGGCTGTTCCGTTGAGGTGCTGATCCCGGACTTCAAAGGCAGCGAAATGGCGCTGAAGATCGTGATGCAGGCCCAGCCCGAGATTCTAAACCACAATGTGGAAACGGTTCCGCGTTTATTCAAAAAGGTGCAGCCGCAAGATCAATACGACTGGGCTTTATCAACGCTGGCAAACGCAAAAAAGATGGATCCTCTGGTTCTGACAAAAAGCGGTATCATGCTCGGCCTGGGCGAAGATCCGGCCGAGGTCGAAAGCGCGATGGCGGACCTGGTGGAAATTGGCGTGGACATCCTGACGCTCGGCCAATACTTGCAGCCGAGCAAACGTCATCTGCCGATCGAGCGTTATTATACGCCGGGAGAATTTGAGTCTCTGCGCGAAGCCGGGCTGGAAATGGGATTCAAGTGGGTGGAGAGCGGCCCCTTGGTGCGCAGCAGTTACCGCGCTGCTGAGCAAGTGCGCGGGCTTTCCAGGCTTGAACATTTTCGGCCCTTTGCGGCGCGGACCGGTTAGTTGTCTGCGGGCGCGAAATGGACCATAGATTTCCCAGCAGCAACAGCATTTGGACAGCTAAGAAGAGAGTGACCGGGGGACTGCCATGAGCGCGTTTTTCACGAATCGGCGAGGTCACGCGGAGGCGGAGCCGGAAGAATCTGCGCCGGTTGTGCCGGCGGGCCGGACTGTCGGCTTTGACACGGTAATCGGCTCGAACACACAGTTTGAAGGCAAGTTTCTCAGTTCCGGCAATGTACGGATGGATGGGAAATTCAGTGGTTCGCTTGAAGTCAGCGGCAATATCCTGGTGGGCGAATCCGCCAGCGTCGAAGCTGATATCAATGCGCGCAATGTCTCCATTGCCGGTACCGTCCGCGGCAATGTCACCGGCAACAAGGTGCAGCTATTGCGAACGGGGCGAATCTGGGGCGACATCAGCGCATCGGCCTTGACGACTGAAGAAGGCGCATTCATTGATGGCAAGATTACGATGGTCGGTCACTCCGCGACGCGCCCGACTTCTGATGAAGCCTACATTGAAGATGAGAATTTGCCGGAAGTGGCGGTCGGGCCGGTTGCAGGCGAAGGCGCCGGCCAGGAAGAACCTGAAACGGCCGCTGCAGCGGCGGGAACGGACGAAGATTAGAGCGGGCCGCCCCTTGTGACCGCGTTCAAATCCGGTTGGCTATTCTATAGCGATGTGGCGGTGAGCCCGCCGTCAAGCACAAAAACCGCGCCGGTTGTGAAATCTGAAGCTGACGAGGCGAGGAATAGCGCTATGCCGGCCATGTCCTTGGGTTGACCGATGCGACCGGCGGGTGTCTTCGCCAGCACCGGCTCAAGCAGATCGGCATTGTCCCAAAGCGCTTTCGCGAAATTCGTTTGCACCAGGCCCGGCGCGATGGCGTTGACCTGGATGTTGTCCGGGCCGAGTTCGGCCGCAAGTGTTTTGGTCAAGCTGATCAACGCGGCTTTCGTCATGCTGTAGATGCCTTGAAAGCGGCCTGGCCGCAATCCTGCCACGGAAGCGACGTTGATGATCTTGCCGCCGCCGCTTTGGCGCATCGCATTGACCGCCGCCTGCGAAAGCCAGACGTTTCCCATCAGATTCACATCGATGGTTTTGCGCCAATAGCTGTCTTCCGCGTCAAGCACTGCGCCATAATGCGGATTGGTGGCGGCGTTGTTAACGAGGATATCCAGCCTGCCATAACGGCTTAGCGTGCTTTCAACCAAGGATTGGAGCGCTTCTTTATCGCCATTGTGGGCGGCGATGGCAGCCGCTTCACCGCCCGCGCGCTTGATCGCCCGCGCCACTTCTTCCAGCGCCGCCTGCTTTCGACTGGATAGCGCCACTTTCACGCCGGCTTGCGCAAACTGCTCCGCAATAGCGCGTCCAATACCGCGGGACGCGCCGGTCACGATGGCAACCCTTCCCGACAGGTCGAATGGAACAGTCACAGGCTTTGTCTTTCTGATAGCTTCCACATTTGAAACTCGGCGATCTCCGCCAACTCGGGCCTTCAAACGCGCTCGCGCGGGATGCTGCCAATTATCGGCATTCCAAGTCGGCGCAGATCGTTCTGGTGATAGACAGTCGGGTCGATGTATTCGGCGAACAGGGCCAAAGCAAGGCCGAGAATCAACGCTATGCCCATTCTGATAAAGGGTGTCAGGCGCGACATTAGCGGAGGCGGCACAGAGCCGATCGCTGGTATATCGAGGATTGTGATCTGCGCCGATTCGCCTCCAAGTTGAGGGAAGTAAACTTGATTGCGTTCCGCCAGCACAATGATCGCGGCTTCCACGATAGCGCGCAGCGCCTCGGCGTCTCGATGATACAGATAGATCACGCCCACAGCGCGAGCATTGTCAGCGGCGATTTGCAGAGAATCCAGCGAATGGCCGTCATCGCCCAACTGGGCATGCACCTCGGCGCGGAAGCTGGACGAGCGCAGCCAGTCTGTCAGCGCATCCACCGTGCGTTCCGACGCTTGCCAGACATCGGTGTAATCCGACAGACGCGCCGGAAGGTTGAGCGCCTGCGCGGCGCTATAACGAATTTGCGTGCTGTAGGTTACAGGAGGCCGCGCCGAACTGCTGATGACTTCTGGAATCGCGATGACCGCGCTCAAGAGTGCCGGCAGGGCAATCAGCCACCATCGGCGCAGGACGATGCGTATTAAACTGACGTAGTCCATGTGTTCATTCCCGTATGCCGGCAACGGGGTCTCGATATTGAAACTTGCGACCCGCCCGATGCGCTTGCAAAGCTTGTTCAACAAAGGCATTGATGCGCCTGTCAAAGGCGTCCGCATCAAATTGAAGCGCGTGCCGGCGAATCTTTCCTGAATTGTACGCCTTGGCATCAAATTTGCGCCAGACTTCATTCAAGCTCTTGACCGAGCTCTCGTGGAAGAACTCGCCCGTGACGCCGGGAATCACGGTATCCAGCGCGCCTCCTCCGCGGTAAGCGATGACCGGGCGGCCGGCCGCCTGGGCTTGCACAGGCGTGATGCCGAAATCTTCAAGCCCGGGAAATAACAGAGCCCGGCATTTTGCCAGCAGCGCCGGCAGCTCCCGGTCCGGCACATATCCCAGGAACTCCACATTTTTGCCGGCCAGCGTTCGCAGCCGTTCCAGATCCCGGCCCGCCCCGGCGATCTTGAGCGGAAAGCCCAGCTCAGTCGCCGCTTGCACCGCCAGGTCGATCCGCTTATAGGGAATGAGGCGCGATACCACCAGATAATAATCTTCGACCTCGGTCGCTGGCGCCGGTTGAAAACGCGTTGTATCAACCGGCGGATAAATGACATCGGATCGGCAGCCGTAGAATTCCGCGATCCGTTCTTTTACCGCGCTGCTGATGGCGATGAAGTGGGATACGCGCTGCGCGGCTGCAAAATCCCAGCGGCGCAGCATTTTCATCAGCGGCCCCAATATCCAGTGGACCGGCCGCCCAAAGTCCTCGCCCGCCAGATAATTCTCGAGTTGCCAGACGTATCGCGTCGGCGTTAGACAGTAACAGATGTGCAGGGTCTCAGGGGCAAATCGCAAGCCGTGGCAGAAGCCGCTCTTGTTGCTCAAGATAACATCGAAGTCGGTCAGGCGCAGTTGGCCCCAGGCCAGGGGATAAAATGGCAAGTAGCGCTGATGGCGCCGATGTACCGCCGGAAGCTTGTCGATCCAAAGCTTTCGGATATCCCAGCTGCGATAATGAGCCGGCAAATTCTCGGGCGCGTAAATGCTGGTGTATATCGGGCTTTCGGGAAAAGACCTGACCAAGGCGTCCAGCACATCCTCAGCGCCCCCGATTTGATTGAGCCAATCGTGGACCAGCGCCAATTTCACTGGTCTCTCCCGCCGCGATTTCGCGCCTGTCGGGGATGCGACGCCGGCCGACAGCCGCCGGGCGCAGTCATTGCGGGCATTCGCTGAGCGCCGCGCGCACAGGCTGGAAGGACCGCCGGTGCGCGTCGCATGGGCCAAACTGCTTCAGCGCGCGCAGGTGCGACGGCGTGCCATATCCTTTGTGCTGGGCGAAGCCATATTGGCTGTGGCGCGCGTCCAGTTTGACCATCTGGGCGTCGCGCCAAACTTTTGCGAGGACGCTGGCTGCGGCAATGCTAAGCGAATATCGGTCGCCATGTACAATGCTCGCCTGCGGAATATCCCGGCGTTCGGGCCAGAGCATATAATCGAGGAACAAACAATCGGGTTGCCGGTCGGTCCGGCTGAGCGCCTGCTCCAGTGCGCTTTGCATGGCGGCTTTGGTCGCGCCGATGATGCCGATGCGATCGATATCATCGGCGCTGCTGTGGCCGATGCCCCAGGCGAGCGCCATGTCTTTGATGCGCGCGCTCATTGCTTCGCGCTGGGGTGCGTTCATATCTTTGCTGTCGCGCAGACCGCGCAGGATCCTGCTGAGGTCTGTTCTTTCCAAAGGCAGGGCGACCGCCGCCGCCGCGACTGGACCAGCCAGGGGACCGCGGCCTGCCTCGTCCAGGCCGATGATGAAGCGGCAGCCGTAGCGGAAATAATGCCGTTCGTGCTGGAGGCTTGCCGTGGCGTTGGATCTAGCTGGCCTTTTCATAAAGCCCCTGACGCCAGTTGCGCCTGATCTGCCAGATCTCTTTCAGCATCCGGACCGAATCATCCCAGAGCCGCATTGTGGAATAGGGATCGAAATACCAGGTGATGGGCACTTCCTTGACGCGGTAGCCACGCCTCTTCGCGATGAATAGCAGCTCGACATCAAAGCCGATGCCATTCATTCGCTGCGCGTTGAAAAGGTCTTCCGCCACCGTCCCGCTGAATAACTTGAAGCCGCACTGCGTATCTTCATAATCATTGATGGCGGCCGCTTTTATGATGAAGTTGTTCACGCGGCCCATGAGATGACGATACTCCGGTTCATCCACTCGAATCGATCCCGGCGCCTCGCGGCTGGCGATCGCGATGTCATATCCCTCGGTTTCCGGCGGCAGAAAACGCGTCAATTCATCAATCCGCATCGATAGGTCGGCATCACAAATGAAGCGCCAATCCCCGGTCGCCGCCAGCATGCCCTGTTTTACGGCCAAGCCCTTGCCGCGCAAGTTGTCCGGCGATTGAATCACGCGGACGATTGGGTAGCGGCGCGCGCACTCCATTGCCACATCGAAGGTGCGGTCCCGGCTGCCGTTCTCGACGATGATCACTTCCGCGGTGAAGGCCTGCCCGGCCAGGAAGCTGTCAATTTGCGCCAGGCTGGGCGGCAGCCGATGCTCTTCATTGTGCGCCGGTATCACAATGCTCAGGAAGGGCTTGCTCAAACGACGTACTCCCGATTATAGGTTGGCGCGAGCATCGCAATTTTGACCTAATCATACGTAAAGATTGGAATATGTACATGCGGCCGACTGCGCGTTGTATCAAACACCGCAAAAATGGCGTCAGCTCCGGGTCAAGACGCTTTCCAAGTATTGATCCGACACGGTTTTGCTCGCTTGAATTTGGCGCCGCTTGCGGATAGCGCCGCGAATATTGAGCAATCCCGACAGCATGCCGCGCAAACGCGCGCGCGCCTCGCGCCCTCGCCAGGACTTCAGGGCTTCCCATGCCAGCGACAATTGACTGCTTAGAATCAACCCGGCGTATTGGCGAAGCAGCGCATCGGGCACGTTCTTGACGATCAGCCAAATGCCGTTGCGCCCGTCATGGTAGCTTGCGATCGCGCCGCCGCCGGTTGCGGACAAATGGTGATAGACGATGGCGCTCGGCGCATACCAGGTTTTGAAGCCGGCCAATTGCGCGCGCCATGCCAGATCGGCATCTTCCAGCAAGAAGAAAAAGTCGTCATCGAGCGTGCCGATCTGCCGCAGCATCGACCGGCGATAAGCGGCTGCGCCGCCGCAAGCCGAAAAAACGTATTCGGCGCGATCAAATTGGCCGCGGTCGATCTGCCAGGCGCCGCGATTGCCGGCGCGTCCATCTGTTGTGAAGTAGTCGCCGGCGGTATGAAAGCGTTCCCGCTGGTCAAAGAGCAGCATCTTGCTGGCGACAATGCCGACCTCGGGATGCCCGGCGAAGGCATTTACAAGCTCCGCGGCCCAGGCGCGGTCGACTTCAGTATCGTTGTTCAAAAGCGCAATGAACTCACCGGTCGCCGCCTCGATGCCAGCATTGCAGGCGCCGGTGAAACCTCGATTCGCGGGCAATTCAATCAGGCGGACTTCGGGATAACCGGCGCGGACAAATTCTCTTGATCCGTCCGCCGAGGCATTGTCCACAACCAGGATTTCGATTTCGGCATAAGTCTGTTGGCGCAAGGCGTCCAGGCAGGCGCCCAGGTACTTTACGCCATTCCAATTTGGTATGACCACCGATAAACGCGCTTGCGTCATTAGCCTGAGGCCTCGGCTTCGAGGAATGCGCGCAGGCTTTCTTGCCAGGGGCGAAGCACGACGCCGATGCTGGCGCCGGCGATATTCGCCAGCGGCGTATATTCCGGGGGCAGGGAAGGGCGTTGCCACTCATGCCGGCTGATGCGCGCGACAGGCGCCTCGGCAAAGCCGGCGCAATCAAGCGCGAATCGCGCAAAATGCCAGCGGCTGACAGCGCCTTCGTTGACGAGATGATAGCTGCCGAAGCGCTCCGTCTCGATCAGTGAAGCGATCGCCGCCGCCAGGTCATTTGTATAGGTTGGGTTCGCCACTTCGTTGGTGACGACGCGCAGGGGCTTGCCGGCCGCGGCGGCAGACAGAATCGCCTGGATGAAATTGCGCCCGTCATGGGCGAATAGCCAGGATGAGCGAACGATATAGTGTTTCGGGTTCACCTGCGCCAGGGCGCGCTCGCCGTAGCATTTGCTGTAACCGTAGGCATTAACCGGGTTCGGGCGGTCGAATTCGACATAGGGGCGCCCTAGTCGGCCGTCGAACACTTCATTGCTGCTGACATAGAGCATCGGTATGCCCTGCCCAGCGGTCAGGGCGGCCAGGTGCGCCGTGCCTACGCCGTTGATCAGCAGCGCCCGCGCGGGATCCCGCGCGCAGCCGTCGACATCGGTCCAAGCCGCTGGATGCAATACGATATCGGGGGCGACCTCCGCCAGGAGGCGACGGCAGGCTTCAAAATCTGTCACATCCAAACGGTAATCGACGCCATCCAGGATGTCGGCGCCGAGCACAGTATGCCGGCTCTCAAGCTGCCGGCCAAGCTCCGCGCCCAGATTGCCGGCCGCGCCGGTGATTAATACCTTCATTGGCTTGGGACAATAATGGATATGTTATTCGGCAAGACGCCACTCCTTGAAAGGAATACCGATCCGGCTGCGCGGCTTATGCCTCGAGGGAGGCGAGGCGCTGGGCGTATTGCATCTTGTAGAAATCCAGGTACTCGCCTGTCTTGATCTTGCGCCACCACCATTCATTGCTGACGTACCAGTCTACAGTCGCTTCCAGGCCCTGATCGAAGTCGTACTGGCGCTGCCAGCCCAAAGCCCGCGCTTTTTCCGCCGTCATTGCATAGCGCCTGTCATGGCCTTCGCGGTCGGGCACATGCCGGATCAGTGATCGCGGCTTGCCCAATAGCTCAAGGATGCGATGAGTAATGTCGATATTGCAGCGCTGGTTTTCGCCGGCCAGGTTGTAGGCCTCGCCTGCGACGCCCCGATGCAATACCAGGTCGACGCCGCGGGCATGGTCTTCGACATGGAGCCAGTCGCGAATCTGTTTCCCGTCTCCATATACCGGCAGCGGCTTGTCATCGAGCGCTTCGGTGGTGAAGAAGGGCACCAGCTTCTCCGGATATTGAAAGGGACCGTAGGTGTTGCTGCCGCGCGTGATTATTGTGTCCATGCCATAGGTCACATGATAGGCGCGCGCCATCAGCTCGCCGCCGGCTTTACTGGCGGCATAGGGACTATTGGGCAGAAAGCGGTCATCTTCGCTTGAATGCCCGGCTTCGATATCGCCGTAGACTTCGTCGGTCGAAACCTGGCAGAAGCGCTTGATACCGCGTTTCCGCCCCTCATCCAGCAAGATATAAACGCCTACGACATCGGTGTGAATGAAGGCGTCCGGATCGAGTATGCTGCGGTCGACGTGGCTCTCTGCCGCAAAATTGACAATTGTGTCGATGCAGTAGATTTCCAGAATATGCCGAACAGCCGCGCGATCGGCAATGTCGCCGCGTTCAAAGCGGTAATTCCCTTCATCGCTGACGGACAAAAGATTGTCGATGTTGCCGGCATAGGTGAGCTTGTCGTAGCAGATGATATTGTAATCGGGATAAGCCGCGACCATATGCCGCACAAAGGCGCTTCCAATAAAGCCTGCGCCGCCCGTGACCAGAATGTTTTTCATGTTTTCTTTTCCGTTTGAATGGCCATTACGCGCTAGACCCAGAGCGTGCCGTGATCGCCCAGATTCATCTTAATGCCGCTCGGTTTGCTGTCGCTGCGCTTGACCGTCGCATTCCGGCCGATCAGGCTGTCGCGCAAGGTCTGATCGATATCCAGCAAGCGGCTATTCTCTAGGATGATGCTGCGCTCGATCTCACAATTGCGAATCTCGCAGCCATGGTAAACGCTTGTGAACGGGCCAATGTAACTGTTTTCGATACAGGTGTCCTTGCCGATGACGGTTGGTCCCCGCAATACGCTGTTGACGATGCGCGCGCCGGCCTGGACGGTCACGCGCGAATCCACGGTGGAGTTTGCGTCAATTTCAGCGCTGGCGTCAATTTTCGGCTCGATCTCTTCGAGCACATAGCTGTTGGCTTCCAACATATCGGTCGGCTTGCCGGTGTCAATCCACCAGCCCTTGTGAACATGTGGATACACCGAGTAGCCCTGATCGATCAGCCATTGAATGGCGTCGGTAATCTCGTACTCCCCGCGCGCGGAGGGCGCAATGCTGTCGACGGCCTCGAATATGTGTCGGTCGAACATATATATGCCGACCAGCGCCAAATTGCTTGGCGGCCGGTCCGGCTTCTCGATCAATCTTTTGATGCTGCCATCCGGGCGCATTTCAGCGACGCCATAAGCGGACGGGTTGCCCACCGCCTTCAGCACAATTTGGCTGTTCCAATTGTTGTCGGCGAAGTCCCGTATCAGTCGGCTGATGCCGCCTTCAATGACGTTATCGCCCAGGAACATGACAAATGAATCATCACCCAGGAAGTCCCGCGAAATCTTGACCGCATGCGCCAATCCATCCGGGCTGTCCTGCCGAATATAGGTGAGTTCAACGTTCCAGTTGGCGCCGTCGCCCAAGGCGTCTTTGATCTCCGGCGCGGTGTGGCCGACGACGATGCCAATTTCGCGCACGCCGGCTTCCCGAATTGCCTCGATGACGCGGACGAGCACGGGTTTATTCGCGACCGGGATGAGTTGCTTGGCGCGCGTATAAGTTAAGGGATAGAGGCGCGTGCCCTTGCCACCGCTGAGAATGAGGCCTTTCATCGGCGCGACCTCGCTGCTTGAATTTCGCTTGGGAAACCCCGGCTCGCCGAGCGTGCGGAATCTCGCCGACTTGCCAGGCCAGCCCAGGCAGCTGGCGAAATCGAAGGCAAACAGGATAGTCTGGAAGCGATCATATAGTCAGGTTAATAAGCGACTCTGTTTTCGCTTGGGGCGTTCGTCAGCACAGCGCCGACGACACGCACATGGACACGCTCCAGCGCTTGCCTGGCCTGCGCCGTATGATCGCGGCGCGTATCGCCGGCGCGCACCGTTAGCAGGGCGCCATCCAGCTTGATGCCCAGCAGGGCGGCGTCGGTTGCGGCGAGCACGGGCGGGCTGTCGAAGAGCACGTAGTCGGCAAGCTCTTTCAAGGCATTGATGATATCGTCCATCCTCCTGCCGCCCAGCAGGTCGGCCGGGTTTGGCGGCAACTCGCCCGAAGCCAGAAGCTGCAGGCCGTCCACTTGAGTTGCGATCAGCGGGGGCGCCGCAATTAAAGCGTCCTCCACCATCATCGCGCTGAGACCGCGCTCATTGCCGATATCCCAAATCTCGCGCTGTTTTGGCTGCCGCAAGTCCGCATCAACCAGAATGGTTCGGTTGCCCCCTTGCGCAAAGGTGACGGCGAGGTTGGCCAGCGTGACGCTCTTCTGATCTTCCCGCGCAGCCGACGTCACAAGCAGCGTGCGGATCGGCTTATCGACGCTGCTGAACATCAAGTTGGTCCGCAAGCTGCGAAATGCTTCCGCGGCGGCCGAACGCGGCTGGGAAAGTGTGATCAGATTCGCTTCCGCCATTATGTCTCCTGTGGCAGGCATCCAGCCCGACTTCGCTAGAGCAATTCTAGCCCATCCAATTACATTGCGTCAGGTTGGAGTCGGCCCGTCACCTTAGCTACATTTTGGTACTGTATCGAAGTCGGTTGAATTTCTTCAAATACCGACGATTTGGTAGGGGCGACTCGGTGAGTCGCCCAATATCGATCCTGTTCGTACCCATCGGGCGATCCACCGGATCGCCCCTACCAGACTATTTCAACCGAAATGGATACACTACC
>JAJDUC010000130.1 GCA_022826865.1 Anaerolineae bacterium
CATTTCGTAATCTGTAGGGGCGTTTCGCTGAAACGCCCGCAATTTGCAGGCCATTTTCAACGGGCGTCTCACGAGACGCCCCTACATTTGCACATTTTTAGTGGCGAACGGCTCATTGTGATTTTGATGCGATTGCCCTGAGTTTTGGCAAGCGCCCCATATCATGCCGCGCCCGTCCTGTGCTATATTCCAGGGCTATTGTTGAACGCTGCCATGACGTGTGCAATTTGGAAGACGTCCAAGCCTCCCCCGCCCAGAGCGGCCAGAATAAAGTCGTCGCGGTCATTCGCCTGTCGCGCTGGCGCGAACATGTGCCCTTCACCGTTCCGTTGACAATTGTGGGCGGATTGCTCGCGGCCGAGTCCCAGGTTCAAGCGGTTGACTGGCGCCTGTTCGCCGTGCTGGCGGCGAATATCCTGGCGATGTCCTTCGCCTTCATGATCAATAACATCGAAGATGCGCCCGATGACGCTTTGGAGCCGGAAAAGAAGGCGCATAATGTGATCAGTTGCGGTTTATTGGGCCGACGGGAAGGAATCGCTGTCACCGTCGTCACCTTTGCCATGTCCGCCGGGATATACGCCCTGGGTGGAGGGCTCGCATTCTTGCTCGGCGGCATAACATTGGCCCTGTGCTATCTGTATTCGGCGCGCCCGTTTCGACTGAAGGCACGTCCCGTAACCGATGTCGTCGCGCATGCGCTCATGCTTAGCGGATTACTCGTCGCCACTGGGTTCTTCGTCTATGGCCGGGAACCGCGCGCCGTCTGGCTTGTGATCGCGGCGGCAAGCCTGTTTTCCGCCTACGGGCAATTCTACAATCAGGTGGCGGATTATGAGTTGGACAAGCAAGCGGGTTTGCGGAATACCGCCGTACTCCTTGGGAAGGGACCGACATCTGTTTTAGGGTATCTCTCTATATTCTGCGCGCTAATTTGCGCGGGCGCGGCGATTCTGCAGGGCATGTTTCCCGCCTGGCTGGGCACGATTTTGATCATAGGCGTCGTGATCTGCCTTATGTTCCCCTGGGAATTGGACATGCGCGGCAATCTGGCGCGCGATGGCGCCAATATGCAGCGCCCCGGCTTGATCGTGGCGAATCTGGTCGCGCTCTTTTGGCTGGCGTCCAACCTGGGCCTGCTGTCCATCGCCTAAGCGCGACCGGCGCGCGATATGATAAAATGGCGGAAAGCCTCAATGTGCGGCAGGAGCGCAAATGACAGCAATCCACCAGATCCTGTTTAATATGCATATCCTCTATTCCTTGGCGCTGGGCGTCTGGGCCGCTGCGGTAGCCGCGCGCCGGACGTCGATCTCCGGCCACTATCTGGGCGCCGTATTAACCTATGCGCTATTGGCGGCCGTGACGCTGCTCGCGGGTTTGTTTTTGCTGTTTTCCGGGCTGCAGCCCCGTTCCGGTCGCGTGATCGTATACCTGCTTTACATGCTATGGCTGGCGATTATCATGCCCGGCCTCTTCAGCCTGATGCATGGACGCGACGATCGACAGGCGGCATTGGTTTACGCGCTGCTCGCCTTTTTCAACTTCGGCACTTCTCTCAGCATGCTGGAGCGCGAGTTGGTCGGGCCCTGGGTCGTGCCGGCCTAGGCTTGAGGTTGCTACGCCCCATGTCCAGCGCGAGGAATGCCGACGCATCCCCTCTCGTCAGCGCCGGCGATATTGAAGGTGTATTCGGACCGGCTGTCGCCAAACTGATTCGCATCATCGCCAACCGGGCGCAGGATCGTAATCTAAGGCTTTATTTGGTCGGCGGCGTCGTACGCGATGTTTTGCTGGGCCGCGGCAAACCCGACCTGGATTTTGCGCTCGAAGCCGATGCTATCGCCTTTTCCGGGGCGATGGCGCGTCGATATGGCGGCAGGCTCGGCTCCTATCAGCAATTCGGCGCCGCGACATGGATACTGGACAAGCGCGCAGCGGATCAACTGGCGCTGCCGCAGGAAGAAACTCCTCATCGCGTCGATTTCGTACAGGCGCGCTCCGAAGGCTACGCTTATCCGACCGCCCTGCCCACGGTCAGCCCCGGCCAAATTGAAGACGACTTGCGGCGTCGGGATTTCACGATCAACGCGCTCGCTTTGCAGCTCAGCCCGAAGCGGCAATATGGACGCCTGATTGATGTTTGCGGCGGCCTTGATGACCTGCGCGCCGGGCGGATCCGCGCCCTGCATGATCGGAGCTTTGTCGACGACCCGACGCGCATCTTCAGGGCCATTCGCTTCGCGGTCCGTCTCGGTTTCGCGGCCGAAGAGCGGACCGGGCGCTGGATGCGGTCGGCGCTGCCCTTGCTCGCGCGACTCAGCGGCGCGCGCCTCCGCAATGAGCTCGATCTCATCCTGTGCGAAGAGCTTGCGGGCGACATGCTCCTTCGCCTGGGTGGGATTGGCGCCCTGGAAGCGATTCATCCGGCCTTCCGCATTAGCGAACAACTTCCGGAAATATTGGCGCGAGCCGAGTCGGCCCATCCGCCCTGGCGAACCGCTGCCAGTGAGGCGGTCGCGCTCAAATGGAGCCTCATGCTGCACAGCGTCGGCGTGGGCAATGCGCTGGCCTTGTGCGAACGCCTCCATCTGTCAAATGCCGTGAATGCGTCGGTGGTCGAATGCGTCAAGCTGATCGCCGACGGCGGAGCGCTGAACGACCCGCGCGCGCGTCCCAGCCGGCTGAGCCGGGTACTCGATAAACTGCCCGAAAGCGCCATACACGCCGCCTGGTTGCTCTCCCTTGAGAAGCCGCTTGCCCGCGAACGGCTCGCCAACTACATGCTGCGCTGGCGCTACCAAGGCGCGACCATCACTGGAAAGGACCTCAAGGCTATGGGCTTGCCGCCCGGCCCAATCTACCGGCGCATACTTGATCAATTGCACGACGCCTGGATTGACGGCGCGATCCGTAATGAGAGCGAGCAAAGCGCGCTGCTCCAAAGTTTGCTAGCGAGCGACGGCAAATGACCGGCGCGCAAAGGATCTCTTTTCGCATGGCACGGCTTCAGTACAATTCGGCTGAATGGCGGCGCATAACATGGCGGTAATTCATGAGCAAGGCTCTCGTAATGAGTTGATGGCATCGTCGGACCTATACAATGGCCGCGAAATGAACCCAACTCCCCGTTGCGGTTCAGGAGAATTCCACTATGGATAATGTCACGATTGGATTGGCCCTGGCAGCCGGCATTCTGTCCTTCATATCGCCTTGCGTCCTGCCCCTGGTGCCCGCCTATATTGGCTACATGAGCGGACGGCTTACGCACAATGTCAGCCAGCAGATGACTTCAGGCGCTTCCAGTTCGGCAGGCTTGGCAATGCGCCTGCAGATGCTGCTGCATGGTATCGCATTCGTCGCCGGGTTCACACTCGTCTTCGTCCTGATCGGCCTCTTCACGACTGCGCTCTCCAGCATTGCCGGCCGGCACGTCGGCGCCTTCACCGAAATCATCGGACGCGTCGGCGGCCTGGTCATCATTTTCTTCGGTTTGCAATTCATGGGCCTGGCGCCACAGTTTTTCGCCTGGCTGCGCAAGAAGGGGCAAGCTGGCATATTGGATAATGTCTTGCTCAGCCTGGGCTTTGTCGTGGTCGCCGGCGGGGTATTCTATTGGGGCTTCCTGGGGCAGGCGCTGGTGGCGCTGCCGCTGACCGCCGGTTTGGCGCTGGCGATGTTCCTCAACGGCGCCTTTACGCAGCCGGCTGTATTCTGGAACCGATTGCTGGAATGGCTGGAAGGGGCGCTTTATGCCGATACCCGTGGCGAAATCGGCTCAAGCGGCAAGGAAGGCCTGGCCGGCTCAGCATTTATGGGCATGGTGTTCTCGGCTGGCTGGTCGCCCTGCATTGGTCCCTTGCTCGGAACGATCTTGACCGTCGCGGCGGCAACCGGCGCCAGCAGCGGCGATATCGCCCAGGGCATGCTGCTGCTTTCGGCTTATTCAGTTGGCCTTGGCATCCCCTTCATCATCACTGCCCTGCTGCTGAACAGCGCCCAGGGCGCCCTCCGCAAGCTGCAGCGGCATCTGAATAAAATCAAGCTGGCCAGCGGCGCTCTGCTTATTGTAATCGGCGTGCTTGTCGCCAGCGGGCGCTTGCAAAGCTTGAGCCAGACTTTTTCACAAGGCGAGTTTGCTGATTTCACATTTCGCGTGGAAGAGTGCGGCGTCGGCTTCTTTGAAGGCGCGCTAGCGCTGCAGCATGTAGGTCCCTGCATGAGCGGCGCGCTCATCCCGGTGGCGATCAACCAAAGCGCAAGCGGTCGCTTCACCGCCGAGGTCTCGGCGCTGGAATATCTCTTCCATGCCGAGGCCGGCGATGTCATCGATGTTGAAGTGCGCAGCATAAACGAAGAGGCGCCGGCATTTGAACTTTCAGTCTACAATCCGGCAGATTCTGAGATTGCGCGCGGGAGCAAGGCCGAGAGCGCGACGCTGGACGGCAGATATTATCCCGTGCAGGCGCTTGAATTGGAGAGCGCCGGCTTGTATCGCGTCGTCATTCGCCAGGTATCGGCCAATGGCGCGGCGCGTTTCCGCATTAAGGCGCGCGACGCCGAACCCCTAATCGCCGGCGCCGCCGCGACAAGCGCGGAGGATGAGGGCGAAGCGCTGTCCCTGGTTGGCAATCTGATTAACAGCCTCACCGATATCGCGGGCGATCTGGAGCCGGCAATCGGCTTGGCGGAAGGCAACCGCGCGCCTGACTTCTCGCTCACGACGCTTGAAAGCGAAAACATCGCGCTCTCAAATCTTAAGGACCAAGTCGTTCTCTTGAATTTCTGGGGGACATGGTGCGGGCCCTGCCGGCGAGAGATGCCTGAATTCCAGAAGTCTTACGATGAATGGCGCGGCGCCGGCTTCGAGATCCTCGCTATCGCATACAATGACAGCGAGGCGGCGATGCGCGACTTTCGCGATGAATTCGGCCTCAGCTTCGCCCTGGCGTTGGATGAGAGCGGCGAGATTAACGATAGCTACGCCATTCAGACACGTCCCAGTTCTTTCCTGATTGGCAAGGGCGGTATCATATTGGCGCGTCATTTCGGCATTATGACCGAAGATCAACTGGGCGAGATGCTGACCGCCGCCTTCGCCGAGCAGTAACTCGCAGCGCCTTAACAGGAATGGGCAATCTCAAGAAACTCGGCCAATTGCTCGCCGCGCTCATTTGCCTGGGCGCAGCGATTGCGCTTGTTTTCGCTATCGGATTGCCGGTTCGCTCCGGATTACGCGACAGCGCTTACAAGCGAGCGCTTGATGTCGCGCCGGAAGTCGGCTCGCTCGCGCCCAACTTCGCATTGAACCGGGCGCAAGGCCCAAGGCTGTCGCTGGACCAGATTAGCGATGAGATCATCATCATCAACTTCTGGGCTACCTGGTGCGGTCCCTGCCGCTGGGAGATGCGAAATTTGCAGCGGCTTGCAGAAGCAAATCCGGGCGAACTGAGGATTCTGGCGGTAAACCTGGGAGAAAGCGCCGAGGCCGTGAATAGCTGGGTTGCCGTTAACGGCCTGACCTTTGATGTGCTGCTGGATTCCCGGAATCTGGTTGCGGGAACTTATCAAGTTCGGGGCGCGCCAACGACATTCTTGCTCGATCGCGGGCGGCGTATCAGGCAGATCTATTTCGGTACTGTTTCTATACCGTCTTTGCTGAGAGATATCGAGCGCCTGTCCGGGCGCGTCTAATGAAATGCCAGGTTCTCGCATTTTAGCTCAAGTTGGGTCGACGCTGAGGCTGTCGCTGCTGGCCGCCGCGCGCAACTGGCTGCGCCCCGTCCTCTTGCTCTTGTTCCTCTATATCAGCCTGCCCTGGCTGGCGCCGACGTTGGCCAAGCTGGGTTTGCCGGGACCGGCCGACTTCATCTACACGCTTTACAGCCCCTTCTGTCATCAGTTCGCTTTTCGCTCGCCCTTCGTTTTTGGCGAGCAGGCCTTTTACCCGCGCGCAGCCGCGGGAACGGCATATTTGCCCTTCGAGCAATTCGCCGCCAATTCGGATGCCTTCCTCGAGCAGTACCAACGATGGTCGTCGCTTAACAGCGGCAGCCGCGGGGCGCCGCCAGGCAGCGCCGAAGACCTGGGGCGCTTCAGCGTCGCGCAGCAATTCGCGGCCCGTCATTTCACCGGCGATGAAACCATGGGCTACAAGACCAGTCTCTGCGCCCGCGACCTGGCGATCTACAGCATGATCTTCGTCGGCGGATTGATCTACCGGCGCTATCGCTGGCAAATCAGACCCTTGCCCTTCTGGCTCTATCTCATTGTC
Source organism: Anaerolineae bacterium (assembly GCA_022826865.1). Classification (GTDB taxonomy): domain Bacteria; phylum Chloroflexota; class Anaerolineae; order Aggregatilineales; family Phototrophicaceae; genus UBA6055. The sequence continues at coordinate 6,275 of JAJDUC010000130.1, forward strand.
GGGCTGGGGCCGGTGGGTCTGGACGGATTCAGCCAACTGCTGAGTTACCCGCCCTTTGAATTCTGGCCGGTGCGGGAAACGACGCCGCTCCTGCGGATCGTCACAGGGGGCCTCTTCGGCTTGATGAGCGCCTGGCTTGGCTTCCCATATATTGAAAGATCAATGCAGGATCTGGTTGACCGGCTGGAGTCCGGCAGCGCCGACGGGGTTTAGCAGTCCGAGCATTTGGCAATCTATTCGCCTTCGTCGGCCGGACGGCTCAAACGCGACAATCTCCCCTTCATTTCATTTGCGTCTTTCCGATGGGGTTTAGGCTGGCGAGGATCCGGCGCTTCATCGACGATATCGAACCTGTCATAGCGACGAGGAACGGCCGGCGGATCAGTCTCCGGCGGCTTGTTGAGCAGGTTTTCCAGGCTTTCGCGGGTTTCATTCAGCTTGCCCGAGACAGCCCCCAGCAGCGTGCCGTCCGCCGCCTTGTCATCCGAAGCCGGGCCTTCGACCGGGATCCGCCGGCGCCGTGATTGCCCCTCCCCGATTGGAGTCCGCGACCCGGCGCGTCTTTCACGGCTGTCCAGCGCCGAATCCAGAGCCGCCATTTCTCGCATCAAGTGCTGCGTCACGAGTCGATGGTCATGCAATTCCGACTCGGCAATCGTCAATTGCTGCTGTTTCATGTTGAGCTGACCCTGCAGGCGCCGCGCGCCGAACTCATCGCCGCTGCGCAGCATCTCATCCACCTGCCCGTCCAACGCCAGCGCGTCCTGCATAATCGCATCGACCTTGGCCTGCAACTCATCTTCATAATCGACAGCTTCGTCGAGGCGTTGGCGCAGGGTCAGCGCTGTCCGTCGCGGATTCTTTTCGGATTCGTCCGCGTTCAGTCGGTAACGCGCCAGAGGCGAGCGGGGATTCTTGCCAAGCAGATCATTAACTTGAGCGTTGACTAATATTGAAATCTTATCGAATAGACCTGCCATGCTGCCGTCCCTGTAATTGCCGCCGGGCGATCGCCCTCATTATAGTGCAGTTTCGCGGTCATTTGATGTCAAGATGCGCAGAATCCAGCTGGATAGAACGCAGCTCCAAGCGCCTGCGCCGAGACATTCATCCGCCCGTCGACTTAAAGATACGGCGGAGACGTCTGGCAGCTTGGGCGAGCCGCGCATCGGCGGAATCAGACCAGCGTTCGACACAGCGCAGCCGGCCGGCGCCGTCGAGCTGCATATCGATGAATTGCTGTGTCAAGCCGCCGCTCGTCAGCCAATGCGCCAGCGCCCGGCACACTTGATAAGCGGCTTCGTCGCCAAGCTGACCGCCGTATTCACGCGCCTTGGCCAGCGCCAAGGGCAGGCCGATTTCGGTCGAAAGTTGGCTGCAGGCCCACAAGGCGCTAGGTCGGCTTTTCGGGAAATCTGCCATCACTTGCGCCAGGGCTTCTGCCGCCTCTCGCTGTTCCGCCGTCGACATGCGAATGCGCAGCAAGTCGCGTGTCAGATTCTCCCCGTAAAAGTCGGGCGCGTGACGATCGGCAGCGTCGGCTTGGCTGCGCTGAAGAATCAACGAGAGCCGAAAAATGGCGTACTCCCGCTCGTCGAAATCCCAGTCCAACAGGCCGGCATACAGCTCCGCGAGCGCGCGTTCTCTCAGGATCTTTTTCACGAAATGGCTTCCGCCTTTAGCATCTCATGCCGCCCGCAATCTGTACCGATGCGCCGCGCTTCGCCGGCAGCGCGGATGCGCCGCCCCGGCGCGAGTATTTTCATCTGAATTCGCAGCCTGAAAAATAGAACATTTAACAAACTTCCACCAAGAGTTTACAACTTGCGTTATCATTGATGAGCGACTGCTTTGTACCGTTTTGTGACGAGGTTGGTATCCATGTTAGACGTGCTGGCGTTATATCGTATTCAGGAGCTTGAGCTAGACATCATTGACCGCAGTAAACGCATCAAGTCGATCAATTCGCAAATGGAGGAAGACGACGCCTTGCGCGAAGCCGAGGCCCAATTCGCCACAGCCGGCGCAGAATACGAAGATGCGGCAAAACAAGCGGCGGACATGACGGCTGAAATCGCCGCCTTGGTGGAAAAGCGCGCGGCCGCCGAAACGCGGCTATACAGCGGCGAGGTCAGCAACCCCAAAGAATTGCAAGATATGCAGATGGAAACCGAGGCGCTGGCCCGGCGCAAGACCGTGCTTGATGAAGAGTTGCTGCGGTTAAATGGTCTACGCGACGAGCGAAAGCAGCAGCTCGACGAATCGGAGGCGGCGCTGAATGCGGCGCAAGAGGAGCATGGGGACCAGAACCGCGAGTTGCTGGCGGAAAAAGAAGCGCTGACCAAGACGGTCACTGACATGTTGGCGCGGCGTAAAGGCGCCATTAAGGAGATCCCGCCCGATATGTTCAAGATTTACAATGGCATGCGGACGCCGAAATCCAATCGGCCAATCGCGGTCCTGAACGAGAATGCCTGCACCATCTGCGGCATCGAACAAAATCACACGGTCATCATCGCCATCAACCGAAAGGAAGGCATGGTAAACTGTCAAAACTGCGGCCGGATACTCATCCGAATGCAGTAGATTTTCGCAGATGCGCCGGCGCAACAAGGCGGCGCCGGACTCTTGAAGCGGCGGCTCAGACGACCAGTTGCATCAACACGCTGATCCCGAGGAAGACAACCAGCGGACTCAGATCAATACCGCCCATCTGTGGCAGCGCGCTGCGAATCGGCGCCAGGACGGGTTCGGTCGCCTGATACAGAAAACGGGCGATCGGGTTATTGTGGTCAAGATTCGGTATCCAGGACATCAGGACGCGCGCCAGCAGTATCAGTTGATAGGCTTGCAACGCCCAGTACAGAAGCAGAATCAATGAGTTCATATCACATGTTGCCTTTCATTTATCTTTCGGAATCTTTGCGATCGCCAAATATTGCGCGTCCGATACGAACGATAGTCGCGCCCTCTTCTATCGCAAGCGGATAATCGTCCGTCATGCCCATGCTCAATTCCGGCAAGGGCAGCTTCAGCGAACCAGCCAGCGCCTCGCGCAGCCCGTACAAGTCGGAAAAGACCTGGCGGATCGCCGCTTGCTCGGCTTGGAACGGCGCCATCGTCATTAGCCCGTTCACCCGCAGATTGGGCAGGGCTGCGATACTGCCTGCCGCGACCTGCAATTGATCCAGTATTGCACTGTCTCGATACCAATTGTAACCCGCCAGACCGTATTTGGATGCTTCCCCAGAGACATTTACCTCCAGGAGCAGGTCGACTTGGCGGCCCTGCTCCAGCGCAAATCGCGATAGCCGCTTGGCCAGACGCAAACTGTCAACCGATTGTACGACGTCAAATAGGGGCAGGACCTGCCTAGCCTTGCGGCTCTGCACGTGGCCGACCATGTGCCAGGTGACGGGGCTAGCCGTTTTCTCATTGACCTGCGGGATCTTGGCTTCAGCTTCTTCTACGCGGTTTTCGCCGATGTGTTGCAGCCCAGCTTCGACCGCGCTGATGATATCCGCTGGGGACTTCAGCTTGCTGACCGCTACGATCGTGATCTCCGCTGGATCCCGCCCGGCTTTGGCGCAAGCGTCGGCGATGCGGTCCTCGACCCGCTTGATTCTGTCCGCAATGCTCATAAAGAAATCACCACCCCGAAGCGACCTGTGCGGCCGTTTTCCGCCCGATGCGAATAGAAATCCGCCGTGTTTTCGAATGTGCAGATATCCAGAACTTTCACCTGTCTTAGTCCGGCGCCTTCCAAGTCTCGAATATTTGCGCGCCAAAGGTCAAATTGCCAGCACCCGCTTGCCGGATCAGGCGCGATCACATCGGCGCGCGGGCCGAAGTAAGCCAGCGCTTGCCCGACAACGTCCTGACCGACCGGGTAATTCCGGCGCGAAATAGCCGGCCCGATGACAGCCTGGATATCCGCGGGCTCACAACGGTAATTCCTTTGCATGGCGCGCACCATTCTAGCGGCCATCCCGTTTACCGTGCCTCGCCAGCCGGCATGCCCCAGCCCGATCGCCTTCTTCACAGCATCGTATAACAGCAGCGGCACGCAATCGGCATAGCGCATGACCAGGGGCGTATCGGCCAGGTTGGTGACAATCCCGTCCGCTTTGGGAATATCGCCATTGCCCGGCCCTGGGTTTGTCGCGGCAAGTATATCCACGCCATGAACCAGCCAACTGCTGACAGCCCGCGCCGGATTGACATCAATGGCGCGGAACATACGGGCCTGGTTTTCTTTCACGGCGTCAAGATCGTCGCCATTTGAAGCCCCAACATTCAGCGAGCTCCAGTGCGATTTGCTAATGCCGCCCCGACGAGTAAAGATGCCGTGACGCAGGTCTGCCCAGCCTTCATTTCGATAATATGTCAGACCGTTGTGATTAACTCGCCGCAATTGCGTCGCCTCCCCATGGCGAACCCCGCCATAATATTGATTCTACTACAGCATAGGGCAAGTCAAAGGTTAAAGGCGCAAACACGCCTGCCGAGGCAGTTCAGGCGCCCCCGACGACGCGCCGAAGAGACAGGCTGAGCTTTGTTCGACATAATCTGCATAGGCCTGTGCTAGAATCGATACAACTTATCCGAATTAGTTCCGGCGCAGACTGGGCAAACATGTCGGTGAACACAGAGAGCGGCGCGCAGCAGTTGGAATGGCAGGCAACACGGGCGGCCAACTGGCTAATTGACCTGGTGTTTCCGCCCTGCTGCGGTCATTGCGGGCGGGTCGATTTTCGCTTCTGTGATTGCTGCCGGCGCAAACTCGCGCTGATTGCGCTGGATATCAGCGCAAGATCAGTCGAAAACCTCGATGGCCTTTGCGCGACCGGGCCGCACCGAGGTCTGCTGCAGGACGCGCTGCAAGCCTTCAAATACGAGGGCGCGACCGGGCTGGCCGGCGCGTTGGCCACAAGGCTTTGCGCGGCCTTGCAGCGGCAGAGTTGGCCAATTGATCTCGTCGTTCCTGTGCCGCTCTTCGCCGACCGGCTGCAGGAAAGAGGGTATAATCAGTCGCAACTTTTGAGCCAGCTCGTGGCCGAGACTTTGGATATCAATAGCAGTGCCGAGTGGCTGGCGCGCATTCGCGGAACGAGGCGGCAGGCGCGCCTCTCCCAAAGCGAGCGACACATGAATGTGAAGGACGCATTTTCAGCGAGCGCCCGCGTGAACGGCCTGTCGGTTCTGCTGATCGACGACGTGGTTACGACCGGCTCCACGCTGCGAGAATGCGCCGGGGCGCTGCGCGCGCAAGGCGCCAGCGCTGTCTTCGCCCTAACCGTCAGTCACTCTTAACCATCAAGTTGTCAAGCCAGGAGAATTATGATGGACATCAGTCTTCATGGAGATGGCATAAAGATCACCGAGGCTCTGGAACAGTATACGCGCTCCAAAATCGACAGGCTGGACCGTTATCTGCCTAACATTGCGCATGTTGGCGTCGAGCTAGCGATCATTCGCACGCATCGCGGCGCCGACCTTGCGATCGCGCAGATCACCATGCAGCATTCGCGCGGCGCGATTCTACGAGCGGAAGAAAAGCTGGATATCGAAAATCGGGATACGATTCGCTTCGCCATCAACAAGGCGGTTGACAAATTGCACCGGCAAATCGACCGCTTCAAGAGCAAGCGCAAGAGCAAGAATCAGAAGGTCCGCGACCGTTATCGCGCGACAGTCGCCGAAATTGACATGGCCGAAGAGTTACCCGATTTCCGGGAGGCCGAAGAGACGCCGCAGACCGAGATATTCAGGCGCAAACTGGTCGAGATGATTCCGATGAACGAAGATGAGGCGATCGAGCAACTGGAGTTGCTGGATCATAATTTTTACATGTTCATGAACGCCGACAGCGACGAGATAAATGTGTTGTACCGCCGCAACAACGGGGGCTACGGCATCCTGGTTCCACAATAGCGCCGGCGCGGCCGTGTCAAACGCGGGGCGCCGCTATCCTTGCCGCCAGAGCGACGTCAGCATCTGATACTTGCGATACTCATAGCGCGCCATCATCAGAGAAAGCCGCAAGCCGTGCCAACGATCGCGGTAGCCGCCAAGCGTGACATAACGCCAGTAGAATTGGCGCAGCGGCTGTAAGATGAAATTGTGCTGCCGCGGCCGAACACCCTTCTTGTACAAACTTTGAGCATCGTAGCGCGCGTACCTTTCCTGCTTGTCCATGAATTGTTCCACATCGCGATAGTTGTAGTGAACGATTGGATTGCGGATCGTTCCTTCGTCGCCATAGAGCTTGACGACCTCGTGCACGGGCCTGGCGGTGTCGTAATAAGCTTGGCCAACCCGCAGCAGCCGCGTTTGGAAATCGGGATACCAGCCCGCGCCTTTGGTCAATATCCCAAAGATGTAATTGTGACGCGGCAGGCGCCAGCCGGCGTAATCCGGCAAGGCGAGCTTATCGCGAATTTCCGACGCCAGCGCTTCGCTGATGCGTTCATCAGCATCGACAAAGAGCACCCAATCCGTCATCTCATCGGCGGCGTCCAGCGCGGCATTGCGCTGTTCGGCGTAGTTTTCAAATTCGTGCTGAAAGATGTCCGCGCCGAAGCGCTGGGCAATGGCGACGGTGTCATCGGTGCTAAAGGAGTCAAATACAATGACGCGATCGGCAAAGCGCAGCGTCTTGATGCAATCGGCGATATGCTCGGATTCGTTGTGGGTCAACACGATGGCCGTAAGGTGCGTCATGACGTCGCCATCTCAATAACAGTTTTGAAGGCGCGCTCCAGTTCCGCATCGCTGTCGCGCAAGCTGCGCAGGCGGCGCCGCATTCCCAGAACAACGAGTTGCCGCGCCAACCGCCGTTTCCAAATGGGAAAGTGTTTATCGTACAATAATAGCCTACTTTTCCACAGATGGATCAGGCTGCGCGGAGCAGCCTGCGAAGTGCTGCTGCCGCCGATATGCGTCACGTGGGCTTCGGGCACGCAATGGATGCGCCAGCCCGCGTCTTTGATGCGCCAAGCCCAATCGATCTCCTCGCAGTAGATGAAGAAGTTTTCGTCAAAGAAGCCGGTCTTCAAAATCACATCGCGCTTGAGCATCATGGTCGCGCCCAGCGTGAAATCAACGTCAAAAGACTCCCCCCCGGCATAAGCGGCGCGGGCATAACGCCCGTTGAAGCCGCCCTCGATCAAGCGGCCGGGCGTCGGGAATAGCTCCGCCCAGATCTGCGCCAGATCCGGAAAGCGAAAGGCGCTGTGCTGAAAGCTGCCGTCGACATAGGTCAGGCGCGCGCCCACAGCCCCAACGCCCGCGCTGGCTTGCAAAGCGTCAAATAAGCGACGGCAAGCGCCGGCATGCGTCACCGTGTCCGGATTGAGGAGATAGACAGCCGCCGGCAAGGCCTCGACTGTTGCGCCGCCCCCGAAACCCATCCGGCGCATCGCCAGATTATTGGCCGCGCCGAAACCGATGTTCGCCGCGGCGACGATCAAGCGCACCTGGCTGAAGCGATCGCGAATGATTTCGACCGTTTGGTCGCTGGAGCCGGAATCGACCAGCCACACTTGATGTTTCAGCCCGCTCGACCCCAGATCGTCGAGCAGGCTCTCTAGCGCCGCCACGATCACATCGGCGTTATTCCAGGTGACGATTACGGTCGCTAAGTCCGTCATCCGGCGTCCACCCGCCCGATCAACCGGTCCCGGCGGCGGCCGGATCCGCGATCATAATAGAGCGCATGCCAACGTGATTGTTGCGCAGGCTGATGGCGACGTCCTCATGAATCAACCCGGCCCAGCAATTCTGCGGGTTGCGCGCCATCGCTTCGATCATGCGCACCGCCCCCCAAACCACAGCTTGCGTCTTGGCTGGCAGGTATCGGTAGGTATTGCCGCTGGCTTCGTCATAAATTTCCGTCAGGTCTTCATCCGAGGCGATCGCCCAGCGATATGGAAAGCTGGACATTGATGTTTCGCATTGGATGCCGACGCGCCAGACGCCGGATTCATCGAATTTTCCCAAGGTCCCCGCCAGTTGGTCTTGACGGTAAACCGTGCCGGGCGGCGGGCCGCTGGTTCTTATTGGTACGTCGCCGTAATTGTCTACGGTCAAGCTGAAGACCAGCATGTGGCCAACCGGTATTGTGATCTGTTGAGAATAGGCGAGCGATCCGGAATACGAAGGCCTGGGCAGCAATTCGCCGGGCATGTCGGCTGTCGCGAAGTACTTGTCGGCGAAGGGCTGGACCGCGAAGGCGACATCAACGCTGGGCGCTTGCGGCTGAATCTCGGCGTATGGCTTGCCGCCGGTTTCGATAGTCAGCAAGCCTTCCCGGCGCATCCTTTGCCCGACTTTGTCCTGCGCCAGCGCCACCACTTTGTAGGCGCCATCGGGCGGCGGATCAGCGCCCAAATCAATGCCGCCTTCGTAATCATAGCGGTGCCGGCCCGCCTCGCCATATTGCCGCTCTTCGACGCGCGCCGAAATTGGAATGCGCGCCCCGTCCGGCCCGAGTAGGAAGACATCGAGCCGTTCAACATCCTTTTCCAGGTATACGTTGATGCTGACCCGATCGGCGACGCCGTCTTGATTGGGCGAAAAGATCGAGGGCGAGATGGCAAATTCAGACATGATGGGCAAGGGCGTATCGCCATCTTCGACATTCAAGCTTCCGCTTGCGCTCATGGTTTCGCCATCAGCGCCGCTGGCGTCCAGGCGCCAGGTGTACCGGCCATTTGGAATCAGCCGCCGCTCTACCTGTCCGGGCAGGTTCTCGCCCGCCAGTAGAAAGCCATCCACCACGCCGCTGAATAGCACGCTAAACTCGCCATCGCCACGCGCTTGATCTTGCCGGAAGTAGAAAGCGCTTCCTGCATCGGCAGTCAGCGACAAGCTGATTGACGCTGGACGCGACAGCGTATATTCAAAGATTGCGACATCATTTTCGCCATCGGCATTGGGGCTGATCGTTCCACGATCAAATCCGGCGCCAGCGATCAGAGGAAGTGGTGGCCGCAAGACCAGGCTGCCTATCGCAAGAACAAGGACCAAGCCAATTGCGGCTGCGGCGACGGCAGGAATAACAGATATGCGCATAAATGGCCGTTCTGTCTGGTTCAATATCAGTTCAGTTCTATAGATGCCATTTTATACCAATGGGACGCGATAGAGCCTCAGAGATTCAGCCCATTGTTCGCGCCCGACACAATCTGATCCTTACACGCTGTGCCCTGGGCCACCGGCGGTCTTTACATCAGGCAACACCTGGGGCTATACTTCGAACGCGCAGGTAGCATGCGAAGGCCGGTCTCTTGCCAAAGGATGCGACGCAGCAGCTCAAGACAATTGCCAATGCCGCGCCGCGGAGAGACGGCGTGGTCGAATTGCCCCTTGTCGTCGTGGAAGACCAGGTCCTCTTCCCGCAGATTCTAAGCCTGGTGCAGTTGAAAAACGAAATCTTCAAGCAAGCGGCCAACCATGCCCGGGAACAAAGGCAGACATTGATCGCTTGCAAGCTGCGATCCGATCGCGATGGCGGCCAGCTCATTGAACAGATTCACTCCGTCGGCACGGAATTCGCGCCCGGCGAGTTCACTGAACTGGACAAAGACAGCCTGCAATTGCTGGCGCAGGGCCGCAGGCGCGTCCAGATCCTTGAGATCAGCCAGAATGGCTCTTATCCGGTCGCCATCGCGCGCCCCCTGGTGGACGGTCCCGTTGCGCCCAATACGCTCGATTCCCTTGCTACGGCGCTGATAGAGCTTTTCAAACACAACAGCCAATTCAACGAAGCGACTCCCGACAACGTTGTCAAATACATTCTCAGCGTTGAGGACCCGGGCCAGCTCTGTGATTCGCTGGCGTCAATTCTCCCGCTGCAAGCCGACGACTTGCAGCAGCTGCTGGAATTGGATGATGTCGAGATGCGGCTGGAACGGTTGGCCGCCTTAATCACTGCCGACTTGCGCGACAATGAAATTCACGATGAGGTGCATACACGCCTGCAAGATGAAATCGCCGCCAATCAGCGCGAGATGTACTTGCGCGAACAAATGCGCGTCATTCAGCAAGAACTGGGCGACGGCGATGTCTTCCAGCAAGAGATTCATGAATTGACGGAAAAGGTGCGCGCGGCGAACCTGCCCAGCGAAGCGAATGAAAAGGCGCTGAAAGAGATTTCGCGATTGGGCGTGATTCCCCCGATGTCACCCGAGTCCGGCGTGATCTATACCTACCTCGATCGTCTCTTGACGCTGCCCTGGAGCACCGTCAGCGAAGAAAATCTCGACCTTCAGAATGCCGAAGACATCCTGGAGCGCGCCCATTATGGATTGAGAAAAATCAAGGCGCGCATCCTGGAACATATCGCCGTGCGCAAACTGGCGCGTGACAAAATGAAGAGCCCGATCCTGTGTTTTGTCGGCCCGCCCGGCGTGGGCAAGACCTCCCTGGGCAAAAGCATTGCCGACGCTTTGGGCTGCAAGTTCTTGCGCATCAGCCTGGGCGGCGTGCGCGATGAAGCCGAGATTCGCGGGCATCGCCGAACATACATCGGCTCCATGCCCGGGCGGATTCTGCAGCAAATGGAACGCGTCGAGACCATCAACCCGGTGTTCATGCTGGATGAAATCGACAAGATGAGTTCGGACTTTCGCGGCGATCCCGCCTCGGCCATGCTTGAAGTGCTGGATCCGGAACAGAATCAGAATTTTGTCGATCACTACCTGGAAGTTCCTTACGATTTGTCCAAGGTGACTTTCATCACTACGGCCAATGATCTGTATTCCATTCCGGAAGCGCTTGAAGACCGACTCGAAGTCATCGAATTCAAAGGCTATTCGGAAGAAGAGAAGATCCAGATCGCGCGCCGCTTCCTCATTCCAAAACAATTGGAAGCCAACGGCGTCGCCGAGGCGCGGATTCGCTTCTCGACCGCGGCTCTGCAGCATATCATTCGGCATTATACATATGAGAGCGGCGTACGCAGCCTGGAGCGTGAAATCGCCAATATGTGCCGCAAGATCGCGCGCCAGGCGGCCGCCAAGCGCAAGTTCGCGCGGCGCCTTACACCGGCCATCATCGAGAAACACCTGGGCCCGCCGCAGATGCTCGATTCCAAGGTGAATCGCAGCGATGCAATCGGCATCGCCAGCGGTTTGGTCTGGACGCCGAATGGCGGCGAGATCCAGACGGTCGAAGTCACGCTTGTGACGGGCAAAGGCAATCTCATGCTCACCGGCCAACTAGGCGATGTTTTGCAAGAATCGGCGCATATCGCCCTGAGTTATCTGCGCGCGCGCGCCCACGAGTTTGCCCTGCCTGCGGAAGACTTCGAGAATTATGACATCCACATCCACATGCCGGAGGGCGCCGTGCCAAAAGACGGACCATCGGCGGGCATTACCCTGGCGACAGCGCTGATCTCGGCATTTGCCGAGCGGCCTGTGAGCGCCAACTACGCCATGACCGGCGAGATTACGCTGCGTGGTCACATCCTTCCGGTCGGCGGCGTGGTGGAAAAGATCCTGGCCGGGCGCCGCAGAAACATTCCACATATCATCTTGCCCAAGGACAATCGCAAGGATTTGCATGATCTGCCTAAAGCGGTGGTCAAAGACATTTCAGTCCAGCTTGTAGAGGACATGCAGGATGTGCTGGAGTTGGTCTTGCGCGAAGCGCCAACACGGCGCCAGCGAGACATCGAGGCGGAAAAGCGTCAGCAAGATGGCGACCAGGGCGAAGGCGGCGCCTGAAAAGCGCCCGTCAATGCGCCGCCGAACGCGGCGCCCGCAATACGGCCCTTAGCGCCATGATGCGCTTTCCTATGAAGCAAGCGCGTATTCGACCCTTCGTTTCAATCTTGAGCTTGTCGATTGCGCGGCGAAGCCCGGGCGCGATTGTACTGATCCTTCTCTTGGGCGCCTGCAACGCGCTCAGCCCAGCTACGCCGACGCCGTCTCCCACAGCGACAGACAGGCCGACCTTTACAGCTACGGCCAGGCCGACTGACACGGCTCTGCCCTCGCCGACGGCGACCGCAACGGATTCGCCTACCCCGACAAGCAGCCCGACCGCCACACTGACCGCCACGGCAACAGCAACTGCGACGCCATCGCTCACGCCGTCAATTACGGCGCTGCCAGTGGCCGCATACGTCTTCGACAATTGGGATGTGGTTGATGTGCCGGATGCGGTGCGCGACGGGCTCAGCAGCCCCTTGGTTGCCTTCATCAGTTCCAACAATCGGCGCTCGATACGCAACATTGCGACAGCTCAGCCATTTACCGGCATACAAACCGTCTATTTTGCGTCGCCTTCGCGCGCCTTCGGGCGGATTGCCGTGCTTGAATTGGAATCCAATGAGCGCCTGGAGGTATTTGTCGCCCGGGCGGGCAATGCGCTCGCCTATGCCAGAAATGACGGCGACGCGCGCAGCTCCGGCTTGTACATTCTTGATCTTGAATCCGGGTTTAGCGCGCGCGTTCTGGCGGGACTTAACCCGCTGGTGCAGCGCGGCTTTTACATGCGGCCCAGTTGGTCGCCGGATGGCGAGAAATTGGCTATGGCCGTTGCAACCGGCTACGACATGGACATCAATCTATACTCGAAGGATGGCAGCGGCAGGACGCAAATCACCGAGAGCGGCGCCTACGAACTATGGCCAAGCTGGTCGCCCGATGGTCGGCACATCGCCTTTGTTTCCGATCGGGCTGCCTGTCCCAGTTGGATACCGGGCGACGAAGGATTCTGCGACGCCTTGACCAAGCCTGCGCCGGCCGGCGGTCAGGTTTATCTCTTCGAAGTCGCTAGCGGGAAAATCACGCAAATTGCCGCCGTCGCCGTATTCGAGCCGCCTTACTGGATCAACGCGACGACGCTGGCCTTCGCCAGTGGCGATCCCTTTGACCTTCTGCAACCACAAAGGCGCATTTGGCAGGCCGATATATCAACGGGCGAAGTGTTGGAAGCGCGCCTGGCCGATAGCCCGGCGAGCGCCAGCTATTTATCCGAGTCATGGGCGCCCAACGGTCGCTCCGTTCTCGTTCAAATCGCCGACCGAGACAATCAGGTGGTCTTGCTGAACCGGGCGGGAGGGCTGATCGGACGCGACAGCGAGCTTGACTTTCCGCGCTTCAGCATGAGCGCGTCCTGGGCGCCGGACGGGGGGCGCATCGCTATCGGCGGCACATCGGGTCAGTGCCCGTATGGCGTCCGCGTGCGCAACGCGGGCCTGGGCCATGTCGCCAGCGGCAATCCGCCGCCCACGATGTGCGACCCCATGTTCTCGCCCGATGGCCAGTACATCGCGTTTACCGGTGTTAATCCGTCGGTCGACGGGCGCAACGATATTTATGTCGCCAGCCCCAACGGCTTTGGCGCGGCCAGCCTGACGCAGGATCTGCGCGGTCAAGTTGATCTGATCGGATGGGTGGGCAGCTGACTATAGCCTTGAGCTTGGGCTGCCGCTATATTGTGTGGCGGCCCGAATATTAAGTTGATGAGGGAATAACATGTCCGATCTTGAGGGCAAGATCGCATTAGTTACGGGCGGCAGCCGAGGCATTGGCCGTTCGATCTGCCTGAAATTGGCAGCGCGCGGCGCAAGCGTCATAGTCAATTATCTGCGAAGCGAGGAAGCCGCGAAGGAAACCGTCGCCGAGATCAAGGCGAGCGGCGGCGACGCGCGGGCTTTGCAGGCGGACGTTAGCGCTGCCGAGCAGGTGACGCCGCTGTTCAAGGAAGTGTCAAAAGTCTATGGCACGCTGGATATCCTCGTCAATAATGCCGGCATGACCCGCGATAATGTCATTATGATGATGAAGCCGGCGGACTTTGACCTGGTCCTGGCGACCAATCTCCGCAGTTGCTGGCTCTGCAGCAAGGCGGCGGCGCGAATCATGATGCGCAAGCGGACCGGGAGCATCATCAACATCACTAGCGTGGTTGGCATCGCAGGCAATGGCGGACAAAGCAACTACGCCGCCAGCAAAGCCGGCATCATTGGTCTCAGCAAATCGCTGGCGAAGGAGCTTGCCGCGCGCGGCGTGCGCGTCAATGCCGTGGCGCCCGGCTTCGTCGAAACCGATATGACCGCCGGTCTCGCTGAAGATATCAAGGAGCGAGCGATTGAGGCCATTCCGCTGGGGCGGTTGGGCACGGCCCAAGAGATCGCCAATGCGGTCGCCTTTCTGGCGTCGCCGGAAGCCGCCTACATCACCGGCCAGACACTTGTCGTTGACGGCGGCATGGTGATGTAAAGCAGCAGCCCCGTTCAGCGCGCAACCGGCGAAAACGGGCTGCCGCGCCCGGGGTACAACAATCAGCCACCGGCGATCCCGGCGCAAACATTCAGCATAAAGTGGCAGGAGGCAAAGCATGAGCACGGTGTTTTCCAAAATCATCGCCGGGGAGCTACCGGCGGATATCGTCTATGAAGACGATTATGTGCTGGCTTTTCGGGATATTGCGCCCCAAGCGCCCGTGCACGTCTTAATCATCCCCAAGCGGGAGATTCCAACGACGAACGATGTCAGGCTGGAGGATGTAGAGGCGCTCGGCCGCTTATTCCTGGCGGCGGCCAAAATCGCGCGGGATGAAGGCGTCGCCGCCGACGGTTACCGCTTGATCGTCAATTGCAATGAACACGGCGGGCAAGAGGTCTTTCACCTGCATATGCATTTGTTAGGCGGTCGTAAATTGGGTCCAATGCTCGCGCGCAAATGAGAATGCAGGTGGGTCCAAACGCCGCTGCCTAAAAGGCGTGAAGTCTTCAATCCCTGCCCGTTAGCCTGAGGACGCCTCATCCGCGGTCTCAGCTTCCAGATCGGCCTCTGATTCAGAATCGGAATCTTCAGCACTCTCAAAATCCGCTTCAGCGTCGTCAACTGGCGCGGCGGTATCGGTCGGCGCCGCAAGCTCGACAGTCGCGCTGATCGCCGGCGTTTCCGCCGCGACCGATGTTGCCGGCGGCGCTGCCTCTTGCTCTGGCGATGCCGGGTCGTTGCGCGTCCACCAATCAGCCGGTGTCGCGCCATCTATTGCGTCCAGAATCGCGGTCGTGGCCGGAACCGCCTGCCCTGCGTCCACCGTCACGCCATTGACACGGATGGTCGGCGTAACCGAGACATCTTCGTTCAGAGCCGCGTCCAATATCGCCGAGATAGCTGCGGAATTGAAGCAATTTGTAAACGCGCCGCCGTCCAGCCCCAGGGATTCGACACCGGCCAAGAGCCGATTTTGTGAGAAGGCGGTATTGCCGTAACGCGTCTGCCAGTCGAAAAGGACGTCGTGCATTTCCCAGAACATCTGCTGCCGCCCGGCGCAGAGCGCCGCCCGCGCCGCTCCCGCCGCATTCGGCACGGCGCCGGTTTGCAAGGGCACATAGGTAAAGAGCGCCTGCCCGTCTCGCACGCGCTCCAACAAGGCGTCAAAGCTGTTGCTGTGCAAGGTTTCGCAACCGGGACAGGAGAAACTGGCATATTCTTCGACCGTGACCGGCGCGTCCGGATCGCCCAGCCGCGGATAGCCATCCGGCGCATTGGAGCGCTGAATGGACTCATAGCGCAGGGATAGATCGTCGGGCATAAAGGCTTCAACGGGCTGGTTTGATACGACAAATACGGCGATGCCGACAATGGCCAGGACAACAATTACAGCAAGCGCAAGCAGCCGTTTGTTCTGCTGGCGCTGCTTCCGGCGGCGCTGCCTCGCCTCGCGCGTGCGACTCCTCTTTTTTGCCATGCGACTAGTGCCCTCCGCGGCTTCGGACCGCGAATGCCTGGACGAAACGCAGCAAGTCTACTTGAGAGCGGCGCGTTTGTAAAACGACAAGTTGCCTGGAGCAAAAGCGGATGTACACGCAAAACAACCTCACATTAGCCACTGTAACATCGACATCCAATCTCTGGTAAAATCAAGAGCGGTCATTCAGCAAGACGAAGCCATCATCAGGAGACGTCGGCATGACGCGGGCGCCATGCTGACGCTGTGAAGGGACGGGCAAATGAGTAACAGTTTCGGGGCGCGCGGAAGCCTGGAGGCCGGGGGCGTCAAGGCGGTCGTTTACCGCCTGAACAAGCTGAGCGAGAGCGGCGTCGGCGGGGTCGAGCGGCTTCCCTTCAGCATTAAGATCTTGCTGGAAAATGCGCTGCGCAATCAGGACGGACGGCATTTTCAGGCCGAAGATGTCGTGAATCTGGCGTCCTGGGACGCGCGGAACCGCCAAGCGGTTGAGATCCCCTTCAGCCCGGCGCGTGTGATCCTGCAAGATTTCACCGGCGTGCCTTCCCTGGTCGATCTGGCGGCGCTGCGCAGCGCGATGGCGCGCATGGGCGGCGACCCGCAGAGAATTAATCCAACCGTGCCGGTCGATCTCGTAATCGATCATTCGGTGCAGGTCGATGTCTTTGCCAGTTCCGAGGCGATCGTCCGCAACGCCGAAATGGAGTTCCTGCGCAATCGCGAGCGATATGAGTTCCTGCATTGGGGACAAAAAGCCTTCCAGAACCTCAAAGTCGTGCCGCCGGCCACCGGCATCGTGCATCAGGTCAATCTCGAGTATCTGGCGAAGGTCGTGCAGCTCTATGACGATCGGCATGGCGACGGCGTCGTCGCTCTGCCCGATACATTGGTCGGCACCGACAGCCATACAACGATGATCAACGGTCTGGGCGTCCTCGGCTGGGGCGTGGGCGGCATTGAAGCGGAAGCGGCCATGCTCGGCCAGCCAATTTACATGCTCATGCCGGAAGTGATCGGCTTCAAGCTGCTGGGTCAAATGCCGGAAGGCGCGACCGCCACCGACCTTGTGCTTGTCGTCACAGAAATGCTGCGCGCCAAGGGAGTCGTCGGCAAGTTTGTTGAGTTTTATGGCCCCGGTCTGAGCAATATGACCCTTCCGGACCGCGCGACCATCGCTAATATGGCGCCGGAATACGGCGCAACTATGGGATTCTTCCCAGTCGATGACGAAGCCTTGAGTTACCTGCGCCGCACCGCGCGCGATGAAAGCCTGGTCCAGTTGGTAGAGGCCTATTGCAAAGAACAAGGATTGTTCCGGACCGACGGCATGACCGATCCCGAATACAACGACAGTCTGGAACTGGACTTGAATACCGTGGAACCGAGTGTCGCCGGGCCGCTGCGCCCGCAGGATCGCATTCTGGTACGGGATCTCAAACCGACGTTTAACAAGGTGCTTAGCGCGCCTCTCGGTCCGCAGGGATTCGCGCTGAGCGGCGAACAGCTTGCGGCGAGCGGACAATATCGCTCCAACGGCGATAGCGCCCAATTGCGGCATGGCGCTGTCGTCATCGCCGCAATCACCTCCTGCACGAACACCAGCAATCCATCGGTTATGGTAGCGGCCGGACTGCTGGCCAAGAAGGCCAACGAACGCGGACTAACCCGCCGATCCTATGTCAAAACGAGTCTGGCGCCAGGTTCTAAAGTGGTGACCGAATACCTGGATAAAGCCGGTCTGACCCCGCATTTGGAGGCGCTGGGCTTCCACACCGTCGGCTATGGCTGCACGACCTGCATTGGCAACAGCGGTCCCCTGCCCGAAGCCGTGCGCGAGGTCATCTACGAGGCGGATATCGTGGCCGCCTCCGTGCTCAGCGGAAACCGCAATTTTGGCGGCCGGATTGGGCCGGACGTGCGCGCCAATTTCCTCGCTTCGCCGCCGCTGGTCGTCGCTTACGCCCTGGCCGGTACCGTTGATATCGACCTGAATAGCGAAGCGCTGGCCCAGGATGCCGATGGCGCTGATGTTTACCTGCGCGATATCTGGCCGAGCCAGGAGGAAATCATCGACACCATTCGCAACAGCCTGGATGCCGGCATGTTTCGCGAGCAATACGGCAATGTGTATGATGGCAATCCGGATTGGAACGCCATCCCCAGCCCGGATGATCCGGTCTATAAGTGGGATGACGATAGCACTTACATCCAGGAACCGCCCTTTTTCATGGACCTGCCGCCTGAGGCGCCGCCGATCGCGCCGATCGTCGGCGCGCGTGTGCTCGTCAAAGGCGGTGACTCGGTGACGACCGATCATATCTCGCCGGCCGGCGCCATCGCCATCAATGGGCCGGCGGGCCAATACCTGCTTGATCGCGACGTCAGCCCACAATACTTCAACAGTTTCGGCTCTCGCCGCGGCAATGATCGCGTGATGACCCGCGGCACCTTCGCCAATGTCCGCTTGCGGAATCTGCTGGTGCCCGGCAGCGAAGGCGGCGTAAGCTATTATCTGCCGACTATGGAAGAAATGCCAATACACGACGCCGCGCTCAAGTACCAGGCCGCTGGCACGCCCTTGATCGTGTTGGCGGGGGCAGACTATGGCATGGGTTCGTCGCGCGATTGGGCGGCGAAGGGCACACTCCTGCTGGGTGTCAAGGCCGTGATCGCCGAAAGCATTGAGCGGATCCACCGCAGCAATCTGGTGATGATGGGTGTGCTTCCGCTGACCTTCAGCGCGGGCGAATCGCTTAAGTCACTTGGATTGACCGGGCGCGAGAGCTTCGATATCCCGGTCACGGATGATGTCCAGCCGATGGACCGCCTGACCGTTACGGCGACCGACGACAGCGGAGTGGCGACGCAGTTTGAGGTGACTGTTCGTCTCGATACGCCGGTCGAAGTGGATTATTATCGCAACGGTGGCATTCTGCATACGGTCCTGCGGGATTTCCTGGCGGACTGACCGACCATCAAGGTTCACTGCCGACGCGCGGCTTGCGGCGCGATCAATCGCCTGCGTCGGAAGCAAAACTGGATCCGTCAAATGGGCCGGGCGCGCTGACGACCCCGGCCCGGAGCC
Organism: Anaerolineae bacterium; assembly: GCA_022826865.1. GTDB lineage: Bacteria > Chloroflexota > Anaerolineae > Aggregatilineales > Phototrophicaceae > UBA6055. The sequence goes on from JAJDUC010000130.1 coordinate 25,080, forward strand.
ACATCAATGTATCCTTTGCGCGTTAGTCACCGTCTTCTAACAACATTATTCTTTTCGCAGAGCCTCTTTTCGGCGGCGCAAATCTCCATCATCACCTTGCATTCGATCGCGGCCGGCATCCTCGGCGGGTCGGACGCGGCGGCGGGACTGCCAACGACGATGGTGACATTCGCCCATTCGATCATGGCTTATGTCATGGGCGTGGTCATGGGACGCTTTGGTCGGCGGATGGGCCTGTGCCTGGCCTACGGCCTGGGGCTGGCCGGCGCTCTGCTTGGATTCGTCGCCGTTCTCAAAGGCATCTTCTGGCTCCTGTTGGTCAGTTCGGCGGGCATGGGCATGGCGCGCGCCGGCTCCCAGATGAGCCGTTTTGTCATTGGCGAGATGTTCCCGGTGGAAAAACGGGCGCAGATGATTGGCCGGATTGTGTTCGCCGGCACCATCGGCGCGATTTTTGGGCCGGCCCTGGTCGAGCCGAGCAGCCAACTGGCGCAATTCCTGGGCCTGGATATCGTCACGGTCCCGCCGCTGGCGCGCAGCCCCCTGGCTCTGGCGCTCATGCCAAGCGCCGCCAGCGCCCAAGAATTAACCACCGGGCCTTGGGTGATCGCCGCCCTGCTGACGTGTGTCTCCTTACTCGTCACCTTCTTTCTTCTGCGCCCGGAGCCAGCTCTGGTCGCGCGTCAGTATTCCGAGTTGCCCAGAGATGTCGCGAAATCCGGAAATGCCGAAAAACTTGCCGATCTCCTGCGGCTGCCGAATGTTCAATTGGCAATCCTCGCCATGGTGATTTGCCAAACCGTAATGAGCACGCTGATGACGATCACACCCTGGCATATGCACCTGACGGATCATAGCAACGCGCAAGTGTCGCTGGTCATTGCGGCGCATGTCTTGGGCATGTTTGGCTTGTCGCCATTGACGGGCTACCTGATCGATCGCTACGGACGCGAAACGATGATGATCGTCGCCGCGCTGATACTGATCGCGTCAACCATCATTTCGCCGCTGTCCGCTCAAATGCCTTATTTGCTTGCGGGCTTGTTTCTACTGGGTTTGGGCTGGAATTTCGGTTATGTCGCTGGCTCGTCCATGTTGGCGGATGCCTTGAGCGGCGCCCAACGCACACGCGTTGCCGGCTTCAACGACATGCTGGTCGCCTTCTGCGCCGGGCTTGGCACGCTGAGCTCGGGCTTTCTCTTTGGATTGGGGGGCTTCCTCTTCGTAAGCGCCGGCGGCGGCGTATTGGCCGTTCTGCTTCTCGGGCTGATCCGGACCTTGTCGCAAAGGCAAATGGCCTTGCGGGGCGCTTAGATTTCGTTGTCGCTACGCAGAAAGAAGTTTTGCTCCACGATGGCCAGCCAGGCCATGCCGATGATCAAAGTGGAACTGCCGAATGCGATGCCGCTGATGATGCTGTTGGCGATGGGAATCTCTTCCAGGATTTCGTTCAGAAGCGCCTGCGCCAAACGAATGCCGACATAACCGGCGAGGCCGCCACCCAGAATAATGACACCAGCGGTTTTCAGCATCCGTCCCAGGTCTTGCCGGGTGAGTTCCTTTTCGAAGTAGGTCTTATAGATATCAAAGCACATCCAGGCGTCGGCGACGGATATGCCGAGCTGTTTCGCCAATTCAAGGGTCGGCGTCGGCACCGCGCCGGTGAGCGCCGCGCCGCCCATAGTTTGTATGATTTTGATCAAGGCGTCATAACGCATCTTCTGCAGATCGTAGGTTTCCGACATTGTGCGCCCCGCCGCCTTTCCGCGCATGCGCCGCTGTGCTAGACTTCGCCCCTATCTTATGCCATCTGGTCATGCCCATGCAAATCACAATTTACACTGATGGCGCTTGCGACATTCACGGAGCGAATCAGCCGGGCGGCTGGGCGGCCATCATACAGGCGGTCGCTGAGAATGGCGACCTGCTGAAGGAAACTGTCCTGAGCGGCGGCGCGGAAAACACCACCAACAACCAGATGGAATTGACGGCGGTGATCAAAGGCTTAAATGCCTTGACACGTCCGTCGTCCGTCACCGTGGTGACGGATTCGCGCTATGTCATTGATATCGCAAGAGGAAGCAAAAAGATTCTCAAGAACAAGGCGCTTTGGCAAGATCTTTTTGCAGTCGCGGCCGGGCATGGCATAAGGTGGCAATTTGTCGAAGGGCATTCGGGCGACCGGCTTAATGAACGCTGTGATCGCCTGGCGGTCGCCGAAAAACGCAAATTCGCGCTACCGGACGCGCAGCAAGCAACCGATGCCGAGCCGACGAGCGCGTCCGGCGTCCATATCTATCTGTCGACCCAGTACAGCGGGAAAGACAAGGCAACATCCTGGGCGGCGATCGTCCGGCGCGGGGACACAGTTGCTGAGTTCTGCGGCAGGTTGCCCGACACGAGCGAACTGGAAGGCACGCTTGTTGGCGCGATCATCTGTCTGGAGCAGCATGCGCCCGACGAGGACGCGACTTTGTACACGGCTCAGGATTACCTGGCGAAGGGCATGAACCAATGGCTGACCGGCTGGCAGGCGCGGGGCTGGAAAACCCGCGGCGGGGAGCCGGTCAAGCATGCCCGGCGCTGGAAAGCGCTGCAGCGGCTGGCGGACGCGCGCGCCGTACGCTTTCGCTTCGTCAAGTCGCGCGATGACAACCCTTACTTTCAGCGCGGCAAGGCGCTGGCGGCTGAAATCTTGCGACGCGTTTGATATTGGCGCCTGTGTTATATTAGTCTGACGACTCGACAAATGGGAGCAGGTAGCTGCAAATGCCAACTTATGCGAATCGGGTAGCGCCATTTGGCACCACGATTTTCACCGAAATCAATCAACTGGCGGCGCAACATCAGGCGGTCAATCTTGGACAGGGGCGCCCGGATTTTGATGGGCCGCAGGAAATCATCAATGCGGCGATTGAGGCGCTAAAGAGCGATGGCGCCAACCAATATGCGCCCAGCCCCGGCTTACCCGCTTTGCGCGAAGGCGTCGCCCGCCACGCCGGCGTATTTTATGGACTCGATGTGGATCCGGAAGGCGGCGTGATCGTCACCGCCGGCGCCACGCAAGGCGTGTTCAGCGCGATCATGGGTCTGGTCGACCCGGGCGACGAGGTCATCATCATCGAGCCCTATTACGACAGTTATGTGCCCGGTGTGCAGATGGCGGGCGGCAAACCGGTCTACGTGCCGATGCACCCGCCCAACTGGACCTTTGAGGAAGATGAGCTGCGCGCGGCCTTCAGCGACCGTACGCGCGCCGTCATCTTGAATACGCCCAATAACCCGTCCGGCCGCGTTTATACCCGAGCCGAATTGCAGCTCTTCGCCGATCTTTGTATCGCGCACGATGTCATCGTCATCTCGGATGAAGTCTACGAACACCTGATATTCGAGGGGCATCAGCATGTGGCCATCGCCTCCCTGCCGGGCATGTTGGAGCGCACCGTCACCATCGGCAGCGCCGGCAAGACTTTTGGCATGACCGGCTGGAAGATCGGCTGGGTTTATGGCCCGCCGGAATTGATCACGGGGGTATGGCGCTCGCATCAATTCATCACCTTCGCCACCAACCATCCCACTCAGGTGGCGACAGCCTACGCCTTCGGCCTCGGCAGCAGCTATTATGAAGAATATCAGGCGCTGTATTCGCATAAGCGCGACCTCGTCATGCAGGTGATTGAAGCCGCCGGCATGACGGCGATTCAACCCGAGGGCACCTACTTCATCATGGGCGATTTCTCGGATGTATTTGACGGCACCGATGTCGAATTCTGCAAATACCTCATTGAAGAAATTGGCGTAGCGACCATCCCGCCTTCCGCATTTTTCAGCGACAGACACCGGCATCACGCCGAGAACCACGTGCGCTTTGCCTTCTGCAAAAGCGACGACACGCTGGAACAAGCAGCCGAGCGCATGCGGAGAGTCCGCGCCTGATTCGCAGCCGGCCCGCGCCCCAAAGTAATAAAGCTCAAACTCTGATCAATTCGCGCGTCAAAGCTATGGACGGCGAAATCATATAATGATAGAATTGATAATGATGATTGATAGATAGTATTCATCTGACGAATCATGGATATCAATCTAGGATCCGACTTCCTCAACTACATCATCAGGCGCGGTCTTCAGCCCGGCGATCGTTTGCCTTCGATCCAGGAACTGACGAATGACGCGCATCTGGACATGAGCGCCAACAAAGTGCGCGAGCAGTTGGAAGTGGCGCGCACGATGGGCTGGGTTGAGGTGCGTTCCAAGCGCGGCACACGCATCAAAGATTATGCTTTCACGCCGGCCGTTCGCCTCAGCGCCTTGTACGCCATGGCTTGCGGCGAGCGTTTCGAGTCATTTGCTTCTCTGCGCAACCATGTCGAAGCCGCCTACTGGCAGGACGCATGCGCTTTGCTCGCCAAAAGCGATCTCGATATCATGACGGATTGCATTAAGCGAGCCAATCAAAAGCTGGATTCGCCGCCGATTCATATCCCGAATCCTGAGCATCGGCAATTTCACTTGACAGTCTTCCGGCGCCTGGACAATACATTTGTCCTTGGCATCCTGGAGGCTTATTGGGACTTGTATGAAGAGGTCGGCGTCAATCGTTACATGGATTACAGCTACCTGCGCAAAGTTTGGGATTATCACTCGCGGATTTTGGACCTCATCCGCGCCGGCGATTTCGAATCGGCGCAGAAAGCCTTTGTAGAACATACAAGCCTGCTGCGTTATGAGCCAGACAACGCTTCCTGGGAGATGGAACGCGGAGGATGAAGGCCGACCGGATTTTCTTGTTCTCTCTTTGCGAAAGGAGTCATACGCGTAGTTCTGCGTAGTATCTCATGGCAATCAATGCTCAATCTCAACTCAAGGTGGACACGCGCGAGCCCGTCATCAACGACTTCGCCTTTTCGGTCGCGACCAAGAACGGCTCAGGCAGTCAAACCTCCAACAATGTGCTGGTGCAGTCCCTCTTCCGTATGGGCGTGCCGGTGAATGGCAAGAATCTGTTCCCGTCGAACATCAAAGGCTTGCCCACCTGGTATACCATTCGCGCCAACAAGGATGGATACACAGCGCGCAAGGCGATCACAGAAATCGTCGTCGCCTACAACGACGGCACGGCAACCGAGGATGTCGCCAATCTGCCGCCTGGCGGCGTCTGCATCACCACAGACAAAATCGCCAAGGTGATCGATCACCGCGACGATATTTCATATTATGAAATTCCCGTCGCCAAACTCATGCGCCAAACCAAGGTCCCTTCAGCCTTCCGCAAGCTCGTGGAAAACATGACCTATGTGGGCGCGGTGGCGCAGCTATTCGACATTCCGCTCGATTTGATCTACCAGGTGCTCCTGGATAATTTCAAAGGCCGCGAGAAGCCGGCCTTGATGAACCATGCGGTGATCGAGCTGGCTTATAACTGGACGGCGGACAACCTCGTCAAGACCGATCCTTATCGCTTTGAGAAAATGGACGGCACCCAGGGCAAGATCATGATGACCGGTAATGAAGCCGGCGCTCTGGGCGCGATTTTCGGCGGCGTCAACGTGGTCGCCTGGTATCCGATCACGCCATCCACCAGCTTCGTCGACGGTGTGATTGGCTTCCGCCACCTGCGGCAAAGCGAGGACAAGGAAAACACGATCGCTATCATACAGGCTGAAGACGAATTGGCGGCCGCCGGCATCGTCGTCGGCGCTGGCTGGGCGGGCAGCCGCTCTTTGACTTCGACCAGCGGTCCCGGCATCAGCTTGATGGCTGAATTTGCCGGTCTGGCCTATTTCGCCGAAATTCCCGCCGTCTTCTGGAACATCACGCGGATGGGACCTAGCACCGGTTTGCCGACGCGCACCAGCCAGGGAGACTTGCTCTTTACGCACTTCCTCGGACATGGCGACGGCCGCCAGATCTGCTTGCTGCCGGGCAACCTGAAAGAAGCCTTCGAGTTTGGCTGGATGTCTTTCGATATCTCCGAAGCGCTGCAATCGCCGGTCTTTGTGATCAGCGACCTCGACCTGGGCATGAATAACTGGCTGTCCGATCCTTTTGATTATCCCGATCAGCCGATTAATCGCGGCAAGGTGCTCAATGCGGCGGAGTTGCAGGAATTCATTGACGAGCACGGCAAATGGGGACGCTACCTGGATGTTGATGGCGATGGCATCGCATACCGCACTTTGCCCGGCACCAATCATCGCTTTGCCGGCTACTTCACGCGCGGCACCGGCCACGACGAGATGGCGACATACAGCGAACGCAGCGATGACTGGATCGAGAATATGCAGCGCCTGCGCCGGAAGATGGACACGGCCCGAGGCATGCTGCCCCAGCCCTACATTGACAACAGCGGCGCGGCCGAAATCGGCATCATTTCCTTCGGCACGAATGACGAAGCAATACGCGAAGCGCGCGACTGGCTGAGGAACGATGGCATCAAGACGAACTACCTGCGCGTGCGCGCGCTGCCGATGTCGTCCTCCGTCACGGAATTCATCGACTCGCACAAAAGCGTGTTCGTCATCGAAAACAACTTTGACGGCCAACTGACCCAGTTGATCCGCCTCGAGCACCCGGAAAACATCTCACACGTCAGACCTCTGGCCCTGGGGGACGGTTTGCCCATGACGCCAAGTTGGATTTACGACAGCCTTAAGGAAATGGAGGGTTAACCATGCCGCCACGGACCAATCAAATCGGCTTGGCTCGAAACGAATACCGGGGCCGCCCCAGCACGCTTTGCCCGGGCTGCGGGCACGATTCCATTTCCAACCAAATCATCAGCATGGCCTATGAGCTGGGCTTGGAGCAGCACAAGATCATCAAGATGAGCGGCATTGGCTGCTCCAGCAAGACGCCCGCCTACTTCCTGGGCGGCTCCCATGGCTTTAACGCCCTGCATGGACGGATGCCGTCGGTGGCGACTGGCGCGCTCCTGGCGAATAAGGAACTGGCCTGCATCGCCGTCAGCGGCGATGGCGACACTGGCTCGATCGGCATGGGACAATTCAAACATGTCATCCGCCGCAATGTGCCTTTTGTGTACATCATCGAAAACAATGGCGTCTATGGCCTGACGAAGGGACAGTTCTCCGCGACCGCCGATGAAGGTCAATTCTTGAAGTATTACGGCACCAACCACATGCCCGCGATCGATTTGGCCTTGGAAGCGGTCATCGCCGGCGCCACCTTCGTCGCGCGCAGCTTCAGCGGAGACGCCAAACAGGTGCAAGCGCTGCTGCAGGCAGCCGTCCGCCACCCGGGCACATCGGTGCTCGATATCATCAGCCCCTGCGTCACGTTTAATAACGCGGAGACTTCCACCAAAAGTTATCCTTACGGACGCGATCACGAGATACCGCTGCACGAGATTCAGATCCTGGCGCCGGATTATGTCGATGAACGGGAAGAGATCGTGATCGGCGATTATGAAGCGGGCGATATCCTCGATGTGGAGATGCACGATGGCGCCTATATCCGCTTGAAGAAGCTGGATAACGACCATGACCCGCGCAACCGCCGCATGGCGATGGATGTGCTGGAGCGCTCAATGCGGGAGCAGATCTTCTCGACCGGTTTGATCTATTATGAAGAGCCGCGTCCAACCCTGGCTGATACCGAGGAGTTGGTGGCGACGCCGTTGACCCAGCTTGACGAAGCGCAAATGCGGCCTTCAAAGGCTGTCCTGGACGGTGTCATGCAGAAACTGATGGTCAGCTGAGAGCGAGCGCTTGCTGTGATTCAATAAGACCGACTCCTGGCGAGTCGGTCTTTTCTATTGCGCTGTAGCTTAATACTTGGGCATCTTCGGGTCAATCTGGTCGGCCCAGGCCAGGATGCCGCCTTCCACGTTGTACATCTTATCCAACTCGTACCCGACTTCGGACAGATAAGCGATGCTGTCGGCGCTGCGTTTGCCGGAGCGGCAATGCAGATAAAGCGTCTTGTCCTTGGGGATCTCATTGAGAACAGTTTCTTCCCAGAGCTTGCGGCCGGCCTGGATGCCATTCTTCGCCAACTGGATATCCGGCTTCGGGATGCGCAAGGTGCCGTCGATGGCGCTGATGTCCCATTCATGCGGATCGCGGACATCAATGACGACGACATCGTCGCCATTTTCCAGGACGGCCCTAACATCGTGGACCGTCACCGTCTTGATGTCGATATAGTCCGTATCTTCAACCGAGCTGAATTCGCTGTGATCGTGCGCCGGCATGCCACAGAATTGTTCATAATCGATCAGCGCCACATCTTCTTTCGCGATGCTGCAAACCGGGCAATTGGGGTCCTTGCGGATCTTGATCGTCTGGAAGCTCATCTCCAGCGCGTCGTAAAGCATCATGCGCCCGATCATCGGATCGCCGATCCTCAGAATCAGCTTGATCGCTTCCGTCGCCTGCATCGTGCCGATGGTGCCCGGCAAAATGCCAAGCACGCCGCCTTCCGCGCAACTCGGCACCAAACCCGGCGGCGGGGGTTCCGGGAACATGCAGCGGTAGCAGGGGCCGGCGTCGCCGTAGAATACGCTCAGTTGCCCCTCAAAGCGGAAAATGCTGCCATAGACGTTGGGAAGGCCAAGCTTGACACAGGCATCGTTGACCAGGTAGCGCGTGGGGAAATTGTCCGTGCCATCTATGACGATATCCCAGTCTTCGCCGAAAATGCGCAGGGCGTTTTCCGATGTTAGCGGCTCGTTGTATTTGACAACTTCAATATCCGGGTTCAAGTCCAGCATCCGATCGGAGGCGCTATCCAGCTTGGACCGGCCGACCGTGCTGACGCCATGGATTACCTGCCGCTGCAAGTTGGTGAAATCGACTACATCATAATCCACCAGGCCGATGCGCCCGATGCCAGCGGCCGCCAGGTACAGCGCAAGCGGACTGCCCAGCCCGCCAGTGCCGATCAGCAGGACGCTGGACGCTTTCAGGCGGCGCTGCCCGTCCATGCCCACTTCCGGCATGATGACATGTCGACTGTAACGCTTGACTTCGTCGTTGCTTAATTCAGCGAATCGCTCGTGCAGGGATTCCATCGTCGCTCCTCCATACGCTATTTGAATCTGCCGCCGGCGATGCTGGGGATGATGCGCAGGCTGTCGTCATTGTTGATTTCGGTATCGAGGCCGCCCAGAAATCGAATATCTTCATCGTCAATGAAGATATTCACAAAGCTGCGCAGTTCATCGTCATTGAACAGGTGCGCGCGCAAGTCCGGATGTTGCTCGACCAGGTTGTTCAGCGCCTCCCCGACCGTGCCTCCAGCAACTTCAATATCCGATGCGCCATCGGTGTAGGCGCGCAGCGGCGTCGGAATGCGGATCTTCGCCATTTCTCTCCCCTTTGAACTGATACTTTGTCTTATTTCGTAAACGCGCGCGACCGCAGGAATCTTACTTGCTGCAGCGTCCGCTATGCATCTATTTCCAGATTGTCCCGGTCAAAGGCGCTGCGATCCGCCCGCAGGCGCCAGGCGCGCATGTCCCTGGCTCGGGCCATCATCACCGCCGTAATGATATAGACGAAATTCGGCAGCGCATGCTCCCGATCGTATTCGGATGGTATCGCCGCTGAATCCGGATGGCTGTGGTAGTAGCCGACCAAAGCCAAACCGCGCGCATCGGCTTCGTCCTCGAAACGCATCCAATCCTGCGGCCTCATCGCGTAGCGATGATATTGCTCTTCTTCCGCGAAGACATTGTCCACCGCCATGATGTCTTCAATGACGATCGCTTCAGCGCCAGCCCGGCCCAAGAGAAAACCGCCGGCTTCGTTTGGGTAGCTCGTTTCCATCTGCTCGAAGATCTGCCGCTGCAGGCTTCGCGCGAGTATCACTTTCATCAAATTACCCCGGCCTTGCTCCGTTCAAGCAAAAAGAGCCAACCGCGCTGGTTGGCTCCTGTCATCGTCCTTAGGCGTTTTCCACTCGGTTCTTAGACAGTTCCAATCCCGGCGCGGCGCGCAACATCAGCGCCATCACAACTGCGACAACAGAGTTGCCCCTCTGAACCAATGAAGTAATTTTGGCGAACCATAAGAAGCAGACTAGCATATACGGAGCGTTCCTGCAACTGATACTTTAGCGGAGGCGCAGCGAGGGCAGCCGGCGCCCGCCATGCGGCGACTTATCAATATTGAAGCGCTAAAATCCGAGTGCTATACTAGCGCGCATTGTTTTCGCAGGGTTTCTTGACAGCGCCGGTGTTGGGCCGGCGGGCGGTCCACAGGTTGCTGCGTTTCAGCGACCTCGCAATCGAGAAGGAGAAAGATTACATGGCAGACAATGGTGGTCTTGAAGGGGTCGTCGTCGCCGATATCGACACAAGTTATATTGATGGCAGTATCGGCAAGCTGATTTACAGCGGATACACAATAGAAGACCTCGCCGAGAACGCCTCTTTTGAAGAAGTCATATTCCTCCTCTTCAACACGCGCCCGCCGGAGCGCGGCGAATATGAAGAACTGCGAAGCAGGATCGCGGAAAACGCGGTCATTCCTGCGGACGTGATTGAGATGATGCGGTCGCTGCCGCGAGACACAGCGGCGATGGCTGTATTGCGCACGGCGGTGTCCATGCTCTCGGCTTATGATGCCGATGGCGAAAACCTGAGCGACAAAGAGCGCGCCAAAGCCAAGGCTTTTCGGCTGACCGGTCAAATCACGACCATTTGCGCCGCCTGGATCCGCATCGCGGGCGGCCTGGAACCGATCGCGCCGCGCCGGGATCTAAGCGTCGCCGAGAACTTCCTCTACATGACATCCGGCGCTGACCCTGACCCGACGGCCTGTGCCGCCCTGAACGTCTATCTGGTGCTATTAGCAGAGCATGGCATGAACGCCAGCACATTTGCGTCGCGAGTTGTCACCGCCACCGGCTCGGACATGCACAGCGCCATTGTCGCCGGCATCGCCGCCTTGAAGGGGCCGTCGCATGGCGGCGCCAATTCGGAAGCGATGAAAATGTTCCTTGAAATTGGCGCGGTCGACAACGTCGTTCCCTGGTTCGAGAAGCATATCAAGACCGGCGAGCGGCGGATTATGGGAATCGGTCATCGCGTTTACAAGTCCAATGACCCGCGCGCAGGCATCCTGAAGCGCCACTCCAAGGCGCTGGCGGAAAGCAGCGGCAAACGCAAATGGTACGATATCGCGGTCAAACTGGCGGATACCGCCCGGGCCGACGACTATTTCATCAAGCGCAATCTCTACCCCAATGTTGATTATTACAGCGCCATCCTGCTTTACACACTGGACCTTGAAATCGACATGTTCACTCCGCTTTTCGTAATGTCGCGGATCGCCGGCTGGTCGGCCCATGTCATCGGACAGATGGGCGGGCGACTGATTCGTCCCAAAGCGAATTATGTCGGCCCGCAAGGTTTGCATTGGGTCCCGCTTGACAAGCGATAGATCAACGCTTCTCCGGTCAGATTGAATTAGCCCAGAGCCAGAACAAACGCATCAACGCATCAGTTTGAAATTGCCCTGAGCGCAAAATCCCGCAGGGAGCGCGGGGTTTGCCCGCCGCGCGCGCTTTATGCTAAGCTGTGGCTGCGGCTCATTGCAGGCTCTACGACATGATCCCCTATAAAATAGTTGGCACGTCCAGATACCGCCCTTACGTCGCCTTCTTCGTCACGGTCGCCAACGTGGCGGCATTTGCCTACATCCTCGTCTATGCCTTCCTCGGCGGGCTCTCGCTGGAGAAAGTTTATAGTCTCTACGCGCTTGATATCTGCGCCGTGCGCGAACAAGCGCTGCTTGAGACGCTGATCGATGGCGCGCGCAGCATTTTTCTGCACATGAGTTTCCTGCACTTGACTTCAAATATCATCATCTTTTATGTCTTCGGCGCCCGCATTGAAGAGCATCTTGGCCATCTGCGCTTTCTAGCCTTTTATTTGATCGTCGGATTCGGCGGCCACCTCGGACACATCCTCTTCGACGGCGGCCAATGCAGCGAACCGCTATACGTCATTGGCTCGAGCGGCGCTATCTCCGGCACGATTGGCGCCTTCCTCTTCCTCTTTCCCACCGCGCGCATCAAGTCCAAAATCGTCATCCTCAACGTCTTCAAATACGATGTCAATGTGCCCGCCTGGGTCTATCTCATATATTGGTTCGTCATTCAATTCTTCTATCAGGTAGGTTCGGTGGCGCCGCGCATCAACGTGCATTGGGGGCATGTCGGCGGTTTCATCACCGGATTGGCGCTCATTTTCCTGGTCTCGCTATTCATCGCGCCGCCGCGGATTCCGCGCGGTTGAGGCGCTAGCGGGAAAGCTTGCGCGCAACGGAATGATTATGCTAACGTAGTAAAAGTCAGGGCAAGCGAGGATGTCAGCATGTTTCCATTGACGGTGATCGGACGGGACAAGAAGATTCCCAAAGCGGCGGTGGTCATCATCGTCATCAACTTGCTCGTGTTCCTGTGGGAGCTTTCGGTTGATGCCCAGGGTGAGGGATTTCTCAAGGCGGCGCTGCAGAATTATGGTCTGGAGGTCTGCAAGATCGGCCAACAGTCGGTCGCGACAACCGGGCTGGACGCCTTCCGCAGCCTGTTCTTGCATGCCAGCGTCGCGCATGTCCTGGGCAACATGTGGTTCTTGTATTTATTTGGCGGTTTGGTTGAGCGCTATCTGGGCAGTGTCAAGTTCGTTCTGGCTTACCTGGCTTTCGGCGTCATGGCGACGCTGGCCCATGTCCTGTTTGGCAACACCATTTGCACGATAAGCGATACTGGCGTCGTTATCGGCGCTAGCGGCGCCATCGCCGGCGTGATGGGCTGCTTCCTGATTTTGAAACCCAGGGCGAAGGTCAAGACGATGGTTGGCCTCATTCGTCCCTTCGTCTGGTCACTAAATATTCCCGCGTTTGTTTTCCTGGGTTACTGGCTGCTGATGGATGTCTTGCAGGGGGTTGGCTGGATTGGGGTCGAGACCGATGTGGCGCATGCCGCCCATGTCGGCGGATTCCTGGCCGGGCTTGCGTTCATGTTCCTGGCCGCCATGGTCAAGCCGCTGCCAAAGCCCGATCCCCTGGAACATCTTGCGGATTAACCAGACCCGCGCTCAATCCGAGATCGATGAAGGAATCGCGGCTGCAAAGTCGCGATTATGTTTTCATGCGGCGGTCCGTCAAACAGGCTGATTACAAAAAGGGAATATAGAGCACAATCAAGTTGAGCACGATCTGGCAAACCCAGGAAGCGGCCAGGCCATTTCGCTCCCGAACATAGACGTAGAGCAGGTTCATCATCAACAAGAGCAGGACGATGACCAGTGTAACGGGCGGATGTTCGATGACGGAATGCCACATCACGGGAAAGAAGAGGACGATATTCCAGACAGTGGCGAGGATGCCTACGATCCAAAATGCCAACTGGCCTTGCAGTAGCCCGCGATAGAATAGAGTCTCGGCTAGTGGCATGACAAAGACAAGAAAGGCAAGCAAGCTGCCCGGCGACATGCCCGGAAACAATTTGTCGACAGCCGGGGCAAGGATGAGTTGGTTAAGGAAGACCAGAAACGGGATGCCCAGCATGATCGCGTAGAGCACGCCCCAGCCGAGGTTATCCGGCCGTTCCTGTCCGATGCGTTCGGTGTTGCCAAGCAGCCAGGAAAGCACGCTCACGCCGGCGAGAGCGCCCCAGGCCAATGTATAGCGGAGTTCAATGCTATCGGGTAGAAGCGGCGTCAATCCAACGCTCAACGCTGCCGCGATGATGAAGCCAAACAGCGGATCGCTTGCGCCGCGATAGCGAGGCATAGCGACGGCTTGTCGTTGGTCCGGCTCCTCCGAAGGCGCGGCGGACTCAGCCGGATCGGGCTCCATTTGTGTTCGATCCTTCTTGTCCTCGAAGGGATCGAATGGGGCATTGGGCATCATGTCAGTACAGCATTCACCGCGGCAATGATCTTGTTTATCGCCTCGCGGTCAATCCAGTAGTGCGTGCGAAGACGCACCTGACCTTGTTCTCCCGCATAGGGCGACATATAGATATTATATTCTTGGCGCAGCGCCCCGACAAACTCGTCAAGCGTCATATCAACGGCAGCGCTCAGAGAGAAAAACACGAAGTTCGTGTGCTGGCTGTTGATGGCGATGCCTGGAATCTCGCTCAGTCCTTCCGCCAGCAATTGCGCGTTCTCATGATCATCTATCAGACGGTCTCTCATTGTGTGCAGCGCCAGCAAACCGGCCGCGGCCAACACGCCGGCCTGGCGCATGCTGCCGCCCAGGGCTTTACGCGCCCGCCTAGCCCGGCGGATGAAATCACGCTCGCCAACAAGCACTGAACCGGCGGGCGCGCACAAACCCTTCGAGAGGCAAAAGCTCAAGGAATCGGCCCCGTCGACCAAAGACTTGGCATCCAGCCCAAAGGCGGCGGCGGCATTAAATATGCGCGCGCCGTCTATGTGCAAAATGAGGCCATTGCGCCGGGCGAACTGCGCTACCAGGCGCGTATAATCCGCCGAAACCGGTATGCCGCCAGCGCTGTTATGCGTATTTTCCAACGCGACCAAACGGGTCACGGGTTTATGTTCATCGTCCGGATTGATTGCGGCTTCGAGGTCGCTGAGCCTTAAGGTCGCGTCATCTTGCACCGGCACCGTATGCGGGAGAATGCCGCCCAATTGCGCCATGCCGCCTTGCTCATAGCGGAAGATATGCGATGTATCGCCGATAATGGCGGATTCGCCGCGCTGACAGTGGGCCAGCAGCGCGCACAAGTTGCCCTGGGTCCCGCTTGTGACAAATACCGCCGCCTCTTTTCCAAACATGGCAGCGGCGTCGGCCTCCAACTGGTTGACCGTTGGATCGTCATGATAAACATCGTCGCCGACCTGCGCATTCGCCATCGCCTCGCGCATTTCCGGCGTCGGATGGGTGACGGTGTCGCTTCTCAAGTCGATATAATTCATAGCCGGCGCAGCGTCCCTGGCCTGTCTTGCACTTGATCCGATACTAGAGACAAAGCCGGTGCTTGGCAATAGCCAAAGCTCGCTGCAAACCGCTGCGATTGCAGATGTCTGCTCGTTCGCAAGTCAGCAAATCCACGGCTTGGCCGAAGACGATATCCCGGCGCGCCAACTGGAATACGGCAAAAACGTCCTCCTCACCGACGAAGGCGTCAATTGGGTCCAGCTTATCCTGGGACTATACAGCTAGCCGGCGAGCACGTAGCCAAGATCAACCAGCCGGTCGACCACGAGGCGCGCATTCTCTTCGGCCGTTGTGCCTACCGCGGTCAAGGTAAACTCCGGATTCAGCGGCTCTTCGTAAGGATCGTCGATGCCGGTGAAACCTTTGATCTCGCCGCGCCGCGCGCGGGCGTACAAACCTTTGGTATCGTGGGCTTCCACGAATTCCAGGGGCGTCGCCATGTGTATCTCCATGAAGCCTTCGCCCACCATGTGGCGCACATTTTGGCGCGTGGCGCGATAGGGGCTGATGGCCGCGCAAATGACCATGCCGCCGTGCCGGACAATTTCGCTGGCGACATAGCCAATGCGCCGGATATTGGTGTCGCGGTCGTCTTTGCTAAAGCCCAAGCCCTTAGACAGGTGCGTCCGCACAACATCGCCGTCGAGCACCGTCACGTTCCGTCCCTTTTCCAGCAAAAGGTTGACGATATGCTCGGCCGTGGTTGACTTGCCTGATCCACTCAAACCCGTCAACCAGAGGCAAGCGCCGCGGCGGTGCCGGGGCGGATGCGAGTCGGCAAGAATCCGCGCGACTTCCGGCCGCGAGAACCAGGAGGGCAGCGGTATGCCGCGGCCAAGATATTCTTCGCGCACCTGCGTGCCGGATATCTTGCGTACTTTGGCGTCAGACGTCAGATTTACGCTCTCTTCGTAGCGGTCTTCATCTTCCAGGTAGACCATCTCTGTGAAGGGCACGACTTTTACGCCTAGCTCGTCCGCATGCTTCAGCAGCAGATCTTGCGCGTCGTAGGGACCGTAGAAGGGATTCCCGTCAGAATCCGGACCCGGCCCGGCGTGGTCGCGGCCGACGATGAGATGGTTGGCGCCATAGTTGCGCCGGATGATCGCATGCCAAACCGCTTCGCGCGGGCCGCCCATGCGCATCGCAAGCGGCAAAAGCGAAAGCAGGCTGCGGTCTTCTTCATAATAATTCTCAATCAAAGTCTTGTAGACCCGCACGCGGGTAAAGTGGTCGACATCGCCGGGCTGCGTCATGCCCACCACCGGGTGCAGCAAGAGCACGCCATCGATGTTGGCGGCGGCGCGTTTGGTCAAGGCCTCATGCACGCGGTGCAAGGGATTGCGCGTTTGAAAGGCGACGACATTTTGGTGTCCGTAACTTTCGAGCACGGTTCGGGTCTCGGCCGGCGTCCGGCGCAATTCAGCAAAGTCGAGGCGCGGAGGCAGCTGCAGCACCTCCAGCCGGCCGGCCAGGTTTACCCGGCCCCAACGGTGCATTTCCGCGACAATGGGATGGCGGGCGTCGTATTTGCCAAAGACCTTGATCGCCGTTTCTTCAAGGTTCCATTCGTACATTTCTTCCACGGTTTGAATCGCGAGGATGTTATTCCTGCTATCCCGCAGGGCAATGTCCATGCCGGGCTTGATGCCGCCGTTGGCAGGATCAATCGGCAGCGTGATTGGCATGGGGAAGAGCGTGCCGTCCGCCAGGCGCATCGTATCCAGCACACTGTGATAATCCATATGATTCATAAAGCCGCGCAGTGGCGAAAATGCGCCGACAGCCAGCAGTTCCAAATCGCATACTGTGCGAGCGCTGACTTGAACATAGGGCAAGCCATTGGCATAAGCGGTCTTTTCGACCAACTCCTGACGCGGTGTCAGCAGGTTCACCAACTCACCCCCGTAAGGCGCGATCAGTCCGGTTTTTTCCACTATCATGAAAGACTCCAGTTTTCTTGCGGCGTTCGAGGCGGCAAGTTTACAAACGGCGGTATTTTAACATAGCAGAGCGCGGAACGGCAGCGGAGACTCACTCGCTGCGGTCAATGCCGGACAATTTGCGGCCGAAATAAACGAGAATGATGCTGAGACAATAGAGCGCCAAAAGCGGCGCCGTCACCAGAAACATGTTGACCGGATCAATCGTGGGCGTAATGAAGGCGGCGGCGATTGAGGCGCCGACGATGGCGATGCGCCACTGGCGTATCAGTGTGCTGGCGCTGACCATGCCCAGGAGTGAGATCAAGAAGAAGATGAGGGGAGTTTGAAAGGCCACGCCCATCCAAAACAGCAGCGAAGTCACGAAACTGATATAGCCGTCGGCGGTCCATTCGGGCTCGAAGATTTCCGCTTGAAACTCATTAAGGAAGCCAAGCGCCGGCGGCATCAAGATGCGCCAGGCGAAGAAGACGCCAATTATAAAGAGCGCGGTGGTGGCGGGAATGGAAAGCAAAACATAACGCCGCTCTTTGCGCGTCAAACCCGGCAGAATAAACATCAGCATTTGGTAGGTGACCATCGGTATCGACAAGATGCCGCCGATCATCAGTGCGACTTTGAAATAAATGAGGATATTGCCGGTGGGATCCAGGATGACGAGTTCGCAGTTGTCGACGCTTGGGATGCGACAATAGGGCTCTTGCAGCAGCATCAGCGCCGGCTGCGCCAGAAATACGCCAATCGCTGTGCCTGCGACCAGCGCAATGACAGCCTTGGTTAAACGCTGTCGCAGTTCATCGAGATGCTCGAAGAACCCCATGCGGAGTTCATGACCATCTTCGAGTTCCTCCTGCTCCAGCAAGTCCGCCATGCCGCGCCTTAGTCGTCGCCCGCCTTGGACCAGGCGCCGAAATCGGAGGAATTGCCGTTGGCCGGGCTGGAAGCGGGATCAATGGATGTTCCACCCCATGTGCCCATGGCATTGGCAGCCTCCGCGCCGACCGTCGCCTTGGCAGCGGCCTTCTTCGCCGTTTCGCCCGATTTCGGTTTAGGCTTGTTGTTTTTCGGTTCGGGCAAGGAAGCAGGCTTCTTCTCATTCAAGGTATCGGTGACGTCCTTGACCGAGTCCAAGTCTTTCTTGACCTCGTCAAGTGTATCTTGCATGGGATTGGTCATTGGTTTCACGGCGTCTGTCACGGCGCGGTTGAGTCCCTTGCGCGTGGGCGGCTCTTTGGGCAGCTTGATATCAACGCCGGCTTCATCAAATTCTTTTTGGACCAAGTCTACCGTCTCGGACCAGATTTTGCGGAATTTGGCGACGTGCTGGCCTAGAACGTAGGACCAGTGGATCATGCGCTTGGGGCCGGCAAAAACCAGCATGATCAGCAATATGGCAACAAGCTCCCAGGCGCCGACACCCAAAATATTCACAGGATTTCACCTTCTTCGCTCAGCGCCTGCCGGTTGGGACAAATTTCCGATGTTATCGCGCCAAGCACGCCGTGCACAAAACTGTGCGAATGTTCCGCGCCGAAGAGCTGGGCCAGATGCACGGCTTCGTTGATGATTACGGGAATCGGAGTCCGTCGTTTCTGCAGCAGATGCTCAAATACGGCGATGCGCAAGATATTGCGATCAATGACCGCAACCTGGTCAATCGGCCATTCCGGGGCATAACGCTGCAGCAAGGCATCAATGTCGGCTCTGTTCGTAACTACGCCATCAACCAGCCTGCGCACAATCGGCCTCACCGCTTTGGTTTCGGGCCGTTCAGCCAGATGCGCCGCCAGCACATCGGCAAAAGAATGCGCGGTGGTATCGAGTTCATAAAGAACTTGCAGGCTTGCCCGCCGAGCGAGCGAGCGATCAGCGGCGACCGCTTGCGGATTGATTACTTCAGACGTAATCATATCCACATCTGGATCAAAATCGTCCAATTCAAAGGGAAAACCGCTCAGCTGCCTGGTT
Organism: Anaerolineae bacterium; assembly: GCA_022826865.1. Classification (GTDB taxonomy): domain Bacteria; phylum Chloroflexota; class Anaerolineae; order Aggregatilineales; family Phototrophicaceae; genus UBA6055. The sequence continues at coordinate 43,933 of JAJDUC010000130.1, forward strand.
TCGTCCACGCCTGAAATTCCTGCGCAAGCGTCAATCCAGCGCTAGTTTAGCGCACAAGCCCGCAATAATCCACGTGAAATGCCGGAACCGGCCGAGGCGCAAGCAGCAACTTGCTCGCGCCAAAGCAATCAACCGTAACATTATCCGCCGATGGCCATGCAAAGTGTAGGGGCGTCTCGTGAGACGCCCGTTGACAATGATCTACAAATTGTGGGCGTTTCAGCGAAACGCCCCTACAGATTACGAGAATTGAGCGAAAGTTGTCATGTATCAGCGAAACTCAATTTGGCGCGATTGCTCTGGACTCGCCCGGGTTGATCTGTTACTTGCAAGGGACTGCGCTTACAATGTGGAGCGCTTCGAACATACGGAATCAACGGCGCCTCAGGAAGAGATAGATCTGGAATCTGGGGAATGAACTCAAAGCAACTGCCGGACTTGGGGACGGCCCTGGTCGTTGACGAAATCACCAAGTATTTTCATTTGCCGCAGCCGCCTCTCTGGAAGCGTCTCCTCGGCGCCAAGGCGGAATTGCCGGCGCGCGGCGAATTGCCGAGCGCGAAACCGGACGGGAAGGCGCCGGTGGCGGCCGTCGACCATGTTTCCTTTAGCGTCGCGCGCGGCGAAATCTTCGGCGTCCTTGGTCCAAATGCCTCGGGCAAATCGACATTGATCCGGCTCATTTCGACTCTGCTGAATGCTGACCGAGGCAGCGCGAAGGTCTTCGGCCTGGATACCAATTTGGACGAAATGGCCGTCAAAAAGTTGATCAGCCGCGTCTCTGTCGATGCCGCTTTTTTCAAGAAGCTGAGCCCACTGGAGAATCTGGTTTATGGCGCGCGGCTCTATGGGGTGCCGGGACCGGAGGCAAAGGTCAAAGCTTATGAAATCATGAGTCGGCTCGGCTTGGAGCGTTCCTCATACAACGAGCCGATGGAAGAGATGAGCCGCGGAATGCAGCAGAAGGTGGCGGTCGCGCGCGCATTCTTGACCTCTCCGATCTTGCTGCTGCTTGATGAACCGACCACCGGCCTGGATCCACGGTCGAAGCGCGAAGTTCACGCTTTTATTCGGGAACTGCGAGACTCGCACGATGCGACGATTCTCATCACGACGCATGACATGGATGAAGCGGACCTGCTCTGCGACCGGGTTGCGGTCATCCATCGGGGCAGACTGGTCGCCACAGACAAGCCGGACAATCTCAAACGCCGCATTGCTGTCAACGGCAATTCACCTACGCTGGAAGATGTCTTCTTGCACTTGACCGGCGAGCAACTTCTTGATCGGGACGGCGTGCCCACCGAAGCCGTCGAATAACAGGGACAGCCATGCACAAGACAGTCCAGCGCGGGATGAGCAGCCTGCGCCTGCAAAGTTTGCAGTCATACGCATTCCTGGCGCGCAACTTGCACCTCACCAGGCGCTATTGGGGCTGGGAATTGGTCTGGTTCTTTTATTCATTGACCAGTGGGCTTGCGGTTGTATTCATCGCCCAGGGCGCCGAAGCCCTGACTGGCGCGTCACCAAGCTTTGATGTCAAGTACTTAACGATGTACCTCATCATCGGCGCCTTGGTTTGGAGCTACCTTTCCAACGTCTTCATGCTCACAAGTGAAGTCGTCGCCTGGGAACGTTGGGAGGGCACAATCGAATACACGCTGATGGCGCCCGTGCGGCGCTGGGTGCACCTGTTCGGGCAGACCGCCTATTCCCTGGTCTACAGCTTGATCACGACAGTGCTAATCGGCATCGCGATGGCGCTGTTCTTTGAGATTGACCTCTCGGCTTCCAACTTGCCCGGGGCGGCGGCTGTGATCGCCGCCGGCAGTCTGTCTCTGATATCCATCGCTGTAATCGCGAGCATTTTGCCCCTGCTCTATCCGGAGCGGGGCGCGCAAATGTCGAATGTCGTGCAATTGTCCTTCCTGCTCATATCGGGCGTTTATTATCCGATCACGGTTTTGCCGGAATGGATGCAGGCAATTGCCAGGCTATCGCCGGTCACATATGTGCTGCAAGGCACACGCGCCGCCATTCTCGATGGCGCCAGCAGCGCCGATCTGCTGAAATTCATCATCCCGCTGCTGGTGCTGGGACTGGTGACGCTTCCCATCGGGTTGCGCGTCTTCAAGCTGGCTGAAAATTACGCCAAGCGCACTGGCAAGCTTAAGCGCGTTGGATAAGCCGGCCTGCGCTAATCGAATCAACCAAGATCAAGACAAACGCGGCCGTTTTCGCTGAGAGCGCTAATCGAGGCAGATTGCTATGACAACAGCGCTAAATGGACCAGGTCTGCTTCAAGAGCTCGGCATAATTGGCGCCGGGGCAGATCTGCCCAAGCAGGGATTCGCGCCGCGCCCCGGTCGCGGCCAGCAATGTAGACGGGCGAAAATGCCAGGTCTCGTATGCAAGAATGGCAAAGACCAGCGCCTCTTTGAAGTCGCTATCCATGCCGATGTCTTCATGCGTTATGACCCGCGCCGGCGCCAGCAATTGGCGCAAGAGCCCAACCATGACCGGATTTCGCCGGCCGCCGCCGCCCAGGATCACCTCATTTATGGGCGCGGGAGCGAAGCGCTCGTAGGCGTCGGCGATGTTGCTGGCGGTAAGCGCGGTCAAGGTGGCGACAATCTCGGCGGCGTCCAGCCCGCGGCTTTGGGCAGTGGAAAGCAGGTCCAGGGCGGCTGCGCTGCCGAATGTCTCCCGCCCGGTCGTTTTGGGATAGGCGCGCTCGTAATAAGGATGCCGCAGCAATTCATCCAGCCACTCCTCATTGACCCGGCCGGCTTTGGCCATTTCACCATCGCGGTCGTAGGTCAAGGCACCGCCGGTAAGTCGGGCTACAGCGATATCGAGCAAAGCGTTGCCCGGCCCGGTATCAAATGAGATGGCTTCGGCGCTTCCGTCTTGCAGTGGCGGCAAGAAGGTGACATTGCCCATGCCGCCGATATTTTGAATCGCCCGCCATTTTGATGGATGCCGCAGCAGCAGCCAATCGACGTAACTCGTCAGCGGCGCGCCTTGGCCGCCGGCGGCGATGTCGCGGGCGCGGAAATTGCTGATCGTCGTGATGCCGGTTCGTTCGGCAATCACAGCGCCTTCGACCACCTGCAGCGAGGCGTCGACAGCGCCGGCGGACGTGACATTGTGCCAAATTGTCTGCCCGTGGGAGCCGATCAAATCAAGCGCAGCCGCGCCCGGCCGAGCGAGCAACTCGCGCAGGCAGCTCGCAAAGACTTCAGCCAACTTAAAGTGGAGCGCGGCAATCTGATCGACGCGGCTTCGCTCGCGATCGCAGCAGGCCAGAATCTCGGCGCGCATTTGTTCATCGTAAGGAAAGGTTTCGGCGCGGAGGATCTCGGCGCTCATGTCGCCCGGTTCGCCGCGGATATCGCATACGGCGATATCGACGCCGTCCGCGGAAGTGCCGGACATCATGCCAGCGACAATCATGAGGGCGAGCTGCCTCCGGCGCTAAACGGCCTCATCCCGGACCAACGATATTGTTGGAGGAATGCCGTCAGGCGCCGGGGCCGTCCGCAGGGCGCCAAAGCCGCATTTGCGCTTGTCGGTTCGCCGCTTGTGAAACAGTAGTTGCCGCATGTCCAGTCCAGTGAATAGCGCGAAAATCGGAACACCCACAAACAGATGGATAATGACATCTTCGTAGGCGGTCGGAAAAACTTCCCGCCCGGCTAATATGATAGCGGAGGCGAAGGGGATTGCGCCCCGATGCGCCAAGACCCGCAGCCAGCTCTCGCGCGCGCTGTCCCGTGGCAAGCCGGAAAGTGTACGCTTTTGATCACGCTAGCGAACCGATGAAATGGAGGCGGAGAGGACAGGATTCGAACCTGCGGTACCCTTAACAGGTACAACCGCTTAGCAGGCGGCCCCAATCAACCACTCTGGCACCTCTCCATTTTTGATGCAGTTGTTAAAGTGATTAAGGCGGAGAGGACAGGATTCGAACCTGCGGTACGGAGAACCGTACAATGGTTTTCAAGACCATCGCCTTAAACCACTCGGCCACCTCTCCAACAGTCAAGCATGTCGCGATGTGGCGTCAGTCATCCTATCACGGCGGCCGGGCGCTGTCAACATCGCCCATTTATCGGTAGTGTATCAATTTCGGTTGAAATAGCCTGGTAGGGGCGATCCGGCGGATCGCCCGATGGGTACGAACAGGATCGAAATTGGGCGACTCACCGGGGCGCGTGGACACAGCCCGTCAGTCGCCCCTACCAAATCGTCGGTATTT
>JAJDUC010000079.1 GCA_022826865.1 Anaerolineae bacterium
CCCACAATTTGCAGGCCATTTTCAACGGGCGTCTCACGAGACGCCCCTACACTTCCGCAATTTTCGTAGCGAACCGCTCATTATGATTTTGATGCGATTGCCCTGGACGGGGAGGAGTGCATCGAAGTCGGTTGAAATTCCAATGAACCAATATCAACTTCACCACAAAGGCACAAAGGGCACAAGTAACATCAGGAAAGTAATGCAACAATCTGAAGAACGGTGTAGGGGCGATTCGGTCGCCCGCCGACATAAGCGCGAATTTTCGGGCGACACACAGAATCGCCCCTACATATCGACCTTATGCTGAATTCGCATGACTAACTTGATTCTACTGAGAAAAGGGCATATTTCGTACACGATTCTCGACGCTCTCGTTTTTCTCGATGTACTCGGTGGCAAAGTTTTTTCTGTTTCAACCGAAAAGGATACACTACCGGACGGGGCGACTCTTGGCTTGCACTGTCAATGGCAATGGAGCGGCGCTGCTTGAAACGGCCCGGCACAGCAGTGATACAATGTCTGCCAGCGACTATCTTTCGGCAGGTCCATTTATGCTTCGGTTGACCTCGCGCTTTGGCCTAATGCTCTGGCCGCTATGCCTGGCTTTTGCCTTGTTCGTTGAAGCGGCGACGCCACTTTTGCCGCCAAGCGAGCGCGCTGTTTATGTCGCCGGCATAAGCGGTCGACGGCAGCTGATGATCTCCGATCTGTCCTGGATTATCAGCATTGACCTGCCACCGCACAGCGGCGACGTTTTCCAGCCCAGCGTCTCTCCAGATGGGCGGGAGGTGGTCTTTGCCGCCAATATTGAGGGCGACCGGGAACTGTATTTGCTCAAACTGGGTGAAAGCCAGCCGCGGCAGCTAACGGACAACGACCATGAAGACCTGCACCCGCAGCGGTCGCCCGATGGAAACAAGATCGTCTATCAGTCCAATCCGGACGGCATATACCAGTTCTTCCTTTTGGACGCGCGCAGCGGCGAATCGCGCCGGCTCACCGACAACGACGTGGCTTATTCCCGCCCGGCCTGGTCGCCCGACGGGAAAGCGCTCGCCTACGACTCGGTCGGCGAGATAATGATCCTGGACATCGCCAGCCTCGAAAGCCGCGCGCTAACACGCGACGAATTCTGGGATGCGCAGCCGGCCTGGTCGCCCGATGGCGCTACCATCATCTATGATTCCTATAGAGACGGCCGCTGGAATCTCTACAAGTTTGAGCTTGGAAGCGGTCGCGTCAGCGCCTTGACCAGCCCCGACCGCGACGAGCAGCACGCCACCTTCACAAACCGGCCGGGACAGATCGCCTTCCAGTCGGTAACCCGCTTTCCCGGTCGCCTGTTTGTCATGGATACTGCCGGCTCCTGGGCGGTCCGCACAGTGGAAATACCGCCGAACACGGGCAGCCACTTGCATTTGCTCTTTGGCAATCGCGATGTTCTGGATATCGATTGGACCGACATCCTCGAGCCGGACTGGCTGCGGCACGAGGCTGGCGCCTAGCCCGAACCCTGGGGCACGCCGTAGAACGAGAGCCTGTGCCCCGCTGTTGACACGACAATCATGGTTCCGTCCGGGCTGAAACTGACAGCGTGAACGCCGCTCTCCGCTTCGTAGGTCGCTATCCGTTCATGCCTTCTTGTGTCCCAAATGGAAAAGGTTCCCTCGGCTGCGCCGACAACCAGCATGGACCCGTCCGGATTGAATGCAAGCGATGTCGTGCCGGCCGTCGGCTGCGCATAAGTCGCTTCCAACAACAGCGACTCGGCATTCAGGATCTGCAAGTTCGGGCCGGGGCCGGCGACGCCAACTGCCAAGAGTGAGCTGTCAGCGCTGTATGCCAATGCCACCGGCGGCGCGCCGTATGGAAAATCGGGATAGCTTGAACCGCTGCTCACATCCAAGAATCTGACGTTGTTGTCTTCCGCGCCGGAGGCGACGACGCTCCCGTCTGGACGGAAAGCCAGCGATCGGATCAAACCACGATGGCCCGAGAGAATAGTATGTTGGGAGACCGTCGGCAGATTCCAGACGATGCCGGCGAATTCAGGGCTGGCATCCCGATTTGCATAGGCCAACGGGCCGGCGCTTGCGAAATAATCGCCATCGGCGCTGAAGGCCAGGGCGGAAACCGCGCCGCCATGCGCGTTCAGATATAGCAGCTCCTCGGCTTCAAGCGCCTCTCCGGGTTCAAGCTGCCATAAATGCAGGCTGCCGTCGACGCTGCCGAAGAGTATCTGTGAGTGACCTGGGCGAAAAGCCAGTTCCGTGATGCCGGTGTCGTATTCCAGGATAGAGGGAGAAAGTTCCGGCTGACGCAGATCATAAAGCCAGAGGCTGTCCGAGCCGGCCGCGCCGGGCAAGGCGAGGTAATGACCGTCGCCGGACCAGGCATGGGCGGGACCGAAATTGCCTTCGACATATGTGATTTCCCGCAGGAAGCGGACGAGATTGACGTTAAGCCCTTCGCGGCTGGGCAGCGCTGGCGGCGCTTTGGGCGCGACAAAATAAGCGCTGTCCCCGGCTTCCGCCAGGTAGCCCATCTGGCCGTTGACATTGACCAGCCACCAGGTATAGCCGTCGACGCAATCCGGACCGGCGGCGACCGCGAAGGGCAAACCGGCCGGCACCTCCATGAGCGCTTGCCCGTCAGTGGACGGCTGCCCGCGCAGATGCGAGTAACCGCGAATGACTTCAGCTTCAATGCCGTAAATGATTCGTGAGCGCATATAGGGTCCGCCAGAAGCATCATCGGCGCAGAGGCGATTGGAGTAGACGTCTACTGACGCTGCGGCCGCCGCTGCCGGGGCCAAGACGCCACAGTAAACAAGCAGAGCGCTATCCGCGGACACGCGATAGTCGTAGGCGATCCCGTTATAGCTTAACTCAAATCGGTAGCCGAGGACCTCGCCGCCGCTGCCGCTAAGCGTCGGGCAGCCCAGGGCGGAATCGGGAAAATTGGCCTGTTCCCAGCGCCACTTCGCCAGATTGTCTATGCCGATTGAATGGCCCAGCCGCGCGCTCAAATCGAGGAGGGCGGCATCAATTTGCGCCGGCGCCCCCTGCCCCGCGGCAAACATAGACGACGCCAGGACGATTAGCAGCAGGCTTGCCAAGATCAAGACCGGTCTCATCCTACGCTCCCGAAATCGCGCTCTTCGATTCGCGCATTATATCATTTTGGCGCCGGCGACCCGGGGAGTGGTGAATATCGTGGATGTAATTCTCTTGGCGAACACGACACAGGTTTTTCCCACCACAGAGAACACAGAAGTAAACGCAAGTAAGTAATGCGAAATTCAGCATAAGGTCGATATGTAGGGGCGACACTGTGTGTCGCCCGAAAATCCGCGCTTGTGTCGGCGGGCGACCGAATCGCCCCTACACCGTTCTTCAGATTTTGCAGGACTTACTTGCGTTTACTGAGGGCACAGAGTTATCTTGTTGCTCGGCGCAGTTTGTAATAACCGCCTATTCACCACTACCGCGACCCGGCAATGCTTGAAAGTGGACGGACAATTTGCCACAATGACAACATGAGTTGGACACGGGCTAGATAGAGGCCGCCGGTTTGAGCAGCGCGCTGGAATTCGTGATACTCAGTCAAGACGTCGACGAGGCTGGCGAACCGCGCCGCAAGCTGCTTCTGTTTCATGGGGCGCTGCCGTCGCTCGAGCCGGCGTATTACGCGCAGTTGATTGAGTTGGAGCCGATGGTCGATGATCAAGGCGAAGACTGCCCGGTCCTGGCATTGGTGGATTACGACAGCGCGCGCAAGCTCCTGGTTGCGCTTCAGCCGTCAAATGAGCCACAGGCTTCTTATACCGGGCATTACGTGTTTATTCCGGCTGCCGCGCTTGCCGAATCCGCCCTGCAGCTTGAAGAATGGCTGGCCATGCTGCCAGAAGTCTCCCGTGACATCAATGTCACTTTGCCGCTCCTGCAGCCGCCCGATTTCACCGGCCTGGATGGCGTGACGCGCGCCGCGGCGCTGCGGCGACTCCTGGATCAATTTCCGGATGAGGGTTTCGAACATGCGCTGGCCATGCTTGGCGCGGTCACGGGCCGGGAGACCTTGCACATTCCCAACTTTCCCGCGGACTTCAGCCGGCGGCTGGCGCTGGTCGCTGGCATCCAGGCGCTGCTGCCCGGCAAGCTGGCGGCGCGCATCACCTTCGCCAGCCACGGTCCGATCAAAAGCGATTTTGCGCCGCAACTGATGTTTGTGGAATCGCCGCCGGAAGACGCCGTCCGCGTTTATGACTGGCAGGAACCGCAGTTGTTCAAGGACCCCGCCCGACATGCTTATGTTGAATTGCTGCGCACGCTGTGGCGCGGCGATGTCCCGGCGCTGGTGGAAGAAATCCAGAGCCTGGTGGCCTACGGTCTGGCAATAGACGACAGCGGCGACCTGGCTGCCGCGCTGGAGCGGCTGGCGGAACGCCACTGCCTGGACCGAAAGGTGCAATCCCAAGACGAAGTCCCGACGGAACAGATGATAAGCGCATTGGAAAGCGCTTCGCCGCCCGGCGCGGCGCTGCGCCGGCGATACATCGAAAGATTGCTGCAAAACGCCCTGCATAACCGCGATGCCGCTGCCGGCCGGCGGGTTGCCGAGGAACTGGAGCGCGATGCCGATTTGGAGAATGCCCTCGCCGGCGCTTTCGACGACATGCTGGAGGACCAGCCCGATGCTGTTTATGTTTTCACCCGCAATCGCTTGCGCCATCTGGGATTGGATGAACGCTGGATAGCGCGCTTGCAGAGGGCCGCGCGAAGCTCGCTTAATGTCGCTATCCAGGAGGGCGATGCCGGCACATTGACCGGTTGGCTGGAATTGATCGCGCATGAGCCCCAGTCTTATCAACTGCATGACATATTGCGCGAAGGCGTCTTGCAGGCCTCGGCGCGCGCTTATGACGATGGCGAATTGGGCATCCACTTGATCTTGATCGCGGCGCGCCGAGTTCCGTCAATTGTCGATGATCTATACGCTGACAAGCGGCTGATTGACGCGCTGGAAAGCAACGTCCGGGTGGCGCTGCAAAAGCCGTCGGCGGAATCCATCGAGCGATTGATTGATAACAAAGCCGAGTACTTCCTGCTGGCGCTCTATCACGGCATCAAAGTGTCCGAAGAGCGGTTGGCGACGGCGGCTTCGGTCCGGCGGCTCTGGACTTTGTATGAATCCCAAGAAAGGGTCGACTTGCCGGCCATGTACCGCGCGCCGGCGGTGATACGGCTGTTGGCCACGGGCGCCAGCCATCAGATGACGGACGATGCCCTGGAGTTCTTGTTCAGCAGCATCATCGACGGCGACGACCGGCGGCTGATTGCGGATGCCGTGCGGCATTTCGCCGAATGCGAATTGCTTTTCCCGCGTTTGCGAACGGCCCTGGAAAGCGACAAGGTGCCACTGGACAAGGTCTTGTCGATCATGAATACCGTCAGCGGCATCAAAAGCGTCGAAGCTCGCGCGGTCATCGATACTTTTTTCGATTTGCTCGATTATTACCAATGGGCGCCGCAAACGCAGCGGCTAATGGAAGCGCTGGCGCGCATGATGTCCAAGCACGGCGAAGCGCAGGTGTCCTATCGCAATCTTTGGAAGCTCTTTGATCGCTGTCATGAATTGCAGATCGAAGGCGCCGCCCGCGTCTCGATCAATCAACTCATGCGGCAGTACTTTGAAGAAGAAGATTTGAAGGTGGTGGCGGAGGGACTGGCGCGCATCTGCCCGCAGGTCGCCTGGAGCAAGGGCTTGCAGGATACGGTCAACGGCTGGTGGCGGGATTATACGCAAGCCTGCGCGCTGCCTCAGTTGCAGCGTTTGCAGCGAGAGCTGGATGGGCAGCGCCACCTCGAAGCGCAGAAACATATATTGAAGACGGCGCTGGCCATGCGCCGCTGGCTGCATAACCGCGACCCGGCGCAATTCGCCGAGGCGATCAACACGACCTTCACCATTTTGGAACATATCACGGAAGCCTTTGACGAGGCCCATCTGGCGGAAATCGATTCGCGAACGATTCGCCGCGAAGTGGATGCCGCCAGCAGCGGCCTGTCGTCGGAAGAGCGGCACATTCTGGCGAACAATCTGCGCAATATCGCGCAGCGCGTCACGCAAATGGCGGAGAAACGCAGCAAGCCTTCGCTCATCCGCAGCGACGACAGCATTGACCGGCAGTTGACGCATGGCGAGGCAAGCCCGCATGGCTCGATCGATATGATGAAGTGGATCGCCGGCTACCTGGATGGCGCGCATCCGCGCTCCGAAGACTGACAGGCTGGGATTCGGCTTGCTATAATCGGGAACGCAGGGGGCCCTATGCCGACATTGGACTTCAAGGGCAAGAATCACATCTACGCCCATCATCTTTCAGTGCCATATCGCCCGCTTGAAGTGGATGCGTCGCGCTCGGTAAACGGGGGCGAAAGCATACCCCTAACCGACCAAAACCTCATCATCCACGGCGACAATCTGGAAGCGCTGAAAGCATTGCTGCCGCATTACGCTGGCAAGGTCAAGTGCATCTACATCGACCCGCCCTACAATACTGGAAACGAGGGCTGGGTCTACAACGACAACGTAAACAGCCCCATGATGCGGGAATGGTTTGAGAAGCAAAGCCCGGTTGATGGTGAAGATTTGGAGCGCCATGACAAGTGGCTCTGCATGATGTGGCCCCGCTTGCATTTGCTGCGAGAGCTGTTGCGAGATGACGGCGTGATATTCGTGAGCATTGATGATAACGAAGTCCATCACCTGCGGATGATGATGGATGAGATATTTGGGGAGGAGAATTTTGTAGCATGTTTTGTCTGGCAAAGTACAAAATCGATTACAAATCCTGCCTTGGTTTCGGAATCACATACTCATAATCTCGCGTATGCGAAAAGACTTGATACGATTAAGCAAAATCGAGTCAACTTCAAATTACCTGCAATCGTGACTGGATTTGAAAACCCGGACAAAGATCCAAGAGGACCTTGGAAAGCAGACCCGTTTGAAGCTGGTGGCAAACGCCCAAATCAAATGTATCCAATTACGAATCCAAACACAGGGCAAGTGTTTTTACCAAAAGATGGAAACTGTTGGAAAAATGACCTAAATCGATTCAAACTGCTCCTAGCAGATAATAGGATTGTTTTTGGGCGGAGTGGCAAATCCCGCCCTCAGCGAAAGCGTTTTTTGTCTGAAGCAAAGTCCAGGGGACTTACAGCAAACACATGGTGGGACAACGTTGGCACAAATACTTCTGGGACAAATACACTGACAAATATATTTGGAAGCAAGGTTTTCACTAATCCCAAACCCGTCGATTTTATCAAACGTGTGCTACAATTAAGCACCCAACCCAACCCAACCCAACCCAAGAACATCCGTTCTGCGCGAACCCGACATCATTCTCGACTCCTTCGCGGGCAGCGGCACCACCGCTCACGCTGTACTGGCGCTCAACAAAGAAGATGGCGGCCACCGGCGTTTCATCCTGGTGGAATGTGAAGACTATGCCGACAGCATTACCGCCGAGCGCGTCCGCCGCGTCATCCAGGGCGTGCCGAACGCGAAAGACAAGCAGCTCAAAGCAGGGCTGGGCGGCAGCTTCGCTTACTGCACGCTGGGCGAGCCGATTGAAATCGACGGCTTGCTCACTGGCAAGCGCTTGCCTGACTTTGCAACGCTTGCCAGCTACCTGCTGCACACTGCATCTGGCATTTCCGTCTCGCCGGGCGACTTGAATGCGAACGACGCCCCCCACCCCAAACCCCTCCCCGAACGCCAGTGTCTACGCGGCGCAGATGAGGGAGGGGCATTTTACTCCACCGAGACAACTGACTATTATCTCATTTATGAGCCGAGCCTGGATTTTCTGCGGGGAGGCGCTGCGGCGCTCAACCTGGAACGCGCCGAGCGCATCCGCGAGAATGGCCGCCCGGCGGTGGTCTTCGCCGCTGCCACGTATATCAGCCAGAGCGACTTAAGCAAATGGCATATCACCTTCTGCCAACTGCCTTATGAACTCCATAATCGCTAAGGAAACTCCCCTTCCCGCATTTTGGGATGCCCGCAATAGAGATTGCGGGAAAGGGGATGGGGGCAAGAATTGGAACTCAAGGAATATCAGGTCAAAGCGCTGGAAGCGTTCGACGATTACTTTGAGGCTTTGACGCGCAACGAGCGGGAAGGTCAAGAGCAAGCAAAGCGCTATCAAGACGCGGGCTTGCCCATGCCGGAAAATACGCTCGACTTTCCCCGCCAAGCATGGAAAGAACTGGCTGAGGTCGGCAAGGTGGCTGACCGCAGATATGCCGAGCGCAGCGATGGATTGGGACGACCCATTCCGCACGTCTGCATCAAAGTGCCGACGGGCGGCGGCAAGACCCTGCTCGCGGCTGAGGCGCTGGGGCGGATTCAGCATCCGACGGGACTTGTGCTGTGGATCGTGCCCACGCGCGCCATCTACCGGCAAACGAAGGGCGCGCTCTGGAATCGAGAGCATCCATACCGGCAGCGCCTGGAGCGAGCCAGTGGCGGTCGCGTCAAGATGCTGGAAAAGGACGTCCGCTTCCAGCCGGCCGACATCGCCAATTACCTCTGCGTGATGCTCTTGATGTTTCCAGCTGCCAACCGTCAAAAGGGTAAAGAGTTTCTGCGCTTTTTCCGGGATTCAGGACGATACAACGCCTTCTTTCCCAATAGCGATCACGCTCTTTATGCTGCGGAACTGCTCAAGAAATTCCCGGATCTGGACGCGGAAGACGGTCCCGTCAAACAGAGCCTGTTTAATGTAATCAAGATGCAGCGTCCCGTAATCATCTTGGACGAAGCGCATAAGGCATACGGGAAAAAGTTAGAGGGCGCGCAGGATTTCGCCAAGTCCATCAATCGCCTGAACCCGCGCCTCGTCATTGAGTTTTCCGCCACGCCCAACCCGCAAATCAGCAACCTGCTGGTGGATATCACAGGCGTGGAACTCAAAGCCGAAGAAATGATCAAAATGCCGGTGCAGGTAGTCAGCCAGATGAAATCCGACTGGAAGGATACCTTGTCGGCCGCCGAGGCTGAATTGACCAAAATCAACAATGCCGCGCGGCGCCTGCATCAACAGGAAGACCGATACATCCGTCCCATCGCCGTGGTTCGCGTGGAACGAACCGGGCGCGATCAGCGAGACGGAACTCGTGTTCATGCGGAAGATGTGCGTGAATACCTGATACAGAACGAAGGCATCTCAACAGAAGCCATTCGCGTCAAATCCGCCGAAAATGATGAATTGGGGCGGGAGGACTTGCTGTCTGAAACAAGTGAAGTTCGCTGGATCATCACCAAAGCGGCGCTGATGGAAGGCTGGGATTGTCCCTTCGCCTACTTGCTAGTCCTTCTCGACAATACTCGTTCGCAAATCGCCCTGACGCAACTGGTGGGCCGCATCTTGCGCCAACCACATGCCCGGCTCACAGGCGTCGAAGCATTGGATCGCTCTTATGTCTATTGCTGGAATCTTGATGTGCTCAAAGCGGTGGATCAAGTGAGACAGGGCTTGCAGGATGAAGGCCTTACCGGCTTGATGGATCAAGTCCAAAGCGCGGATGGCGACGACCCCACTCAGCGCAAGATATCTATTCCGAGGCGAGAGGCATTTCGAGAATTTCCCGTCAGCATTCCGAAAGTTTTGCACCAACATCGGGGCGGCTGGCGCATACTGGATCACCTGCAAGACATTCTGGCGGAAGTGGACTGGAATGAAGTCCGCCTGCCGCCCATACAAATGTATACTCACGAACCGCCGTACATGCATCGAGCGGAGGTTGATGTCGACGAAGAAAGTCCATTCTACTCCCCAAAAGAAGAGTTCGATGCCTATGACAAGACGCTGTCCGTTTCCTGGTTTACGCGGCGGCTTTCCGATATCGTGCCCAACCCCTGGCGGGCGGCTCAATTTGTTATGGAATTGTTCGACCAATTACGCGCTAGCGGACGCTCCGAATCTGAAATATATTTTAACCGCGCAGGATATGCTGCGCAGCTAAGGGCACACCTGAGCGCTGAATGCAATCGCCTGTGCAAATCGATATATGAACAGAAACTCAAAGAGGGAATCATTCGTTTTGATTTTTGCGCGGAGCCAAGTTTTAAATTGCCGCCTGCGTTCCCGTTGACAATTGGAGATAAGGACCATACTTTAGAGCGCGGCGGGATGCCGGTGCAGCTCAGTTTCTTCGACAAAGTTTTCGAGAAACAATTTGATTCGGAATTGGAAAAGGATTTTGCCTTTCACCTGGAAAAACAGCCGCTCAAATGGTGGCATCGAGTACGGCGGGAGTATTATGTGCTAGGATGGCGCAGTCAGAAAATATACCCTGATTTTGTCACCTTTGCCGACCGGCATTTTGGCATGTTTGAGACCAAAGGCAATCACCTAAAAAACGAAGATACGATTTATAAGCGCGAAGTATTCGAGCTATTAGAACAGCATTTCAATACCACCGAACGCGGGGTTCGCATTGAAAAGCGCGAGAACCGAAAAGGACAATTCCAGATTGTGTATGACTCCAAATTCCCGTCTATAAAAAATTGAGCACGACGAACGCTGATGCAAAAACTGTTCACATACGGCACGCTCCAGGACCCGGCAACGCAGGAGAGACTGCTGGGCCGGACCTTGGGCGCGGGCAGCGCCGATACCTTGCGCGGCTATCGGCTGGCGCGCCTGACCGGTATTCACCAGGTCTTCTCCATTCTTCAGCCCCATCCCGGTTCGACCGTGGAAGGCATGTTATTCGAAGTGTCGCAGGAAGAGCTGGAGCGCCTGGACGACTACGAAGGCGACGCCTACCAGCGCGTCAGCGTCACGCTGGTGAGCAAGACGCGGGCCTGGGCTTATATCGAGAATCCCAAATCCAGCTTTCGCATCCATATTGAAGCGCCCGAATAAGTCCGGCCACGGACGGGCATTGCTTCGCTGATTGACATACAGGCTCGACGAAAGAAGGCAAATGTCAACACTCGGCATCGGCGTCATCGGCATGGGCTGGATGGGCCAAGTGCATGCGCGCTCTTACAGCTTGGCGCGGCAGCGATTCCCGGATAGCGACGTCGCGGCGCGGCTGGTCATCTGCTCCGACAGCGTTGCCGCCCGCGCGGAAAGCGCGCGTGAGCTTCTCGGCTTCGAAAGCGCCACAACGCGCTGGCAAGATGTTGTCGCCCAGCCCGACGTGGATATTGTCAACATTGCCACCCCGAACAACCTGCACCTGGAGATCGTCGAGGCAGCCGCGGCCGCCGGCAAACATATTTTCTGTGAGAAGCCGGTCGGGCGGAAGCCGGAGGAGACGGCGCAGATCGAGCGCCTCGCGCGGGAGGCGGGCGTTCTGAGCTTCGTCGGTTTCAATTATCGCTGGGCGCCTCTGGCGCTGCATGCCAAGCAGTTGATCGACGCCGGCGACCTGGGCGAACTCACGCATTATCGCGGGCGCTTCTTCAGCATGTATGGCAGCGACCCGCTGGGTTTGCTGTCCTGGCGCTTCGACCGCCGCATCGCGGGTTACGGCGCGCTGGGCGATATCATGGCCCACGTCAGCGATATGGCGCTTTACCTCTGCGGCGGCATTAGACGCCTGGTCAGCAATTCACATACCTTCATCCCGGAGCGTCCGCTGCCGATACCGGGCAAAGGCACGCATTACTCGCGGGGCGCGCCAGAGGATCCGCATGGCGCAGTCAGCAACGAAGATTATGTCGGCGCGCTGGTGGAATTCGCGAACGGAGCGCGCGGCACACTCGAAGCATCACGCGCGATATTCGGTCCGAAGAACCAGATGGCCTTTGAAGTCAACGGGACCAAGGGCGCGCTCAGCTGGGATTTCGAGCGTATGAACGAGTTGCAGCTTTACCTGCCGGGCGAGGATGGCCGGCACGATGGATTCATGCGCGTAGTTGGCGGCGATCGCTATCCCTTCCACGGCAACTTCAATCCGGGAGAAGGCAGCGGCATCGGTTATGAAGATATGAAGGTCATCGAAGCTCATCAGTTCCTCAAGGCGGTGGCGGCCGGGCGGCAAGCGAAACCCGGCTTGGCGGAGGCGCTGGCGGCAGCTGATGCGCACGCGGCCATGATCCGCTCCTGGGAAAGCGGCGGCTGGGAAGAGGTGAACAGCCTGCGCATCCCTTAAGGCGCGCTTCCGCTTTGTATGGCACAATCAGCACGGTAGAGAATCGCATAAACGGAATCGACCATGCCGCAACTCGCGCTGCGTGGCGCCCTTTACACGCTTATAGATGACCCCTTCTTGCATCCGGCGGAGGATTGCGCCCGGTACGAAGAGGATGGCCTCATCCTGATCCAAGACGGTCGGATCAGCGCAGTCGGCCCTTTCAATCGGCTGCGCTCGCGACTGTCCGCTGAGGTCCCGCTGCGTCATTATCCCAACGCAATCTTGCTGCCCGGCTTCGTCGATGCGCATATCCATTATCCCCAGGTGGAGATCATCGGCTCATACGGCACGCAGCTGCTGGAATGGCTGAACAAATACACCTTTCCGACCGAAGCCAAATTTAATGATCCCGAGCACTCGGCGCGTATCGCGGAATTTTTCATATCCGAATTGCAGCGCAACGGCACTACTGCGGCATCGGTGTTCTGCACATCGGCGCCCGCTTCGGTCGATGCGATATTTGAGGCGGCCCGGCAAGATAACATGCTCATTCTGGCCGGCAAAATGATGATGGACAGCCATGCGCCGAAGAATATCCTCGACAGCGCGCAATCCAGTTACGATGACTCAAAGGCGCTGATCGAACGCTGGCACGGGCGCGGCCGTTGCCTCTACACTGTGACGCCGCGCTTTGCCTTAACCAGCAGCCCGGGCCAACTGAAATTGGCCGGCGCCTTGCTGCGCGAATACGGCGATGTCAGATTGCAATCACACATTTCCGAGAATCGGGACGAGCTCGCCCGCGCGGCCGATCTTTACCCGGATCGGGCGAATTACACGGACATCTACGACCATTTCGGCCTGCTGGATGAGCGGGCGATATACGGGCATGGCATCCATCTCTCCGAGGGCGAATTGCAGCGCTTCCACGATACCGGCGCGAAGATCGCTCACTGCCCGACATCAAACTTCTTTATCGGCAGCGGCCTCTTTGACATTGAAAAGACCAGGTCGGCCGCCCGACCGGTCACCGTTGGCCTGGGCACTGATGTGGGCGGCGGCACGAGCTTCTCGATGCTGCAGACGATGAGCGAAGCCTACAAAATGGCGCAACTCCGCGGCATCTCGCTAACGGCGGCCCAGTGCTTTTACCTGGCGACCCTGGGCAGCGCTGAATCGCTTGGCATTGAGGACCGGGTTGGCAGCCTGCGGGCCGGATACGCGGCCGATATTGTTGCATTGGATCCGCGGGCGACGCCTCTGCTGGAATTGCGATCGGAAGTAGCCGAATCGCTGGATGAACTGCTGTTCGCCCTGATGATATGCGCGGACGACCGGGCGGTCGAAGCGACATACGTCGCCGGAGAGCCGGTCTACCTGCGCGCGCAAGGATAGGCCAAATCTAACGCAGGGCGATCTCCGCGAGCGCGACATAACTTTCACCTTCCGTCAGCAGGCGCGCGGCCGGATCGTCGATGTCATAAAGTCCGGCGATCAAGCGATAGGCGCCGGCCGGCAGATCGGCCGGTATCAGAAGACCATGATTATCGACAATGACATCGCCCGGCTGCCAGGCTGTCGCCGGCGCTGAGCCGCCGACCGGTTCACTGTCGCGCTGCGCGACCAGGGCGCCCGCGCCATTGAGAAGCTGCAAGAACACTTTGTATCTTTGGTCCGGGCGGCGGTCCGCCGTCCAGCGCAATTGAATTTGCAGCAGGTCGCCCGCCGCGACCGAATCAGCGCTCAGCGCAAAAGACCGCAGCCTGATATCGGCGCCAAAACGCCGGTCGATCTGAACGGGATCGCCCAGGTCAGCAGGGCGGGCGTATTGCAAATAACGAAAATCGTCGAACCAAGCCTCGCTGATTTCAAAGGCGTACCGGTTCAGGGTCGTCTCAAGGACGCGCTTCGGGTCTTGTTCCGCTTCGCCGTACAAAATGACGTGCAAGCGTTCGCGCGCGGCGACGATTTCAAGCGTTTCGTCCCGAGTCTGTTGCGCGTCCGCCGAGTTTGGCAAGCCGTAGACCGGGGCGCCGGCCGTATAGTAGTAGCGCAGCAATTCTTCCAAGCCGGTGCCGCTGACAATCAGCGCATCCTCCGCGCCAAGCTCCGCCTCTATTATTCGAACCAGGGCGCGCATATCGTCCCGCTGAAATTCGGGCGCATGGTACAGGCGCGGCAGACTGCTGGCTTGGGCCAGGAATATGGCGCCGACGCTGATGCCGGCCGCCAGCTTCGGCAAGATGCCGAGCGCGGCGCCGGTCCGGCGCAAGCGCCACGAAGCCAGGATCCAGACGCCCCGCCCCATCCAGAGGGCCAAGCCCAACTGCGCCGGCAATAGAAAGCGAAGGTAACGGTCCGTCAGTTCGAGATAAAGGTAGCCCGCGAGCGAGACGAGAACCCAGGCCAAGGGAAGCAGCGCGTCCCAGCGCCACTTTTGGCCACCGGGCGCGGGCAGCAAACCGAAGAGCAGAATGATACAGATGCCATAAATCCAGATGTCCGAGGCTGTATCGTATGTATTGCCGACGGCTAAGTGCCCCAGGATCATACCCAAGGCTTGATGCGGCGCGGCCGCCGCCGAAAGGTTTGGCTGCGCGAAGACTCGCTCCAGCGAAATCGGCAGCCAGGGCGCGAAAAGCAACAGCGTCGTCAAATTGGGAACGAGGGCCCAAGTCGCGATGCGCCGCAGGCTCCCGAAAGCCAGCGACATTGGCCTTTCCTTCAGCAAAGAAGACAAAACGACGAGCGCCAGGACGCTTAATTGCGACAAGATGACCAGGGCATAGGCGACATGGGTATACATGCCCAGGGCATTGATTAGACCCAGCCCAATCATGTTCCGTCCGGATTGCGAGCGCAAACAGCCGGCGAAGAGCCACATGCTCGCGCCGGCGGTCGCCGCCAACATGGCATACATGCGCGCCTCTTGCGCGTAATAGATGCTGAAGCTGTTGAGAGCGACCAGAGCGGCCGCGGCCAAACCGACGCCGGGATGGAGCAAACGCTTGCCCAAGGCGTATGCCCAGGCGACGCTGATGACACTGAACAGCGCAGACATAGCGCGTAAAGCAAATTCGGATGTTCCTGTCAAGTTCTGCCAAAGACCGTGCAGCGCGAAGTATGCCGGCACATGGACATCGCTATGGAGGCGCGGGATCACCTCCAGAGGGCTGCGCAGAGAATGGGCATAGGAGACGCCCTCGTCGTACCAGAGCGATTGCTCGTCGAGGCGGTGGAAGCGAAAGGCTGCTGCCAGCAGAATGAGGGCCAGAGCCAGCGCCAAGGGCAGATAAGACCAGCGAAGGCGCCTCTCCCCGGCCATGACGACGCCAGAGCTCTCGCTCATCGCCGGCGGGCGCTGAGCGCCATGCCAACTGTTGCGACCAGGGCGACGACTAGCGCGAAACCCAGAGCGATCCAAGACAGCAGACGTCCCGTACTCCGGTCGTATACAACGATTTCATCGACGACCAGCGCTTCTGAACCGAAGGCGACATGCTGCGATCGCGCCAGCCCGGAAGACAGTCCGATATGCGTCATGCGCCAAGCGGACCGGCCTTCGCCCTCCGGCCGCCAGCGGATATCCAGGGCCGTGCCCTGCGCGCTGAATTCCAGGCCGCTGTCCAAGCGGAGGGCGCGACCAAAGCGAGCGGAGGCGTCGGCAACAAGTTCGCCGTCGGCGTCAATCTGCCAAGTCTCCGCTTGGTGAACGCCGCGATAGAGTATCGGCGTCTGCGCAGTAATGTAGTCCTTGACCGCATGATAGACGGGCAGAGGCGTGAAGGTCGGCTTTTCCGGCTGGTAGTCGGGCTCGACCATTCGAAAATAATAGAATGCCTGGTCAGCTTCGAAGGGGTCTTTGCGCGTGAAGAACCAGTACATGACATTGCCGACCCAAGTCCATTCCTCTTGTACGCGATCGTATAGCTGCGGCATATAGCGCGCCGCCTGCTCTTGCGTGACATTGCCGTAGTTGCTGTAGAGCGCAATCCGCTCGGGCGGCAGGGCGGCGTCCAGCGTTGCGTTCCAGGCGGCTTCGCTCAACCAGATCGGCTTATGCGCGTCGCCGTTTCGCACCATAATATCGCGATAGTAACTGTGCCGCGCCACATTGACGCTGGTCGCGCGCATGCGCCGGTCGGTCGGTCCGCTGAACAGCCCGTATCCCTGGGCCGAAAGCACATCAAAGCATTCGCCGCCGCCGCTGTCATAAAATGCCTGGAGAAATACCAGATCGCTCAGGTCGCGCGCGCCATCCAGGGCGATGGTTGGGGCGATGGCGCCGCTGATGACAACAATCTCCGGATCGACTGTCTTTAGCGCCGCATGGGCGCGGCAAATCAAATCGGCATAACCGGCCGGATCAATCGGCTGATTGCCCCA
Organism: Anaerolineae bacterium; assembly: GCA_022826865.1. GTDB lineage: Bacteria > Chloroflexota > Anaerolineae > Aggregatilineales > Phototrophicaceae > UBA6055. The sequence continues at coordinate 16,551 of JAJDUC010000079.1, forward strand.
CTCTGGATAGATATTCGGTTCATTCCAGATCTGATAATGGCGAATGCGGCCGCGATAGCGTTCCGCCACGGCGACGGCATAGTTGACAAAATCATTCAGGTCGTCGGGCGGCGCATGGGCGCCGGCTTCCGGATCGGCGCGCGACCAGGCGGGCGGATTGCTCAAGCGCGCCATCAGCCGCAAGCCGTATGCTTCTACCATGTCGACAATCCGGTCATATTTTGCCCAGGCGTCGACCGTGTCTTTCCGGCCATCGCCATCGCGATCCTGGCGCGAATCGGTGAATTGCCCGCGTCCATCCACCTCGAGGTCTTCCCAGGGGAATTCCTGCCGCAACCAGACGAAACCGGCGTCGCGGATCATGCCCAGCATCGCCTCAATTTTTTCCGGCTCAACCTCCTGCTCCAAAAATGTATTGATGCCGTAGGGGATCTGCGCCTTGTTATCAATGGGCGCATGGGCATCGGTCGCCAAGGGATGGCGTATAAGATTGCCGGCCAGCTCGACCATGCCTCTGATCTGCCCGAGCGCCTCTTCCTCTCCGGTTTGGGACCAAAAAAAGCGCCAAAGGAGGCCCTGCCCGCGCAGATCAAAGCCGAGCGCCAACAGTAGAAGGAAGACGGCTAAAATGGCCAGCGCAAGGCGCCGAAGCCCCGAACCTGGCCTGTGGAGCGACGCGTTAGACATGCGGCGCATTATAGCTTTTGCGCCGACGATTGGAATAGCGCCAGCGCGATCGCCGACCGTCCTGAGCAAGCTGGGCGGCGTCTCTTCTTTGATTTGCGCCCGGGAATATGTTTAACTTGTCAAAACTGCAGCGGGCTTCCGCATGATTCTTCGTCTTTACATTCTTCCTCTGGTTTTCCTCCTGGCGTCGCTCGCTTCCAGCGCGCAAGGCGCCGTCGAACGCGCCGACTGCATTTCTGAACCCGACGGCTTCGTATCCCGCTGCGGTTATGTCGCGCTGCCGCAGGATTATCAGGATCCGCGCGGCGGCCGGGTCCAGATATATTACACCTTGGTCCACAGTCAAAGCGCGGAGCCACAGCCCGACCCGCTGGTCTACCTGGTCGGCGGGCCCGGCAGCAGCGGCTCCCGGTTGCTGCCGATTTCTTTCGGCGCCTATTTGAACGCTTTCGCCGGCGAGCGCGACATTATTGTCATTGACCAGCGGGGAACCGGGCTTTCCAATCCGCCCTTGTATTGCCGGGAAGCGGTCTACCGTTTTGATGAGATCTTGGAAAGCCGACATGCCGAACATGCCGAGCTGGTCCTCGATATATTGACCGACTGCCATCGGCGCCTGGCGAGCAGCGGCGTCAAGTTCGATGCTTACCATAGCGATAATAACGCCCGCGATATCGTGAATGTGCTGCGGGCGCTGGGATACGAACGCTGGAATCTGGTTGGCGTCTCTTATGGCTCGCGCCTGGCGCTGGTGATGATGCGCGATTTTCCACAATTCCTCCGCAGCGTGATCCTGGACTCGGTCTATCCGCCGCAAGCCGATATCTACCTTGATGTCTATCACAACGGCGAACGCGCGCTCAAACTGCTCTTTGAGGCTTGCGCCGCGTCGGAAGGCTGCGGCGGGCGTTACCCCCACTTGGAGGCGGTCTTCTACAACTTGTATCACCGCCTGAATAAAACGCCGATGTCGGTCGTTTATTCGCCGCCCGATTACAGAACGCTCGACATGGAGATCAGCGGATACCGTCTTTATGACTGGGTCTTCAGCTGGCTCTATGAAGTCGATTCAATCGCGCAGATCCCTAAGATGATATACGACCTGCATCAGGGACGGCCGGATTACGCGGCGCGATACGGCGCCGCCTATGAAATGACCATGACGACGCTCAGCCTGGGCATGCACTACAGCGTACAGTGCCAGGAAGAATACGGATCAGGCGTATTCCGCGATTATGCCGGCATGCTGGCCGACCACCCGCACTTGAGCGGATTCTTGCGCTATCCGGTCGAGGGGACCGCCACGCTGCCGCGGCTCTGCGGCCTGTGGGGCGCGAAGGCGCGCCCGGATCATGTGAATGATCCGGTTGCCAGCGATGTGCCCGCTCTGCTGCTCTCGGGCGACTACGATCCGATCACGCCGCCGGCATACGCCCAGGCGACATACGAGACCTTGACGCGCGCCTACAATTATACCTTTCCCCATGTCGGCCACGGCGTGCTGCGCTCCGATGATTGCGCGGTGCGCATCGCGGTCGATTTCATCAATGATCCGCTCATGGATCCCGACAGCAGCTGCATCGCCGAAACGCGGGCGATTGAGTTTGAGTGATTTCGCTTTCGGCGCCCGAGCCCGGCGCAGGATGCGACGCGGAGACATGCGGCGGAATGCAGCGCATTCGTCGGCTCGCTGAGGCTGTACCGTCCCGCCTTTCATGCTAAAGTCGGTCAAAGTCACTGAATCAGTCAGGGCAGAGCGAGATGATCAATTTGAAAGATGTGCAGGCTGCTGCGGCGGCTGTCGCGCAATACACGATTCCTACGCCACAGCGCCAATCTCCCGGCTTGAGCGCGCGGCTGGGCGTCGCGGTTGAGCTCAAACTTGAAATGCGGCAGCATAGCGGCTCATTCAAGACGCGCGGCGCCTTCCATCAGATGCTGGCCTTGGGCGCTGAGGCGCTGGCCAGTGGCGTGGTCGCCGTAAGTGGCGGCAATTTCGCGCGCGCAGTCGGCTATTGCAGCGGCGCGCTCGGCGTCGACGCCGTCGTCTGCATGCCAGAGAATGCGCCCGCGGCTTCAATTGAGGCGACGCGCGGCTATGGCGCCGCGGTCGAGTTGCTGCCCGATGCTGTTGCCGCCTTTGCCCGCGCCGACGAGTGGGTTGCGCGCGGGCGCAGCGCCCTTCACCCCTTTGACAATAAAGAGCAGATCGCTGGCAACGGCATCGTGGCGCTTGAGATCCTGGAAGATTGCCCGGGGCTGACCGATATCGTCGTCAGCATCGGCGGCGGCGGCTTAATCGCCGGGATCATCGCGGCGCTGAAAGCGGCAAAGCCGGCGGCGCGCGTCTGGGGCGTCGAACCGGAAGCGGCGCCGACGATGCGGCGCGCCCTGGATGCCGGCGAAATCGTAAACATCGTGCCGGCATCCTTGTCGAAGACACTAGGCGCGCCCTTCGTCGGTCAGGCTACGCTTGACCTCTGCCGCGAGCATCTGGAAGATCTGGTTCTGGTGAGCGACCTCGACATGATTGCCGCTCAGCAGTATTTCATCACGGAGGAAAACTTAAATCCGGAATTGGCGGCGGCCAGCACACTCGCGGCTGCCGAGCGCATCAAAGATCGTCTGCCTGCGGATGCGCAATTGGCGCTGCTAATCTGCGGCTGCAACGATTCCCCAGCTGACATTGCCGCTTATGCGCAGATGCTGGCAAGCGCGACGAGTTAACTATAGAGGCGGCGATAGAGATCGGTCTGCCGGTCGCGGGCCGCCCGCAGCGCCTTCACGCCGGCGGCATCGGGTTCGATGACGGCGCAGATCGGCGGCGGGTCAGCGTCAAGCGGCACATGATCGAGGCTACGGCGCAGGAGCAGGGCCACGCCCCGCGCCGTAATTTCGGCTTCCGCCAAGAGATGTATCGGCCGGTCGAAGGCATCCGCAATCATCTGCGCCCAGGCCCTGGATGCGCCCAAGGCGCCTCCGCCCGCCATCACGACGCCTTCCTCCGCCTCGAGCAACTCGAGAATCAGCGAGAGTCTTATGGCCACCGCCTCCAGTTGCGCCTGCAGGATGTCGATACGGCTGGCGCCGCGGCGGATGCCATGGATGGTGCCGGAGGCGTTGGGCTGCCAGCCCGGGCTGCGCTCGCCCGCCAATAGCGGCAATACCGTCAGCCCATGGGAATCGGGCGCGCGCTCGCGCAGTGTCCCCTCCAGCCCGGCTTCGTCGATGTCCAATTCCTGTACCGCCCACTGATAGACGTTGCCGCCTTCGCTGGTTGCGCCGCCGACGAGCGGCATGCCGGCGCAGACCAGGTAACGCCAGAGCCCGGCCGGCAAGCGCGGGATTTCCCTCACGACGCGCAGGGCGGACGTCGTGCCGATCGTCAGAGCAATATGACGGGCGTCAACCGCGCCGGAGCCGATATTGGCGACGGCGCCATCGCCAAGCGCCAGAAAAAACGGCGTATCGCGCAGGGCCGGCCAGCGCTCGGCGTAGCGGACGGAAAGGCCGCGCTGGACAGAGTCAAAGTCCGCCAGGGTCGGCAGCTTGTCGAGCAGCGTCTCCCCGACAAGCAGATGCGCGTATTCGCGGCGCCAGACCAGCTCCCGCGTGTGCAGCAATCCCGACCAACTTGCGATCGAATAGCTGGTGGGCGTCTCACGGCCAAACCAGCGGCCGTACAAGAAGCCGCCGATATCGCTAACGCGTTTGATGCGCGCTTCCGCCGCCGGGTTCTTGCGCAGCAGATGCGCATATTGCGCCGGCAGATACGCCGTATGCAGCATACAGCCGACCGCCTGATGATAGCGGTCAGCATCGCCACCGAGTTTGTGCAGCAGACGCGGGATCTCGTCCCGGCTGAGCGTATCCGCGTATGTGAAGACCGGCGTGCAGGCTTCGCCCGTTTCGTCCAGGCCGAGCCAGTTGCCGGCGAAGCTGGCCATGCCAACGGCGTGGATGCTGCGGGCCGCGGGCTGCTGCAAGACCTCGTCCAGGCAAGCCTCGATGTTTGCCCGTATCCGCGCGGGGTCGGCAGTGGCGCGCCCGGCCCTATCCGTATGAAAGTCTTGCCTGCGGCTGCGGATTGAGCCCGGTATCAGCCGGGCGTCATCGTCGAACAGCAGCGCCCGCGCCGATGAACTGCCGAGGTCGATCACGAGCAGAGTCATGGGCGGAAGCTCTCAGGCCGGCCGCGTCCCGATCAAGACTTCAGGATGGCCTCAATGCGCGTCAGCTCCGCGTCAGAGAAATCCAGGTTGTTCAGCGCGGCAACGGCATCGTTAAGCTGCTCGGGTTTGCTGGCGCCAATCAAGGCGGAGGTCATCTCCGGATGGCGCAGGCTCCAGGCGATTGCAAGCTGAGCCATGTTTTGGCCACGTTCATTGGCGATGTCGTTGAGCTTGATTACCTTGTCGATCTTGTCCTGCGCCAGGCGGTCGCCCCATTCATGTTTGCTCGCGCGCGAGTCCGCCGGGGTCGCGCCGATATATTTGTTCGTCAGGATCCCTTGATCGAGCGGCGAAAAGCAGATGCAGCCGACGCCTTCGTCGCCGAGGATGTCCAGCAAGCCGTCTTCAATCCAGCGGTCGAACATGTTATAGCGCGGCTGGTGAATCAGGCAGGGCGTGCCGAGTTCCTTCAGAATGCGCGCCGCCTCGCGGGTCTGCTCCGGCCGATAGCTGGATATGCCGGCATAGAGCGCGCGCCCGCTGCGGACTATCGTATCCAGCGCCCCCATCGTCTCTTCCAGCGGCGTATCCGGATCGTAGCGGTGGCTGTAGAAGATATCAAAGTACTCCAAACCCGTGCGCTGCAAACTCTGGTCGCAGCTGGCGATCATGTATTTGCGCGAGCCCCATTCACCGTATGGACCCGGCCACATGCGATAACCAGCTTTATTGGAGACGATGAGCTCGTCGCGATAAGGCGCCAGATCGCGGCGGAAGACCTGGCCGAAAGTCTCTTCGGCCGAGCCCGGCGGCGGGCCGTAATTGTTGGCGATGTCGATATGGCTGATGCCAAGATCAAAAGCCCGGCGCAGCATTTGACGGCTGTTCTCAAAACTGTCAACGCCGCCGAAATTCCACCAGATACCGAGGGAAATAGCCGGCAAGAGCAGACCGCTGCGGCCGCTGCGTCGGTATTTCATCGCGTCATAGCGCTCGTCCGCCGCCCGATAAACCATGCTTCACTCCTTGACTTTAAAAATGTGGAAGAGCCGCGCCAACTATAGCGCATCGCGTCGGACTTCCCAAGTGCGGCTGCTGCGCGAGCAGGGCAAAATCATGAGCATCATAATGAGACGTTCGCCACGAAAATTGCGAAAGTGTAGGGGCGTCTCGTGAGACGCCCGTTGAAAATGGCCTGCAAATTGCGGGCGTTTCAGCGAAACGCCCCTACGGATTACATAATTTGAGGGAAAATGTCATTTATCGGCGCAATTTAAATTTGATGCGATTGTCCTGGGTCGCCGCAGACAGGAACTTGAAAAGGCCTCAGCAATTCGCTAGAATTGTGACAAATTTAACAAGCGAGTTTTCGCCAGTGAAAGACGCGCTTGCGGCGCTTCCGCCGAGGCATAAAGAGTGGACGCGCCTGGCGGGCGAGGCTGATTGCAAAGCCATAAAACTCAGGTGGTAATCCAGTATGGATAACAGTCGTTCAAATATCCCGTCGATAAGCCCGGCTGCTGTCGTTGTAACCGCTGTGTTTCTGCTCGTCAGCATTATCGGCGTCAACTGGTTTACGACCTTTGTTCCCCTTGTGCTGCCGCCGCAGGCTTCGGCTGAATCCAAGAGCGTTGACGAGCTCTTCTACATCTTGATGATCATCGGTGGCGTGGTTTTCTTTTTGATACAGGGCATGCTGCTGATTTCTGTGTTGTTTTTCCGCGCCCGCGACGGCGATCTTGGCGATGGGCCGACCTATCACGGCAACCCGCTGCTGGAGATCGTCTGGACGATCATTCCGGCGCTGGTGATCGTCTTTCTGGCTGTGGTCAGCTATAACATCTGGACCCAGAACTCCGAGCCAAAAGCGGCTGTCAATATGATCGACGGCGAAGAGACCAAGATCAAGGTCACAGGCGCCCGCTATGCCTGGACGCATACCTATGAGACGAATCGCCTGGATGCGGACGGCGACCCGATCGTTATCAACAGCGGCGACAAGCTCCATACCTATATCGGCCAAAATGTCGACTTGGAATTGCGCACGCAAGATGTCATTCATTCTTATTGGGTGCCGGCGATGCGCGTCAAACAGGACTTGCTGCCCGGCAATCCGGATTTTGGCGGTCGACCAACCGACATCCGTTTCACGCCCATTCGCGTCGAAGGCGCGGCATACCCGGCCGAATATCCAATCGTCTGCGCCGAGCTCTGCGGCGATGGCCACGGTCGCATGCGCGGCACGGTTGTCGTCCACGAAGACGAGAGCCAATTCCTGGCGCAGTTTTTCGAGCCGGCCATCTACGCCATTCTCAACCCGCCGGCCGACCCGGTCTTGCGCGGAGAGATTGTCATTCAAGAGTACATCTGCAACAGTTGCCACACCCTGGACAGTCTGGAATGGAGCAGCCGCACCGGACCCTCGCTCAACGGCATAGCCGAGCGCGCCGGCGAGCGCGTCGCCGGCCAATCGGCTGAGGAATACATTGCCATCTCGGTTTGGAATGCGCCGGCTTTCGTTGTCCCCGGCTATACCGAGCAGATGGCAGTTTTCGGCCCCGATCAGACGGACGCCAACCACATGACCGCGGAAGAACTCTATTCGATTGTCGCCTTCCTCTGCACCCAAGGCGAACAATCCGATTGTGATTTGGAGAATCTGACCGAGGCGATACCGCAGGCGATCAAGACCGCCTTCGGTCTTGAAGTTGATATCAGCTTCGGGCAAGACGACGCCGAGGCTTCCCAACCGGAGGCCGCAGCCGACGGGAGCGACGAGAGCGAAGCGGACAGCGAATCCGACTGATGCCTGGACGGGAATCGCCCGTCAGCCAATGAGAACAAGAGTGGAGTGAAAAGGCGCAAACATGGCAACCATTGCCGTCCCCTTGGGGGCACAGGAGCAAGGTCAAGCAGCGGAAGCGGTTCAGCGCCCGGCACTAAGCGAATACTTGCGCTGGAGCGTCGATCACAAAATCATCGGCGTGCAATACGGCGTTGCCTCCTTCCTCTTCTTTCTCATCGGCGGCGCAATGGCCATGGGCATTCGCCTGGAGCTGTGGACGCCGGACCTCGACCTGATGGTTTCTGGCGCCGCCTACAATAGCCTCTTCACCTTCCACGGCACCATTATGATATTCCTGTTTATCATCCCGATGTGGGCGGCCGTCGGCAATTTTGTCGTGCCGCTGCAGCTCGGGGCCAAAGACATGGCCTTTCCCTGGCTGAATGCATTCGCCTTCTGGTTAATTCCGCCGGCGGCGGTGGTCGTGCTGCTGGGATACTTCGTCAGCCCGGCGGAAGCGGGCTGGACCTCTTACCCGCCCCTGTCCACCCTGTTCAGCGGCGACGGACAGACGCTTTGGGCGCTGGGCGCGCACCTGCTTGGCATCTCGTCGATCATGGGCTCAATCAACTTCATTGTGACCATCCTCAACATGCGGCCGCCACAGATGACGCTCTGGCGTATGCCGCTGCTTTGCTGGGCGGTTTTGGCGACCAGCATCATCGCTGTCATGGCGACGCCGTTCCTGGCGGGCGCCTTGACCCTGCTGCTGCTGGATCGCGTTGCGGGAACCACCTTCTTTGACGCGGCGGGCGGCGGCGACGTGCTGCTCTGGCAGAATATATTCTGGTTCTACAGCCACCCGGCGGTCTATATCATGGTGCTGCCGGGCATGGGCGTGCTCTCGGAAGTGCTGTCGGTCCACAGCCGCAAGCCGGTCTTCGGTTATCGCATGGTCGGCTTGTCCAGCATGGGCATTGCCTTTGTCGGCTTCACCGTCTGGGCGCATCACATGTTCACCAGCTTGCAGCCGGAATTGCGCATCCCCTTCATGATTACAACGATGATCATCGCCGTGCCCACCGGCATCAAGATGTTCAGCTGGCTGGGAACGATCTGGGGCGGCAAGATCCATTTCACCAGCGCCATGCTCTTTGGGCTTGGCTTCATGTCCATGTTCGTCATCGGCGGCATTACAGGCGTCATGCTGGCCGCCTTGCCCTTCGATATTCACGTCCACGATACCTATTTCGTCGTCAGCCACTTCCACTTTGTGCTCTTCGGCGGGAGTGTCTTCGCCATTTACGCCGCGCTTTATCACTGGTTCCCGAAGGTAACCGGACGCATGATGAACGAGCGCCTGGGCCGGATCCATTTCGCCTTTACCTATTTCGGTTTCCTCTTCACATTTTTCCCGATGCACATTGTCGGCATGCTGGGCATGCCGCGGCGCGTGGCCGTGTATGTGCCCGAATTCCAACCCTGGAATCAACTGATCAGCTTTTCCGCCTTCGTTCTGGGCTTTTCAACTTTTATCGTGATTTACAACGTCATCAAGTCCTATTATCACGGGCCCATCGCCGGGGCCAATCCCTGGCGCGCCTTGACCCTGGAATGGGCTACCACATCGCCGCCGCCTGTGACCAACTTCGTCGACGATCCGATTCCCTTTGAAGACCCCTACGGCTACGGCACGGAAGCGGCTGCCGCCTATGTCGAAGCTGTTGAGGCGGCTTTCAGTCCCGGCGGCTCCGCCGCAAGAACGGAGCGCTGATCGGCTATGACGCTTCATTCCAGGCAAGCGCTGCGAGCAGGGCATGACCAGTTACGTTGAGCGGCGGGTAAAGCCAAAACTCAGCCTCGATCGCGATGCCGAGTTGCGCCTGAAGAACAATCGTCTCGGCATGAATATTTTCCAGGCGAGTTGGATCATGGTGTTTTTCGCGATGATTGTCGTGAACTGGCAGTTGCGCTACAGTTACGCCCAGTGGCCGCCGGCGGGCGTGACGCCTTTTGACCCGCTTCTGCCCAGCATCGCGACGCTGGCGCTGCTATTGAGTTCGGTATTGGTCCGGCGCGGCAGACAGTCTTTGCAGGCGGACGAGGTCAGCGGCTTCCTGGCATGCTGGCGCCTGGCGATGGCGCTCGGCGTCGCCTTTATGGCGATCATCATTTATGAATTTGCAACGGTTTCGCAGGCGGCTCTGGCGACACAATACGGGGCCACCATGCGGCTGATGACCGGTTTTCATTTTGTGCATGCGCTGGCGATTCTGGCTGTTATGCTATGGGTATACCGCGCAGGCCTGAACGACATGCGCAGTGGCAGGCCCTATAATTCCTGGGCGGTTGAAGGGACGGCCAAGCTCTGGTATTTCGTAAGCTTCGCCTGGATTCTTTTCTACCTCGTGCTTTACTGGATCCGTTGAGGAAAGCGACTTGAACGCCAAGGAAATCGAACAAACGCGGCGCGCGGCAGGCCTATGGGCTAAGGGAGTGGCAAGACATGGATAAACCCGGACTCTCCAGGGCGATCCCGGCTCTCATTGTGGGCTTCATCGCGTCGCTCGCCTTCGTTTACGCCGTGCGAACGCTGCAAAATATGGAACCGGTTTGGATGAATGCCGAAACCAGCGAAGGCGCGCAGGTCGGCCTGGTGCTGGCGGCTTTTGTCTGCATGGGCGCCTTCATGTGGGGAGTCGGCGCCTTTGACCCCAAGATGAGCGAGCATGGGGAACACGCCGAGGAACATGAAGACGAATCGCCCGAAACAGACTTCTCTCTGCGCAGCAGCGGCCCTGTCTTCCGCTTAGGAAAATGGCTCTGGGACGCGGCCTGGACGATCATCAACGATACTCCAAAGGCTTGGCGCTTTCCCTATTGGCATGTCAGCTTCTTCCTGATCAACTGGGTGGTGAACATCATCTGGTTCATCGTCTGGTTCGCTATTCCCTTCCTCGCCTGGCGCATCTTTTTGATTACTTTCGCTGGCATCCCGGGCACGCTGGGCGTGCTGCTCATGAGCATTTCCTGCCTTTGGCAGATGATTTCTTTCTATGCCGGTCAACTCTTCCTGGTGTTGACAATCGCCGTCATCGTCACCATCGTGCTCTTCACGTTTGCGCTTCTGCCGCATGGCTTGGGCTTGCAAATTTCGACCGAGCCAAACGCTGATTTTTTCGCCAATGGCTTCGGCGATTTTGTCATCCCCATACAAGATATCCTCGGTTTGGTCCTGCCGCCGGATGATTTCGCCAATGATACGATTGCAGGCACGAGCCAGTTCACGGTGCTGTTGGGATTCATTTTGATCATATTTGTCTCGCTCGCGCTCGCGGCCGGCGGAATTGCCATCTTCTTTTATCTTGCGCATCGCGGCGTGAGTGAAGTGAAAGAATTTGAAGCGACCGATGGCGAGCGCACGCAGATCTTGCCCATCCGTGAAGCGGGCAAAATTGCGGGCGGCGTCGCCAATTTCATTCGCGCCATCCCGCGCGCGATCGGCTATGAGAAGTAAGTTAGCACAGGAGAAATGAACTTGACCGATCATACCCCATATCGAGAATTTACAATACGACTCAAACTTCTTATCAGTAAACACCCGAATCTCATCACCACGACTCTGAGCAACATATTTACTATGCGATTAATTGGAAATAAGACGCATGGCGATCTTGCTGAGATAGCTATTCCAGAATTCATTAATCAGTATATGTATGACTTTAAGTCTACTCATGTTGGTAAAGACAGATTTCGCGCCAAGAAGCACGAAGAAGATATCTCTGTCGTAAATCAGATCACTGAGGATGAAGTGCTCATCAGCATTAAAGCCTACGGTGTAGGTCCACTTCAGTTATCTACAGACAAAGAGGCGCGTATGTTTCCGTACATGGAATCACAGGGCGAAGCTGAAATCAACGATTCTAATCGTATTCGCGCAATTCTGGAGTCGCCAGCCTTTTCAGAAATTGAACAGATGAATGTCCTCCCTCTAATATATGATGAGAAGAAGAACAGGTGCAACATATTAGTGTTCGATTCAGAACAGGCTAAGCAAGATGTTGCAACTATTAGAAAGGTTACAGGTGGGCGCGGCAGAAAGCATCCTATCTACGAATTTCTAAATGAAAACAACGAGTACATCTGCGAGGTGAGATATGGGGGTGCAGCTGCTAATGCCCTTCAACGCGGCTTGTGGACGAATACGCGAAACGCCATCCAGTATTTCGACAGCATTACCGGTGGTTGGATCGACTATTCTCATAACTTGATCCTAGTAAAGCTGTTCTCGCATGCTCTTGTGGCTTCAAAGAGAGGACATGTTGAGGCACTGGAAAGTGTGAAAAGGGATATAGCAACCTTAATTCAAGGTGAGGGATTGTGAATCAACCACAGCTTCAGCTCGGACTGTTTTCTGATGAAAAGCCCCAGTCAGCAAACACCGAAGGAATCAAATACATCGGTTCCAAAATGCTAATGATTCCATACATATTGGACGTTGCGCGAAGGACTAACGCCCGAACAGTATTGGATGGGTTCTCGGGTAGTACACGTGTTTCTCAGGCATTTGCCCAGAGTGGCTACGATGTTATTTCTTCTGACATTTCTGCATGGTCGGAAGTTTTCGCTACATGCTATTTGAGACCAAAGCGCGACTGGCAATTGGCGGAACTTATTGAGGAACTTAATAGCACCTCCCCGATCGACGGATGGTTCACCGAGCACTATGGTGGAGACGTCAAGGAATCAGGGATCGTCGAAAACAAGAAGCCTTGGCAAAGGCACAACACTAGAAAACTAGATGCCATTCGAGAAGCAATTGACGAAATGTCTCTTTCCGAAATAGAAAAATCAGTGGCGATAACTAGCTTAATTTTGGCGCTTGATAAAGTAGATAGTACATTAGGACACTTTGCCTCATATCTAAAGGAATGGTCTCCACGTTCATACAAGAGTCTTCAACTCAAGGAGCCCATGTTTATTGAAACCACCGGGAGTCACGAGGTTCGCCGTGGTGACATTTTCCAGGTCTTAGACGACGTACCTGAAGTTGATCTGGCATATTTCGATCCACCCTATGGTTCAAACAACGAGAAGATGCCGCCGTCTAGAGTACGCTACGCAGCCTATTATCACATTTGGACAACGGTATGTCTCAACGACAAGCCAAGACTGTTCGGTAAAGCAAAGCGTAGAGTCGATACGCGTGATAAAGTCGCAGCGTCAGTATTTGAGGATTTTCGACGTAGCTTTAGTGGGCGGTTTCGTGCCGTCGAGGCTATCGATAGACTGGTACGCACTGTCCGCGCCAAGTATGTTCTGTTGTCTTATAGTTCCGGCGGCCGTGCAACTTCCAGTGAACTTGTAGAGGTGTTGAAGCGAGTGGGGGAGATCAAAGAAATTATTGAAATAGAGCACAAGAGAAATGTAATGTCTGGTATGCGCTGGACTAACAAATGGATTCGACCAAAAGAAGGTAAGAACTTCGAATATCTATTCTTAGTTGAAAAGCACTAATTGAGAAAAAAGGCGAGAAACCCGGTATGGCGGAATTGACAGCGAACCAGCTCGGCGCAGCGGCTCATGACGACAATGGGCACCTCAGCGAAGAAGAGAAGAACGAAAACCTCAAGCTCGGTGTCTGGCTGTATCTGGCGTCCGAGATCGTGATTTTCTCCATCATGATCGTGGGTTATATCATTCTGCGCATTAACGAGCCGGCGGTGGTGGAACAGGCGCATGAGCAACTCGGGGTCGGTTTGGTGACAGCCAATACTTTTGTATTGCTCGCAAGCAGCTTTTTTATGGTGATGGGCTTGCGCGCCATGCAGGGGGGCAATCGGGCCGGCATGCTGCGCTGGATCGGGCTGACCGCAGTCGGCGGAACCGTCTTCCTCATTGGGCAATATATCGAATACAGCGAACTGGCCCACTTGGGCATCATCCTTGGCTACACCGATTCCCAATGGAGCACGCTGGGCATGCGCTTTTACGCGCCGACCTTCTTCCACGGCGCGCACGTCTTTGTCGGTGTGATTTGGGCGCTGGAAGTCCTGCGCCGCGGCGCCAAGGGCCGTTATGACCATAACCCAATCGGCATTGAAATGTTCGGCCTCTACTGGCACTTCGTCGATGTGGTCTGGATCATGCTGTTCACCCTGATTTATCTGGTATAGGAGCGCGCGGGATGGCGGAAGCGACACATCACGAAGACGGACAGCACAGCAACACCGTCCGACTGCTCGGTTTTGAAATCACGGTTGAAGGCGGCATCTACACCGTCGTCTTCGGCGGCCTGGCCATCTTGACGGTGATCGAGGTCCTCAGCGCCGAATATCTCAAAGAGGCGATCCACAATGCCCCGGAGGCGGCGGCGACGCTGCAAGCTATCAAAGCGATACTGCTGCTTGGCATTGCCATCATCAAATCCTGCCTGGTGATTTGGTTCTACATGCATCTGCGCGATGAAAAGCGGGTGCTGGCCGTCGTGCTGCTCCTGCCCCTCCTGATCGCCAGCTTGTCAATCATGTATCTGCTGGCTATCCCGCCGATTGGCTACGGCGTCTGACCAATTGCCCGCCCGCCGCATGGATGACAAATCAGGCCGAGCATGAGATACAATGCCTTCAAGTACGCTGACGGAGTGGCTTCGTCCATGATTGTCGAGAAGCAGATCTACACAATCGATGATGTTAGGGAACTGGCGCAAGATCCCGCCAATGACAATGTGTTGTTCGAACTCATTGATGGAGAATTGTTCCGCATGACGCGCCCAAACCGACAACATGGTCTTCTGGCATCCGAGATTGCGTTTTTTCTAAGGTCTTTCACAAGACAGATTGAAATTGGCGAGGTTGTAGTAGAATCAGGGCACCATCCGCCCGATTACCGCTACACCTTGCTGGGACCGGATGTCGCCTTCACACGCTATGAAAGGATCCCCGATTCAAAGTCGGACGATTTCTATCCCGTCATGCCCGATCTGGCGGTTGAGGTCCTTTCTCCGAGCGAGAGCCTGAATAAGGCGCGCCAGAAAGCTGAAGTCTACCTGCGCAACGGAACGAGCCTGGTATGGCTGGTCCAGCCGGACAAGCTGGGTGTTGAAGTATGCCGCCTTATTGACGGTTCCCAATTGCAAATCGAATTTGTCAGCCACGATGGCAGCTTGAGCGGCGGGGCTGTCTTGCCCGGATTCGAGCTGAGCGTCAAGCAGATTTTCGCCGTCCTGCCCTCATAAAGCGGACACCGCGCCTTCGCACGAATCAGACTGACAGATCTAAAGGAGCGGCGCATGCCGGTTGATATCGAACTTTCTGAAGGAACGCGCACGACCATCAACATTAGACATCACCAATGGCATGCCGACGAGCCAATCGCGGATGGCGGCGCCGATACCGCTCCCACGCCCGGCGAGATGATGCTGGGCGCGCTCGGCTCCTGCATGGCGATTACTTGCAAGCTTTATGCCGAGCGCAAGGGCTGGGATCTGCAGCGGATCGAGGTCAAGCTGGACTACGAACGCTTTCGCGGGCGGGATTATCCGTCGCATGACGGCGATGAGCTTTTTGTGCATGAAGTTCGCGAGGCGCTGGTCTTTCATGGCGATCTCGACGAAAAACAACTGGCGCGCCTGCGTGATATCGCCGGCAAATGCCCGGTGCATCGCCTGCTCGCATTCCCCACCTACTTCGTCGATTTGTCGCCGGTCAAGGAATAAACGCCGCGCCTACCGGTCGGCCTGAACGCGCAGGGCAATCGCATCAAATTGAAACTGCGCTGATAAATGACAATTTCCCCTCACATTTCGTAATCTGTAGGGGCGTTTCGCTGAAACGCCCGCAATCTGCAAGCCATTTTCAATGGGCGTCTCACGAGACGCCCCTACATTTTCACAATTTTCGTGGCGAACGGCTCATTATGATTTTGATGCAATTGCCCTGCCTGATCGCGCCCGCCGTCATCGCGTCACGGCATATAGCTGGAGCTTGCTCGCGTTGCCGGGGCGGGGGAACTCCGCTTGGAGTTGGAGTGGGACCGTGGTCAATTCCTCGCGGGAAAGCAAGCCGCCCGTTTCCAGCAGCAGATAATAACGCTCATGTTTATCCGCTTGCTGGGGCAGGCGCGCGTTAAGGTATGCGGCCCGCCTTTCGCCGGACAGTACATTTGGACATTGAATATGGACCTTGTCGGCGTCGGCGACATACAGGCGCAGGGTGTAACAGCCGACGACAGCGCCCTCAATCACAATTGCGCCGTCCGCGGCCAGGTCGCTCAAGTATGAGGACAGTTCGGGAATGCCGAAACCGGATGAGTTTCTGCTGACATACTCACCCCAATCTCCGGGCGCCAAACCTGCGGAAGCCGGCGCCTGTTGAAGCGCCTTGATAAAGGGCAATGACAGCATGGCAATCCAGATAAGCAGCGAACCAACAGCTAGCGGAAAGATATCTCGCTTGAACAATCGGCCGGCAAGTTGAGATAGGTCGGCCAGGGCAATAGCGGCCGACACGATGAATAGGGGAAACACCGGCAGAAAATACCGATTGAAGAGCGCGTCGCCGCCGAGCCAAATCAGGGCGAATTCGTAGCCGACAATGCCCGCGAGCAACGGAAGCAAGGGGCGTGGTCTGCGGAATACGCCAGCGAGACAAACCAAGGCTGCGGCCAAGATGAAGACCGCGCCTTCGTAGACGCTGAACATATCCAGCAAGGCCGAGAGATTGTTTCGAATCCGATCGGCGTCAATTAGGCCGCTTGCCGACGGGCGGCCGGCGGATTTACCGAAGTAGTCGATCTGCCGCGATAAGATAACGAGCGCAAAGGGCATCCACATCGCAGCGATTGCGCCATAAAACGCGAGCAGGCTGCGCAAGCGATCGCGAATGCTCCAGCGCGGCAGCGCCCAGGCGAATACCAGGGGCAAGGGCAATAAGAACAAAGCCGGCGCTTTGGCCAAAAGAGCGACGACGTACAAAACGGCGGAGAACAGCGCCCGTCTGTAGCCGGGATGCGGCCGGTCATATACCGCGAACAGAGACCAGATCCAGAGGCTAAGCGCGGCATGCAGCATCGTATCCGCCAGGACAAGGCGATCGAAAAAATAAAGTGCGGGCGAAAAGACAAGCGCCATAGCCGCGAGCAAACTCCCCTTCAGGCCGCCATAGCGATTGGCTATCGCCAGGGCGCCGGCGAACCCAAGACAGCAGAGAATGAGGAAACTGGCGCGGGCGATCCAGGCGGCATTGAGATGGGGTTGAAATGGAAGCAAGTAGTAGGGCAGCAGGAACTTGCCGGCGCGGGCATGTTGCAGGTAAACCCCGTCCCGAATATTTTCACTGCGCTCGATGGCGATTGCTTCATCAATGAATAGCGGAATCGCGTCCAGTTGGTGCAGCCGCAATCCAAAGAATGCCAGGACGCCAATTACAAACAAGCCAACAGGAGCCGGTGATCGTTGCAAAGTCGCGGCGCCTCCGCCTTTCAAGGCCGGCGCATGGGGCGCGGGCCGGCCGCCTGATCAAAAGTCGCCAAGATAGCTACCCGGTCGCCGACGCCATTGCGCAACCGGGATGGCGCAGTCAGAACGAGAATGTCACAGTCTTTGAAGGTCATGGTCAAGCCGGATCGGGAGTCTCATTCCGCATTCATTCTAGCAGACCCGCTCGTCTTGACGACGCCGCAAACCCTACCAAAATTACCGGCGCTGTGGTCAACTGGAAGCGTCGCGCGAACGTGCCGACCAGGGGTGGACGATGTCGCTAAGTCCCAAGGCGCTGCTCGATAGCTATGATATCCTGCCCAAGAAAAGCCTTGGGCAAAACTTCATGCATGACCCCAAGGCTCTGGCGAAGATTGTCTCCCTCGCCCAATTGCAGCCGACGGACACCGTGGTCGAAGTCGGGGCCGGGACCGGCGCGCTGACAGATCTGCTATCGCAAGCCGCCGCCCAGGTCTATTCAATCGAGGTCGATCAGCGCTTACAGCCTATCCTGGAAGAGCGCTTTGATTACAGGCCTAATGTCTATCTCCACTTTGCCGATGTGCTGAAAACCGATATCGCGACCCTGGTGGGTGACAATACCTACATCGTTGTCGCCAATATGCCCTATTACATCAGCAGCGCGATTCTTTGGCATTTCCTCGAGTCGCGGCGCCCGCCCGAGCGCTTGGCGATGACCATGCAACTGGAAGTGGCGGAGCGCGTCATCGGCAAGCCAGGCGCCATGAATCTGCTGTCGATCGCCGCGCAGCTCTATGGCCGCCCCCGGATTGTCAGCAAATTCGGCCCGGCGGTATTCTGGCCCCGCCCCAACATTCACAGCGCCGTCATTCGCATCGACATACACGAGTCGCCGCCGGTGGAACTGCCATCGACGCAAATGTTCTTCCGTGTCCTGCGGGCGGGTTTCAGCCTGAAACGCAAACAACTCAAAAACGCCTTGTCGAGGGGATTGCGCCTGAATGGAGCCAGCGCCGGCAAACTGATCGACGCCGCCGGCATCGATCCGCGGCGACGGGCCGAGACCCTGTCACTGGAAGAATGGGCGCGATTGACGGACGTGGTCGCCGAAGCCGAGCTGCCGCTCTGACGGGAGATTTACGCGGCCGTAGGATTTAGGCAAGATTCATCAGCCATACTGGAAGGCAACTGGACGAGCAGAGGGATGAACGCAATGAGCAAGGAAGTCGCGACATTGGGGGGCGGATGCTTTTGGTGTGTGGAAGCCGTCTACAATCAACTAACCGGCGTCGAGTCCGCCATATCAGGATATATGGGCGGGCATGTCGATCATCCGACATACGAGCAAGTCTGCGCCAAAACCACCGGTCATGCCGAGGTCGTCAACGTCGCCTTCGACAACGACGTCATCAGTTTTCAGGATGTGCTGGATATCTTCTTCACTATTCACGATCCGACAACGCTCAATCGGCAGGGCAACGATGTGGGACCGCAATATCGTTCCGGCATTTGGTATCACGGCGAAGAACAGAAGCGCATCGCCGAAGACACTATTGAGCGCATCGATAACGACGGCCTGTATCGCAACAAGATCGTGACAGAGGTAACGCCCGCCAGCGCGTTCTGGGTCGCGGAGGATTATCATCAGGATTATTTCGTCAATAATCCGCGCACGGGCTATTGCGCTTATATCATCGCGCCGAAAGTTGCCAAGTTCCGCAAGCAATACTTCGAGCGGCTCAAGCAATAAATGGGAAGGCGCAAAGAGCCGCCGGTGGCGCCTCGCACAGGGCGCTTCTGTTGGGGTCATCGGTCCGGCCGCTGGAAGATAACGAGCCGGTTTTGCCCGCATGGGGAAACATAAAGAGCGAGCCGCTGGCCCGCCCTTGGAAGCGCCTTGCTGTTTCCGCGTCGTTGAGAGTTAAGCCCCGGCCTCGACGCGAACGCCCGGCCCCATAGTCGAAGTCAAGGTCATTCGGCGAACATAGGCGCCCTTCTGCGATTCCGGCTTGACGCTCTGCACCGTATCCACCACAGCCTGCAAGTTTTCCACCAATTGCTCATGCGAAAAACTTGCTTTGCCAACCGGTATATGCAGGTTGCCGGTGCGATCATTCCGAAACTCGACCCGTCCGGCTTTCAATTCGTTGACGACGCGCGGAAGATCATCCGGCTGGACAACCGTGCCCGCCTTGGGATTCGGCATCAAGCCGCGCGGGCCAAGGATGCGGGCGATTTGCCCAATCTTGCGCATCATCGGCGGCGTGGCGATGGTCGCGTCGAATTCCAGCCAGCCGTCATTGCGAATCTGGTTGATCACCTCGTCCGTGCCGATGATATCGGCGCCGGCCGCCAAGGCCGCCTCCTCGTGCTGCTCGTCGACAAAAGCCAGTATCCGCACGCTCTTGCCCGTTCCATGCGGCAGCATGACTGTCGTACGGACTTGTTGATCGCTGTGGCGGGGATCAATACCCAGCCGGAAATGCACCTCGATGGTCTCATCAAACTTGGCCCGGGCATTGCTCTTCACGATCTTCAGAGCGTCTTCCATCGGGTAGTTCGTCTGCCGATCGAAGGCTTTCATTGCATCTTTGTAGCGCTTTCCCATCTTATACTCTCCTCGTGGTCAACGGGCGCTCTCGCCCTCCCACAAATCATTGTCGATACGCAGCAGCGCCGCGGCCTTAGTCAGATACTTTTACACCCATCTGCCGGGCTGTGCCCTCGACCTGGCGCATCGCGCCTTCAATGTCGATGGCGTTCATGTCATTTATCTTGACCTGGGCGATCTCCCGCACTTGGTCGCGATTCAGGACCGCAACGGTTTCCGCAAGCGGATTGGAAGCCGCCTTTTGCAGGCCGGCCGCCTTCTTGATCAGAAATGAGGTCGGCGGGCTCTTGAGCGCGAACTTGAAGGAGCCATCGGCGAAGACGGTGATCTCAGCCGGCACGATTTCACCCATGCGGCTTGAGGTGCGGCCGTTGTACTCCTTGCAGAACTGCATCAGATTGATGCCGTGCTGAGCCAAGGCCGGCCCAATCGGCGGCGCGGGATTGGCTTTTCCCGCTGGAATTTGCAGCTTCACAATTGCTTTGATCTTCTTCGCCATTCTTAATCCTCACTCACTCAGAAACTTAGCCCGGCGCCCAAGGGGCCAGGCAGCGTGTTTTCGACTAACTTGTCCCTTCCGG
Organism: Anaerolineae bacterium; assembly: GCA_022826865.1. Lineage (GTDB taxonomy): Bacteria > Chloroflexota > Anaerolineae > Aggregatilineales > Phototrophicaceae > UBA6055. Next base: position 36,847 of record JAJDUC010000079.1, read on the forward strand.
CGTCTACGGAGCTTACATGCGCTCAACTTCCATAAAGCTGAGCACGACGGCGGTCTCGCGCCCGAAGAAATCAACCATGACGCGCACTTTCTCCCGCCCCGAATCAATGGAGGCCACCGTACCGGGAAAGTCATTGAATGGGCCGCCAACGATACGCACACGCTCGCCGATCTTGTAATCGACCTTGACGACCTTGTCCTCGGAGTCCATCCGATCCATGATGCGCTTGACTTCTTCCGGCCGCAGCGGCGTCGGCTGGCTCTCCCCGCCGACGAAGCCGACAACGCCCGGCGTGTTGCGCACCGTATACCAGGCGTCTTTGTCCAGCTCTCTCTCCCAGCCGGATTCCATTTCTTCGACATCTTCCTCAGTGATGACGTGTCCACAGCCGCCGCTGCTGACATCGCAGCGCCATTCCAGTTTCGCTTCCTCGCCAGCTTGCGCCGGCGCGCTCATTTCGATTATGGCGCTCTTGCGACACCTTGGGCAGATCTTCATCCAACGCATCTGCACCATGACATAACCGGGGAAAACACGCTTTTCAACCGTGCGGCGCTTGCCGTCCTTCACCTCGATTTCGTCTTCTGTGGGGATGAGCACATCGTAAATCAGATCTTGCATGCCCATCGTTTCGATACGTTGACGCAAGGCATGCTCGACCTTTTTCTCGTAACCGGAATAGCAATGGATGAAGAACCAACTGCGTTCCAATTCATCTTCGACCGCTGCCTCGTCGAGCGCGCCCGGCAGGCCTTCGACTGCTTCCGGCGCTTCCGCCTCGTCCAGATATACCGGCGCCGGATCGTAATCCGTTGTTTCCGTGCTTGTAATTGTTTGCTCGTCCATGAGTTCAATTCGTCCAGACTTACAGAAGCTTCCAAGGTCCCGGCTAAATCGAGCCGCGGCGAATCATAAAGAAAGCCCCGCCGACCATCGCCACTATTACCGCCAAGAGCATCCAGGCGTTGCCCGGGTTCAAGCCGATGCGCATGAACTCGGACCAGATCACCGCCAATATCCCCAAGAAGATTGCCGACGCGATCGTGACGTTTATACAGAGGATTGTCAGACGGCGTGTATCTTCCCGGCTCGGCCAGGACACCTTGTTCAACTCGGAACGCACATTGACGAAATAGTCGACCGTCATATACAAGGGCCGCGTCAAAGTGTTGCCCTGCGGCTCGCTCTTGACATTTTTGACCTTGCGCGTGCGCCGCCCCGGTGTCGCCTTGCCTTTTTTCTGGGTTATCGCTTGCTGAGTTTTTTCTTCCACCGCCATCTGCTGACGCTCCTCACTCGCATCCGGGGCGCTGCTGGCCCGTTCCCGATATATAAACACCGCCGCGGAGGACGGTGTTTATGTGATTCAATACAGGGGCAGAAAGACTCGAACTCTCGACCTACGGTTTTGGAAACCGGCGCTCTACCAACTGAGCTATGCCCCTATGTGATCCGCGCGTCCCGCAACTACTATACACCAATACGAAGCACAAATCTACTTGGTTTCGCGATACAACACGTGCCGGCGCAGGTAGGGGTCGAATTTGCGCAACTCAAGACGCCCCTGGGTATTGCGGCGGCTTTTCTCCGTGATATAGATGTGACCGCTTTCCGTGCTGCGCAGCTTGACGACGATGCGCTGTCCTTTTTTCGCCATGATCTTTCCTTAAGCAACTTCTTCGGGCGCCTTGCGCAGCGCCGGGCTAGAGCCTCCGATGAGATTTGAACTCATGACCTCGCCCTTACCAAGGGAGCGCTCTACCCCTGAGCTACGGAGGCGTTTCGCCGCCCGCGCAAAGCATGCGGCGACAAATCAGTGGGCCGGACTGGATTCGAACCAGTGTAGGCTCTCGCCAGCGAATTTACAGTCCGCCCCCTTTAGCCACTCGGGCACCGACCCGCTTGATTCGGCTGTTAAGCCAGAGCCACCACTGGGATTTGAACCCAGAACAACCTGTTTACAAAACAGGTGCTCTGCCGATTGAGCTATGGTGGCGCAGACCCGTAAGTCTACCACGCGGACAGAGCGCGCTCAAGGCAAGTTTCCAATGATGGGCAATGATTGTACGACGGCGCTCCGGCCTTGTCAAGAGCGCCTGCCGCTGCCAGGGTCGAGGAAGTCGGGCTGTTCCCAAGCAGGATTCGGGTAGCGGTAAAAGCCCCGGCCGGTCTTGACGCCAAGCTCGCCGCGCTCGATACGGTCCGTCAATATCGGCCGCGGCCGGTCGGCCGGATCGCCACTCTCGGCCGCGTAGCGCAGCTCAATGTCGCGGATCACATCGAGGCCGATGCGATCCATCTGCGCGAAGGGCGGCGGTTTTTCCCGTCCGAATTTGATCATCCAGGCGCGGTCGATATCTTCAAAGCTGGCCACGCCGCTATCCGCCACGCGCATCGCTTCCTTCTTGACCGCGCGCCAGACTCGGTTGAAAACCAGACCAGCGCTCTCCTTGTTCACACGCAAGGGCAATAACCGGATCGCGCGGGCGAACTGCGTCAAGTCATGCAGCACATCGTGTCGCGTACAACTGCCGCCGCCCAGATCCACCATCGGACTATCCCAAACCGGCAGGTAAAAATGGAGATTCGCCACCTGCTCGGGGCGCTCGGTCGCGCCTTCCAGCAAGCTCACGCGAATCGACGAACTGTTGGTCGCGATGATCGCGCCCGGATTGAGTGTCTTATCCATTTGGGCGAACAGAGCCCGCTTGAGCTCAAGCCGTTCCGGCGCCGCTTCAATGGCCAGGTCCACGCCGCGCAGGGCGCCCTCCAAGCGCGTGGCGTAAGTGATCCGCGCGAAGATCGCGTCCGCTTCGCAAGCGGATGGTCCAGCTTCCGCCAGCCAGCCGGCGACGGTCTGTCGCTGCGATGCTTCCGCATCAATCAGTACGGCGGCATCAATATCGTAAAGCGCAACCGGGAAACCATGCCGCGCAGCCTGCAGGGAAATCTGCCGGCCCATCGTACCGGCGCCAATTACCGCGACACTTTGTATCTTCGACATTTCTGAATGCCCCACGCTTAGCGCGCCTCCGAAGGAAACTCGGCCAACAAGCGAGCGAGCGCGGCATATCGCTTGTCGCGTTCGATTAGCAATTGTTCGCGTTCATCTTCACTATAGCCATAAAAGCCTGCAAGCGATTTGCTACCGTGATTGCCCTTCGCCACGATTTCCTCCAGGGCATGCGGCGTCGCCCATTCCTCGCCCAGCCCATCCCGCAAAACGGAAAATATGTTGGCGTAGACATCCAGGCCGGCCATATCGGCGATTTGAAAGGGTCCGTAAAATGGCAGCCGAAAACCGAAACAGCTGCGTACAACTTCGTCGACCTCCCGCGGCGTCGCCAAGCCGGCTTCAACGCAGGCCAAGGCCTCGCGAAACAGCGCCAACTGGATGCGATTGGCGACAAATCCGGGACCGCTGCTGACCGTCGCCGGCCGCTTGCCGAGCGCCAGCAGGAATGCGCGCGCGGCATCCACAACCCGGGGATCGGTGAACGCCGAAGGGATAAGCTCAACGCCGGGCGTCCATTCCGGCGGATTGAACCAGTGCATGCCCAGGAAGCGGTCCTTGCGCTGGACAAATTCCGCCAGGTCGTCAATCGGCAAGGAAGATGTGTTCGTGGCAATGATGGCTTCAGCCGGCGCTTGCGCCGCGCATTCGGCGAGCACCGCGCTTTTGACCTCGATGCGCTCGGGCACGGCTTCAAAGACCAGATCGGCGCTGGCTGCAGCCGTAGCGATCCCATCGGCAGTGGAAACTTTCCGCGCCGCGTCAAGGGCCCGCTCCGGCAGCAGATCCGCCTCAACCTGCCCGCGTACGCGCTCCAGCAGTGCAGCCGAAGCCTGGCGCGATCGTTCCGGCGTCTCGTCGACTATGACGACATCCAGGTCGGCAAGCGCAAAGCACTCGGCGACACCCAAGCCCATCGTGCCGGCGCCGATGACAGTGGCGCGCTTAATCCTCTTCATCGACCTCTCATTCACTACGAAAAAAACGAACATGCCGTCACTAGACAGCATGCCCGCCTTAAAGCTCACTATCTGATTTTCACGCGACCGCTATTGACAAAATGCAATCACGCTTCAGCCGATACCAGGGCTTAACGACGCCTGCCGGGGCGACGCCCGCGCCGACCTTCCGTCAACAGCATTTCGCTGCTGACGTACTCCGACTGATAGGCGTAGCTTTCCATCTGCATCGCGCTTTCCCCAGCCGCGAGGATCATCGCGCAGCCATCGCGCAAGCAACGGAGCACATCGTCGCCGGGTCCTGTCTGCGTCAAGACGACTTGCGTGCGCTCGGCATAGGCCACATGCTTCTCAACCTCGTGGAAGACCTCACTGCCGGCATAGAACATCGCCCCGCCGGGGCCTTCGGCCATCATGCGCACCTGCGACGCGGCGAAAAGCTCACGCTTGCTCGCTTGGTAATGGCGCTCGGTCGTCATGACCATGCTGAGTTTGGGCTGCTGCAGATAATGTTCGAGCTTGGCTTCCGCTGCGCGTCGGGCATTGTCGGTCGCCGCGAGCAGTTGCGCGCCCCGCGCCATCTGATTGGCGGCTGCGCTCAACCTGCGCGTCAAGTGATCGCGATGATCGGTCAACTGCCTGATATGCTCGCCGGCATATTCAAGCGCGCTGGCGCTCTTCCGCAATACAAGCGACTGATCCTGGATGTTCTGCTGCGCGGCGGCGAGATCGCTGCGTGTGTGGTCAAGCTCATTCTGCGTCTTGCCAAGCTCATATTGACTGGCGGCAAGCGCTTCATGCGCAGCGGACAAATCGCCCATCAGGTTCTTGACGCCACCGAAGACCAGCACGGCAACGATCGCGAAGGCGATCAGCAATCCAAGCATCCGAGACCAAAACAATGACTTGCGTTCTAAGTACTGTGTGCGTTTCATATTTTCCTCCAATTCTTTCATCACAATTGCAGGTCAATTTGCCGCGATACTGCTGGAATTGTATTCCATCAACCTAGTGTACCTCATCAATTTGAATAATGCCAAATGTTTCACCTTTTCGGATCGCAAGTTTGACTTCGCCAATGGCCTTGGTGACTTCAATATCGCGCGGGCAGGCGGGCGTGCAGTTGAATATCGTGCGGCAGCGCCAGACGCCATTCGGCTCGCTGAGGATATCCAGGCGCTCTTTCTCGGCTTGATCGCGGGTATCAAAGATGAATCGATGCGCCCCCACAATCGCGGCCGGGCCGACATAATTTCCATTTGCCCAGAAGCTCGGGCAGGCCGTCGTGCAGCAGGCGCAAAGGATGCACTTGGTTGTATCGTCAAACTGTTCGCGGTCGGCTTGCGTTTGCAGGCGCTCGCGCCCGTCTTCGGGCAGGGCCTCGTCATTGACAAAGAAGGGCATCACCTGCTTGTAATGATCAAAAAAGGGCTCCATATCGACGATCAGATCTTTGATAACCGGCAGTCCCAGAATCGGCTCCACCTGAACCTTTTCGCCGACATCGCGAACCAGAATCTTGCAGGCCAGCCGATTGACGCCGTTAATCCGCATCGCATCCGAACCGCAGACGCCGTGCGCGCAAGAACGCCGCAGCGACAGAGAGCCGTCCTGCTCCCACTTGATGCGATGCAGCATTTCCAGCACGCGGTCGGTCGGGTCCACATCCCGCAGGACAAATTCTTGCCAATAAGGCTTTTCCTGGCCGGGTACATCCGGGTTCTGCCGTCTGATTCTGAATGTGACTTCCATGATTCTCTCGATTCCGTTTGACGAATTGGCGCCGCCGATCAGTAGACCCGCTCAATCGGGCGGAACTTCTGCTGGTCTTCCGGTATGCCCTGTTCGATCTCTTCTTCCCAGAGCGACAGGTCAACCTTCTTGTCGAAATGGGCTTCGTAGGACGGATCACTCATCTCGCCAGTTTGATAAATTAGGGAGTGCGCCATCCAATTCTCGTCGTCGCGCTTCTTGAAGTCCTCGCGGCTGTGGGCGCCACGGCTTTCCTTGCGCTCGTAAGCTGTCCGCGCCGTCACATCAGCCAGATCCAGCAGGCAGCCCAGCTCCCAGGCTTCCATCACATCGGTGTTGAATACACGCGATTTGTCATCAATTTGCAGATCAGTGCGGAAGCGCTCGCGCAGTTCGGCCAAATCGTCGATGCCCTTTTGCAATGTTTCTTCGGTGCGGAAGACACCGACATTGTCCATCATCGTCTGCTGCATCAGAGCGCGCAGTTCACCCGGGCGCGATTTGCCCGAGCCGCCGCGAATCCGCTCGTATTCCGCTTCAATCTCCCCGCCGGCGTCAGCGGGCAACGGCGTCCAGTCGGCGCCTTTGACGTATTCAGCGACTTTCATGCCGCCTCGCCGCCCGAAGACAACCAGATCGACCAGCGAATTGGTGCCGAGTCGGTTGGCGCCGTGTACGCTGACGCAGGCCGTTTCACCCGCCGCATAGGCGCCGGGCATGACCGCGCCGTCGGCGTCAATCACGACCTCGGCATCGACATTCGTTGGAATGCCGCCCATCGCATAATGCGCGGTTGGCTGCACCGGCATCGGCTCCTTCACCGGGTCGACGCCCAGGTAAGTACGGCAAAAGTCGAGGATATCAGGGAGTTTTCGCTCGACCGTGCCTTCGTCAATGAAATCTTTACGGTCCCGCCCCTCTTCGGCAAAGTAGCGGTTGACCGTCTGCGGCCGCACATCCAGGTGCACATAACCGCGGTTCTTGATGCTGCGGCCGGCGCGGGTCTCCAGATATATGGCGCGGCTGACGACATCGCGGCTCGCCAGGTCTTTTGCGCTCGGCGCATATCGCTCCATGAAGCGCTCGCCCTGGCTGTTGATCAGCACGCCGCCTTCGCCGCGCACGCCTTCGGTGATCAAAATGCCCATCCGATAGATGCCGGTGGGGTGAAACTGGAAGAATTCCATATCCTGCAGCGGCACACCGCGGCGCAGCGCAATCGCCGCGCCATCGCCCGTCAGCGAATGGGCATTGCTCGTGACTGACCAGCAGCGCCCCCAGCCGCCGGAAGCGAAGAAACTGGCCTTGCCATGAAAGATGTGAAACTCGCCCGTGCCCAACTCAATCGCGACAACGCCGGCGACCGTTCCGCCAACGACGATCATGTCGACGACCTGGAATTCGTCAAAGAACTTGACTTCGTTCTTGATGCATTGCTGATACAGCGTCTGCAATATCATGTGCCCGGTGCGGTCGGCGGCATGACAGGCGCGCCGCACCAATTCTTCGCCGAAGTTGCGCGTATGCCCGCCAAAGCGCCGCTGGCTGATGCGTTTTTCGGAGGTGCGGTCGAAGGGCAAACCCATATGCTCCAACTCGATCACGGCGTCGACGGCATTCTCCGCCAGGATTTTCGCCGCCGCCTGATCCGTTAGATAATCGCCGCCTTTGACGGTGTCATAAGTGTGGTAGATCGGACGGTCCTCGTCCAGATTCCCGAGCGCCGCGCCGATGCCCCCCTGCGCCGCGCCGGTATGGCTGCGCGTGGGGTAGAGCTTGCTCACCACAGCAACATCAGCGCCGCCTTTGCTGGCATAGAGCGCCGCCATCAAACCGGCCCCGCCGGCGCCAATGATGATTGCATCGTGTTTATGAACTTGCATGAATGGCCCGCTCCCGCAGCTGTCTCGCCGCGCCCGCCCAGGGTCCAAACCGCCAGGCGCTGATTTGGCTCATTCTCCCGCCTCCGCGTCGCCAGCGCCGTTGAGCCAGGCTTCGAGCTCGGCCGGCACTTCTTCACCGCGCAGCTCATAGATCTCAGCCGTGGCCGCCATGGCTTCGCCGATGATGTCCTTTTCCAGCGGAACGAATAGCGCCGCCGCCCCCAGCGCCAGCAAGACGGCCGCGATCACCGTGCACAACGCCACAGATGTCCGCCGGGCGAAGTGATTGAAGCTGGTGAAATCGGTCAAGACATAACGCAGGCCGTTGAAGCCGTGCAGCGTGACAAGCACCAGCAGAAACATATCGTAGACGCGCCAGACAAAGACGCCGCCGGCCGCATAACTCCAGCGATGATAAACGAACTCGACCGCGCTCGGCACTGCGCCGATGGTCCCGTTGCTTGCCAATGTCCCGGCGACCTCTTGCGCCGCGGTAATATCAAACACGCCTTGCACGACGTGCATCAGCGCCAGATGACCAAAAACCAGCGGCAGGATCAAGATGCCGCTCAAGCGCATGAAGGCCCACCAGAAGCCTTCGATCGGGCTCGCTTGCGGGTACCGCGAGCGGGTTGAAGAATCGCCGCTGATCAAGCTGTAAACCGCCGCCAGAACAATCGCCGCCACCAGAACAGCGACGAAACCGGCGATGAAGGGCAGCTGCTCCAGGATCGAGAAGAGGACCACATCCAGCAGCCTGTCCCCGGCGATGGCTTGCTCGACCAGATAAAAGTCGATGACATGCGATAGCATGCCCAGGAAAACCGGCGCCAGCGCCAACAGCGTCAAGACCAGCACGGCGACCGCCGCCTGGGCCTGATGCCGCCACAACTCCGGCTTGTAATCAAAGATGACGATGCGAATGCCGTTGAAGGCGTGATAGACAACCGCGAAGACCAGACCAAATTCGCCAATCGTGAATATTGGCGATTGATAGGCGGCGATGGCTTTGACATAGAGCTCGGGATAGAAGACCGCCCATGAGGTATCGACCACATGCAGCGCCAGAAACAAGACCACGCCGACGCCGGTCAAACGGTGCAGAACCCAACTCCACTGCCCGATGGCGCCGCGATAACGCAGAGTTTCTCTGACGGTAAGGACGAGGCTGGTCAAGGGATGGCCTTTCTCATGTATGCCCTTCGGCGCTTGCCCGGGTATGCTGCGTCCCGGGGAACAATCGCGATGATTATAACACGCGCATCGGCAGGCGAAAGGGCAAGCAGACCTGCCACAGTGCAATCGCATCAAAACATTATCCGCCGATGGCCATGTAAAAATGTAGGGGCGTCTCGTGAGACGCCCGTTGAAAATGGCTTGCAAATTGTGGGCGTTTCAGCGAAACGCCCCTACAGATTACGATGGTTGAGCAAAATTTGACATTTATCGGCGCAATTTCAATTTGCGGTGTTTGCTCTGAGCATGCGCCTGTTGACAGGTCGGCGAATCGGAGTAAGCTGAAACAGACTTAGCGCGGGAGGTTAGCCGATGAACGACTTCAATGCATTAATCAATGGCCTGCATGGTTTCAGTATCGCTATTGGCCTGGTCCTGGGATTGGTGGGCGGGTTTGTCTTTGCCATGTTGACCTATCGATTCTATGGCAAAAACTTCCGCAATACGTTTGAGAGGCTGTCGGATGAAATGAAAAAGTCGTATGACGGCGTGACCAGCGAAATGAAATCGTCTTTCAAAAGCCTTTCTTCTGAAGCATTGGCTAACAATCAGAGCGACTTCTTGACACTGGCCGACCGTGAGTTGGACAAAAAGAGCCAACAGCACACGACCGAACTTCAATCCAAGAAGGCGCTCATCGACACGCAACTACAGCAAATGTCCGAGACCCTCAAGGCGGTGCCTGCGGAATTGGAAAAGAACCAGAGCAAAGTCACAGAAGTATTAGACAAATCGGCAGAGCAAATTGAGAAATCGAATAAGAGCTATCTGGACCAGTTGACGGAGAAATCCGAGACGCAGACGAAACAGCATAGCAAGGAATTGGAGGGCAAGAAGGAACTTATCGACCAACGTCTTACTGATATGGATGTGAAGCTGGGCAAAGTTGAGCGGCTGGTGCAAGAATTGCAAACGGACCGCAAGGCGCAATACGGCGCGCTCGGCCAACAGCTGCAAAGCCTCACGACCACCGCCACCTCGCTGCAAAAGGCGCTGGCTGATAATCAGGCGCGTGGCCAATGGGGTGAACGCATCGCCGAGCAGATTCTGGAATATCTGGGGCTGAGAGAGGGGATCAGCTACACGCAGCAGACGCTCACGCCGTCGGGCGAACGCCCGGACTTTACCTTCCTGCTACCCAATCACCTGTCGCTCAACATGGATTGCAAGTTTCCGATCGACAATTACCTCAAATATGTCGAGGCGGACAGCGACAGCGAGAGACAGGAATACAGCAAAAACTTCCTGCGCAACGTGGAGAAGCATGTCACGGACGTCACGAACCGGGATTACATCAATCCGAAGACAGTCGATTGCGTGCTGATCTTCATTCCGAACGAGCAGATCTACCGCTTCATCCATGAAGCGGGAACTTCTGTCATAGACTCAGCGCTGCAAAACAAAGTCATTCTCTGCTCGCCTCTGACTCTGTACATGGTCTTGGCTGTCATCAGGCAAGCCTCGCAGAATTTCAATATCGAACAGCGCTCGCGCGAGATATTCTCCCTGGTCAATGAAATCCGAGACGAGTGGAAGAAATACAGTGAGCAAATGGCCAAGCTCGAGCGCAGCTTCAAGTCAGTGAATGACAATTTCCACCGCTTGAATTTCACGCGATCACGCGCTCTGGACAGACGTTTCGACAAGATTGAAGTGATGCTGGACAGCAACGAACTCAGCAGAGGCGACGCCGAGGATCTGACGCGACTCCCGGAACAGACGACCTAATCCAGCGCTTCGGCGACCATCCGCTCCCCCATCAAATCCATCAGCGTATTGGCGATCAACTCCGGATTGTGCCGGATGGTATCCTGCTTCTGCCAGAGCGCCCGCTTGCCGGACTGGGTATCGGCCACATCGGCCAAGACCGGCCGGACGTTCATCGTCAAGATGTTATGCACTTCGTGCGTAGTCGGCAGGAGGACATTCACCTGCTCGCGGGCGTACAAGTCCATCAATTCTTCACCTGGTTTACTGGCATTCAGCACCACAAAGTCGAGCACGCCGATTCCCAGGTACGATATCACCTGCTGTACATGATCCGACAAGGTATAGCCATCGGTTTGACCGGGCTGGGTCGTGGTATTGCAAATGTAGACCTTGGTCGCCTTTGAATCGCGAATGGCCTGCGTAATTTCTCTGAATGCCAGACAAGCGATCACTGTGGTAAACAGGCTGCCCGGCCCGATTGTGATCAGGTCCGCTTCATGCAGCGCGGCGAGGCAGGGCGCGTAGGCGGTGGCGTCCGGATTCTGCACGAAGATGCGTTTGATGGCCGCTTTGTCCAGTTGTCTTACATTGAGCTCCTGCTCGACAATTGTGCCGTCCACCAACTCGGCGCAAATATGTGTGTTCTCTTCCGTTACCGGGTAGATATTTGCCTGCACATCAAGAAATTCGCTGAGCTGCTCGATCGCCCGGACAAAACTGTCCGACATCTGCGTCAAGGCGGCAATAAAGAGGTTGCCAAAGGCCATGCCATCCAGATTGGGATCGCCCGGCGCGACAATGCGATGCTGCATCAGCCGCGTCATAAGCGGCTCATCCTTGAGCGCGAGCGTCGCCAAAGCATTCCGGATATCGCCCGGGGCGGGAATCTGAGCAAATTCGCGGACGATGCCGGTGCTGCGTCCTGTATCGGTGACGGCAATTATGCCGGTTAGATCGCTGCTATGACGCTGCATGCCTTGCATCACTTGCACAGCGCCCAAACCGCCGCCAATGGCAACAACTTTCATCTAGTGGAAGCTCCGTGTGCATCGACCGCAATACTGTCCTAGTATAGCGCAGAAGTTTTCCGCGATGCGCCAACTTGCCGGTTAATTCGCCCAGCGGCGACGCCTTCGGACGCGCCAAAACCGGGCAGCAGCAACGGAAAAAACACCGGCAAATCAAGGCCGTGTCCCGGGTAGAGGCGCGTGAAAGCGCTGGAAAATCAAGCAAACTGTGTCATGATATGGCCTGTTGCCCGCCGGCCATTCGATCGAAGGGCCTATGCCCGGCTCAACTCTGGAAAAGACGCTGTTCCGCGCCATTCTGCTGGCGTATTTCTTCGTCGGCGCGCTCTACGCCATCTACACACCGGATTGGCAAGCGCCTGATGAACCGGCCCATTACAACTACATTCGCCAGATCGCCCAGGACGGCTGCTGCCCGGTCATCCGCGCGGGCGACTGGGACAGCGAATATCTGTCTGAGTTGACGACGGCTCGCTTTGCGCCGGCGCTTCTTGGCAAGCTCGAAAGCATCCAATACGAAGATCACCATCCACCGCTCTATTACCTGCTGGCAGCGCTCGTATTCAAGCTGAGCGCCGGCGACCTTGCTGCGCTGCGCCTTTTCAGTTTGCTCTTGGGGGGCGCTGTGGTCGCTTTGAGTTATTTCGTCAGCAGAGGCATCCGGCCCGATCTACCGCAGGTCGCTCTCGGCGCGATGGCGCTGACCGCTTTCCTGCCGCAACATTTGCATATGCTCAGCGCGGTCAACAACGATGGGCTGGCGGAATCGCTCGTCGGGCTGGCGCTGCTCTGGATCCTGCGCTACCTGCGGACTGACGCCGCCCTCGTCTGGCAGTTGGGCTTGATCGTTGGCTTGGCCTTCTTGGCCAAGCTCACGATATATTTTTTGGCGCTGCCGGCGCTGCTGGCGATCATGCTGAAATGGCGCCACAAGGGCGAGACCGCTCGTGAATTGCTGCGATCGACCTTGGTGTTCGCGCTGCTGGCCGGCGTCATCGGCGCCGTCTGGTGGCTGCGCAACAGCGCCGTGTACGGCTTCCCGGATTTTTTCGGTTTGGCCGCGCATGACCGGATTGTCGCCGACCAGTTGCGCAGCGCCGATTACATCGCCGCGCATGGCGGCGCGCATTTTGCGGGCCAGCTCCTGAGCACGAGTTTCAAGAGCTTTTGGGGGCAGTTCGGTTGGATGGCGCTGCCGCTCGATGGCGTCTTCGGAGGCTGGATATATCGGGGCTTCGCCCTTTTCACTCTGGTCGGCTGCTCGGGCGCGCTGCTTGCGGCGCATCAGCGCAGGAAATCAGCCAATGACCGGGAATCGTCCCGACGAATTCAAGAAGCCGTCCGCGCCATCCTGCTGACTACCGCGCTTCTGGTAGTCCTGCAATTTATCTATTACAACACGGAATTTCTGCAATGGCAGGGGCGCTATCTGTTCCCGGCGCTGATTCCGATAGCGTACACGCTGGTTTTTGGCATTGACCACTGGCGCGAGCGCCTGCTGGGAGCCCGGGAGGCGTCCCGCTGGCTGACGCCGCTGACGCTGATCTGCCTCGCGCCGCTGGATGTTTATCTCTTGTTTCGGGTGATCGCGCCCGGACTATCGCCCGGCTGAGCGGCAAGCGATGAGCCTGGTCGCCTAGGGAGAGATTCCAGCGCGAATGCAAATTGTGGGCAAGCTGAAAGGCGTCTTGTCAGGTTACTCAACCGTCATTTGCTGACGCGGGTGACGTAGCTCTCTTCTTCGAGGTTGACCTTCACCACATCGCCGACGTTGATGAACATCGGCGCATGCACTTCAAAGCCGCTTTCAAGTTTGATCCTTTTGGTCGGGCTGTTGGCGGTGTCGCCGGCGACCGCCGCCTCCACCTCAATGACCGCGTACTCCATCGTCTTGGGCAACTCGTAGTCAATAATCTCGCCCTCATAACTGAGCAGCTTGATCTCCATACTGTCTTTGATGTATTTGAGGTCTTCACCAAAGATGGAGCGGCTGAGCTGGGGCTGTTCATAATTTTCAGTATTCATGAAGGTGACAAAGTCGTCATCGGCGTAGAGGTATTCGACTTTGCTGGCTTCGACGCGGATGTCCTCCACGCGCTCGCCGGAGTTAAAGGTCATTTCAGTGGTCGAGCCGCTGCGGAGGTCGCGCACCGTCACGCGAATCGTGGCTTTGCCGCGCCCGGGTTTGTGATGGCGGTATTCCATCACGCGATAGAGATTGCCATTCTCGGTGAAAGTCGTGCCCTTCCGCAATTGATTGACATCAATCATGGTATGTTTCCGCCCCTGGAATCGACATGGCTCGCGCCAACAGTATAGCAGAGGCGTCGCCGCCTTAGAACGGCTACTCCGGTTGCGGCTGCAGACCAAAGAACTGGCTGAGCTTCCGCCAGATCACGCCGTCGTCCGGTTGCGCAAGCAGCCAGGCCATGCCGTGCAAGTCGCTGCCGGCTGTGGCCAGGACGCTAATGTTGGCGCATGAGCTGCGGCGGACATGTTCCTGGAGAGAGGCCATGCCATCGCCCGGGGAATTCAGAACCAGGATGTCAATGCCATGATAACAATCCTCGAGGACTAGCTTGGCGACGTTTACCTCGTCAAAGCGATTGTAGGCGCCGACCGTGACAATGCCCTGGCAGGCGCTCGGCAGCAAGTCGCAATGGAGAATTGCCAAGGCGCCGCCGGCGCTGGCGCCCATGGTATAAAACTCGCCCTTCAGGCCGCGCCGCCACAGAAAAGCATGAATTTCGAAGACCAATTGGGCGAAGCGCCGCCGCTCAAAACGGCGCGCCGCCGCTGGGTTAAACCAAGGATGGTCGATGGCCAGGATATTGTATTGCGCTTGCAATCGCTCGCCCTGCGCGCGCTGGAGCAGGCCCTCCCAACTTGCGCGCCCGGCTGGAATGCCCAGAGCCGTCTGCAAGTCGAATTGATGCCAGAGGACGAGTGTCGGTTTGTTCAGGCCGCTGAAGTAGAACCCGGCCTCCTGCCCGGCGATCGTATGCGTCTCCTCGCCATCAAGCGCCTGGAACGACGCCGCCCAGCCAAAAAACACAATGACGATAAACCACAGCAGGCCCATGCGCGCTTAAGACCCCAGCAGCGCGACCGCTTCAATTTCGATCAAGGCGCCGGCCGGAAGGGCGCCCGCCTGCACCGTTGTTCGGGCCGGCGGGTCCTCCGGGAAATATGAGCCATAAATCGCGTTGAACTCGGCGAAGTCATTGATATCGGCCAAGAAAACGGTCGTCTTCACCACCTTGCGCATGCCGCTGCCGGCCGCCTCCAGCACGGCGCTGATATTATTCATCACTTGGCGTGTCTGCGCCTGGATGCCGCCCTCGCGCAGATCCGTTGTGCCCGGGATCAGCGGGATCTGCCCGGCCGTGAAGACGAAGCCATTGACGATGATGCCTTGCGAATAGGCGCCGACCGCGCCAGGCGCTTTTCCCGTGGAAATGACTTGTTTTGGCATGTTCGCTACCTTTATCTTTTGAGCGAATGGAATTCGTGGGGGCATTGTGGTATCTTTAGCGTGAGTGTCAAGGGAGAGGATACTCTCATGGATCCCATTGAACGCAAGACTCCGGCTCAGGTGATAGAAGACGCCAGCGAGTTCGCCCCGACGATTGATGACGACGAGCCGACCTCGGAAGAACTCATTGAAATGCTCCGCGAAAGACTCGAGGATGTAAAAGCTGGCCGAACCCGTCCAGCAAGAGAATTCTTACGCGAACTCCGGGAAACCCTAGCCGCAGATGAAGACGCTGGTCAAGACCACAGAGACTTTTGAGAGAGAAGCGGAGCGGCTAGCTCGAAAGTTCCCATCGCTAGAAGTCGATATTGACCTGCTGACAACGCAGCTTGAGCATGGCGCGCGACCAGGGATCAGGCTGACCGGAATCGGCTATACGTCGTTCAAAGTCCGCCTGCCGAATCGGTCGGCGCGGCGTGGCTAGCGCGGCGGGTTTCGTGTCATCTACTATGTAAAAGAGGCAACACTCGTGTTGCTTCTCATCGTCTACTCCAAGACGGAACGCTCCAATATCCCAAACGAAACCGTTCGGCGTCTGATTGACGAAACCCATCGGTAAATGGGATACAACTGTCGCAGGAGAAATCCCGCCCAATACTGGTTTGGGCGTTTGCGCTACCTCGTCCCCCGCCGTCCATGACAGCGCTTGAACTTCAAGCCGCTGCCGCAGGGGCAGGGATCGTTACGATCCCAGTTCGCCTTGCCAGTTGAGACGACTTGCTTTGGCATTTGGAATCCTTTCGAACGCATGGCAGTTGTACCGGCACTGTGGTATATTTGGGGCGGCTGTCAAGGTAGAGGATACGCTGATGGATCCCGTTGAACGCAAGACGCCGGCCAAGGCGATAGAAGACGACAGCGAGATCTCCACGGCGATAGATGACGAAGAGCCGACAACGGAAGAACTCATTGACATGCTCCGCGAAAGTGTCCAGCAGGCGAATTCGGGACAGACGCGACCGATTGAAGAGCTTCTGAGCGAGCTTGATGAAATTCTAGCTGACGATGACGACGCGCGTTGAATCCACCGGCCGCTTTGACAATGAGTCGCGTCGCCTGATTCG
Source organism: Anaerolineae bacterium (assembly GCA_022826865.1). Classification (GTDB taxonomy): domain Bacteria; phylum Chloroflexota; class Anaerolineae; order Aggregatilineales; family Phototrophicaceae; genus UBA6055. Next base: position 53,027 of record JAJDUC010000079.1, read on the forward strand.
CAAGTTTCGTTCTCTGCGAAATGAACTGGATCTGCTGAAGTCACAGTTGCAGCAAGGTAATCGCCCCGGCGACCGACTGACTGGAATCGGTTACGAGGCATACAAAGTCCGATTCCCAAATCGCTCGGCGTGGCGTGGCAAGCGCGGCGGGTTTCGTGTCATCTATCAAGAGCGATCGGGGCGGTTCGTGCTGCTATTGCTGGTCTACTCCAAAACAGAGCGCGCGGACATTCCCGACGATGTCATTATTCGCGTGATTGAAGAAGCCGGTTAAGCTCGGGCGGCAACAGCATGCCTTCAAGCCAGGCTCCGGTTGCTAGCGCCGCCGCCCATGGCAGCGCTTGAATTTCAAGCCGCTGCCGCAGGGGCAGGGATCGTTGCGCCCGGCTGTGGCGAAAGCCCGCTCAAGCTCGGCATCGTAACGCGCCATCTGCAGCATCACATTGGCCGGGGGCCGGCGCCCGGCCAGCTCAGCCGCCATGAAACTCATCGACGGCCGCGCGTGATTGAAGAAGGCGCGATAACCGGCGCAGAGGTAATTCAAGCCCGGCTCGCCATCCGGCGTCGAAATGAAGCGGTTCTTTGGGCAGCCGCCGTTGCAGACGAACTTGACTTCGCAATCCAGGCAATATTGCGGCAAGGTATCGCGCTTGTCTTGGCCGAACTTGATCTGCTCGTCCATGACCACGATCTCGCTCAGCGGCACATCCATGATATTGCCGAGCTTGTAATCGGGCTCGACATAGTGATCGCATGAAAAGACATCGCCGTTATGCTCCATCGCCAGCGCCAGGCCGCAGGTCTCATCGAAGATGCAGAGCCCGGGCGGCGCGCCGGTCCAGGCGGCCAGCGCGATATCAAAGATCTGCACGAAGACCCGGCCGACATCGCGCCGCACCCACTCTTCGTACATATCAATCAGGAATTGCCCGTAACCCGCCGCAGTGATTGAGCGCTCGGTGACGCGATCGCCTTCTTGATAGCCGGTGTCGTTGTCGCGTTCGACGATGGGGATGAATTGCATGAATTGCGCGCCGACCTCATCGCGCAGGAACTTGTAAACGCGCGCGCCCTGCCCTTCGTTGGCGGCATGCACCGTGGTCAAAATGTTGTATTCGGCCTCGTGCTTCTGCAGCAGCCGCAGGCCGTCCATGACGCGCTGGAAGGTGGGCTGGCCGCCCTTGTCGACGCGATAGTAGTCGTGCACATCGCGCGGACCATCGAGACTGACGCCGATGAGGAAATCGTTGCCGGCGAAGAACTCGCACCATTCGTCATCCAGCGTCACGGCGTTGGTCTGCAGGGCGTTGCTGATGCGCATGCCCGGGCGTCGGTGCTTCTGCTGGTAGCGGACGGCTTGCCGAAAGAACTCGACGCCCATGAGGGTCGGCTCGCCGCCTTGCCAGGCGAAGTTGATGTCATTGACCTGCTGCGCCTCGATGTACTGGCGGATGTATTCTTCGAGCAGATTGTCGGACATGCGGAACTTGCTGCCAGGGTAGAGCGCTTCTTTGGAGAGGAAGTAGCAATACTTGCAATCGAGATTGCAGATGGCGCCTCGCGGCTTGGTCATCAGGTGGAAGGCGGTGGGGCGTTCTGTCGTGGTTTGCATGGAGGGGAGTATAGCTTAATTCGGCGCGGGGGCACACAGGGCAATCGCTGCATATTTTTTTACCACCGAGTACACCGAGGACACAGAGAGTCGCGTGGACACTGACCGCCGGCACAGAGAAAAGCGGCTTGGGGTTGGGTGTGATAAACTTGGATCAATGCGATCAATCTGATGAAATTGGAAGTGCATTATGACGCTTTATGATTCTCTGAGCAAGATTGCCGAACAAATTCAAAGTCAGCGCCATTTGATAACTTCTGAGCAAGCAACGATACTTGTTTCAATCCAGCCCTTCATCCGCGCATTGGGCTACGATACACAGAATCTGGCCGAGGTTCAGCCGGAGTTTACTGCCGACCCGCATTCCAGTGGCACAGAAAGAGTGGATTATGTGATAAAGCGCGATGGCAAGCCAATCATGTTAATTGAGGTGAAATCGGCCAACACAACGCTGAATCAACATCATTGGAAACAGCTACACAGCTACTTTGTCTCGCTGGATGTGGAATTCGGCGTACTTACAAATGGCTTGGAGTATCGCTTTTATACCGATACCAAGAAAAACAATGTCATGGATGAAGAGCCGTTTCTGTCTATTGATATGCTCAGGCTCGACGCAACGGAGATTAGCATTCTCGACGGCTTTAGCAAAACTCGTTTTGCACCGGCGCAAACGCTACGCAAGATTAAAATTAGCAACTTGCTGGAGAAGGAACTGAATCGACCCTCAGACAACTTCGTCAAGCATTTCGCCAGACAAGTTCATTCAGGATCAATTTGGCAGACAGTCATTGAGGAATTTAGGCCGCTGGTCAAGCGGGCATGGGATGACTTGGTGGATCAAGAAATTTCTCGCCGCCTGCGCCGGCCAGATGATGAAGAGGAAGATGGGGAAAATCTAACTCTACCCGATACAGTCAACACGATCCAGAAAGATGAGAAAAATCCATTACCAGAAACATCTGCTAAAATCCCAGTTTTTCTGAGATATAAGGGCGAAATCTTAGCTCAGGAAGCGACTCTGACACTCCCGCCAGACATGCATGTATCTTTCAAGAAAGTCATTCACTTTCAAGGCAAAGACTGGACGATTGGGGGTTCAGCAACGGCAATTATCCATCCCTTAACGGCTCCCGCAAAACCTGCCATGAATGGTCTCGATTATTGGCGAGTGATTGATCCGCTTGATGGCAAGGATTGTGGCCTCCGTACGATATGGAAAGATGAAGCATTGGCTGCGCGGCTGTTTGAGAAGTACGCCAAATGATCACCTCAATCCATGCATGCAACGCAATATCACCTTCACCGCCCGAAACGCCATAACAAATCCTTCGTGACCTTTGTGCCTTCGTGTCTTTGTGGTCAACAAAGTCCCCGCGCCCTCTGCCGTGACTTACCCTACCGCAGCTTCTCCAGCACAGCCCGCAGAAAAGCCGCGACATAATACGTTGCAAATTCAAGCATATTACTATAGCATAGGTGTAGCCGCTTACATCATGCTAGGAATACAACAATGAGCGCTCAAGCAACTGAAATGCAAACGAACAATCCTGAACCACTTGAACAGCGCGTCACAGACCTTGAGCTTCGCGTAGCGAAAATTGAAGACCCTATGCAAGCCATCCTGGAAAATGTCCTTCACATGCGCAAAGTTCAGGACGTGCAAGGCCAATTGTTGCTAAAGATTGCGGATCATCTCGGAATTGATCCCAATCCATTTCGGTCCTAACGCAACTTCTCCAGCACAGCCCTTAAGCCAACCGGCAGCTCGCTCACGAAGCGCAGCCGCTCGCCACTTACCGGATGCTCAAACGCCAACTCATGCGCGTGCAGAAACTGCCGCTTCATTCGCACCCGCTGCTTGCGCCTGCCATAGACCGCATCCCCAACCACCGGGCAGCCGATGAAAGCCATATGCACGCGAATCTGATGACTGCGCCCGGTTAGCAGATTCAAGCGCGCCAGCGCCCGATCGCCCTGAAAGTCATCGTCCAGCACCTCGAATTCAGTCTGCGCTGGCTTGCCGCCGCGCCGTACCGCCATGCGTTTGCGTTGCCGCGGATCGCGAGCGATGGGCGCGTCGATGAGACCCATGTTGGAATCCGGACGCTTCTCGAGCAGCGCCAGGTATATTTTCTCCACGGTCCGCGCTTGAAACTGCGCCATCAAGGCCAGCAGCGCCGGCTTGTTGCGCGCGGCGACCAGCAGGCCGCTCGTGCCGCGATCGAGACGATGGATGATGCCCAAGCGGTCCTGCGTCTCTGGGTCGTCCATCATGTCCGCCAGCTCGGGATAGCGCGCCAGCAGCGCATTGACGAGGGTGCCGGATGCGTTGCCTGGTCCCGGATGGACCACCATGCCGGCCGGCTTGTCGATGACGGCCAGACGCGCGTCTTCGTAGACGATATCGAGGGCAATATCTTCCGGCTCGACCGAGGTTTCCGCGCGCGGCGGGATGCTCACGCTGACCGCTTCGCCGCCTTTGAACTTGTAGCCGATCTTCCGCGCCTCGCCATCGACAAGCACATGCCCGGAGCGAATGAGCGCTTGCACCTGCGCCCGCGAGTAGCCGGGCAAATGCGCCAGCAGGAATTTATCAAGCCGCTGCCTGGCTTCGTTGACGCTGAGCCTTAGCGATTGCTCTGGCACGGGTAATTGCCCAGGAGCCGTTCGCCTAAGCGCTGCTCGACGCGAGGCGCTTCATTCATGCGCAGCACAAGAATCGTCGCCCGTCCTTCCGGCGTCATTCCCGAAAGCGACGCGTCTGGATTGATTTGAAAATGCTCAGGCCAGTGCTGTCGACGGGGGTTGTAAAGCTTGGTTGCTTCGTCAGTGAGGGGGTCAATCGACGCGATTGTAGAGCCCTTGTAAAGGTTGCATTCTGAACACGACAGGCAAAGATTATCAACACGATCTTCCCCTCCATGTTTTATTGCCTGGATATGATCGATATGGAACGCGATAGGTTCTCTGCCATCGCCAACACGGCAGTATTCACAGCATCTTCCTGCCCGTTCAAATACATATCGGCGCTGTTGGGCAGAGATTGTCACGCTTCCAAGCCCCGCATCCGAAGCTCGGTTTTGATTTTCAGCGTAGTAATCATGCGGTTTGCGCGGATGTAATCATCAAGTTCATGCCGCTCTTCACAGGTCAATTCGGCTTCGCGATTTTGTTCGAGCAGATAGCTCACGCGCGCCTGCATATCGTCTGGCAGCGCGAAGGCGAGCAGGTCAGCATCCGTCGGATCGGAAGCCAAGAAATCGGTTATTAGACAGAACACATCTTGCGCAGGCGCTTTTATCATCGCGATGCTCCTTTACCTCCGCCCAATTGTACCGCAATACCTTACAGTAATCACCCAGCGCGGCTTAAAGCGGACCCAGCGCCGAACTGAGCAGCGCCGCGAGCGTGCCAGCCACGACAATCGCCAGCAGCATGATCAGCGCCATTCGGATCAGCTTGCGCAGCGCCGCGCGCTCAGCCGCCGACCAGCCGCGCTTGTCTTCGTCCTCACCCGCCATGACCAACCCTAAAGCGCCTTCGTCCGACTTCGATTAAACCACAGTTCAATCGCGCCCTTCAAGTTTGGCCTGAGCGACCGGGCCGTGACGCAATCGCCCGCGCCCAGCCCGATATATGACCGCCCAAGCTGTCGGGCTATAATGTCTTGCCGAGAGGAGAGGCCCGTTTATGAGGGTATTGGTGACCGGCGGCGCCGGATACATCGGCAGTCATGTCGTACAACTGCTTATCGAGCGCAATGTGCAGGTCGTCGTCTTCGACAACTTGAGCACAGGCCATCGCGGCGCGGTACATCCGGACGCGACCCTCATCGTCGACGATTTGCACAATCGGTCCGCGCTCGCCGCACTGTTTGAAGCGGGGGCATTCGATGGCATCCTGCACTTCGCCTCCCAAATCCTGGTCGGCGACAGCATGCGGCAGCCCTTCACTTACCTGCGGGACAATGTTTATACGGTCATCAATGTGCTGGAAGCGGCCAGCCGCCACAATGTCAAACGCTTCATCCTCTCCTCCACCGCCAACCTATATGATCAGCCTGAGCGCATGCCTATCGATGAAAGCGAATCATTGAAGCCCGGCAGCATCTACGGCGAAACAAAGTATATGGCGGAGCGGCTCCTCGGCTGGATGGACCGCCTCTACGGCATGAAATACTGCAGCTTGCGCTACTTCAATGCCTGTGGCGCGCACCCTGACGGCCATATCGGCGAAGCCCACGATCCCGAATCCCACCTGATCCCGCTCGTGCTGCAAGTCGCCCTGGGGCAGCGCGACTCCATTCAGATTTTCGGGACGGATTACGACACGCCCGATGGCACCTGCATTCGCGATTATGTGCATGTGCTCGATTTGGCGCGCGCCCATATCCTGGCGCTGGAAGCGCTGTCGGACGGGGGGAGCCGCGTCTACAACCTCGGCAGCGGCAGCGGCTACTCCGTGCTGGAAGTCATCGAAGCCGCTCGCGCCGTCACCGGCCAGCCGATTCCCGCCGTCGCCGCGCCCCGCCGCGATGGCGACCTGCCGGTCCTGGTCGCCGATAGCGACAGGATCGGCCGCGAATTGGGCTGGGAGACCGACTATAACGATCTCCAGTCGATCATCCGGACCGCCTGGAATTGGCATCAGCGGCATCCCCGGGGTTATGAAGCCTGAGTGGTGAATCAGGCGCTTGCCTCTGTATCAGTTCTCGAATAAAGAGGGGCTGATATGACTCGCCTGGCTGTTCTCGCCGATATCCATGGCAACCTGCCCGCGCTGGAAGCTGTCATAGACGACATGGCGCAGTTCGATGTTGATCATGTTGCGGTCGCCGGCGACAGCGTCAATTGGGGACCCTACTCGCGCGAGGTGATGGAAATCATCAGCGCGGGCCGCTGGGCAGTCATCCGCGGCAACAACGAGTTTTACGCCCTCGATTACGGCACGCCGCGCATGCCGCCGCATTGGTCCTCATTCACCATGCCGCCGATCCTGCGCGAACACCTGGGCGCGGATTGGCTCCGCATTATTGCCTGCTTGCCGGATGACCTTTGCTTGCGTTTTGTTGACGCGCCTGCGATCCGCATGGTTCACGGGATTCCCGGCAATCCTTTCCAGGCGATCAGCCCCGGCTCTTCCGCCCGCGAAGTCGAGGCTTGGCTGGCCGATGTGCCGGAAACCACCGTCATCTGCGGCCACAGCCATATTGCCCTGGAGCGCCGCATCGGCCGCTGGCATATCTTCAATCCCGGTTCCGTCGGCATTCCTCTGGACGGCGAAATCAGCGCCAGCTATATGATTCTCGACGGGGACGCAAGCGGTTGGAGGATGGCCGCGCATTGCCGGGCGCCGTTTTCCAACGAGGCGAACTTCGCGCGTTTTGCAGCGCAGCGCTTCGCCGAACGCGGCGGCGTTACCGCGCGGCTCGTCATCGAAGAATTCAAACGCGCTCGCCTGCGCCTGCATCCCTATCTAATCTGGAAAGACGCCAACCGCCCCGACCAGCCCGACAGCATCAAGCTGATGGAAGAATTTCTCAAACTGGGCAACATCAGCGGTTTCATGCACTCCGATTATCAAGATCTGAGGCCGGCGCTGTATCGCGACTGATTGCCCCGGGCATGGTAGGATAGACGCAGTCAACCGCCAGGGACCCGGAGCCGCCCATGTGCCGCAACATCCGCGCGCTGTACAATTACGAGCCGCCCAGCACGGGCGCCGACATTGAGGCGGCGGCCCTGCAATATGTGCGCAAAGTGAGCGGCTATAAGAAGCCGTCCGCCGCAAATGAAGCCGTCTTTCAACGGGCGGTTGCCGACATCGCGCGGGCGACGGCGTCCCTGCTTGACTCATTGCAGACCACGGCGCCGCCCCGCAACCGCGAAGCCGAAATCGCCAAGGCGCGCGCCCGCAATGCCGCGCGCTTCGGCCGCGCCTGAGCCGTTTACACGCCGAATAGCTTGCGCTAGACTACGGCCCGGAACGGCGAGACAGACGAGAGGACTGCATGACGGAATCCGGCAGCAGCATGCGCGCCGTCATCATCGAAAACATCGGCCGCCCGCGCGCCCTCAAGGTGACGCGCATTCGCCGTCCACAACCGGGCGCGGGCGAAGCGCTCGTCAAGATTCACGCCAGCTCGGTGAACCCGCAGGACCTATTGCTCCGCAGCGGCCGTCTCATCATTCGCAAGCCCATGCCGCATATCCTGGGCGCGGACCTGGCCGGCGAGATCGCGCAGCTCGGCGACGGTGTGAAGGACTGGCAAATCGGTGACCGCGTCGCCGCCAGCTTTGAGCAGCTCGGCTGCGAAATCGATGGCGCTTATGCAGAGTACTGCGCCCTGCCCGCCAGCCAATTGATCAACTTGCCTGACGATCTCGACTTTCAATCAGCCGTTGCCGCCGGCGCCGCATTTGCCGCCGCCTTCCAGGCTCTGGTGACCTGCGGCAAACTCAAAAAATCGGACACAGTGGTAGTGCGCGGCGCGGGCAACAGCCTCGGCGCATCGGCGGTGCAGATCTCCGCCGCGCGCGGCGCCAAGGTCATCGCCATCAGCGAGAGCGAATTCGCGGGGCGCTTGCGCGAAATCGGGGCGACAGTTGTGCTTGAGGACGCCGGCGACGATTTGCTGCGTCAGGTTCAACTCGCGAGCTTGGAAGAAGGCGCCAGTCTCATTCTGCATTGCAGCGACGAGCTCGACCTGGTTCAGTCCCTGGGCATGCTCAGAAATGGCGGCCGGCTGGCTATCGCCTGCGCCCTGCGCAAACCGGCAGCCCGCTTTGACGCGCTGGACCTGCACTTGAGGAATCTCAGCATCCTGGGCGCCAGCGGTTCCATCAAGCCCAAAGATTTTGAATCCATCTTGCGCAGCGTGGCCAATGGCGCCTATCGCGCGCTGGTGGACGAGATTATGCCTCTGAGCCAAGCCCAAAAGGCCCATAGAAAGATGGAGAAATCGCCCGGGTTCGGCAAAATTGTTCTCGTTCCCGATTCGATTCTGGAAGCCGAGAAAAAACCCTCCAATTGGATCCCGATCGAATAACCGGCGCTCAATCGAGCCCGGGATAATCCAGAAACAGCGCGTCCAGCGCCAAGCGCAAGTTGGCGTTGGTATCAAGCGTTTGCAGCATCCGCTGTGTCGCCTTCAGCGCTTCAAGAGCATTCGCCGGTCCAATGCGCTGGGCGAGAGCGCGAATCTCGGCGCGGCGGTCGCCATTGCATGGTTTGACTGGGCTGTCCAGGCACTGCAGCGCGACATCGCGCCAATAGGTTTGCCAGATATCCAGGACATGACGCAGTTCCGCTTTGTCCCGTCCCACGCGCTTGCTCAGCGTTTCCGCGGCTTTTATGCGCGCCAAACGCGTCCCGGCCAGGACATCGCGCAGCAGATTCAGCATTTCTTCGCGTATGGCGAGCGTCTCGTCGTCCGCCAGGGCCTTCAGCGCCCAACCGGCGCGGCCGCAGCTTAACCTGGCGATCAAGTCCGCGCGCTCTTCATCACAGCCGCGGCTGATCAGCGTGTCTTTCATCAGCTCCAGAGGCGCCGGCCGCAGCGGCAGCATCTGCGCGCGGCTGCGCACGGTCGGCAATATGCGTTCGGCGTTGGCGGCGATCAAAATCATAACCGCATAATCTGGCGGTTCTTCCAGCGTCTTAAGCAGCGCGTCCTGCGCCAGCGGCGCAACCAGATCAAAGTCATCGAATATGGCGATTCGGTAGCGCGAGGCAAAGGGCTTCAGCGCCAGCGCATGCGCGGCATGCCGTATCTCGTCAATCTTGGGCGGCTGGCCATCCGCCTGGCTGATGACGAGCAGGTCTGGATCGGATCCCCGGTCGACGGCTTTGCAGGCGCGGCAGTCAAGACAGGGACGGTCCGCTGCGTTCCGCTTCTCGCAGTTGAGCGCCATCGCATAGGCGCGGGCCAGCTTCATCTTGCCCAGCGACGGGCTGCCACTTATCAAATAGGCATGGCGATTACGCCCGTGCCGCAGCGCCCGGCGCAGAAAATCCACAGCCCACTCGTGACCGATGACGCCCCAATTCGCGGAGGCCCGGCTACCTTCGTCCATGCGCCGATTATACAGCGCGGGCCTGGCAAATTGAAATGCGCGGCGACGTCTGCTTGCAAATGGCCAGCCTCGCGTGAAACCCGCGTAAAGTCGGCAAGCGCCGTCGTATGTTAGCTATGAAAGACTCTATAATGGTAAGCGGGAAGCGCTCAATAAACCGCCGCCCCTTAGGAATAGCCGATGGATCAAGCAAAGGACATTCGCATGCCATCATTGATCGCGCGACTCATTCGCCTGATTATGCTCATGTTCATTTTGACACTGTCGATTCAGGCCCAGGACGCGCCGGCCATCTCCATCAGTCCTCAAGCGGGCGAGGTCGAAAGCGCTGTATTCGACATCGTCATCAGTGGATTGCAATCGGAAACGGTTTACCAGATCGAGATCCTCTTCGCCGGCGCTGTCGTCTTCAGCAGCGAAGAAACGAGCGACGCCGACGGCCTGATACCCTATCCCATTCGCAGCACAGAAGGCGATCAAGCCGGCGCCTATACGATTCGCGCGCTCCATCAAGGCGAAGTCGTCGTCAGCGCGGCATTCCACTTGATCGCTGCGGGCGAGGGCGCTGAAGACCAACGCGAACTCCTGGGGAATGTCATGGTTTCGCCCGAGACGGCGCCCTTTGGGCAAATACAGACGATACGCATTTCCGAACTCGCGCCGGAAAGCGATTATGCGCTGGCGATCACCGCCAGCGAGACGCAAGAATCGGCTTATCGCCGGCAGCTCAGGAGCGACGCCGACGGGGTCATCGAGATCGAGGTGTTCGCGGAAGCAGGCGATTCGCCCGGGCAGCGTCAGGTCGACGTCTACAACGTCGGCGGCCAGTTGATCGCCACGGGCGAATTCACAATTGAAGCGCCAGCCGTGCGCGACCTGAGCCTGCATCTGGCGCCGACCGCCTTGGCCGCCGGCGGGACGGTGGAGATCGCCGTTGCCGGGGCCGTGGCCTTGGACAGCGTCACCGCCCAGATCACGACCGTCGACGGCGTGCTGATTGATACCGTGCTGGCGCAAGCCTCGGCTGCGGGGGAAGCGGCGCTGCGTTTCGCGACTTCGTCGAACCTGCCCCCGGGCGAATACGCAGTCGCTATCTTTATCGAAGGCGAGAAGCTCGCGACGACGAGCTTTGAAGTCACAGCCGTCGCAATGGAGACACAAGCTCAAGACCAAGCAGATGCGACCGCGGGGCTGCCGAGCGTTGCCGATGCGGTCGCGACGATTTCGCCCCAGTCGGCGCCGATCGGTTCCGGCCACCGCATCACGGTCAGCGGCTTGCAGGCGCATGAAAATATCCGAATCAATGTCGTCTTCGCCGGCTCTTCCGTTTACCGCAGCGACAAGATTGCCGACGCCGGCGGCATGGTCGCTCTTGAGCTATTCACCAGCGCCGATGACGAAGCGGGGGACTACACCGTGCTTGTGCAGCGCGAAAAAGGCAATCAGCCTTCGGTCATATTGACCGCCACCGCTGCAAGCCCGGCCGCGACGATCGTCGTTGCGGCGGGCGAAGAGCGGGTCATCACCGGCAATCTGGAAGGCGGCGGCGCGAGAATCGAATTCGAGGGCGCGCGCGGGCAATACGCCCTGCTCCGCGTCACATCGGCCGACTTCGATCCGTCGGTCGCGCTGCTCGATCGCGATGATCGTAAACTCGCCTTCAGCGACGACAGCCGCGGACGCAAGGACGCCATTATCGGTCCCTTTTTGCTGCCCTACTCCGGCCGCTTTGCTCTCGAAATCAGCGCGGCGCCTTTGATGATGGCGCAAGGCGCAATTGACGGTGAATACAGCGCTCACATATCCAGCGTGCGCGCTGAGCCGATCGCCTTTGAAGCCGATCAGCCTTTCTCGCTCTCTGCAGAGACGCCGGCGCGCTTCTACAGTTTGCCTGTCGAAACCGGCGACAGTTTGACGGTCCGGGTCGACAGTGGCGGCGCGCTCGATACGCTGCTGCAGGTTGTCGCGCCGGACGGCAGTGAATACGCCTTCGATGACGACAGCGGCAGCGGCTTTGACGCCGAGTTGAGCAACCTGGTCTTTGACAGCGCGGCCGCCTACATTCTGGTCCTTTCAACATTCGATGCCGGCGTCAGCGGCGCCGGCGCGCTTTCCATCTCGCGCAATCCCGTGCATGCCCTGGAAGATGGCGAAACCGTCATCAATCTTAATGACAAAGCCATCCGCGATCTCGTTGTGTTTGATGTTCATGAGGACGAGCTGCTCGTTCTCAATTTGGATAAGCTGGCCGGCGATGTCGAAGACCTTTATGTCACCGCCGCCATCGACGGCATGGAAGTCATGGCATACAGCACAATGGGAGTGCCGGAGCATCTGCCCCTGGCCTTCGTCACGCCGATGGGCGGCCGCGTCGTCGTCACCTTGGAGAAGTTCGGCTTTGATGACGCGATAACGCTGGCGGTTTCGCTAGAGCGGCCTTAGGCCCCAAAGCGGTGGCATTTCCAAGCAGCCCGGCAGATACAGGCGGGAAGACAAGCTTCAATACACCTGCAAGCCGCGCGCCTCGCGTTTGCCATCGCGCCAGGCTTCTTTGTGGTTATGCGCCGGCAATTTCTTCACGCGCAGTCCCGAACGCAGGGGATCGTCGCGTTCGGCGAAAAAGGCATCCAGCAGCCTCGTGTAATGCGCTGCGATATCCGGATACTTCGTATAGAGGTTGACATTCTCAGCTGGATCGCCGTGAAGATCAAACAAGTCATGCGGTCCATTTGGGTAGCGCAGGATCAGTTTCCAGCGCTCATCCCGCGCCATGCGCAGATCGCCATATTCTCCATATCGCATATGGTCCCAGACTTCGCGCTCGCCACGCAGCATCGCCGCGTAAGAAGCGCCCGCGTAAACGCCAGCCGGCGGCCGACCCAAGCCCGCCAATTCGCGGATGCTGTGATAACTGTCGCAATGATCCACGTATTCATCGCGCGTCTGCGCTGCCACGCCCGGCCCCGCAATGATCAGCGGCGCATGCAGGGAGACCTCGTACATATTCAGCGGCCTTGTGCTGTTTCCCTTGCCGAAGAAGCCGCGATGCCCGAGGGCGCAGCCGTGATCCGATGTATAGATGATGATCGTGTTCTCCCAGTGCCCTCGGGCGCTCAAGGCGCCGATGACGCGCGCAATGTTGTCGTCAATCTCTGTCACCGCGGCATAGTATCCGATGTAGCGATCGCGCAGATCTTGCTCGCTGAGTTCATCCGCGCCGCCTTCGTTATTGACCCAGGGATGAGGCCGATAAGGCGGAACCTGCGCGAAGGCGCAGTCTTGATACTGCGCCGTTTGCAGCGGATCATGCGTCTGCCGCCGGTAAGGCGAATGCGTGGCGATATAACCTATGTTCAAGAAAAAGGGCTTATCCTCCGGCACAGTGTCCAGAAACTCAATCGCGTGATCGGTGATGAAGCGCGACTTGTTGCCATCCAGTTTCACCATTTCGCCGTTTCGCACATAGCCGTAGGCGCCGTTGTGCGCCCCCTGCCAGCCGGGCAGTCCAAAATAGTAATCCGCGCCCGACGGCGTCCGGTGCGATTGGCCGAGATGCCACTTGCCGCTCAATCCGGTGTGATAGCCGGCCGCGGACAGGTCATCGAATAACGTCCGCGTCCCGCCCAGCCAGTCTCGCTCGCCGATTTCGGCTGTCGCTTCCTCCAACCAGTCGTGGATACCTACCTGGGAAGGCATCTTGCCAGTCAAAAGACAAGCGCGCGCCGGCGAGCAAACCGGGCAGGGCGTATAAGCTTTTGTGAAGCGGGTTCCGATCTCCGCGAGCGCATCCAGAGTCGGCGTCCGCACTTCGCCGTTGCCATAGCAGCCATTCGCCCAGGCGCCGTGGTCATCCGTGAGGAACAAGACAATGTTCGGCCGCTTTGGCATCCGGGTCTCCTGGATCTGTGAAAGTCTGGCTTTGGAGTTTACACCGCGTCGAGAGGCAATCCCAGATTCAGCCGCTTGTGACGGTAATGTATCCATATAGTTTGGTAGGGGCGATCCGCCGGATCGCCCGATGGGTACGAATAGGGTCGAAATTGGGCGACTCACTGGGGCGCGTGGACACAGCCCGTCAGTCGCCCCTACCAAATCGTCAGCATTTAGAGAAATTCAACCGACTCTGATACACGGTAGTGTATACATTTCGGTTGAAATAGTCTGGTAGGGGCGATCCGGTGGATCGCCCAATAGGTACGAACAGGGTCGAAATTGGGCGACTCGCCGGGGCGCGTGGACACAGCCCGTCAGTCGCCCCTAGCAAATCGTCGATATTTGAAGAAATTCAGCCGCCACTGATACACTACCCTTGCGGCGCTCGAGTTGACAAGGAACGACGACAAGCTAGAATTGCCACAAGCTGCGACCAACGGGAGAACGCGTTATGCCACTTGTTTCTGAGGAACAACAGGAGCAGTATCACCGTGACGGCTATTTCATCCTTGAATCGGTGATTCCCGAAAATGTGGTCGCCGCCTTATTGGACGAATGCATGCGTTTGGTTCGGGAGCGCGACCGCGAGATGGAAGCCAAGGGCGTCACCACCGAGGACATCACCCATTACAAGAAGCGCTACTTCATCTCCAGCCGCAGCGACAGCAGCCCGATCATGACTGATTTCTTATTCAGCGATCTCATGGCGGAGGTCTGCCGCGCCACCCTGGGCGAAACTGCCTACCTCTTCAACGAGCAGTACGTGGTGAAAGCGGCTGATACCGACAGCAAGTTCGCCTGGCATCAAGATTCCGGCTATGTGGGGCATTACCACCGCGCCTACTTGTCTTGCTGGTGCGCGCTGGACGACATGTCGGTGGAGAACGGAACTGTCTACATCTTGCCTTATTCCCGCGACGGGCGTCACTCGACCGATGAAATCATCGACCATACGATTGAAGATCGCAGCAACGACAAAGTCGGTTATAAGGGCGATGATCCGGGTTTGCCCGCCATCGTGCCGGCCGGCAGCATTGTCGTCTTCAGCAGCCGCACCTTCCACCGCAGCGGTCCCAACATGACCGACAAGTATCGGCGCTGCTACCTGGCGCAATACTCAGCTGAGCCGATTATGAATCGCGATGGCAGCGCTTTGTGGGGGCGGGCCGAGCCCGTGCTCAAAGATGGCCTGCGTCAGGGTCCGCCCGCGCTAGCCGAATAACTCGAGCGTCCCGCGCATCTCCATCGGCAGCGTGAAAATCTGCCAGGCGAGCAGCATCAGCAGCAAGAAGAGCAGGGCCCAAGGCAGCAAGCCGAGCAAGGCCTTGCGGCGATACAAACGCAGCGCCTTCCGCTGCGCGGCGCGCAGGCTCCAGAGGAAACCGCCAATCAGCGCCGTCAATTGAATTAAGCCGATGGCGTTTGAGTCCAAGCTGAAACTCCAGGCTTGCCAGTCGCCAACTCCACCGAGGAATTCCTGCAGCACCGGCACGATCAAACCGGGACCGACAAGCAGATGAAAGCTGTAATGGGCGAACCAGATGCCGAAGCCCAGCGGCACAAAGGCGGGCGCGAAGGCGGCAACCGTATCGCGGATCGAATCCCGCTTGGAAAAGCCTGCCACGCGCGCGCCCAGCCAAGCGGCGGCGACGGAAGCGACAAAAGGCAGCAGTAGATTCGCCGTCCCGAATATCAGCAGCAGCACGATGAATTCGCTCTTGACGCCGAGGTTCAGCGCCAGCCATTCCTGCAGCGAGTAATATGGCGGCGCCATGCCAAAGGCATTGGATACGCCCATGAAAGCCAGCGCGATGGCCAGCAGGGATATATCCCAGCGCCGCGGCCAACTGTCCGGTCGGCTCAACTCGGCACCGGGCGCGCGCGCAAACAGGCTGACATTGTCATGCGGGCAGGCGCGAACGCAATCCAGACACATGGTGCAATCCAGATTGCTGCGGATTTGCGGCGCAAACAGCTCGGTTCCGCAGCCCAAGGCGCCCGCGGGCCCGTGAACGATTTCTTTCGAGCGCGGCTTGTCATCAGCGCCGGACAGAATCTCGTCGACCCGTATGACCGTTTGCGCGGCGTAGCTGCCATTGACGCACTCATGGCCGACGCATGCCGCGCAAACATCGGGCGACTTCACCGCAATCTGCGTCGGGGAAAGCGCGGAATACACCATGTTGAAGGAACCAAGCGGGCAAATGTACTTGCAGAAGGCTGATTCGGCGAAGATGGCTTCCATCAAGAATGAGGCGACAAAATAAGCGATGATCAGCCAAGCCGTCAGCCAGGGGCTGGCCCAGAGGTCAAAGTATTCATAAGCGAAGAAGAGCGCAAACAAAATGATAATGGCCAGCCACTTGTTGCGCAGCCGCTGCGGAAAGCGGCGGCCGCCGGCGGACAGACGTTTCGCCAGGCTGCGGGCCAAGGTAAAGGGGCAGCCCATGCAGATTAAGTTGCCCGCCAGGAGCAAAACGAGGACAACGAAACCGCGCAGATGCACCCAGGGCGCCACCGTCGCCAGATTGCGCGCCGCCGACTGCGGCCCGACAAGGCCGTCGATCACCAGGGCAAGCGCAACCGCGGCGAAGACAATTTGCAGGCCCAGGCGACCATGCCGGCGCCGCAGCGCGCGCCCCAGCAAGGGCAGCCGCAATACATCCATGCCATACACCGGTGAATGAGGTCTCTGCGCCGCGTTCATGCTCCTGCCTTTGCCTCGAGGCTCGGCGCCTATGCGGCAGCCCCGCCAGCAATCGTATAGACGACGAAAACCAGGTATAAGGCGAGCAGAATCCAGCCCTCACGGCGGCTCAAGCCACGCTCCGTCCACAAGAAGCCGAAGAGCACCAGCGTCGTCAGCACGAGAATGCCGATCGAAGTCCACAAGTTGCCCGCGCCGACATCGATCCCGCTGAGACCGAGCACTGCGAGCGCGACCGTCCAGGGCAAAGCCAAACCCACCAGCAGGTCAAAGGTATTTGAGCCGACAGCGTTGGCGACCGCCATCCCGCCACGCCCTTCCCGCGCGACTTCCAGCGACGCCATCAGGTCCGGCGCCGATGTGCCGGCCGCCAGCAGCGTCAAGGCGACGACAACCGGCGGTATGCCGATGCCAGCCGAGAAGACGATCGTCGCTTCCACCAGGACATAACTCAGCGCAACAATGGAGACGATCGATACCACGAAGGCCCGAACGAAGTTCTTCTCCGGCGCGCCGGTGATGCGCCGCAGCGCCAATTCAACCAAGGCTTCCAAATGATGCCAGCCGGCCACCTTTCCCGGCGTCCGCGCGTCGACGGTCTCGGCTTCCGCCGGCGCATCTTCCGCCTCAGGAACCTTAAGCGCCATGAGAACGCCTATGTAAACCACGTATCCAACCAAACCCAGGATGGCTTCAATCAGCGAGACATTGCCATCGAAGAAGACCAGCGAAAGATAGAGGATGGAAACGAGGTAATAGGCCACATCGCGGCTGACGGCAAAGATATGAATATGCAGGCCGCCTGCCACCACTGCCGAGACTCCGGTGATCACCAGAATATTGAAGACCGCCGAACCAACAATGGCGCCGACGCCCACATCGCTGTGCGCGCCGCCGCCGGTGAAGAGCGCCATCAGCGCAATCGCCAGTTCCGGCGCCGATGAGCCGATCGCCATCAGCGACGCGCCGGCCACTTCATCCGACAGCTTCAGCCGGCTCGAGATTGCATCTAGGCTGGGAATGAAGAACTTATCGGTGATGATTGCCAGCAGAAAGACTGACGCGATGATGAGCGCGAGACTCGCGAGAACTTCACCCATATACGCAACTCCAATAGCAGCAGCGCCCCCGTTTATGATACAGCGCCAGCCGCGCCGGCGCTATTTCTTCGTATCGGGGCAGGGCAATCGCACCAAATTTAAATTGTGCCGATAAATGACATTTTCCCCTCAAATTATGTAATCTGTAGGGGCGTTTCGCTGAAACGCCCGCAATTTGCAGGCCATTTTCAACGGGCGTCTCACGAGACGCCCCTACATCTTCGCAATTTTCGTAGCGAACCGCTCATTATGATTTTGATGCGATTGCCCTGCGTATCGGGGCAATGTATCCATTTCAGTTGAAATAGTCTGGTAGGGGCGATCCGGCGGATCGTCCGATGGGTAAAACAGAATCGAAATCGGGCGACTCACCGGGGCGCGTGGACACAGCCCGTCAGTCGCCCCTGTTTACATTGCGAGCGGCAAACCCCATACTCGGTCCCTTCCCCAGCAAGCTAGAGAAGGGGGAGCTACGACACAGCAGGACGCAAAGTATTTTGCGTGAGCCGCTGCCGTGCAGCGCGGGTGTCTACCATATCGTCGGTATTTTGAGAGATTCAACCGACAATGATGCACTAACCGTATTGGCTAGAAGCGCCTACCAGCGGGCGACGACAGCGCGAAAGATCATGGTTCGCTCCACCATTTCATCGGGCGCGTCGCATTCGCGCTCCAACCAGTCGTATAGAGCGCGCGCCGCTTCTCGATGGACCGCTTCGGGCAAGGCCCAGTCGCTGCTGAACATACGCTTGGCCCGGCGCTCCACCATCATCCGCGGGGAAATCGGTTTCTCCCGGTATTCCAGCAAATGGATGATCGCAGCGTCCGCGCCGCTCGCCCGCATGTACTCAAGCATGATTTCGTCGGCCATAGGCAAGGCCCGGCGCGGGCCGGCAGCGCCAAGTCCCATGCGCCGCAGGATCTCGTCCCAGCGCTTCTGGACCAGCGTCCAAGGCGGCGGGATCGCGCCGTCGGGCGGGACATTCTCTGCGATGAGCAAAGCGCCGCCCGCCGCCAGCAAGCGCCGCGCCTCGTCGATGCCGGCGCGCCAATCCTCCACATGATGGAAGACGCGCGCCGCCTGGATGATGTCAAAGCTGGCCGGGGCGAAGGGCAGCCGCAAGATATCGGCCTGCGCCAAGCGCGGACGGTGGGCGCCATGCAATTTGCCCGCCAGCTCGCGCATCATTGCGCGTGACATGTCGACGCCGATGTAGCGGTGCCCGGCGGCGATGAAGGGCTCTGCAATCAGCCCGGTGCCGATGCCCAACTCAAGGATACGCGGCCGGGGCGCCGCGCCGATGACTTTCAGGCAGGCATCGCGGTAGCGTTCGGCAACGCCAGCGCGATAGCCGCGCGTGGCATCGTAGTAGGGAACCGCCTCGTCATAACAAATCGGCATCAACAGTAGCCAAATCCAGGATCGCCTGCCACTATTACGCGAACGGCGGCGACAAGTTGCCGCAAGACGCCGCGGTAGCGCGGGAGGACGCATGAAAGTCGAAGACATCAAGCTCTATTACGCATACAACGAATGGGCGAATAATCGCATCCTCAAGGCAGCCGAGAATGTTACGGCCGAGCAATTGACAGCCGTCAATGATCTGGGTTGGGGCAGTTTGCTTGGCGCGCTCGTCCACACCCTCGATGCCCAGTTCGGCTGGTTTAACTTCTTATTCGAGCTTGGACCGGACGAAATTCTCAAGGCGGAGTCCTTTGCCAATATCGACGCCTTAAGCCGCCGCTGGGCGCAGCAGAACGCGGTCACGCGCCAATGCCTGGATTCATTGGAGGACGAAGATCTGGCCCGCGTCCACAGCAGAGAACGCAATGGCAAGACCTACAACTGGGTCCTGTGGCAGGCGCTGGTTCACGTAGTCAACCACGGCACGCAGCACCGCGCCGAATGCGCCGCGCTGCTCACCGGTTTCGGCCATTCGCCCGGCGACATGGATTTCACTTTGTTTCTGAACAGCCAAGGTATTGCTTCCAGCGCAAGCGACAAAATGAATCAACAAGACATAGAACTGCTCTTTCGCTACAACGACTGGGCCAACGAGCGGATCCTTGCCACTGCCGAGCAGGTAACCGACGAGCAGCTGAGCGCGGCGCATGACTTCGGCTGGGGCAGCCTGCGCGGCGCGCTTGTGCACCTGATGGACGCCGAATACGTCTGGCGAAATCTGCTCAAATCGGGCGATCATGTCAAATGGCTGCAGCCGGAGGACTTCCCCGATATCGCCGCCATACGCGCGCGCTGGACAAAAGAGCGCGCGACATTTTGGCGCTATTTTGAAAGCCTGAGCGATGAAGACTTGAGCGGCATCATCAGCTATCAAGGCGACGAAACGCGCCATCGAGTCTTGTGGCATTGCCTGGCTCATGTCGTGAACCACGGCACCCAGCATCGCGCCGAATGCGCCGCCCTGCTGACCGGATTCGGTCATTCGCCGGGGAATCTCGACTTCACCGAGTTCTTGCTAGCTGACTGATGAAGAACATACCGGCTGACCAACCAGGGCAGTCGCGTCAAAATCATAATGAGCCGTTCGCCACGAAAACTGTGAAATTGTAGGGGCGTCTCGTGAGACGCCCGTTGTAAATGGCCAGCAAATTTCGGGCGTTTCAGCGAAACGCCCCTACAGATCACGAATTGTGAGGTGAAGTTGTCTTTTATCAGCGCGATTTCAATTTGATGCCATAGCGTTAGGCCAGCTTCCTTATGCTCTCTTCACTATTCTGTATTGCTCGACGGGTTGCCTCTGTCGTTGTGGCGCGAGGGTGTAGAATTTGACCCATAATTCGTCCTTTTGCTCATTGGGACAGTACTATTATAATCCAGGATGATACAGGTAGCTCACAAGCCGACGATTAAAGCTCTGTGTTGGCTGCAATATAGCATTGTACTTGAGTTCCAGTTCAACTCGCGCCTTAGAGAACGTTGCGCGATCCGCCTCGTAAACTTTCCTCAGTTCATCTTCTGCAGGAGTGGTCGGGAATAGCTGTGAAATGGCTAAAAGTCCTTTAGCTAGAATGAGAACATATGATTCATTATAGCTGATTTGGAAGAGTCGCTCAAACCAATACTATCAAAATCAAGCGCGCCTATTTGTCGCCGCTTCGCCGCCGCCGACTGCGGCTGCGCAGAAGGTCGCCGCCCAGGTTGCGCACTTCTTCCGGCGGCGGGATGAACTCGGGCTCGCGCGTTGAAGACGGCCGGCTGACCGGGGCCGGCGGCGGCGTCGGCCGAAGCGCCGGGCGAGGCCGAGGGCGCGGGCGGAAGCGAATCCCCTCGCCATATCCGGTTGCGGCGCGACCGCGACCGCGCGCGCTGAACAGCGCCTCCATTTGCTGGGAGCGGGCGCGGTCGCGGCCCCGTCCCCAGAGATAAGCGCGCAATCGCATCAGGTCGCTGCGCGAGATGATTAGACGCCGCACGGCAATATCAATCGGAAGCAGGATCAACGCCAGCAGGACCAGACGCTCCCAGATATCGCTCGCCGCCTGCTGCTCGCCCAAATCATGCGCGAACACATCCGCCGGTCGGTCAGCCAGGTTGCTGCCGCCGGTTATGGCCGCAATCTCCGCCAGCGTCCGCTCGTCCCGAGGCCGCGGGATGTACTCCGGCGAATAAGACATCACCCAGCCATTCAGGTCGATAAGAGGCGCGGCGGCGCCGGATTGCGCCTCCCCGCTAATCGTCAGAAAGTATGCGCCTTCGTTTTCCGGTGTGAAACTTGTTTCGTAACGGCCGGGCGCTGTCTGCTGCAGGGGGATGCGCCGGCTACCGCCCGCCGGATTCAGCACGGCGCTGCTTAATGAAAGACCATCGAGGAACATACCCTCGTCATCACGCGCGTCGACCACAATCTGCGCCCGCGCGTTTTCCAGTGTCACCCGCGTCTCCAGGTTGTTGCCGGCGCCGGCGTTGATGCTCCAGTTGACCGCCTGTCCCCAGAACCGGGAAAAGTCCTGCCATTGCACCCATTCCTTGGCCCAGCGCGCGCTGGCGTCGGAAGTCCAGGCTACGACGCGGCCCAGGCCATACTGCCACGCCGCAAGAATCGGATCGGAATATGGCTCCGGGCCGCTGAGGATGCGCTGCGCGGCGACCTTCGGCGTCGTCGCCACGTAGCCGCGTAAAGGCGGCGTGCTGGCGATGCCATCCAGAATCGCGCTGCTGGCGCTGATGCGTGGCGCAAAGTTTTCTTCTACGATGTAGGAGCGCGAGGCGAGAACCGTTTCTTGCGCGAAAATCAGCGGAATCTGCTCGACATCTTGCACCGCATAATAGTTGCCTCCGCCGGCCTCGGCCATCGTCTCCAGAATGGCCGCAGGGCTGCGCCCGATGGCGATGGCCGACAGCGTCACATCGAAATACGCATATAGAAACTCGGTCAACTCAACCAGCCCGGTTGGGCTCGCCCCGCCATCTGTGAGCAAAATGAGGTGCTTGACCTGCGATGGCTCCTCAATGATGTCGCGTTCCACCAGGCGCAGGCCGGCCAGGATATCGGTCCCGCCTCCCGATCGAATGGTGTTGGTCATGGCGATGAGCGCCTGAGCGTCATTGACATGCTGAAAGGGCACGACCCAGGCGCCCCCGGTGTCAAATGTGCCGATGGCGACGCGGTCTGAAGGCTGGAGCAACTCCAGGGAAAGCACGATCGCCCGTTTCGCCAATTCCAGATTCGGCACGCCGCCGCGCCCGACCTGCCCCATGCTGCCGGAACGGTCTATCAAATATGCAATCGTCAGTTGTGGCAGGCGCTTCTGATCTTTGATCTGCATGTCGACGGGCAGGGTGCGTTCCAAAGGCGTCTGATAATAGCCGCCCGGCGCATAACTCTCCGGGCCGCCGATCATGACCAGGCCGCCGCCGACTTCGCTGACGAATTGATCAAGCAGCGTCATCTGCGCCCGGCTCAGATCGGTCGCTGGCACATTCGCCAGGATCACGCTTTTGTAATTCGCCAAGCCCGCCATGTTAATCGGAAGGGATGCCGGCGTCGCCAGCTCGACCTGCACACCAGCGTTTTCCAAGGCGGGCAAGAGGAATTCTGTTTCGGACGGATCCACGCTGACGAGCAGCACGCGCGACGGGCCCACCACCTGGCTGAAAGCGCCTAGCTGATTATTTTGAATGAAACCGTCATGCTCGGCCGGCACAACAATCTGCGCCGTGAAGTCCAGGAAGCCGCTGCGGTCACTCGTCTGGGTCAAATGAAAGCGCGTATCCCCAGCTTGCAGGTCCAGCGACTCCTCGTGAATCAGCCGGCCGCCAGAAAAGATCAACAGCGTCGCTGGCGTGGCGCTCTCCGCGTGCATGCTCACGGCAATATCGAAGCTCTGGTTTTCCGCCACCCGCCCGGGCGCATCCATCGCGCTGATCCGCACATCCGGCGTCGGCCTTCGAAAAAACGGCACATAGCTAATTTCCACGCCCGAGACTGCCGCCCGCTGCGCGCGCGCGATGGCATCGCCAGCCGTGTCTTGGCCATCGCTTAAGACGACAATGCGGCGGGCGACATCCGGCGGGAACATCGATAATGCCGTTTGGATCGCGTTGGCGATATCGGTACCGGTCGTCAGTGGCGTGGCGCGGAAACCCTCCAGCTCAGTCACAAGGCTGAAGTCCGTTTCCGCTACGGCATTGTCGCCGAATAAAACGGCCGCCCAGGCATCGTCCGGCTGTTTCGCTTCAATCGCCTCGCGCAGATATGCCAGTTGACCGTCTTCCGTGCCCTGGCCCATGCTGTCGGAAACATCAACGAGAAAAACAACCGCCAGGCGATCGACCGCTTGTACGCTCTGCAAGCCGGCCAGGGCCAGCACAAGCAATACAACGATAACCGTGCGCAGGATGATGCTGCTGATATCGCGCCTTCTCCGAAACGCGTAGCGCGGGAAACCAATGATCCAAAAGAGGGGCAAGACAACGAGCAGAAGCAGGGCAATCTGGGGCGCGGTGAATTGCATGCAATGTGCCTATCGGCTATCCCGTTCGCAATTCCGGCGGCTGACGCAATCGCGTCGAAGTCTGCCATTCAACCATTCAACTACAGACGCGATTGTAGCGACAACGTAATCGGCTTCACAGGGTCAGCGTCTCTGCCGGCGCCCGCTGCCGCAGGCATGTCTTTGTTATGTCGGCTGCGCACAGCCAACCCAAGCGCTGGCCCTCCAATATGCATACCGCCGGCTGGCGAAGGCGGTGAGATTACCTGCTATTACGCTAGTCGGCTCGGCGGCGGACACTGCCCCGGGGCATGCGCATGCGGCGGCGCGCTGCCGCATGCCCTACTGAAACCCCAAGCAAATCGGTTTGCATTGTTACATTCTTGACAGAAAATATAAGTTTCAGTTGGCATTTCTGTATATTTCTTGGCATTTTGTAGACTTATCGTCAAATAAGTTGTAAAATTCTGTTCAGTGGGATAACGTTGTAATAGGCTCGTCGTTCATTGAAAAAGGGGGGATGAATGTCCGAACACGAAAGCCGCATGCCCCTATCGGATCCATACATGGAAGACGCTGGTTCACACGCTGAAGACGGGCCAGATGTGATCAAGGTTTCGGCGCGCTCCCGTTCGACTGCGGTGGCGGGCGCTATCGCCGGCGTGATGCGGCAACACAATATCGCCGAAGTCCAGGCGATTGGCGCCGGCGCCGTCAACCAAGCCGTGAAAGCGCTGGCGATTGCGCGAGGATATCTCGAGCGCGATGAGATGGACATCGTGACGACGCCCTATTTCACGGAAGTGGACATTGATGGACAGGAAAGAACAGCCGTGCGCTTCCGCGTCGAGCCCCGGCCGGAGTAAGACAAACCAGGTTTCAAACGTTTGCGGCGCGCAAGACCTGAGATTTGCGCGCCAGCTGAATCTTCAGTTTCCCTAGCATCCAGCTTGCATCAGACTCCAGAATACAGAAGCTCTCAACTCCAGACGCTTGGCGCGCGGCAGCGCCGCAACCTTCCGAATTTAGCCATAAGCCAGACCGGCCCCGGTTGCTGAAACCAAGGCGGCGACCGCTTTCGCTGATGGCTGACCTTTTCGCGTCCGCCATGCCGCTGCTATAATTCACGCCGTCAAAGCCGAGGGAACAGTCAGGAGCGATGCGGTGTCCGAATTGACCGAGCTCGCGATCAACACAATACGTACCTTGTCCATGGATGCGGTACAAAAGGCCAATAGCGGTCACCCGGGTCTGCCGATGGGCGCGGCGCCAATGGCGTATGCGCTCTGGATGAAGCACATGCGCTTCAATCCGCGCAACCCCGCCTGGCATAACCGCGACCGCTTTGTATTAAGCGCCGGGCATGGCTCCATGTTGCTCTACGCTCTGCTTTATCTCACCGGCTACGATGTCTCTCTTGACGATCTCAAGAGTTTTCGGCAATTGGGGAGCAACACGCCCGGCCATCCCGAACATGGCGATACGCCCGGCGTTGAAACGACCACCGGCCCGCTGGGACAAGGCGCAGCCACGGCCGTGGGCCTGGCCCTGGCGGAGGCTTACCTGGCGCAGTATTTCAACCGCGACGGCCATCAAATTGTCGATCATCATACTTACGTTTTGGTCAGCGATGGCGACTTGATGGAAGGCGTCTGCCTGGAAGCGGCCGCGCTCGCGGGTCATTGGGGCTTGGGCAAACTGATCTTCCTTTACGATGACAATCAAATCACGCTTGACGGCGCGGCCGACATGACATTTTCTGAAGATGTGGCGCTGCGCTTCGAGGCGATTGGCTGGCACGTGAGCCGCATCGCCGACGGCAATGATGTCGCCGCGCTTGGCGAAGCGATCGCCGCGGCCAAAGCCGTAAGCGACCGGCCCAGCCTCATTGCCGTGCGCACTGTCATCGGGTATGGCAGCCCGAACAAACAGGGCACAAGCGATGCGCATGGCAGCCCCTTGGGCGAAGATGAAGTCCTGCTCACGAAGCAGAATCTGGGTTGGAGCGCGAGCGACAGCTTCTTCGTCCCAGGCGACGCTTTGGAGCATTTCCGCAGCGCCATCCATAGCGGCGCCGGCGCGGAAGCCGAGTGGCAAATCAAGTTCCAGGCCTGGCGCGCCGCTTACCCCGAGTTGGCGGATGAATGGGACCGTGCCGCAGCGGGAGAATTCGCGGAAGGCTGGCGCGCCGAACTGCCAAGTTGGGAGGCGGGCGCGTCCGTCGCCACGCGCAATGCCGGCGGCGAAGCGCTCAACGCGCTGGCTCGATATGCCCCGACCATGATCGGCGGCGATGCCGACCTGGCCGGCAGCACAAAGACTTTGATCGCCGACGCCCTTCACACGGGAAAAGGGCAGCCGGCGGCGCGCAACCTGCGCTTCGGCGTCCGCGAGCATGGCATGGGCGCTATCGTCAACGGCCTGGCGCTGCACGGCGGCATCGTCAAACCATACAGCGCGACATTTTTCACCTTCAGCGATTATATGCGGCCCGCCATTCGCCTTGGCGCGCTGATGAGCTTGCCGGCCGTCTACGTCTTCACGCATGACAGCATCGGCCTCGGCGAGGACGGCCCGACCCACCAGCCGATCGAGCAGCTGATGTCATTGCGAGCAATGCCCAACCTGCATGTGTTCCGGCCGGCCGACGCCACGGAAACAGCTGGCGCCTGGGCTGCAATCGCCGAACTTGAGGGCCCGGCCGCCATCGTGCTCAGCCGGCAAGACTTGCCGGTTCTAGCGGGCAATGACGCCGGCATCCACGAGGGCGTCTCCCGCGGGGCTTATGTGCTTTCCGAACATGAATCGGGCGATATTGACGCTATCATTCTGGCTAGCGGCAGCGAGGTTGCGATCGCGCTGGATGCCGCCGGTTTGCTGGAAGAAGCCGATATCCGGGTCCGTGTGGTCTCAATGCCCTGCTGGGAATTGTTCGAACGGCAGTCCGAAAGCTACAAGTCTAGCGTCCTGCCGGCGGAAGTGACTCGTCGTGTCAGTATAGAGGCTGGCGCAACCCTCGGTTGGAGCAAGTACACAGGTCCTTCCGGCATCGCGATTGGCGTCGACCGCTTCGGCGCAAGCGCGCCTTACACCAAGATCTACGAAGCCTTCGGTCTGACGCCCGGCCACGCCGCCGATGCGGTCAATTCCTTGTTCGGCGAGTGACGGTCTCCGAGTCAAAGATGTCCGATGCGCCGCCCAAGGTGATGGTTGTTCTGCCGACTTACAATGAAAGTGAAAACATCGGCCGGATTGTGCCAGCGCTCTTCGCCCTGGGCATACCGAATCTGCATCTGCTGGTGGTTGATGACAACTCGCCCGATGGAACCGGCGCCAAAGCAGAGGAGCTCGGCCGACAGGAAGGCAATGCCGGGCGGCTCGCCGTCCTGCATCGGAAGAAAAAGCAAGGGCTTGGACCGGCTTACATTGATGGTTTCAAACGCGCGCTATCCCTAGGCGCGGACATCATCATCCAGATGGATGCCGATTTCTCCCACCAGCCCAAATACATCCCCCATTTGCTGACGGCAATCCAAGAGCGGGACCTCATCATCGGATCGCGTTATATCGAGGGCGGCAGCGTCGACAACAGTTGGGGTCTCATTCGCAAGCTGCTCAGCTGGTGGGCGAACCGAGTTTATACGCCCGGCATTCTGCGCGCGCCGGCGCGCGATGCCACGGCCGGTTTCCGCGCCTGGCGCCGTGACTGCCTGGTCGGCATGGATTTGGACCAAATCAAAGCCAATGGCTATGTTTTTCAAGTTGAAATGATGTATGTTGCCTACCGGTTGGGCTACCGGATCGGAGAGATACCGATTCACTTTCCCGATCGCCAATTTGGCAAATCCAAGATGTCGGGCGGGATCGCCCTGGAAGCGGCGCTGCGCGTCTTGCAGATCAAGCGCCGTCATCGGCGGCTGACGCCGGCGCAGCGCCGATTGGCACCTCCTTAGGATTTGGGCTGGACGATTTCCGACTAGAGACTATCCGCCGCCCATAACAATCCGCGCCGCACGATCTCCCGCGCTTCCGGCACGTCAAAATCGCCAACCACATGCCCAAGCGAACTGTAGAAGACCTTGCCCTTGCCGTAATGACGTGTCCAAACAACCGGCATCACCGTGCCTTCAATCCAGGGCGCGTGCTCGCCGCCAAAGGTGGTGGTCGCCAGCACTTCATTGGACGGGTCGGTATGCAGGTAATACTGTTCCGAGCGCATGTCAAAATCTGCGATCCCGGCGGTAATCGGGTGCTGCTGATCGTTGACGTCGACGCGATAATCAATGATATTGCCGGGATGGGCCACCCACTGGCCGCCTACCATAAACTGGTATTCGGTATTGTTTCGGAAGGCATCCGCCATGCCCCCGTGCCAACCGCCGACATTGACGCCGCCGCGGATCGCGTTCAGCAAACCAGCCTCCTGCTCCCGCGTGATCGTACTCATGGTGAAAATCGGCACGATCATGTCAACCGAAGCCATTAGATCTGCATCCAGGTAACTATCCAGAGACTGCGAGAGCGTGACGTCCAGCCCGGCCTCTTCCAGCAGGCCCGCAAACAAATGCGACGTCTCCTTTGGATCATGCCCTTCCCAACCGCCGTAAACCATCAGGACCCTTTTGCTCATATTCATCCCGCTTTCACTCTCTGTACAGACGCCCGCAACTATACCCGCAAATGACGGCGGAAAACAGGCGGCGCTCGCCAATAGCTGATGATGAAGCGCGCGGCGGTCGCGCCAGACGCATATCATCAGACGTCGCAGCGGCAGAGGCCGCGCCTGGTTTCAGCCCGTGAAAAGATAAAGGCCGCTTCTATTGAAACTCCATGTTGATGCGGAAAATGGTATTGCCCGAGGCCACATACAGGGCATTTTGTTCGGGGTAGGCGACAACGGCCGACATCAACTCCAGCTTGTCCTGGTCGAAGGATTGATAACTATCCATAAATGTGCCGGCCGCTGTCGTCTCAAAGATTGTGCGCGACTGGCGGCTGATGAGGAAGATGCCGGGCGCAAATATACTGTCATTCAGATAAAAGCCCTCAGTGCGTACGACGTGCGGTTCGCTGCCTTCGTTAAATCCGCTGAACACGAAGGGCGCCTCGTTTCCAGAGATATAGCTTTTCATGACGCCGTCGGCGTAAAGCACATATACATAACCTTTGGCGTTGATGGTGAAGTCGACCACATTGCGCAGATTCGGCTGGGCGGAACCGGCAAAATACTCGCGCGGGGCGCTGACATAGTTGCTGCCGGAGGGGTCATAGCGCCAGATCTGCCCGCCTTCGCTATCCAGGATATACAGCTTCCGATCCCAAATGGTCAGCGCAATCGGCTTTTCCCAATTCTCCGCGTCCAACACGCGCTGTACATCGCAATTCAAGATGAACTGCGGCGCGCAGCGCATTAGCGTGCCATTTTCATCCAGCATCGCGATATCGCCCGAGTGATCATCAAAGGCGATATCGGCAATCTGCCCGATCGTATAACCCTGGTGCGTGGCGCCCAGGCGCATCAGCGGCACGGGCTCTTGCTGCAAGGGCGCGACACCGTCATCCGTCAGCTTGATGCGATATACCAGATCATTCTTGTCGTCCAGCGCGTACATATCGGTGCCTTGCAAGCGCAGGCGCGTGATGAAGGCATTCTCGAAATTCGTCAGCGGCACCGCTTCCTGCCGCTTGACATTGTTCAGCGTATCGATCAAAGTTTGGGCTTCCTCGCGCATGGAAGCCACAATCGGGTCGTTCGGGCGCATGACATTGCAGGCTTCCGATACTTGCAAGGCGGCGTTCCAGGCCGAAGCGACGCTGCGCCGGTTGCTCGAATCGATGGAGCGCGCCAGACTCGCCGTTTCCTGCAGTTTGCCCAGGCACTGCTCAAATTCCGTTTCACCCAAATTTGATACCCAGGAAAGCACAACCATACTGACGATGATCAAAGGGATGAGGAGGACGGTAAGCAATATGGTGCCCGAGGACAGACGGCGGGACGGCGCCAACTCCGGCAGCGGGAAAAAGCGCTGAAACAGTTCACCAAGCAAAAAGAGGACGCCGGCGGCGCGCCCGGCCAGGCGCCCAAATCCCCAGCGGATCAGCGAGCCGAAATTGCCGCGCCGCGGCAATTGCCATTCAGCCGCGTCCGTTTCCAGCTGCATCCGCGCCTCGCCAAGCCGCAGATTCACTTCATATGAAGATTCGCCCGGCGCCGCCAGCACCGGACCTTCATATTCAGGCGGCACCAACTCGACCAGCATCAGCTGGCTCTGGATCTTGATGGTGTGACGCAAGCTTTGCAGCACCTTCTCAATATCGTTTTCAAGCAGGATGCTTGTGATCCGGTCGCTCGGTATATCAGCGAGATTCCCATCCGAGAGAACCAGCCGGCTGCCGGCATTTACGCCATATCGCACCATCGATATCTCGGGCTCCGGCAGCAAACCCAGGGGAACACTGAACAAAGGCTCGTCGTCAGAGAGATCTTCGGGAAACGTCAACGTTAAACCGGCGGTCTGCAATACCGAGACGACCGGGCCGACGCGCCCGACATAGACGTCGTCTTCATGAAGTACGGCGGCGATCATGCTCGTTTCGAAGCGCTGCCGGCCAGCTTCGGCATGTTCGAGATTGTGCTGGTAAAGATCCCGGTTGATTTGCTGAAACATCGTGCGCAAGGCGATCGTGACGCTGCCGCCCATGTTGAAATAGCGTTCGGCCGCCAACTGCGCCAATTGTTCGTAGAAGGTGGTCGGCGCGATCGAACCGGAGGGCACGATCAAAACGAAAAAGGTATCGCCTTCGCGACCAGGGGCGGCGGCGGGCGGCGCCACTTCAACCAGCGCGCCGGGCGGATTCACGTTAATCACGCGCCCGCCAACTATGTAGAGATGCCCTACCAGCGCTTCCAATTCAAAAGCCATAGCCCACCAAGTGCCGCTTGCTTCAACAGCTAATTCGATTCTACTTGAATGCCAAAACCGCGCTAGCGATGTAATAGCCTACCTCAAATTCGCTTGAGTTGACGGAAGCGGCGCCTTCGGAGGAGTGGCGCATTCTGTGGGCATTGCTTTTTCTAACCCGGCCCCGGCCTCTCTCCCCTCCAGGGCAATCGCACAAAAATGAAATTGCGCTGATAAATGACAATTTTTCTCACATTTCGTAATCTGTAAGGGCGTTTGTCGGTCAGTGTCGGCGGTCAGTGTCTACGCGACCTACGCGACCCGCTGAAACGCCCACAATTGTAGGCATTTTCAACGGGCGTCTCACGAGACGCCCATACATTTTTACATGGCCACCGGCGGATATGTTTTGATGCGATTGTCCTGCTCTCCCCTCAACGCCGGTTGCTAAGAGACGATGCTATCAAATACAATCAAGGAAAGAGGCGAAAAGGCAAACGCAGATGACTAGCACAAGCCGCGCCGGGCAATTGGCATCTCCCGCAGCGATGGCGCGCGCCATCACCGGCGGCCCGCCAGATGATATCCGATTGGACTGGACGGTATCGCTGATTTCCTGCGCCATCGTCTTCGGATTGTTTATTGATGGCTGGGCGCATAATCATGACAAGGTGGATGACAGCTTCTTCACGCCTTGGCATGCCCTGCTCTATGGCGCCGTCGCCTTGGCCGGGCTGGCGCTGATCTTCACTCATTTTCGCAATGTCAACCGCGGCTACCG
This sequence comes from Anaerolineae bacterium, assembly GCA_022826865.1. Lineage (GTDB taxonomy): Bacteria > Chloroflexota > Anaerolineae > Aggregatilineales > Phototrophicaceae > UBA6055. Next base: position 84,098 of record JAJDUC010000079.1, read on the forward strand.
CTGGAGCCAAGCCTTGCCCAGCGGCTACGCGCTTTCACTGGTCGGTTTCTTTGCCTTTGGCGCGGGCGGACTTGTCGATATGATCTGGCATGAAACATTCGGTTTCGAGGAGGGCATCGAGGCGCTGGTCAGTCCTTCGCACCTATTTCTCGCGCTCACCGGCATCTTAATCATCAGCGGTCCCATCCGCGCCATGTGGCGGCGACCGGCCAATGACACCTGGCTTCAACTGATGCCGGTCATTTTGAGTTCGGCTTGCCTCATGTCTATATTTACCTTTTTCACCTCCTTCACAGCGGTCACGCCGGAAACCATCCTGCTCGTGGGACCGCGCCCTGAGCGGCACACCTTATACGATATAGCCGGCATCTGGTCATTTGTAATGCACAGCAGCCTTCTCATCGGCGCCGTTCTGTTTTTGACGCGGCGCTGGCATCTGCCATTCGGCGTCTTCACGCTGATGTTCTTTCTCAATTCAGTGCTGATGGTTTGGATGCGCATCGAACATACGGAGGAGTTTCTCTTCGCCATCAGCGCGGCCGCGGCTGGTCTGCTAGCGGATTATCTCATGAGCGGAAACAAGCCCGTCGACAGTCGCCGGCTGCGCATCGCGGCCGTGCTTGTCCCCTTCACCTACAGCTTGGGCGCTATGATCATCGTGCAAATCCTCGGCACAACGGTATGGTCGGATACCGGCCTGTGGTGGCTGATTCACATGTGGCTGGGCGTACCTGTGATGGCCGGCGCATTTGGTTATGGCTTGAGCCTGCTCTTGCGTCCACCTGGCTTGCCGCTTGAGAGCTCGCCAAACGGGACAGTGAAATGACGCTTGCGCGCGGCAGCCTTTTTGGCTTGCTCATGCTGCCGTTGCTGCTCCTCGCCGCCTGCCGCCAACAGAACACGACCGACGCTGATTTACAGCTTGAGCTGTCCGCAAGCGACCTGCTGGTCGGTGAAGCGACCTTGACACTCAGCGTCTTGGACGCGGACGGCAATGTCGTCGGCAGTCCAGGCGCGCTCAGCCTGCGCGGCGATATGGATCATGCCGGCATGGCGCCGGTCCTGGTCACAGTGGGCAAGGCGGTCGACGGCATCTTCAGCGCTCCCTTCGAATGGACCATGGCCGGCGACTGGATCGTCGAGACGAGCTTGCAACTTGAAAGCGGCGCGACCGCGCGCGAGACCTTCCACTTCACGATTATGTCAGCAAACGACGACACGGACATGGCGGGTATGCATCACAGAGACGGGATGGATCCCGACGCGATGAGCGGTGGATCCAGCGCCGTTTATATGCGGATCATGAATCGAGGCGATAGCGACATCACGATTCGGAGCGCCAGCAGCGCGGCCGCCGAAGTCGTCGAAATGCACCGGACAGTCATCGAAGACGACATGGCGCGCATGGAAGCATTGGACGGATTGCTCATCCCGGCGGGCGAGATGGTCGAATTGGAGCCGGGCGGCGCCCATTTCATGCTCAAGACGCTCAGCGCCGACTTGCTGCCCGACAGTCAATTCATGCTGCAACTCATCGACGATGCCGGCGCGGTATACGATCTGGTTATCAAGACGCTTGATATGCCGCCAAGCGAGTTCGACGATGCCATCGAGATCGGCGCGCTCAGGTTCAGCAAGCGCTGGTCGCGCTCTGCAAGCGTTGCAGCGGTGGCAGGTTCGGCAATGGCATCCGACGCAGCCGACAGTTGAATCTCAAACTGAAGCTGAATCCGCGCCGGTTATCCATCGCAGCGCGGCGGCGCTTTGCGCATTTGCCGGCAGCAGGCGTATGAGCGCCGCGCCTTCCGCCGCCTCCAGCGGACGCAGCAGCAACAATACCGTCACATAAATCGCCCCGGCCGCCAAAAGCGCCGGCAGCGCCCCGCCCAGCACAGCGTGCGTCAGCAGCATGGCGCCAAGCGCAAGCAATGGACGCCATATCAGGTTCAGCGGCTGCAGATCGCGCAGTTTGCGCCGCAACAAGTATGCAAAGGGGAGGAACAGAACGATCTCGGAGGCGATGGTGGCGATGGCGGCCGCCCGCAAGCCAAACTGCGGAATGAAAATGAAATTCGCGACCACGTTAAATAAGACGGCGACGACGAAAGCGCGCGTAATCGTCCGCTGCAAGCCCAGGCTGATGAGCGCGTATTGCATCAGGCTGTTCATCCAGCCGATCGGTATGCTCCATATCATAAGCTGCAAGGCGATGGCGCCATCTGGCAGGTAGCGTTCGCCGCCCAGGATCAGCGTCAGCGGTTCCGCAAAAAGCGTGAAAGCGACCGCCAGCGGCAATGTCAGGGCGAAGAGCAGCTTCAAGCCGAAGCGCAGCGTGCGGCTCAGCGCCGGCAGATCGTCCTTCGCCTGTCGGGACATCACCGGGAAGAGCGCTTGGGTAAAGAAGGCCGGCACGATGTTTATCGCCAGCAGCCACTTGTAGCCAGTGCTGTACTGCGCCACCGTCGCGGCGCCCTTCAAAGCCTGCAGAATGAGGATGTCCACCTGAAAGAAGACTGTCGCCAGGAAATGGTTGAGCATCAGCGGGAAGCTCTCCGCGGCCATGCCGCGAATGAGCGCGAGATCCGGCATTAGCCGACTAATCGGACCAATGAAGCGGCGCCCGGCCCAAAGCAAGACAAGCAAGGTCAGCAGATTATTAAATATGCTCACAGCCGCCAGGCCGACGATGCCCTGACCCAAAAGCAAAACAATCACGCCAAGAACCGCTTTGTTCATCGTGGTGATGGTGGCGATCGCCGCCGGCTTCTCCGCCTGTTCATTAGCGTAGAAGAGCGAAGTCATCCCCTTGGACAGGCTCGCGGGAAACAAGCCGATGTAGAGCAGGCCGATCGCCGTCAGCCCGGCGCTGCTGATCGCCTCGGCGCCCGAGCTCTGCCAGAGCAGCAGCGCGCCCGCCAGCAAGGGCGCGCCCGTCGCGCTCAAAAGCAGACGAAACAGCGAGGAATTGTAAAAGTAATGACCGGCTCGCTTCCGCTGCTGCGATGCCTCGCGGATCAAAAACAGATCCAGGCCGAAATTGCTGAAGATATCAAAGGCGACAAACAAAACGATCGCGAAGTTATAGATCCCCACTTCGGCAGGCAGCAGCAAGCGGTACATCACAATCGCGAAGGCAAAGTCGATCCCGCGGTTGAAGAGGTTCAGGATGATCGGCGCGACGCTGTTTCGCGCCACCCGCGCCAGGCCCGATGACTCTTCCGTGTTCAAGCCGATGTAGGCGCGCCAAAACCAGGCGCCCACCAGAAACAATATCAAGGCGACGCTGATCGACGAAACGAACATGCCCAGCTGCACGCTGGCCGGGCTGTAGATCAAGCGCACGGTCCACTTGCCGGCCGGCAACTCAAGGCTTTGAAAGTTCGCCAGCGCCAGCCGCAGGCCCAGTCCGAACTCTTCCGCCTCGCCCCCGCCCCAGGGGCGGACGAAGGCGCGCCAGCCGGGGAAATAGGTCTCGCTGATCACCAGCCAACTGTCGGCGGCCACGCTGACATCGATGAACTTTTCCCGGCCGCTGTCCCGCGTGATAACGGCCGGCTCATAGCGCGGAACATGTAAGCCGCCGCCGAAGACGTCTAGTTCGCCGAAGCGGAAGCCACCGCCCTCTTCCGCCAGCCAGCGCGGGTCCCAATCCGCCTTGTCCACTGTGAAGGCCCGCGGCATCACATTTTTGTTCTCCCATATCGCCACTTCCTGGCGATAAACATCCTGCCAGCCCGGCACGCGCATTTCGAAGTCCGGCGCCGTCAGCACATAGCGCACATTCAGCAGATTCAGCAGATCGGATTGCAGCGCCGCTTCATAACCGGCATGATTCCGTTCCGGCGCCGTATAAAGTCCCGATACTTGACTGTAATCGAGCAGATGATAGGGCTGCAGCGCGCGCATTGTCGCCACATATCCAGCAGACACGATGCTGTCATAGCCGCGCACATCGTCCAGGCCATAGCGCAAGCCCATATTGGGCGGGAAGATCTGCCCATCCTCCGGCCGTTCCAGGCTGGTGATGCGAAAATGCCCCGCTTGCCCGGTTAAGAATTCCACGGCCGGCGGCCTGAACTTCAGCAATTCCGGATCGCTGGCCGGATTGAAGCCGTAAGACGCCGCCAGCATGTCAAGCGCGGTGACGCCCACCGCCACCAGCAGCCATCGATTTGACCGACCGCGCGCGGCCCAAAGAAACAGTCCGCCGCCCAGCGCCAGCAGCCCGGCTAATACCGCCAGTTGCGGCAGCAGAAAGCTGAAGAACATTCGACCGTCTGTGAAAGCGCGATCCGCATAGGTCGCCCGCGCGACCAAGCCATCGAACAGCGCTTCGAATTGATCGAAATTGGCATACAGCAATCCCAGACCCAGAGCCAAGGCCAAGCCGGCGGCGATCAGCGCCAGGCCTAGCGCGCTCGCTAAGCCGAAGCGCGGCCGCGGCGGCGCAACTCGACGGGACAAGAGCTGCGCGCCGATGCCCGCCAGCGCGGCCGTCGCCAAGGCAAGGGCCATAATCCAGCGAAAAGGCGTATTGAGTTGATTAAAACCCGGCAAGCGATACAGCAATCCGTAGGACGGCAGGCCAAACATGAAAGACAGCGCCAGCAAGGCCATCAGCCCAAACAGGATCAGGTATTGCGCCTCCGCCCCGCGCCGGCGCAAGCCGGCGAACAAACCGTAAGCGGCAAATATTAGCGGCAAGAGCCCCAGGTATACCGCGCCTTCCACATAATTCTTGACGCCCCAGTCTATATAGTTGACCGCCAGGCCGGCGCCAGCGCGCAAGTCGTCAATCCACTCGCCGCTGAAGACATCGACATAGCTGTGATGCGCCGGGCTGCCAAAGACATTTGGCAGCAAGAATTGCGCCAAATCCCGCGGCGCATGCGCGTAACCCAGCACCGTCTCCAGGCTGGAACGCTCCGCCCGCCAATTGTCTTGCACAAATTCATACAGAGGGATCAGCTGCAGCGCCGCCAAGCCCAGGCCCAACAGCGCCAAAAACAGCAGCGTGAGCGATGTCGACGATGCCCAGCGCAGCGGCGGCCGGCCCGTCTCGCGCCAGCGGCTGACTATTCCCCAGCTCAAACGGAACGCCGAGTAGTAGGCCGCGATGAGCAGGGTATAGATGGTGATCTCGGCGTGCCCGGCCAAAATCATGCAGCCGATGGCGATCGCGCCCAGCACGACCCAAAGCAGCGCCGTCCGGCGGAAGATCCACAGGCTGGTCCCGCGCAGAATATTTTCGATCATCCACAAGATCAGCGGCAGCCAAACCGCCGCCCCCACGATCATGGGGAAGACCGCGTTGGCTACCATGAAACCGGACAATTGATAGACCAGACCGGCCAGGGCCGCGCCAGCGCGATTGACGCCCAAGCCGCGCATGTAACCCGCCATGAATAAGCCGGCCAGCCACAGGTTGAGCACAATGAACCAGCCGAATGCCGCGTGCAGGGGCATGACATAATAAACGATGCTCAAGGGATACAGGGCGGAATGCTGCCCGGCGGCGAAGAAAGGGATGCCGCTGAACAAGTGCGGGTTCCACAGCGGGATCTCCCCCTGCGAGATCTGCGCCAGGATGAATTCCTTCCACTGATAATTCATCTGCACCATATCCGACAGCAGATGATTATGCGGGATCCGCGGCGCCTCGACGACCTCGCGATACGCCGAATAGGGGGAGAATTGGTACAGATTTTCCGTCGGCAACAAGCTGCGGCCGCCCAGCGTCTGCTGGTGAAACATCATCAGCGGCGTCAGCAGCAAAAAAAATATCAGTGCGAGATTGGGAGCGATTCGGCGGCGCAGCGCTATCGGCATCAGTTCAGGTCAATTCTCGCATGTGTCAGATTCCGGCAGGAGGAATCTCATCTGTTATACACAGGCTGCTAATTTTTGACTAGTCAACGCGGCAGCATTCGGCATATCCCAAGTCGGCGCCTGTATATCCCAAGAATTCTGTGATATATCCCTTGCGCGTCCATCGAATCGACCTAGAATTAAAGGCATCCGCGAGTCTAATCCTGCCCAATCCAACCATTTACAAGGTCTTTTGGGCGGGCGGACAGCGCCTTGAACGCGGCCTGGCGAGGTCAAACAGCGAGCAGGACAAGCACAGCGCTTGAGGGAGCAGCCAAAACGACAGAGCCTATGGTCCTTCAGCAGAAGCCCCTCTTAAGGGAAGCCGTTATGGCGGACAGTTTATTTGACAACCGCTACCGCTACAATTACATTTACCCGCGCGGCCGCTCGGGCGAAACCCTGCGCGCCGTCGATACGCTGGAGGGCGACCGTCCCGTCGTCATAAAACGCCCGAACCCCAACGACGCCCCGCCGATCCGCGCCGGTCAGGAAGTCAGCATCATAATTGAGCGAGACGCATTGACGCGGCTCGCCGGCCATCCGGTCTTGACGGAACTGCTGGGCAGCGGACAGTTTTTCGTCGGCGGCATCCCTCATCAATACATTGTGATGGAACGCGCCGAGGGCGTGATCATCGCCGATGAGGTCGCCCGGCTTGCCAGCCAGCATCAGCGCCTGCCCTTGCTGGAAATGCTGGAAATCATCGACAGGCTGATCGATCTGCTGCGAAATGCGCACGATATCGACATCGTATACAACGATGTCGACGCCAAGCACCTCTTTTGGGACCGCGACAAATACGAACTCAAAGTGATCGACTGGGGCAACGCCGTCTTCCTTGAAGGCGACGAGGCGACCTTGCAGGGCGTCAGCCGGCAGACCGACATTTACCAGTTGGGCGAGCTGCTCTACTTCATCTTGTCCGGCGGCTATCGGGTCGAAGTGCCGCGCGATGCCGACGCCGAATTCCGCGTCGACTTCCATGGCGACAGCGAAGCGGTCGACTCGCGCTTGCAAGCCATCGTGACACGCGCCGTGCACCCCAATCTGCGCTACCGTTATGCCACGCTGACCGAAATGAACGCTGATCTGCTGCGCTTCCGCACACCGATGGAGCAGGACCGCAATATCATCATCTCGCGCGCGATAGAAAAACTCAAAAAGCAGAACCTCAGCCGCAACGACCTGCTCGCGTTGCAAACCAATTTGCAAGCCGCTTTGCGCCACAACCCGGCGCACCCGGCCGCGCGCAACACTTCGCGCGAGATTGTCGATCGACTGCGGGATTTGGAAGTCGCCGCGGATCTAGACGCGGTAAAGATCTACATGGGCAACAGCAATTGGACAAGCGCGGGGGAACTGCTCGCCCAATTGCGCGAGCGCGCCGGCAGCAAGACGGGCGCGCTGGTGCGCTTGCTGCTGGATTGGTGTATGCAGCTCAGCGACAGCGCCCGCGAAAGCGCGCCGCCGTCCATTGCGGAAGCGACCAAACTTCTCTTTGAATACCGGGCGGACAAAGCCGCCAACACCTTGCTGCTCGACGCTTCTCAAGACGAGGCCCTGCGCAACTTGCACTGGCGCATGGCCGAGCGCATCTCCTCCCATTTTCCCGATGTGCTGCTCCTGCGCCCCAATCTCAATCGGCTTGATCAAGCCGTGCGTCAACTTGAAGCGGAGGGCATTCCGGTCGATAACGCGCTCGATATTCTGGCCGGCATCAAGCGCGCCCTGGACCAAGCATCGGACCAGGATGAACCAAGCGCCGGCAACCTGCGCGACACCTATCGGGAAACGGTCGAGAGCTTATCCGCGCTCAATGGCAATCTGCAAACGCTGAGCCTGCAGCATGAATTCGCCGAACGCCGCTTGCCGCTCAACGCGCTGACGCGCGCGCTCAACGCCGCGATGGCGCTGACGGATAACATGCACGTTATTGGCAAGCAAGCCGCCAATAATCCACGAGACGCCCTGAGCGCCCTCGACGCCAGCCGCGCAATCGACCCGGCCAACCCGGTTTGGGACAAGATCGAAGATTATCTGGGCCTGCTCTACGAGATCTTACAGGGCTGCCAAACCTACGTGCCGGCCGCCGACGGCTCCGATCTGGAGAAGTGGCTGGGCGATACTTACGACGATCTTCTGCCCTTCGCCGGTCAGCTCTTTGATGAGATGCTGAGCGATATGCTGGATGGCCTAGCGACCGCCCAAGCCGCCTGGCAGCAGTACCGCGACGTGATCGTGGCCGGAAACCGGGCTGAAGCGGCAGACGTCCTGGGAACGGCCGCCAAGACCGTGGGCGATATCAGCCCGACACTTTCCAGTTGGTTCAATCAGCTTCGGACGGTTATCGAAAGCGCCCATTATGTCGAACGCCATTCGGTGCCCGGCCACCTGGGGCGCACCCTGGCCGATGGCTGGGCTGCCTTCGATCAGGGACAATTGGCCGATGCGCAAAGGCTCGGGCAGCAGGCAATGGAGATCGCCCGGAGCGATGCCGAGCAATTCATCGCCGAGCGCCTCTGGCGGCTGTCGCGCGTCTTGCGGGACTGGGTCGAGCGCAACGGCGTCGAAAGCGAAGACCGGACCCAGAAAGCGCTGATAGATATTGAAGACCTGTTTACCGACCCGGAAAACCGCGCCATCAATAGCTTCGCTACCCAAATGCCCAGCACCGAAACCTACTTGAAGGCGATGGGCCAAGGCCTGGTGCAAGCCTTTGCCAGCGCGAACACAGCCGCCCTGCGCATTCTCTTCGGGCAATACATACTTTCCGGCGTTCTGGACGCCCATGACAGCATCATTGACGACGCCCGTTTCTGGCAATCCGCGGCCCAGCGAGCGCTGCCCGAAATAGCGGAGCGCCATATCGCGCTGCAAAAGCTGGAGGAATTCATCGAAAGGCGCGAGGCCTTGCTGAATGCCGCTAACATTCTCGACCAGATCGCCGGTCCGCAGATCGTCGATAGCATCAGCGAGTTCGCGCGCCAGTTGGAAGGCAATCCCCAAGCGCGATTGCTGGCGCCGGGCATACAGAGCCTGCGCGCGCTCGAATCGGCTTTGCACGATTGGGCGGATGCCGAGTTTCGCGGCGCCGGCAACAAAATTGACCAGACGCTGCGCAGTATCACCGAAGCCGAATCCAATGCCAATATCAAACTGAATGCCTATCGCGCCTGGATGACAGAGCTGCATGCAGCGCTGGCGGACCTCAGTGTCAATCGACGCAATCTCACCCGGGACATCGACCGCCAACTTGACGAGCCGCAGCCGAGCGTGCGCGAAGCCATCCACCTGCAAGCTGATGTCACAGAAGATCTGCTCGGCTTCAAACATGCGCAGATGATGCTCGGTTGGCGCGATACCTATGAAGCTTTTGTGGGCATCTATGACGGCGATAAACGCCGCAGCCAGAAGCTGGAAGCGATGGACGAGCTCTTCAAGGCGATGTTCATCGATCGCAACCCGGCATACCCGCTCTTCCGTCATTGGTACCGCCTGGTCGAATCCAGCCCGGAGGAAGCGCCCGAAGAAGAGGCGACGCCTGAGCCTGCCCCGGCCGCCGAGATGACTTCCTTGACGAGCGACGAATCGGATCCGGCTGATGCCAGCCCGGAAACCCCGCCCGAGACGGATTCGCGCGGTGTCCACCGCTGGCTCTTCAACGCCGCCCTGCTCGTCGGTCTCATCCTTGTGATCGGCGGATTGCTCTCGCTGGCGGCGAGCGGCAACCTGGAACGAATCCTGTCCGCGCTGATGCCGAACCCCACGGCGGTTTCCGCTGCCAATTCCGACGGCGGCGCCAGCTCGCCCGCCCTGGAGGCTGCGGCGGCTGAGCAGGAAGCGCCAACAGCAGACCCGACTAATGCCCAGTCGGTCGCGCCAAGCAAGATCGAAGACGCCGAAACGGCCGAGGACGCAAGCGCCGCAGCCGACGCGACAGCGCCCGCAGCCGTGGAAGAGCCGCCCGCGCCGACGGCGGTACCCACTGACATTCCAACTCTCGTAAGCGCGGTTGCGCCGCCAACAGCCTACCTGCCACCCGAGGAACTGACGGGCGCGCAAGATCTCCTCGAGCTTTATGCGGCGGCTGAGACGGATCCTTTCTGGAACGCGGAGCAGTTCCGCCTGTTGGGCAATTCCTGGCGCCTGGGAAGCGGAGGCGAAACGCCGGGCGAGACCATCTTCTTCTTCCCGTCCGCCGACCTGCTCAAACGGAGTTATGGCGAGGACGCGCCACGGCGCATCCGCCAGCTTGAAGCCGAACTTTCATTGCGCAGCACCAACCCGGCCGTCGTCACCGCCGACGAAGTCTACTTCGGTCTCTTACTTCGGACAGCCAATGGCGAGAAAGACGCCGGGATTCAGATCCAGCAGCTTGGGCCGAGCGACATCAGCCTGGCGCTGGTTCAAGATGGCCAGGCCGATAGCGTAAGCCAACGCTCGGTCAACAATGTCATTGCGCGCCTGCGCCTGGATCGCGATCCGGAGAGCGGCGCGGTGAGCGCTTACTTCAACGATTCTCGCATCGGCGACCCGATTGCATTCGTCGCCGCGGAGGAAGAGGCGCTGCCGGTCTTATTCGTCAAGGATGGCGGGGTTGTCATCGGCGTCGCCGCCTGGACGATCACGCTCGAGTAAACGGGAAACCTGCGCGGCATTCGCCCCTAGTCTCCCCCTCAATCCCCCGAAGGTCTGTGTCGGCGGTCAGTGTCTACGCGACCCACGCGCCCCACAGCAATGAGGGGAACCTGCTTTCGAATTTGCATCAATAAGAGTTTCTTGATGACGCAAGCGCCGATCATCGTGCGAAATTCGGCGTAAGGTCGATATGTAGGGACGACACTGTGTGTCGCCCGAAAATCCGCGCTTGTGACGGCGGGCGAGCCACGTGCTCGCCCCTACAATTACCTCTTTGTGCCCTTTGTGCTCCAAACAATCCTCGGTGTCCTCAGTGACAAATAAGCTGTCGACGTGTCGCCCGGGAAGAACCCGCGCCGCGTAGACACAAGCGGTCGGGGATGGGGAAAGAATTGAACGCCATGCAGTCAGTACCGGACAAGCGTTTTAGGGGCGACTGGCCCGCAGTGTCTACGCGCGGCTGTGAGTCGCCCGTTTACAGTATTTGCTAAAGTTCGGACGACCTGATTGGTCGCCCCGCGCGAGGTCAGGCCGCTATTGCGGGAGGGCTTCCCGCGCGGCATCCGGCTCGGCAACATCAGCGCCATTGCCGTCATTGGAAATGGCCGCCGCCGCGCCCATCGTACTGGCGAAATTCTGCACCATGCTGGTGAGTTCCATCGGCAGCACAAACTTGGTTGAAGGGCTGCTGCCCACCTTCTCCAGCATCTCAATGTATTGCAGAGCCATCGTCTTGCTGTCGACATCGCGCGCTTCTTTGTAGATAGCTTTGAGCGCGCTGGCAAAACCCTCGGCCCGCAGCATTTGCGCCTGGCGCTCACCCTCGGCTTGCAAGATCTGTGACTGCTTTTGCCCTTCCGCTTCCAGGATTGCCGATTGCTTGCTGCCTTCGGCGCGGGCGATGGCGGCCTGGCGCTCGCCTTCGGCCAGTGTCACTTCGGCCCGGCGGTCGCGCTCGGCGCTCATCTGCCGATTCATCGCCTCTTGAATCGCTCGTGGCGGCTCAATCTCGCGGATTTCCACCGTGGTGATCTTCATGCCCCAGCGCTCGGTCGTCTCGTCCAGCTTGACGCGCAGCACATCGTTGATCTGATCGCGGCGGGACAGCACATCATCCAGCACGATATCGCCGATTACCGCGCGCAAGGTGGTCGTGGCGATCTTACCCGTCGCCTCCACCACATCTTCGACTTTGGTCACCGCCAATTCCGGATCCGTGATGCGATAATAGACCAGGAAGTCGATGCCGATTGAAGCGTTGTCCTTGGTGATCGCCGTCTGTGACGGAATGTCGATGATGGTTTCGCGCATGTCCACCTTGATCGCCTTCTCCACAAAGGGCAGCACAAGGGTCAAGCCTGGGCCGCGCACCGAGCGGAAACGCCCGATGAAAAAGATGACCAGACGGTCGTATTCCTTGACGGCGCGTATCGTCGTGCGCAGCAGCCACACGATAAAGAGAATAAGTATGACGCCAAGTAAACCTTGCCCGCCCATATTGATCGCCTGTCCCAGTTCGTTCATGTCCAACTCCTCACTCTCCGACGCCAAGCAATGACGCCACTATTTGCATTGACGAGGCTATTTGGCCTCTTCTCGTTTGGCCTTTTCCACCTGCAATTCCAAGCCGTCTTGCCGCGTGACTACAACTTCCGTGCCACTCTCCAGGCGCGCGCGGCTGCGCGCCGTCCACAACTCGCCTCGCACCTGCACCGTGCCGCGATCTTCAATATCCGCCATCACCCGACCGCGCGCGCCAACCAGGAAGGCATCCTTTTGCGTGGACGAAAGCTCCAGCCGCTGTTGGAGTATCGACCGCAGTATGCTGCGATGATAAGCCCAAGCCAGCAGAACGCCGAACAGAATGAGAAAAGGCGATACGCTTGCCTCGGCGAAAAGCAGGAAACTCGCGATCGCCTGCACGCCCAGGCCAGCGACAGCGAGGTTCTCCCATTCCGATTTTAACAGTGGCAACAGGAAGAACAGCGATGCCCCGGCCACAAGCGCAATCACCGCGATCCAGTTTGTCGCGAGCAGGCTCATCAAATAAAGCGTGGCGAGTATCAGCCCGGCGCCGCCAATCTCGGCGATGCCAGTGCCCGGAATATAGGTCCCGGTCGCGCTGATCCACAACCCCGCCATTATCAACAGATAGATTACATTTGGATCTGTGAGAAACTCCATCGGGCTACCCCTAGCCGAGCGCGGCGGCCACTACAAGTACGAACAGAATCAGAAGCAAGCTCCAGAATCCCAAGCTCAGCGCCAATAACGCAATGCGCCCAGTATAGCGAATATCGCGCAGAGGAATACAAATGCTAGAATCAAGAGCGCGAGACAGCCCAGCTCAACCTCCGCTGGCCAACTATATCTACAGTATAATGGAGAATCCGACTGATTGTCCCCCAGTCTTTGGGGGCTATGCCCGGGGCGGCAGCAATCGATAGATGACGAAGCCATCCCGCCGGTAATCTTCACTCACGTGAAAGCCCGCGTCAACCAGCGCCGTCAGCCAGGATTGAAACGGCTTGTCCACCGGCGCGACCAGGTAGCGCGCGCCCGTCTCTTCCAAGGCCAGGGCCCCGGCCGCCAGCGCCTCCGCTGTCGGATAGTGCACGCGCCTCTTATTATGCCAAGTTCCCAGATAATAACCTAACTCCCAGCCTAACCAGGGGTCATATATCACCGTGGCGACGGGCTTGCGATTGAGATGCGCCGCCAGCCTGTCCGCGCCAGCGCGCGCCTCTTCAAGAGGCGAGCTTGAGCCCAGAGTGTGAGCGGCGCCGGCTAAAATCAGTGTGACCGAGCACAGCAGCAAAACACGGCCGGCCTTGCTCCGGGAGAACAGCGCCGCCAGGCGGCCCGCAACCATCAGGATGAACAGCGGCGTGATGAGCGCGAGATAGCGCGCATAGAGATTGAAGTCCAAGAGAGAATGCAGGCCGAGGTAAGCAAACGCGGACAAGAACATGAGCCGCGCGAATGGATTGGACTGCCCCGCCTTCGCTGGACGCGGCTTACGCCAAAGTGACAACATGGCAACGGCGCAGACAATGAAGACGGTCACGCCCGGCGGTCCGAACAGCCAAGCGCCCATGCCAAGCCAATCCAGAAAGCGCTCGATCCACAGCGCTGGTTCGGCCAGCCAATTGGCGGGCTGATTGTTTGCGGCCGCTTGCAGGAAAATGCTCGCCTCCGACCGCGCGCCGTCCCAGAGCAGCAGAGCGGCGACCGGAACAGACAGGAGCAGCCCCATACGCATGCCATCGCGCCGTCTTGCGCCGCTTGCCAGCCACATCAGCAGGAGGTAGACAGCGGCGAAAATCGCTTGCTGCTTAAATAAAAAGGCAAAACCCAGCGCGATGCCGGCCCGCCCCCAGTGGCGCGCCAAGCCACAATACAGCGCGACAAGCGAGAAAAACAGGAGGCTCATGTCGGTGAAGGCGCTCGCGCCATAAGCTGCCGTGATCGGCGATGCCGCCGTCAGCAAGCCGGCCAGAATCACAGCGATGGCATCGCCGTACAGCCGCCAGGCCAAGCGCAGCATGAGCGCAGCGAGCAGAATGCCCAAAAAAGCATTCGGCAGCCGCCCGGCGAACTCTCCCAGGCGCGTATCAAGGCGCAGCACACCAGCTTCATCGGCGGTATTGCCGACGGCGACCATGCTGAAAGCGCTGAAATAGATTGAAAGCGGCGGCTTGTCCAGCGCGCCCGGCAGCAGCCAATCGCCTTTGACCGCGGCCGCGCGCGCGAAGGTCATGAAAAAGGCTTCATCGGGATGAAAGCGTTGGTCGCGGGCTAGCTGATGAAACAGGACGAGGCTTGCCAGGAGGACAATAACGATGCGTGGAGCCAAGCCACCAAATGTGATCGCCTGCCCCTTAGCCAAAGCGCTCCCGCAGGTAATCCAGGGTGGCGCGATCGATCGAATGGCGATGCTGCTCCAGCGACCAGCGCATCTCCAGGTTTTCGTTCCCGATCAACATCCAGAATACTTGTTGGCAGACCTCGTCCCAGAGGCCGTTGACCTCGCCGGTCATGTAGCCTTGCTCAATCATCATCGCTTGTAATTCACGCGCGATCTCAGCGTCGATGCTGATATTGTCTTCGAGCTTGGGCGGCTGAAAATACAGATGATGCATTTTCACGAGTTCGATCAGGCGCAGCACGGGTTCGTCCGCATCGTCCACACGCAGGTCGAGATATCGATCACTATCGCCGCCATAGCCACCGTTGGGGCGCACAACATGCACCGCCGCCGACTGCTTGCCGCGTCGGTCGCCGCCGGCGTATTCACCCGCCCGCAGCGCCGCCACCAGCCGGTCCGCCAGCTCGCCTGTCGCGCCGGCAAAACCCGCCGCCATCGCATCGAGCACGGCCTCGCCCGCCAACAGATTGCCTTGAACCGAAAAGCCCTTGCCCTTGCGGTGGCCGGCCCACTCATTGCACTCGCTCCCGGTATGCGCCGCCACCGTTCCTTGCCTGTCGACAAGAGCGACTTGCCGCGTCTCCCGGCCTTCGTCCGGCGCCAGCAGTCGGTCAAGCGCTTCCGCCGCTGAAAGACCTTTAGCCATCAGCGCCAACCCGTCCGTAGCGAATGAGAGTTTGGCATAGGACTGCGTCGCCACCGCGCCAACTTCCGCCCTGGCCCAAGGCACAACCGCGCCGACGGCGGGAAACTTGCTGGCGACCGCGACACCCCAAGCATTCTCTTCTTCGCTATAGGCGACTATCGAAAAGGTATTAATCTTCATCATCGCCTCAACCATGATTAGCTGCGAAAAGATTATAACAGACATATTCGGCCTGTTCATTAAAACCGAGTATCGCCTTCAGCCCCGGCGTCGCGCAAAATAGGCGGAGCAGCAAATGTAATGGGCCAGGAGCGCAGGTGCGATATTTGACGCTTGGACGAACCGGGCTGAAGGTTTCACAGATGGGCATTGGCGCGGGCGGGCCCAGCCGGCTCGGCCAACGCGACAATATGCGCTCGCGGGCGGAATCCATCGACCTCGTATTGCGCGCCTTTGACGGCGGCGTCAATTTCGTCGATACGGCCGAAGCCTACGACACGGAGGACATCGTCGGCGCGACTGTCGCTCAGCGCGATCGCAGCAGCATTTTCATTTCGACCAAGAAACGCCTCCGCCGAGAAAACATTAGCCCGGAGCAGTTGCGCGCCGGCTTGGAGAACAGCTTGCGGCGCTTGCGCAGCGACTACATTGATATCTATCACCTGCATGGTTTACGGCTCGAACAATACGAATATTATCTGCAGGACATCGTGCCGGCGCTGCAAGACCTGCGACAAGAAGGGAAGATCCGCTTTATCGGCGTGACGGAATCCTGGTCCAGCGACCTTCAACACCGGATGCTGCAGCGGGCGCTGGAAGACGATGTTTGGGATGTGATCATGGTCGGCTTCAACCTGCTCAATCAGACGGCGCGCCGAAGTGTGCTGGCAACCGCCATCGAAAAAGACATCGGCGTCTTGATAATGTTTGCCGTTCGCCGCGCTCTCAGCCAGCCGGGCAAACTGGCGGCCACTTTACAAGCGCTCATCGACTCGGGCGAGCTCGAGCCGGGCGCGATCGACCTTGAGAATCCCTTGGGTTTTCTGCTGGAGGACGGTTCGGCGGCCAGCATTCCGGACGCCGCCTACCGCTTCTGCCGCGCTGAAGCGGGCGCGCATGTCATTCTGTCGGGGACCGGCAATCCGCTTCACCTGGATGAAAACTTGGCGAGCTTCGCGCGGGCGCCTCTGCCGCCAAAACACCTGGCACGCCTGAAAGAGATCTTTCGCAACTGTAATTCGGTCACCGGCCAGTAGCGCAGGCGGGGCCGGCCGCGCTTGAGAATTAGCCTGCCATTCGCCCAAGCGCAGGGCTGTGGGCGACGGCGCAATAAAAAAGGGGGCGAGCCTGTCCGGCCCGCCCCCTTTTGGGTTCTGTATGTTGGGCGCTTTAGTAGCGGCCCTCCGAGCAACCATAACCCGGGATCGACATCGCCTGTTCGGTCAAGTCCACTTCGACATTGATCGTGCCATTGGCGCCGCCCTCGGCATGGCTGACTACCAGCGTGTATTGGCCGGTTTTGAGCAGCCTGTAATCCGAAATGATCGAATCATATTCGCTGCGCGATATGTCATCATCGCCGATCAGGGCCTGGCCCTCGGGATCGACCAGGATGATCAGCGGATCGACAAAGCCGGGCGCAACGGTCGCCACCGAGATATCAACCTCCTGGCCACGTTTCGCATCAAAGGGGATACTGTATACCCAACCTTCGCGCATCGGCAGTTCGAAGCTGCTATCGCCTTGCAGTTCCTCGTGGAACAGCGTGCGACTGCGGTTCATCATGGCGTATTGGATGTAATCGTCCGCGCTCTCTTGCGCCTTGCCCATCTCTTCGTAGGTGATCCCGCGGGAGAGATACGGCAGGGCATAGCTGTCATCCTGGCGCATCGCCATTCCGATGTGGATGATAGATGATTCGTATTCGCCCATGTGGCGATAGGTCACGCCCATCCAATTCATGGCTTCCGCGTCATTGCGGTTGACATTCAAGGCGCGGCGGAAGTTGTCCAACGCCGTCGCATAGTCGCCGGACATCAAAGCGCGGTAAGCGTCGCTTTTGAATTGGGCGCCGTCGTTGCCTTGGGTGAACAAGCCCGAAATCTCGAAGGATACTTCGACGCGCCCCTCGGCGCTGCCGCCGGCGTGCGTCAATACCACGGCATATTCGCCGCTCTCTGGCACGCGGAAGTGCACGTAGCTGTCCCACCATTCGCCAGTGTCATCGTTGGCGGTCAAGGGCTGCCCCTGCGGGTCAAGAATCAGTACCAGGGGATCGCTGTCCACATCGCGCTGGCTGCTGACGGCGGAGACGACGATATCCTGGCCGGCGCTGGCTTTGAATGGGAACACGTAGACCGAGCCCTCCGACATCGCTACCTCGATGCTGCCTTCCCATGCCAGGTTTTCGTTGCGAATCACGCGCTGCTTTTTGCGCTTGATCCACTCGACATAGTCGGCCATCGCCTCGTCCATCTCGCCAATCTTTTCATAGACGATGCCACGATTCAGGTAGGGGTAGTCCGCTTCCGGCGCTAGCGACATCAAGCGGTTGCAGTCGGCCAATGCCAACTCGTGCTCGCCGATTTCGCTGAAGGCCCAGCAACGATTGTTGAGCGCGGCCAGGCTGTCCGGTTGCTGCTGCAGCACGATTGAATAGTCTTGCGCGGCCAGCGCATGTTCATCGACCATGCTGTAGGCATAGCCGCGGGCGAAGATGGTATCAATGTCGGCGGCGCCTTCCGCAATCAAGACATCGTATAGAGCGATCGCAGAGCGGAACTCTTCGTTCGACAGGCTTGACCAAGCCATGTTTTTGGCTGCGCTAGCGCTCAAGAAACCGCCCGGCGCGCCGGCTACTTCCGCAGCCTGCGCCAAAGCCGCTTCCTGCGCGGCGATGATCGCTTCCAACTCGGCAATCACGGCGTCGCGATTATCGTCGACCGTTGCTGCCGGCGTCAGGAAGCCAATGGTCACTACAACGGCAACCAGCACCAACAAGCCCTCAATGATGAGAGCGCTTGGGCGCTGGCCGAGAATGCGATCTTTGATGGAACGTTTGGGAATGTCGTATTCCAGGTACTGTTTCGTCATAAGGATCCCTCGCACTTTCAGCTACCGACCACTTGATCAACTAACTAAATCTAAGTATAGCCACTTAGCGCCGCAATCGTCAAGCCGCGTCGCCATCGCCAAACCTATGCCACCTATGCGCCGCCCGAACCGTTGCTCACAAGCGCCTGATACCGCTGGAAACTTGCTTGCGCCGCTGAACGGTAACCTAGTCTATCGTAAAATGCCGCGATCTCCAAATACATGTCCGAATAGGTCGAGCCAATCTCGTAAGCCAGGTTGTATTGGCGCAGCGCCCGCCGCGTCTGGCCTTGCCGCGCGAATACCCGACCGAGGTTGTAATGAGCCAAGGCGCAGACCTCATGCGCGCAGGGCTGGTTGATCTCCAGGACTTGCAGGCAATCCCGCGCGGCCGCCGCAAGTTCGCCCATTTCGACCTGAAGCCAACAGCGGTTTTCCAGGGCGATTGTATATTTCGTCAAGTCATCCGCGGTCTTCAAGGCCGCGTCGCAGTGCCCCAGGGCGGAAGTAAATTCGCCGGTTTCGCCATATGCCCAGCAGAGCGAATTATGCCCGTCAAAATCCTTGGGTTCCAATGCCAGCAGCCTGCGATAGCGTTTTATCGCATCCTCGAAGGCGCCGGCGCGCATATCAATATAACCACGCCATCTATAGTTCGAAGCGTTTTCCGCATCGACAGCGATCGCCAGGTCAAACATCGCCGCGGCCGCCTCAAATTGCCCGGCGCCCACGTATTCAAGGCCGCGCTCCTTCACCAGGTCCAGCGGCACTTGCAAGCCCCGCGCAGCGTCAGACGCGGCATCGCCTTGCCCGGCAACCGCCGCCGCCGTCCCCTGCTCGGGAAGGGGACCGAACAAGTCCAGAGCCCGCCCGGCCGCTAGGGCAAGCACAATCGTCAACGCGATCTCGATTAGAATGGCGCTCCAGCGCTGGCCGAGGAAGCGCTGAATCACATTATTCTGAGGCACATCATAGACGGGATATTTGTCGTACATGATCTCCCTCGAAGATCCTTGCAGCCAGTATAACGCAGAAACTACCGGCACCGCCAAATTCTAATCTACGGGTACAGGGTAATCGCATCAAATTTAAATTGCGCCGATAAATGACATTTTCCCCTCAAATTATGTAATCCGTAGGGGCGTTTCGCTGAAACGCCCGCAATTTGCAGGCCATTATCAACGGGCGTCTCACGAGACGCCCCTACACTTTCGCAATTTTCGTAGCGAACCGCTCATTATGATTTTGATGCGATTGCCCTCTATAATCATTCGTCTTGCTTGACACTCCTGCGTCCTTCCTATATAGTTCTACGGCTGTTTCGCCGGATAGGCGAATTGTGAAGACCGCTGCCAATCATCATATTTTATGAGTTGGTCCCGGCGGGCGATTCGCCAATCTGCTTGCGAACATCGATCACTCTTATCCATTCACTAGCATTAGGAGAGTAGAAAATGCGCAAAGTTTTAGCTTTATTTGTCATCCTGACCTTGCTCGCGTCGGCTGTACCGGGCTTGACACAAGACATGGTTGAGCTGCGGATTCGCTGGTACAACGACGGCAACGAAGGCGAAGTCCTGCGCGACTTGCTTGACCGCTTTGAGGCGGACAATCCTGACATCAGCGTTGAGATTGATACCGTGCCCTACAGCGCGATTTTGGAGAACTTGCCGCTAGATCTGCTGCTGGCGAAGGTCCTGATATGGCGCGCGTCACCGACCTGGGCGGCTTGGCGCAATACTATCTGGACATGACGCCCTACCTGAGCGATCCGGCTTATTGGGAAGAGAACTTCGGTCCCTTCCTGAACTGGAAGCGCGTGCCCGGCGATGATTCCAGCATCCCCGGTTTCATGACGCAGTTGACTATCACAGGTCCTTTCATCAACCGTACGCTCTTTGAGCAGGCTGGCGTTGATGTGCCCAGCGATATGTCCGATTCGGTCACCTGGGAAGAATGGGCGGAAGCCTCGCGCGAGGTCGCCGAAACTTTGGAAATCCCCTATCCGATGGCGATGGATCGCAGCGGCCACCGTTTTGCTGGTCCCGCGATCAGCATGGGCGCGATGTACTTTGACGACATGGGGCATCCGACGGTCATGGATGAGGGCTTCCGCAACATGGCGGAAATCTTCGTCAACTGGCATCTGGATGGCACCATGCATCCAGAAATGTGGCCCCTTAGCGAAGGTTACGCTAATGCCTACGAAGAATTCGCCAATGCCGAATTGGCCTTTTATATGGCTGGGAGTTGGGCGGTCGGGCAGTTCAGCGAGGCGATCGGCGATGCCTTTGATTGGCAAGCGGTACCGAATCCCTGTGGACCTGGGGGATGCACCGGGTTGCCAGGAGGCGCGGCTCTAGTAGGCATCGCTACAACAGAGCACCCAGAAGAAGTGGCGCGCGTGATGGAATACTTGACAAGCCAAGATGTGCTGGGCGAATTCGGCGCGCGAACGCTTTTTATTCAGGCGCACGCGGGATTGTCCGAATCAGGCATTGACTGGAATACGGACCTTCAGTTGGCGAAGGATGCCTTAAGCGTGTTTGTTGGTCAAGTGGGCACTCTGACACAGACTGCCTTTGACTTGCAAGCATACATTTACAACCGCAATGTCTTTAATGCTACGAGAGACCGCCTTACGCAAGCGTTGGTTGGCGAATTGACGCTGGACGAGGCGATTGAACGCATACAAGACGATGTCGATACCGCATTGGCTGAAGTTTCTGGCTAGACGAACATCTCCACACAATCCTCGATTCTATAGTCTCTCCTCTCTAATATTGAGAGGAGGGGCTTAGGATAGGTAATTAGAGCGAAATACCGTTGCGTCTAATAGACATCCTTGACCGCATTACGCGACCGCTTCTGCTGCTTCTGGTAATGTCGGTCGACCGCATCTTGACGCTGATCCAAGGCCGCGTCGGCATCGACAAGATGGGTTATTTTTTTGTGCTGCCCAATTTATTGATATTTGGCATATTTGTTCTGTTTCCCATGCTGCTCAATTTGTACTACGCTATGACCGGCGGCACCAAACTTTTCCCAGCCGACCGGCCTTTTGTGGGCTTGGATAATTTTGCGACGCTCTTTGACTGTGACGATTTCCTGTCGCCAAACTCTTGCCAGGAAGATCTATTTTGGCGCGGCATTTTCAACACGATCCAATTTGTCGTCTTGCAAGTAAGCGCGATTGTGCTTTTCTCGCTGCTGACCGCGCTGGCATTAAATCGCCGTATCATTGCCCGTGGCTTCTTCCGCAGTGTTTTCTTCTACCCCGTTCTGTTATCGCCTGTCGTTGTCGCGCTTATCTGGAAGTGGGTCTTGCAGTACGAGGGCGTACTCAACGCGATTGTCGAGTTGTTCGGCGGCGAAAGCATGCGCTGGCTGCTGGATACGAATTGGGCGATGTTTTGGGTGGTCTTCGTCAGCGTCTGGGCGCTGATGGGCTTTTACACCTTGATCTTGCTGGCGGGGCTGCAATCGATCCCGCCCGAACTCTATGAGGCGAGTTCAATCGACGGCGCCAATACTTGGCAGGATTTCCGCTTCGTCACCATGCCCTTGCTTATGCCGACCATGTTTGTTGTGCTGGTGCTTTCGCTGATTCGCGCGGTGCAAATGTTCGATCACATCTTTGTATTGACGGGCGGTGGACCGGGCACGCGCACGCAGTTGATGGTGCAGTACATCTACACCACCGGCTTCTCCAATCAGATTCAGCTATTTGGTTTGTCGGCGGCGGCTTCAATGGTGCTGGGCGTATCGCTGCTGATACTGACGCTGCTGCAATTGCGGCTGGGCAATCAATCCAGCCTGGCATAGGGGACTATGGGATGAGCGCGGAAAGAATCAGCGTATCGCAGTTTTTGTCCCTGCGCAGTGGCGGCAAAGGAATCAATACATCCGATGTATTGACCTATCTATATTTGACAGTCGGCACGATTTTGATGTTTGGGCCGGTGCTTTGGCTGTTCGCCTCGTCCTTCAAGACGCAAGCTGGTTTGTTAAAGTATCCGCCGCCGCTGCTGCCCTATCAGCAGGTGCAGGTCGAGGTCGAAGGCTACGACGATCCCCTGCCCCTGTTCAATGTGACGATGGAAGACGGCAGCGCGCGCGAGTTGGCGCAGGCGCGGCGCGTCGGCATCGAAGCGCAGATGGTCGACCCGGCCGACCCCGGCGCCGAGCGCATCAAAGTAAATATCAGCCAGCGCGAACCGGTGGAAGAGGTCAAACTGGCTTGGGAAAATTACCTCGACCCGCTGATTGAGATTGACTACTTTGACTTCATCACCTACCTCAAAAACAGCGTTCTGGTGACAACTGTGGCGACAGCTATCACCCTGGTCATCAACAGCATGGCGGCATTCGCCCTCAGCAAGTATCGCTTCAAAGGGCGCGACGCGATTTTTGTACTCTTCATCTCCACGCTCATGATCCCGATCACGGTCATCCTGGTGCCGGTCTTCCTGGTTATCACCTCAATCGGCTGGAAGAATAATCTCTGGGGTGTGATCATCCCCGGCGCGGCTACGCCGACCGGCATATTCTTGCTGCGACAATACATGCTTACGATTCCCGATGAATTGCTTGACGCGGCCCGCATCGACGGCGGCAGCGAATGGCATATTTATTGGCGTATCATCCTGCCCTTGGCGCGGCCCGCGCTGGCGGTGCTGGCGATCTTCTCGGTGATGTGGCGCTGGAATGATTTCCTGTGGCCGCTGATCGTTCTCAGCCAGAACGATTATTTCACCCTGCAAGTCGGCTTGAACGCTTTTCAGGGCGAGCTGCAGATTCAGTGGCATTATGTGCTGGCCATGACCGTCGTAACCCTGCTGCCGATCACATTGGTCTTCGCCTTTTTGCAGCGCTTCATCACAACCGGCATCGCCACCACGGGCATGAAATGATGCCGGCGCGAAGGGTCCGGGTCGCCGCGCCCGGCCAGGTTGACTTGGAGACTTTCGAGCCGGCGCCGCCGCAGGCCGGGCAGGTGTTGCTGCGGGCGCTGACGACGTTGGTAAGCCCCGGCACGGAACGCGCCTTCTTCCTCAACCTCGATAATACTGACCCCAGCTACCCCCTGTATCCCGGTTACAGCTTCGTTGGGGAAGTCAGCGCATGTGGCGCCGGCGTGACCGGGCTCTCGGTCGGCGACCGTGTGGCCTGCTCGGAGGCGCACTGTTCACATGCGCTGGTTGAAGCGCGCGATTGCCTGCCGGCGCCGGCCGACCTATCGAACGAAGAGGCCGCCTTCTTCAACCTGCTGGCGATCGCCATGCAGGGTACGCGAAAAGCGCGGATTGAACTGGGAGAGTCGGTGGCGGTCTTGGGCGCGGGCCTCATCGGCATCCTGGCCATGCGCCTGGCTCAATTGTCCGGCGGATTGCCCGTGCTTGGGCTCGACTTGGACGCGGGCCGTCTGGATTTGGCGCGGAAGATCGGCGTGGACCATACGCTGCTCTGCGACGACAGTCTGCCGGCGGCGCTGAAAACTGCGCTGGGCAGCGCTGGCGCGGATGTCGTGATCGAAGCGACCGGGGCGCCGCAACTCGTTTCCACCGCCTTTCAGTTGGCGGCGGAAAAGGGCCGGGTTGTTCTGCTCGGCAGCGCGCGCGGCGATGCGGATGACGTGAATTTCTATCGCGATGTGCATCGCAAAGGTCTGCTGGTCATTGGCGGGCATGAAATCACCCGCCCGAGTCACGAGGACAGCCCCGGCTACTGGACGAAAACCAGGGAGCAGAAACTCTGCTTGGAATTGCTCGCGCGCGGTCGCGTGGAGGTAAAACCGTTGATCACGCATCGCTACAGCTGGCGGGACTTTCCCGAGGCATACGCGCATTTGGCGAACTGGCATAAAGAGGCAATGGGCATGGTGATCAAATGGACCTGATACCGAATCCAACTGAAACCCGGCGCGAACTGTGGCGGCTGCTGGGCGATGTGCCCAAGCCGATCTTGCCCCAGGTCGCCGTCAATTCAAGGCGCGACGAAGCCAGCTATACCCTGGAGCATTTCACCTTCCGCAACGGCCTGGGCGATACCGTCTACGGATACATGCTGCTGCCAAAGGGCGTCGCTTATCCGGCGCCGGCCGTACTTTATCATCATGAACACGGCGGCAAGTATTCGCTCGGCAAGGATGCCGCCTTGCGAATCCGCGAGAATGGTTATGCGCCGGGCATCGAACTGGCGAAGGCTGGTTTCATCGTTATGGCGATCGACGCCTACGGCTTCGGCGAGCGCGAGCATCAAGGGCCGGGCGGAACGGCGGAAAGCGGCTCTATGACCGAGTTGTCGCTCTTCAAGCGCTTTCTTTGGGACGGGCGAACGCTCTGGGGCATGATGGCGCACGACGACTTGTGCGCGCTGGCCTATCTGCGCAGCCGAGACGAGGTGGATGGGGCGCGTATCGGCGCGGCTGGCATGAGCCTCGGCGCAACAAGAACGACCTGGGTCGCCGCGCTTGACGAATCGATCAAGGCGGCTGTTCCCATCTCGCAGATGACGCGCTGGCGTGATTTCGCCGATAGCGGCAATTATCGGATGCACGGCATTTATTATTACCTGCCGGCCGCCCTGGCATCGGGCTTGGACATGGAGCATATCGTCGCCTTGACGGCGCCGCGGCATCAGCTCATTCTGACCGGCGACTGCGATCCGCTCTCGCCGATTGCGGGCATTCACAAGGTTTTGGCGCGGGCGCGCGCCGTCTATGGGCAACTGGGCGCCGCGGAGAATCTGGAAGTCGTCATCTACGAGGGCGTAGCCCACGCCTATCTGCCGGCGATGGTGGAAGCGACTGTCGATTTTTTCCGCCGAACCTTGTAGCGGACGAAGCCGTCGCTTGATTTTCCCTTAATTTCCAGTAAATATTGCTTGCGATGCTTCATGGATTTGCGGTATACTGGCGGCAGTTCGCGCTTGGTTTTGTATCGTTTCCTCGCACGGCATATCAAGTCAGCAACGCCGGAAACGGCGATTGCGCAACGCGAAGAGCGTCCGGATACGGGGTGTAATTCGGACGCTCTTTTTGTTCTCGAACAGATTTCGGGCGGCAACCGGGCGAATTGGTATGTGCGCGTATGTCATGCAAAAAGGAATAATGACTCTCATATCAAGAAATCTGTAGGGACGATTCGGTCGCCCGACGGCGCAATCGTGAATGTTCGGGCGACATACAATGTCGCCCCTACAACCGACTTTATTACGGTTTCTTATTGCTTTGTTGGAACCACTTAGAAGCTAGCGCTTCATTGCGAGACCAGCTTCCCCCCATTGATACTGAGGAGGGGACATGTTTGTGGCGATTTGAATAGCGCGATTTGTGAAGTAAGTGAAAGATTCATCAGTAACACATCTAACCTAGCAAGGAAAGAGGGTGAAACTGATGAATCACAAGGTATTTTACCATTGGGAGCGTC
>JAJDUC010000106.1 GCA_022826865.1 Anaerolineae bacterium
CGCCCGTTGAAAATGGCCTGCAAATTGCGGGCGTTTCAGCGGGTCGCGTAGACACTGACCGACAAACGCCCCTACGGATTACATAATTTGAGGGGAAAATGTCATTTATCGGCGCAATTTAAATTTGATGCGATTGCCCTGCCGGGTTCTCATGAAAATTATACAAAGAATGAAACTTTGGGTATAATTAGTCATATCGTGTACTTCTCACGATACAGGTCAGAGATAAGGAGAAATCTTGCTATGAAGCGACTGACTCTAGTACTCACTGTCTTCAGCCTACTCGTAGGCTTTGGCGCTCCATCTTTGGCAAGCATGCACTGTATGGACGAGTTGGGTTGCGTCGAGGTCGGGCCGGATGACCCGATCGTCATCGGCGCAATGCTTTCGGTATCCGGCGCGACTTCTTTCTATGGTGAAGATTCGCTGGGTGGAATTGAAATAGCGATTAGTAACCGCGACGGCATGCTGCTCGGACGCGAAATCACGCTGGTCGTTGAAGACAGTCTCTGCACTGCTGAAGGCGGGCAGGCTGCCGCGCAACGCGTGGCCGCGGACGAAACGATTGTAGGCGTCATCGGCACGACCTGCTCCGGCGCGGCGCAAGGCGCCATGCCGATAATCAGCGAAGCGGGCATGTTGATGATCTCGTCTTCAAATACTTCGCCCAGGCTGACCAACGACAACGCCGACGAAGGCGGAACCTATCAACCCGGATACTTCCGTACCGCCCATAACGATCTGTTCCAGGGCGCCATGGGCGCGCAGTACGCGGTCGAGGTGCTCAAAGCCGGCGCGGTCGCTACGATACACGATGGCGATCCCTATACTGAAGGTCTGGCGGTCGTCATGGCCAACACCTTTGCCGGTCTGAACGGCGATGTCGTCTTCCAGGGCGCGGTCAGCAAGGGCGACACCGACATGAGCGCGATCTTGACAGAAATTGCCGCCAGCGGTCCGGACGTGGTCTACCTGCCGGTATTTGTGCCGGAATCAGAATTCCTCGTTTCGCAGGCGAAGAACACGCCGGGGCTGGAAGACGCTGTGATGATGACAGCTGACGGCAGCTTCTCCGTCACCTTCGCGCAGAACACGGGTGAAGCCGCGGCTGGTGTCGTTATGACCGGTCCGCATGTCGCGGGAGATACCTACGATGCCTTCCTGGTCCAGTGGGACGAAGAGATCGGCGGCGCGCCGCCCAGCGGTTTCCACGCCCACGCTTACGATGCCGCCAATCTGCTCATGGATGCGGTTGAAGCGGTTGCGGAAGAGGGCGATGACGGTACGCTCATCATTGGTCGTCAGGCGCTGCGCGAAGCCATGCAGGCGGTTGAAAACTACGATGGCTTGACCGGATCGCTGACTTGCCAGGAGAATTCGCCATTCAATGGCGACTGCGCCACCGGTACGGCTCTCGCCGTATTCGAAATCACCGAGGCGCAGGTCAACGACGGCGTCTGGCCTCCGCCAATCGTTTGGGATCTGTCCATGTCGATGGCCTCAATGGCCGACGATGGCTAAATCGCAGGATTAGATTCATCTAAAATTCCAAAGAGACAAGCCGGAGAGCGAGCGTTTCCGGCTTGTCCTTGATTTGTCCATAGGTCGCGGTCGGCTTGACCCGAAATTTGCGAAAAATCGATACAGTTTGGATGTCCTCCACCGCGTAAGATGTGTTTGGCGCCGGATCAGCGATTGAATGCCATGATAATCAGATATCGGCGAATTCTTTCTTTACTTTGCTTATTTTCACTGGTCTGCGCGCCCGGACTCTCGCTCAAGGCGGATAGCCGTTGCGATGATCCCTTAGGCTGCGTCGAGGTGGCGCCTGATGAACCGATTGTGATCGGCGGCATGCTGGTGATTTCCGGCGCTGTGTCCTACCTCGGCGAGGATTCCCTCGGCGGTATTGAACTGGCGATTCTGCATCGAGACGGCCAATTGCTGGGCCGCGAAATCGAGTTCGTGCTGGAAGACAGCCTCTGTTCGGCGGAAGGCGGCCAAGCGGCGGCGCAGCGCCTGTCGGCGGATGAGTCAATCGTCGGCGTCATCGGAACAAACTGCTCCAGCGCCGCCCAAGGCGCCATGCCCATTATCAGCGATGCGGGCCTGGTGATGATCGCGCCGTCGAATACTTCGCCGAGCTTAACCGATGAAGATATCGCCGCCGGCGGTTCGCACCTGCCCGGTTATTTCCGCACCAGTCACAACGGCTTGATGGAAGGCATGCGCAACGCGGAGTTCGCCACTGACGTTTTGGGAGCGACTTCAATTGCGACAGTTCACGATGGCGACCCCTATACCGAAGGTCTGTCGCGCGTCGTGGCCGCTTCTTTTGCCGATTTGGGCGGCGCTGTCGTATTTGAAGGCGCGGTCAATAAAGGCGATACGGACATGGCGTCGATCCTGACCGAGATTGCCGTTGTGAATCCGGATGTCATCTACCTGCCGCTTTTTGAGCCGGAAATCAATTTCTTCGCGGCGCAAATGCAGCATATCGACGGGCTTGAGGACACCGTTATCATTGGCGGCGGAGCGAGCTTCATGGCCGGCTTCCCGGAAAATACCGGCGAGGCCGCCGTCGGCATCTATGTTTCCGGTCCGCTGGTTACCGGCAACGCCTATAACACCTTCCTTGCCGCCTGGGACGACGAGGTCGGCGGAACACCGCCCAGCGGTTACCACGCCCATGCCTATGACGCGACGAACATATTGCTGGAAGCGGTGGCGGCCGCCGCAGTCGAATTGGAGGGCGGCGGGCTCCTAATCGGCCGGGGCGCGATTCGCGAAGCTTTGGCGGCAACTGAGGATTATCCGGGCTTGACGGGCAATCTGACTTGTCTCGAAGAATCGCCTTTTGCGGGCGACTGCGCGACCGGCGCCGCCTTGGCGATGTTTGTCATCACCGAGGCGGAAGTATATGATGACAACTGGCCGCCACCGGTCGCCTGGAATTTTGCATCGGATTCGCCGGGCCAAGCCGAGCTTTGATATCGCAGTTAGTCCGTTTAACATGGAAGCCTGAAACAACAGCGCGCCTTTCATCGACCGAATAAGCAAGACGGTTCTGCCTATGTTCAAATGGAAGACGGACGAATTCTCCTGGGTTGATTTCACAATTGATGTGCTGCGCGTCCTCATTGTGCTTGCTGTCGTGGTTGGCGCCTGGAATACGCTGTCGTCGGGCCGCATCTCCCTTGCGCAGTGGGTCAACCTGTTTGCCGCCGGCCTCTCCCAAGGCAGCATATACGCGCTGATCGCCCTAGGTTACACCCTGGTTTACGGCATTCTGCTCATGATCAATTTCGCCCATGGCGAAGTATTTATGGCCGGGGCATTCACAACCGTATTCTTTGCCGAAGCCCTGAACCGCACCGGCTTCCTAAACGAGCAGCCGCTTTTGGCGATTCTGCTAATGATTGTTTTCGCCGGTCTCGTGTCGATGACAGTGGCGATTCTGCTCGAAAGGATCGCCTATCGTCCCTTGCGCGGAAGCCCGCGGCTCGTGCCCCTTATTACAGCTATCGGCGCGTCCTTCTTTCTACAATATACCTTTCGCGGTCTATATGGTTCGGGCTTCAAAGCTTACCCGGGCGTGAAAGCGCTGCAAGGCGCGTTCAGCATCGGCGGCATCAACATTCCAGTCGCGCAGGTCTTTGTCTTTTGTTCGGCGCTGATCTTGATGCTCTGCCTGTATTGGCTTGTGGAACGCAGTCGTATCGGCAAAGCCATGCGCGCCGTTTCGGAAAACAAAGAAGTCGCCCGTCTGATGGGCATCGATATCGATTGGGTGATTATGTTCACCTTCGGCGTCGGCGGTTTCCTGGCTGGATCGGCCGGCGTGATCAACGGCTTGTTCCGCCCGCAAGGCGTCAACTTCTATATGGGTTTCATTCCCGGCATCAAAGCCTTCACAGCCGCAGTGCTTGGCGGCATCGGCAACATACCGGGCGCAATGCTGGGGGGGCTGTTTCTGGGTGTGATTGAAGCTATCGGCCCCAATCTGGTACTGGCCGGCCTCGGCATTCCGGGCGCCAATCAGTTGAAGGATGTCATCGCCTTCACAATGCTCGTCCTCGTGCTGATCTTCCGTCCGCAGGGAATCTTGGGCGAGCGCCTGTCCGAGCAGAAGGCATAACGGGACGGCCTCATGGATATATTGCGATCGGAAAGATCCAGAATCGTCGTTTCATTGGGGTTGCTCTCCGGCGCTTTCATCTTGTTCGCCGGCGCCGTTGGAATGATCGAAGCCTTTCACGAACGCGAAGTCGTGGACAAATTCATCAGCCTGGGGCAGCTTCTCATGCTCTTGGCCCCGTTTGCAGTTGGCTTCGTCGCCGCGAGCCGCATGGCGCATACCGACGCGAGCGCATTGACCTTGCTCGTCTGCGGGGCCGGCGTTGGCATTCTCACCGCCATTCCTACCGTCATCCTCCTGCTTTTCAATTCAGAAGAATTCCGATTCTTGCTTGATCTCACGCTCAAGCTGCTGCCGCTGGCGGTGGCATCGTACTTCGCCTGGCAAAGATACCGCGCCGGCGCTGACCCGCGGTTAGTGGCCGGCGCCTGGCTCGCGATCGCTGTCTTGATTGGCATCGTGACCTACTCCTTCGCGCTCGTATTCGAGATCAAAGGCGAATTGCGCACGGTTCTGGTCAATATCAATCGCGATTGGGTGGATGTGGTCACATTTGATCATCGCAAGGAACTCATGACCGGTATTTTGACCTTATGCCTGGCGACAGTGGCCAGTGGCTGCGTCGGCGCAATCTTTCATTTGATCCCGGACGCGCCGCGGCGCGCGCTGCTCTATGGGCTGGGCGTCACATTTCTGGTTGGCGCCTTCGGCGAGACCGTTCGCCTGATTCTGCAGGAGCATCTTGACCGCGATACCTTGAAAGAGATCTTCCGCCGCGATACCTTGCGGCAAAATGCCGCGCTGGCGCTCTTTGTTGTCAGCACAGTCACCGGGTTCCTTTGGGCGATGTTCGGTCAAAACCTGCGCCATGGCATATCGACCATGGAATACTCCCAGCGCCGCGTTTTGAACGGCATCGGCATGCTCCTCTTCGTCGCCATTCTTTTGTCTCTGCCTTGGCTGATCGGACGCACACTGAGCGATGTGGCTGTGACAATCGGCATCTTCGTCTTGATGGGATTGGGCTTGAATATCGCGATTGGCTTGGCCGGTCTGCTCGATTTGGGCTACGTGACCAACTATGCGGTTGGCGCATATATTCTGGCCGTCCTCACATCCATCGGGCCCCTGGGTCTGCTAAAAGGAACTTTCAATTTTTGGACGGTGATCCCGGTGGCGCTGCTGGCGGCAATGACCGCCGGATTCATATTTGCCATGCCCGTTCTGCGCATGCGCGGCGATTACCTGGCGATCGCGACGCTGGGCTTCGGAGAAATCATCGGCAAGCTGGCAATTTCCGACTGGCTGAAGCCGTTGATCGGCGGCGCTCAAGGCGTGCAAGCGATTCCCAAACCGGTCTTCCTGGGCGCCGAACTCAAGAACCCGGAACAGCTCTATTACATCGTCCTGGTGGCCTGCCTGGTCACCTTGTTCGTGTCAATCCGGCTGAACAATTCGCGCACCGGCCGGCAATGGATGGCGATTCGCGAGGACGAAGATGTAGCTACTGCAATGGGCATCGACACGGCCCGCGCAAAACTGCTCGCCTTCACATTAAGCGCGGCGACCGGCGGTGTAGCGGGCGCGATCTTCGCCGCCAAGGTCGGCACAGTCTTCCCCAACAGTTTCACCGTTTTCATCTCCATCAACGTGCTGAGTTTGATTATTGTCGGCGGCATCGCCAGCAATCCCGGCATCGTTGTCGGCGCGATTGTGCTGATCGGCATGCCGGAGCTCCTGCGCGAATTCTCCGACTTCCGCTTCATGATGTATGGCGCGCTGCTGATTCTGATGATGATCAAGCGTCCACAGGGATTCATCCCGTCCAAGATCGTGACGCATGAAGTCCGGCAGGGTGTCAAGCTAAAGCCGGCGGCGGCCGAATAACGCAGGGGCAAGTTGAGCATGGCCGAAACGGGCAGGAACGGGACGTCCAGGATTCTGGAAGCAAAGGGCATGACCAAGCGCTTCAGCGGTTTGGTCGCTGTCGATAATCTCGATTTTTACATTCCGGAAGGTGCCATAGCCAGCATTATCGGGCCAAACGGCGCTGGCAAGACCACCTTCTTCAATTGCATCACCGGCTTTTATCAAATTGACGACGGCGAAATCTTGTTTGATGGCGCGCGCATCAATGGCCGGTCGCCCGATCAAATCACCCGCTCGGGCATTTCGCGCACGTTTCAGAATATCCGGCTGTTCAACAATATGTCCGCCATTGAAAATGTCATGGTTGGGCAGGAGCCGCATCTCAAGTCGACCTGGATCGGCGCGATTCTCGGCTTGCCATTCACGCGCGAAGAGGACGTGATGTCCGAAGATCGGGCCAGCGAATTGCTGCGCTTCGTGGGCTTGGCGGGCAAGGGCGACATGCTCTCCAAAAATCTTTCTTATGGCGACCAGAGGCGGCTGGAGATTGCGCGGGCGCTGGCCAACAAACCAAAGCTGGTCCTCCTGGACGAGCCGACCGCCGGGATGAATCCGCGGGAAACCATCGAAACGACAGATTTCATCCGCCGGCTGCGCGATGAACTGGGCATCACAGTCGTTTTGATCGAACATGATATGCGCGTCGTCATGGAGATATCCGAGCACATTACTGTGCTGGATTATGGGCGCAAGATCGCGGAAGGTCTGCCCAGCGAGATCCAGACCAATCCCGATGTCATTGAAGCCTACCTGGGCCGTGGCGCAGCCGCCAGCGCCACCGCCAGCGAAACTTAGCCGAAGGCGGGCTCAGATCATGGCGCTTCTGGAAGTCAACGGCATTCACACTTATTACGGCAACATCCATGCGCTGAAGGGCGTTTCTTTTGAAGTCGATACGGGTGAAATCATCGCGCTTATCGGCTCCAACGGCGCTGGAAAGACGACAACGCTGCGTACAATCTCGGGCTTGATGACACCGCGCGAAGGCAGCGTGAACTACGACGGCGAGGTAATCTCCAATACACGCGCCGACATGCTCGTATCCAAAGGCATCTCCATGGTTCCCGAAGGTCGCGGGGTCTTCGCCAAGCTGACGGTTGAAGAAAACCTCGACATGGGCGCCTATATCAGGCGCGACGGCGCCATAAAGGAAGACCTCAAGGGCGCGTTCTCGCTCTTTCCCCGGCTTCAGGAACGCCGGAAGCAGGTCGCCGGAACCTTGAGCGGCGGTGAACAGCAGATGCTGGCGATCGCGCGCGCATTGATGTCGAAACCACGACTTTTATTGCTGGATGAACCCTCAATGGGCTTGGCGCCGGTGCTGGTGGATGGCGTCTTCGAAACCGTGCAGCGCATCGCCAACGAAGGCGTCACTATCTTGCTGGTCGAGCAGAACGCGCATATGGCGCTGCAAATTGCCGATCGCGGATACGTGCTGCAGAGTGGCGAAGTCGCCATAAGCGATACCGCCGCCAATCTGCAAAAAAACGAAACCGTAAAAAAGACCTACCTCGGCATCGACTGAACGCCATGCCGCCAGGTTCTCGCCCAGCGGAAACTCAACAAGAGCTCGCATCTCTTTCCCCTCGCTATCTGCGTGAAATGGCCAGCGTCGCCGCCGACGGCCCTGCGCCAGCGATCAGCGACTTCAGTTTCGAAGCTGTAACCGGCGGCGTCGGCGGCGCAGTCGGCGGGACCGCCATCTACCGCTTCCGGTTAAGCAGCGCAGAAGGCCCGCTCCCTTCTCTTATCCTCAAGATCCTTTTCCGCCGCGCGACCGAAGATGAGGCTTCGCCCTACTACTGGAAACGCGAATACGAGTTGCATCGCTCGGACTTGTTGGCAAGCCCCCCGCCGCGGACTTTCGCCTTGCCAAGGGTCTACCGCTGCGAGGACCGCGGCGAAGCCTGCTGGATCTGGATGGAGGACATTCGCGATACAAAAGACGCCTGGTCGCTGGCGGATTATCAGGACATTGCCCTCCGCCTCGGGCGCTTCAACGGCGCCTGGCTGTCCGCCGCGCGCTTGCCGGAATATGCCTGGCTATCGAAAAACTGGCACCGGGCTATCGTCCCGGCCCTATCCAACACGTTTACGGAGCTGGATCAACTGCTGATGCATCCATTGGCGCGAATCACGCTGCCGCGGGAAGATCAGGCGGAGATCGAGGCTATCTGGCGCGATCGTGAGTTATTCTGCGGCGCGCTGCGGGCTTTGCCGCAGACCTTCTGCCACAATGACGCCTTTCGCCGCAACGTCATGCATGGCCAGGACGAAGTTGTACTGCTGGACTGGGCATTAGCCGGGTCGGGCGCCCTCGGCTCCGATCTCGTGTCGCTGGTAGCCGTCAGTTTATATTACGATGGCTTCTCGCATGACTTTGCCGAGCAATTGGACCGTGGCGTATTCGCCGGATATATCGCCGGTCTGCGCCAAGCCGGCTGGACCGACGACGCCCGGCTGGCCCGAATCGGCTATATCTGCGCAATGACCTTGCGTGGGCTGGCGGGCGTCAAACAGGACATCGCGCTCTTGACTGACGAGTCCTGCCATGAACAGCTTCGCGAGAATCACCGCACGGACAATCTGCGGGAGATTGCCGAGTTCTTCGCCGCTGTTCGCCGCTTTCGCCTGCTGACTATGGCGCGCGAAGCTAGGCATTTACTGTCCGGCTCGGCTCTTTTGCGTTCGGGCTCCGGATGAGCGAGAACAACAGACCCAGGGCAATCAGGCCGCCGCCAATCCACAACGACGACGTCATCGCCTGCCCGAGGATTAACGCCGATAGCAGCACGCCGACCAGCGGCTGCGCGAAGAAGAAGAGCGAGGCGACAGTCGCTGGCACGAGAGCAAATGCTCGATTCCACAAGAGCAGGGCCAGCGCTGTCGATACCAAGCCCAGATAGAGCACGCCCAGGACGATACCCGGATCCAGGCTAACGACGGGCCGCCGCGTCAATTCGATGAGGCTCGCCGGGATGGCGATCAGCAATCCACCAAACAGAGCGACGACGGTCACGGTTAGAGTTGGCAGTGGATGCCGCAGAGACAGACGGCGCACAAGCACCGAATACAAACCCCAGGTCAAGGCGGAAACCGCCAGGAAGACATCGCCGACGAAGGTTTCCGAGCTGAAATCCGCCCGGCCCGGATCAAGAATCGCCAGAACGCCGACAGACGCCAGGATGATCGCGCCCAGCCTCAGGATTGTCAGTCTTTCGCGCAAGATGATGAGGGCGAAGAGGACGACAAAAGCCGGAGACGCGCTCGTGACCAGCGCGCCGTTGACCGCCGTTGACAGGTCCGTACCGACGAACTGTGTGCCCAAGCTGATACCGAGCCCGGCTATGCCGACCAACAGTAGATTTCGCAGGCCGGCGCCGCTTGGAAAGGCATGTCCGCGCCTCCGCTCGAGCGGGAGTAAAACCAACAGCGCCAGCAGAATGCGCAGCGTGAGCAAAGTAAAAGGCGGTATCGCTTCCAGCGTCAAGTCGGAGACCACATACATGCCGCCCCAGATACTCGCTGCCGCGATGCCATAAATCGCGCCGCGCCACAGGCTAGAATTTGCCATACCAAGAGCGCTCCCCGCTCGTTGCAGCGCAAGAATACTATCGCAGGCGCTCGTCTCCTGAAAGGCTGCCCCGCCGCGGAACTGATGAGAATTGAGCCCGCATCGCAGAACGCGCTGGACGCCCAAGAGTATAATTGGAAAGTGAATATGCGCGTTTCGGCACGATAAGGGGTTCCGTCATCAACGAGAGCTTGGTTTTTGTTTCCTACCATAATATCGACCTTGATTATGCTTTCCGGCTTTCGACCCGCTTGATTAGCTACTATCGCAATATCTGGCTCGATCGCTTCGCAATCGCGCCTTTGGCCGACTGGGCGGCGGGGATTCGGGAAGCGCGCAACCGGGCGACAGCTGCGATTGCAATCATATCGGACAGCTACCTTGATTCGGCCTATTGCCGCGCGGAATTTGAGCATTTCCAGGCGAGCGGCATCCCGGTCACCGCGGTGATAGCGCGCGATTTCTCCACCGAAATGATCGCCGACTTCGCCTTCAACGACTGGGTCGACTTTCGCCGCTGGTTTGACGATCCCAGTGACCGCAGCCTCGAGAATCTGCTGAGCCAGATGCCGCCGGTCGAAAGCGCGGCCGGGACAGGCGAACGCCAGGACGCTCTGCGCAGCTTCATTCAGGCGTCCGAGTTGGCCTTGGCAAAGATGCCCAGCTCCTGGGCCGCTCTTCGCAACAGCGACGGGCCGGGCGCGGCGGAAATACGCCCTCGCATGCTGCAAAGCAGTCTGATCACGGCCGGCGACTTCACGGCGCAGAAAGCGGGCGCTTCGCTTGCGGTGGAGGATCTGCTGCAGTGGTCCGCCGACGAGCCCCAATTCGTCGTCAGAGGCGAAGCCGGCGGCGGCAAAACCTTTTACGCGCGGCTCCTGGCGCTGGCCCAGGCGCATCAGGCGCTCTCGGATACTGAAGAAGCTGTGCCATTTTGGATCGATCTGGCGGGATGGAATGGGCAATACGATAGTTTTGAGGCCTTCATGGAAGCGCAATGGCCGCTACTGTCTTATTGGCAGCACTGGTTGGAGAGCAATCCGGCCTTAATCGTATTTGACCATTGGAATGATCTCTGCGCGGCCAACCCGATATTCGCGGGCGAAGCCAGCCAATGGATTGATGGCAACCCGAATCAGCGCATTGTGCTGCTTTCAGAGCGGGCCGGGCCCGGCGATCCAAACCTGCCCTGCCTGCGGATCAACCGCCCAACAACCGCATTCGCGCAAAAGCTCGCCAGCGGCTGCCTCATGCTGGATCAACAGAGCGCCTTTCGGCAATTGCTGCGCGAAAAGGCCACGTTCATCGAAGAAAGTCAATTGGCCCAAATTGCGATCGGTATGGAACTGTTCGCGACCGACCGGGCGCTTGCCTTCAATCACTGGCAAGCGGACCCGATGCCTGCGCTGCTGACGAACCGCCTGCAGCAGCTCCCCGCGGTGGCCAATGGTCTGAACGCGGCGCAGATTCTTGGGGCGCTGCGCGGGCTCGCCTGGTCGATGATGCTGCAAGACAATCATCGTTTTATGGCGCGCGCCGCCGCAGAATATCAGTTGGGCGACAGCCGCATCATCGATGCCGCGCTGGATCTGGGCCTCTTGAGCGCTTGCGGCGACCGGCTTCGCTTCGAGTCAATCGTCATGCAGCGCTTTCTTGCCGTCGAGAATCTAAAGCAGGACGGACTAATCAAGTATTTGACCCGGCCCGAGTTCGCCGACAGCGGACGCGTCGAGCAGAAGTGGGACGGCCTGGTTCTGATCGCGGTCGACTCCGTGCCGGAAGATAGCCGCCTCCGCATCATAGACCAGATTGCCGACATTGACCCCTTCCTCGCTGTTATGTGCCTGCGACGAATCATGCCGCTGTACAAGGAAAACGCGGAAGGGCTGATCGCCAAGCTTCTGCGCTTGTGCGCCCAAAATCCAAACGCGCAGGGCGCTCTGCGCGCAACGCTCGCCGGCTTGCCCGATCCCGACTTGACGACAGTGATGATGCTGGGGCAGATGAGTCGCTTCAGCAATTCACAGCAACTCTGGCTCTGGCGCGAGGTGAGCGCGCTGCAGCTGGAATTGCCGGTGGACTTTTTGAATATCGTAAGCGAGCTCGACCGCCAGTCGGCTATTTCCGTTGCGGACCAGGTCGCCGACTACAACTTGTCGCTGGCCGTGGCCTGGCTCGTGAAACTCGCCCAGGGGGCGGACAAGAATCTGCGCCAAAACGCGATCTGGATGCTCGGCGAGATCAAATATCTGCCGACGGCGATCCTGCTGCTGGATTATCTCGAAGATCCCTATCGCAGCGACCAAAGTGAAGTTCTACTCGCGCTGATGAAATTCGCCTATTCCGAAATCCTGGTTCGGGTCTTGCAGTGGTCGCAGGAAAATCCCGCCCAGCGTAAATCTGTTGTTGCGGCGCTGGCCGCCCGCGGTCGCCTGGTCACAAGCCGCCTTCTCTCATTTGCCGACGCCCGCAAATTGACGCTCAATCCTGAATTCTACGAGATTGCGGCAAATACAAATGAAACTGATATCGCGCTCGGTTTGGCCGGGGTCATCGGTCAACGTACGACGCTGCCGGAGTCGCTCGAACTGGCGATCATGCGCCAGAAAAATGCGAGTGAGCTGGAGCGGCGTATCGCCGGCGCCATTAAGCATCTGCCCAATCGCGAGGGGCTCCAGCAACTGCTCGAGAACATTGTATTGGTCCTGGAAAATCCGCCAGAGTCCACCGTGCTGGCCGGCAGCAACATTGAGGCGCTCCTCTATGGCAAGCCGCTCTTCGATGAATTCAGCGCGCAGACTGTAGGGACGCATTATGCCACGATCCCGGACGATTTGGCGCAGCAACTCCAACACGCCGACTGGCAAAAACGGCAGCGCGCGCTCAGTAGCCTGGTCGACCAGCCGGCTGACCTCGCTCTGCCAATCCTCCTGGAGATGAAGGACGACGAAGACAAGCGCCTGCGGCTGGCCGTTTACGAAAGCCTGTCCCGCTTCGATGATGAAACCGCGGCGCAGACGGCGCTCATGGCGGCGCTGGAGGATGCAGACCCCGATATCATCGAAGCGGCGACGGGCCTCCTCCAAACGATGAAAGGTATCGACTGCCAGGCCTTGATTG
Organism: Anaerolineae bacterium; assembly: GCA_022826865.1. Taxonomy (GTDB): domain Bacteria; phylum Chloroflexota; class Anaerolineae; order Aggregatilineales; family Phototrophicaceae; genus UBA6055. The sequence goes on from JAJDUC010000106.1 coordinate 12,762, forward strand.
AGCTGCTAAGCAGCGCCCGCCCGGCGACTGTCGCCGCCGCCATTGAGCTTCTGGCGGAGGCAAAATATGTGGTGGCGGCGCCTGAATTGCGTCGATTGCTGGATGACAGCCGTCTCGCCGCCGAGGGCGAGGCGACGATCGGCCAGCGCGCGCGCGCCGCCCTGAACGCTCTTGAAAAATCGCATAGCGCCGGGGCAATCCCGCGGACCGACAGCGCGACCAGCGGGCCCGAGCCGGCCAGTTACGGCGACGAAGAAAAGATAAGGCGTACACTCCAGGTCTTGCGCGATGACGACTGGGGGCGGGCCCAGAAGGCGGCGCGCTTTCTGCGTAAATTTGCCCGACACTTGCGAGGCAGCGGCAACCCCAAGATCTTGCCATTGCTGCTTGAAGCGCTTGAGGACAGCAACTGGAGCGTTCGTTGGGCCTCCGCCGAGGCGCTAGCGATGTTGCAGGATCGCGCCGCAATCCCCAAGTTGGCGCATTGCCTTTCCGACTCGCATTGGATTGTGCAGGCAACGGCGATCCGCGCCCTGGCGGAGTTAGGCGCCAGCGAAGAAGCCGCGCGCATCGCGCCTCTGCTGCGGAGTCCTCATAAAGCCCTGCGCGAAGCGGCGGCGGAAGCCCTTGGCCAATTGGGTGATACGCGGGTCATTCCGGCGCTCGGCGACGCCTTGAAAAACGATGCCGATGAATTCTTGCGCTTGGCCGCGCTGAAGTCGATTTATCAAATCAATGCCGCCGCCGCCCGCCCCTGGCTTGATCTCGCGCTCAGCGACGGCTGTTTGCACTTGCGCCTGTTTGCCATGAAAAGATTGGCGCCACAGATGAATGAGAGCGACCTGCCCATCCTCCAAGAATTGCTGATCGAAGATGAAACGCCCTCATGGGAAAGTGTATCGCTGCGCGATCTCGCCATTGAGACTTTGCAGCGAATCGACAGCGCAGAAAGCCGGGCCCTGCTTCAATATGGCGCTGCGTTGGAAGGGCGAAACGGCGAATGAAGATTTTTGTCAGCTACGCCCGTGTCGACAAGGCCTTTTGCATTCGCATCATCGAGACCTTGCATGCGCACGATGTCTGGTACGATCAGCGGCTCAACACCGGGCAAGACTGGTGGAAGGAGATTCTGCGCCGGCTCGATTGGTGCGATCTGTTTGTATACCTGCTTTCGCCGGATTCAGTGGCGTCGCGCTATTGCCGCCGGGAGTTGGAAGTCGCGCTGCAGCTGCGGCGTGAGATCGTGCCCGTACTGATCGACCGCAGCACGGTGCTGCCAGCGAAAATTAAGGACTGGCAATTTGTTGACCTGTCCGATAGCTTGACCGTGGAAAATGTCTCGCTGCTGCTGAACGCCATATTGATTGCGGAACGCCGGCGCAGCGCAGCCGCAGCCAACGGCGGCGAACCCGCTCCCGCGTCATCCGACAACCCGGTAGATTTGGTCAGCGAAGGCGTTAAGGCGCTGGAAAAGGGCGATTACGACAAGGCCATCGTCCTGCTGAAGCAAGCGCAGGCCAGCGGCTACCGTTCGCGTTTTGTTCCCTTGGACAAATTGCTGCGGGTCGCGGAATCCGCCGTCGCCGGTCGGTCAAACTCCCGCGAATTAGAGCGAGAGTATCAACATATCGTCGCCCTGTTCGCCTTTGAAAGCACGCGGCAAATGGCCTGCGAAGCCTTGGCCGAGTTCCAAAAAGAGTTTGGCAATTACGACCCGCAGAACCTGAGGCGATTCTGCAAATCGGGCGACAGCGCGACAATGGGCATCTCCGATACGGTCAAAGCTTCCGGCATCTTGACCGCGCCGCGGCCGCAGACGCCTGTAAAAACGGCGCGGCAAGCGCTGGTAAAGGCCGAAGCGCTAACCGCGACGAGCCAGGCCTTGGCCGACGCGCCGCAGAATCAGGCTTTCCTGCGCGCCCGATCGGCCGCCCTCGCCTTCGATGAGCCGAGCGCGGTCAAAGAGATTTTGCCCATGCTACAATGGTGTGACATTGCGCATGGCAGCGTCACCATCTCCAGCCTTGTCGGCGCCGATGAAGACTTCGGCGAAATCACCGAGCAAGTTGACAACTTTGTCATGAGCAAGTATCCGGTGACTAATGCGCAATTCGACATCTTTGTCCAAGCGCAGGACGGTTACAAGAATCCGCGCTGGTGGAGCCATTCGGCGCATGCGCAGCGCTGGTTCAAGCTAGGCAAGGGCGCTGCCGGCTCGCGTTTTAGCGGTGACAGCCTGCCACGCGAAAATGTCAACTGGTATGAGGCGATGGCATTTGCCAATTGGCTGGGAGATATGCTGAAGATGAAGATCGCGCTGCCGACAATTGCGCAATGGCAGCGCGCCGCCAAAGGCGATGACGATCGTTATTTCCCCTGGGGCGACGAATACCATGAGGAGCATTGCAACACGCTGGAGACGGGTTTGAAGACTACTACGCCGGTCGATCGCTATCACAAAGGCATCAGTCCTTACGGCGTTTTTGACCTGGCGGGCAACATCTGGGAATGGACGCTGAACACAGCGGCGGCCGCAGAAGACGGGCGCGACTACCGCCGGGCGGTCGCCGGCGGCAGCTTCGTCAGTCCTTGCGACCGCGCCCAGACCTCCTTTCGCTATTACCTCGACCCGCGTGTGCGGTATTCATCCATAGGCTTTCGCCTGGTCGGCTTGACATGAACGCGAGACGCAACTGAAATCGAACGCAGACGCAACAAGCGTGAAGGGAATGCAAAAGTGGATTCGAGCGAACGAAGTCTAAACAAGGCCGGGCCATTCCGTCCCGATATCAACATTGACATTGACCACCTGTCGGTGACGGGTCACGTCGTCTTCGCCGGGCGCGATGGCCAGGTCAAGGTGCAGACCGGCGGCGATGTCGCGCAGCATACGAATCAGACGGTGACAGTGGGCGGGGTCGAAACCACGCCGCAAGAATTTGATATGATGTTGCAGTGCTTTCGCAACGTCGAGGACACGATAAAGAAGCAGGATATGCTGCCGGAATCGCGCGAAGCGGCTATGCACGATTTGCAGACTGTGGAAGCGCAACTGACCACGCCCAAGAAACCCAATACACGGCTCCTGCTGCGCGCGGCGAAATCCCTGTTGCGCTTCTCCCCAGCTTTGACCGCCGCCGCCTTGACCCTGTTCGATCAACCGCTCGTGGGCGCAATTATGGCCAGCGCCGGCGAAGTCGCCATCAACTTTCACGAAGCAATCTCCCGCAATCGCGCCAAAAAAATCTGAGCGCAGCCGCGTCCATCGTGCCATACTGAAAGGCGCAAAACCCGGTCTGGCGCAAGCCGGCGCGCCCGCCGCGTAATGCCGGGAATTTCAACATCGCCGGGCAATCAAGAGCGAGACGCGCAAATGAACCAACCTGTGCGGCCGGGCGCCGCCAAGGCCATTGCCAAGCCGGCGCGCGCCGCGCCTGCAAGTCAGATGATGATCGCCTCGCCCGCCGCCTGGCGCAGTTTCGTCCAAAATAACTGGAGCCAGCTCAAGCGTCAGGCAGACCAGTCGACGCTCGATTCGCCTTACCAGAAGCTGGTCATGATGGTCTTCACGCCAGTCCTGCCGAATCCGACAACAAAACTGACCTTGCTGCGCCGCCTGCTGAAGCGCTATCGCTACTGCGGGCCATTGAGCAAGCGCCTGACAGAGATCTATCGCGACCGCAATTACAGGCGGACGGCGGAAGACCTGGCGCGGCAGGACCTCTTGCCGGAAAAACTGAACAGCGATGAATTGGTCGGGCTGGACTGGCTGATCGTGGCGACCGGCGGCTTGGACGGCTCGGCCAACCAAGGGGTGAAGGCAATGCAATTCGCGCGCAATCTGCTTGAAACCATGCGCGAACATACCGATTATCCGTCGGCCGTGCGCGTACAGGCGGGCAGCATCTCCGCCGGCGGGCATGTCATCTTCGCCGGCCAGGATGTCAATATCGTGGCCGAGCATTACCAAGGCAACAAGTCTGCGCTGAAAGCTTATCTCGCCGCCGTGCGCAGCGAATGGAATATCCCGACGACCACCATTCACCCGGCGTCGCAGCATCATACGCCGGCCATGCTGCATCAGCTTTACACGCCAGTTGACATCTGGACGGACCAGCGGCAGTTCCACGCGGTAAGCATCGAAGAACTGAACGCGAGGCGCTATCAAGCTATCGAAAAAGACATGGGGTTCGTCCGCGAATCGGTCTTTGAGGTTGTCTCCGCGCAGCCCTTGATTGTCATCACGGGCGCCGCTGGCACGGGCAAGAGCTCCTTGTGCCGCTTCATCGTCACCGCCCTGGCTTATGCCTGCGACCCACGCGCCGAGCGACAGGACAAGGTAAAGGGTTTGGAGATGCTGGGCGCCTCCTGGATTCACGGTCCGATCTTGCCGATTTATGTCAGCCTGCGCGATTTCGCCAATTCGCCCAACCTGTTTCCCAAAGCGATGGGCGAAGCCTCGGCGGCGCGGCTGCTCGATTACATCAAACGGGCCACCGGCAACCTGGCGCCTCATCTGGAAGGCTATCTGACCCAAAGCGCTGTGCCGACTCACGGCAGTTTGCTTGTGCTTGACGGCCTCGACGAGGTCTATGAGGAGCATGACCGCATCCTTCTGCAGCGGATCATCGAGAACTGGGTCGATCGTTTTCCAAGCTGTCGCATCATCGTCACCAGCCGCACCTACGCCTACCGCCACGATTCGCGCTGGCGCCTGTCCGATCGCTTCGCCTCGGCGGAGTTGGCGCCCTTTACCTGGCAGCAAGTCCAGACTTATATTGAACGCTGGTATGACAATGTCGCTCAGAACCGCCCCGGCGTTCTGGGCGGGCGCGCAGTCGCGCCGAAGCAGGCCGCCCTGATGGCCGCTGATCTTAACAAGACCATCCGCGAAACGCGGGCGCTCTGGCCGCTGGCGCGTCAGCCATTGATGCTCGCCTTGCTCACCCTGATTCACGAAGACTACAAGCAACTGCCGGATAAACGCGCCGAGCTCTATGAACATACGGTTGAATTGCTGGACCGCTGGAATATTCCCTCGCCCGCCGACAAGCTGCATGAGAAGCTGGCCAATATCAATCTCGACCGCATGCGGGCCGCCTTAAAACTGATCGCCTTTGAGCTGCACTCCGAACAGCAAAGTTATCAGCGCTATCCCACGATCATTCAACGGGGGCGTTTGCTGGATAAGCTGGTCGAGCAGCAGGCGCTGGGCGGCGGTTTGGGGGCGGGCATTGAAGATGTCCTGGAATACCTGGCGACCCGCAACGGCATCCTGGTCTCGGACGCGCCCAATCTATATCGCTTTCCTCACTTGACGATTCAGGAATATCTGGCGGCCTGCGCGCTACTTGAATTCTACGATGAGTGCCAAATGCCGGCTGAACTGCGGCCACAGAGCGCCGAGGGCTGGATCTTTCCGGAGAATATCGTCGCTCTCCTTTGCCACGATTACGCTCGCTGGCGCAACGTGGCGCTCTTCGCCGGCGCGATCATCGCTGCCGGCAAGTGGCAGGATATGCGCTGGCATCTCATCGACGAATTGCTGCCAACCAGATTTGAAGGGACCTTGTCCGAACAAGCGCTGCATTGCATCAGCGTTGCGGCGGAAATATGGGGCGAAAGCTGGCTCAAGTCGCGCACGCGCAGTCAATTCGGAATCGAGTCTCATCTGGTGACTTGCCTGCGGCATATTCACGGGGATGAACGCATCGACGCGCCCGAGCGCGCCAATAACTACGCCATCCTGTCCCGGCTGGCGCGCAATCAACCGGCCCGAGCCCAATGAACGGACGGGCCTGCCTCTTCGGGCAATCGCTTCAAAACATTGTCGCCGATGGCCATGTAAAAATGTAGGGGCGACTCTGTGAGTCGCCCGCCATCTGCCAACTGGATGTACGGGCGAGCCCGTGGCTCGCCCAAAAATATACCATGACCAACAACAGAATTCTCGCAGGGCTAACTTGGCGCTACTGCTGTGTCCTCAGCAATCCCATGTAAGCAATTGAAACAATGCGCGTCGTCTTTCACTGCATACTTGCGGGCGACCCAAGGGTCGCCCCTACGGTATAAGAGGAGACTCGCTGTAAGGGCGAGCGGTCAGTGTCTACGCGACCTACGCGACCCTGTGAATCGCCCGCCGACACAAGCGCGAATTTTCGGGCGACACACAGCCGCGCGTAGACACTGCGGGTCAGTCGCCCCTACGTATCGACCGTATGCCGACATTCGCATGAGTTACTTGGGAATACTTCTGTGGTTAAAGAAAATCTGAAGCGGCTGCCTTGGCTTGATCCTGTAAAGTCTTGACATCAGCGTGAGCGGGCACTACGTTCTACTAACGGCTCGCTGGCTAGCTGTATCATCCAAGTTCTACCGCGGAGGAATCATCGTGCATGTCTTACGGCTTCTCATTGTTGCAACCGTCGCTTTGCTCGCCGGCGCAATCGCCGCCCAAGACTCCGATTCCGCGATTCTCGTCTCGCGCGAGAGCGCGCCCAGCGCTTCGAATGTCAAATTGACAACTATCGCCGCCGGGCTGACACGCCCGATTTATGTCGCCAATGCGGGCGATGGCTCCGGCCGTCTTTTCCTGGTCGAACAGACCGGGCTCATCTGGCCCTACAAAGACGGTCTGCGCCTGACGCCGGCCTTTCTCGATGTGTCGCGCTTAATCTCCCAAGTCGCATTGACCAGCCGATATACTGAGCAAGGCTTGCTCGGTTTGGCCTTCCATCCGGATTATGCCTCCAATGGCTATTTCTTCGTCAACTATACCGACCGCAACGGCAGCACCATCGTCGCCCGTTATCAAGTCTCAGCCGAAGATCCGAACATAGCCGACGCCAGCAGCGGCCAAATCATCTTTCAACTGGCGCAACCCTATACCAATCACAATGGCGGCCATATTGACTTTGGTCCCGATGGATACCTTTACATTACGCTGGGCGATGGCGGCTCGGCAAACGACCCCTTGGGCGCCGGGCAGAATCGCCGGCTGCTCCTCGGTTCCATTCTGCGCATTGATGTCGACGGCGCGGCGCCTTATGCAATTCCGACGGACAATCCCTTCGTTGGCGACCCGGCTGCGCTGGACGAGATCTGGTCTTACGGCTTGCGCAACGTCTGGCGCTTCAGCTTCGACCGCCTGACCGGCGATATGTACCTGGCGGATGTCGGGCAGAACAAATGGGAAGAAGTCAACTTCCAGCCGGCCGTGAGCGCGGGCGGCGAGAATTACGGTTGGAACGTCTGGGAAGGCAGCCAAATCTTCGCCGGCGGAACCGCCCAAAATCATGTTCCACCCTTCTTTGAGTACGACCATGCGCTGGGCTGCTCGGTGACAGGCGGTTATGTTTACCGCGGCGAAGCGATCGCGGATTTGCAAGCGGCGTATCTATTTGGCGACTACTGTACCGGCCGGATTTGGGCATCCTGGCGCGATCATAATCACACTTGGCATACGGCGGAGTTCATGCGGACGGATCTGCAGATCAGCAGCTTCGGGCAGGATGAGGCGGGCGAGTTGTATGTCATTGATTATGGAGGCGCGATTTATCGATTCGATCCGGTGGGCGCTTAAGCCAGCTCAGGCGCTTCCTCGACGACGATGCCTGCTCGCGTACGTTTATACTGCGCGATAAGCGTCTTGATTTGCAATTCAATTGGATGATAGCGTTTCATCACTTGCCCCCCTTCCGTTTGCAACTGGCGCATGCGCGTTTCAATCTGCCGCAAACGGGACAACAAACTCCCATCGCGCCTCTTCCAATTCATATAGGCCAGCGGCACAAGAAGAGCAAAAGCGCCGCCCAAGCCATACATGATATTGCCATAATTGGATTCGCCGATGGCATGCAAATAATAGCCGACCGCGCCGCTCGCCACGACAAGCATGATGTGCAAGATCAGTCGCCGCGATAGCGCGCCGCGCTTCTGACGCATATCCAACCTGTTTTGCAGCTTCTCTTGCTGTGCGCGCAAGCCAGCCAATTCGCCGCGGATTTCGTTGACGCGTTCGCGCAGCGGCTGCCCTTCTTCAATGAATGTGTCGAGGCGATTCTTGATCAGCCGCGCCGACTCCCAGGTATCCATCATCCGGCTGTAATGCACTTCCAGCGCCTTGATCTGCAATTCAAGCGGTTGATAACTTTGACGATACTGCGTGCCTTCTTGCTTCAATTGCAGTATCTGCTCCTCCAGCTTGCGCTGTTTTCGCGCGGTGCGCGTTCTTGGGTCCTTCCAGTTGGCAATCACTATCGGAATGAGAACGACGCATATCGCGCACAAAGCCAAGGCGGCAAGGCTCAGATCGCGCGAGCTGTCCAGGTAGTGGAGGCCGGCCCAGCCGCTGACCACGATCAACACAATCAACAAGAAGACACGGCGGATTACAAATGAGCGCTTCCCGCGGTTGTCAATTTTCTGCTGACGTTTCTGATGCGTCTCTGTTAAGGCTTCCAGATTGTTGCGTATGCTGTTCAGTTGTTCCCAGGCCGGCTGACCCTGCTGGCGCAATGCATCAAGACGGGCCTTGAACTGCTTTATCCTCAGCCAGTCGTCGTATTGCTCTTGTCCGCCGATAAACCACTCGCCGGATGATTCGTCGCCAAATATGAAACGCCCAAAGTTAAAACTGTAAGGCAAAGGTTTGCCGTTGCTCAGACTGCGCTCGAGGTCGTTCACCTCGTCCACGAGCAATTCATGCAATAAAAGGAGCAAATTAAGCGGCACCGCCAGCCGTCTGGATTCATCGGCCGAAGTCTTTGCGTTGCCGCCAAGGCTATCGCGGTGCAGGGCAAGCCCAGTCCGCATCCTGCCCAGTTCCTGGCGGACGCGGCGAATGCCGGCGGCTCGGTCGCGCGTCTCCACGTGCGGCTGAAACAGCCGCGGGATTTCTATCGCGTGGAAATCATCCAGATAATCCTGTGGCGCTGGCTGTTCTATCATCGTACGGACTCGAAGCTATACACTGTCCAGCAACAGCAATACGACCGACCGTCAACCATTGTTGAGTCTAGGCTATTATAGCATAGCCAACTTACAACATATGATAACTGCTGACAATTGCTACACTTGAATAGATCATTCTGGAGGGCGCTTATGCGACCGCAGTCGCTGTATCCCCTAAAACTCCAGCCAGCCCTGCATGTGAAGGTTTGGGGCGGGCGCAGGCTGGCTTCACACCTGAACAAAAAGCTGCCCACGCGCGATCCCTATGGCGAAGCCTGGGAATTGCATGACAGCGCCCTGATCGTCAACGGCGCGCTGCGGGGCATGAGCCTCGGAGAGCTGACGCGGCGAGACGGCGGGGAGCTGATTGGGGCCGGACCGGGCCAGACCGAAAGCTTCCCGCTCTTGGCAAAATTCATCGACGCCAATGCCTGGCTTTCGATCCAGGTGCATCCTGATGATGCGCAAGCTCGTCTACTCGAAGGAGAACCGCGCGGCAAAACCGAAGCCTGGGTGGTACTGCATGCGGAACCGGGCGCGCGTTTGGTCACGGGTTTGCGGCGCGGCACGACGCCGGCGCAGTTGGCCGCAGCCATCCGGCGCCAGCAGTTGGACCCGCTCCTCGCCTACGCCGTGGTCGAGCGCGGCGATGTGCTCTATATCCCGGCCAACACCGTCCATGCCCTGGGCCCAGGCTTGCTGATTTACGAGATTCAACAATCCAGCGATACAACCTACCGGCTACACGATTGGGGCCGGTTGGGTTTGGACGGCGAGCCGCGGGAACTCCACATTGAAAAGGGTTTACGGGTCGCGAATTTGGGCTCGCCACCGGAAGTCGCGCGGCCGGAAGGCGATCTGCTGGTCGACGGGCGCTATTTTCGCACCTGGCGCCATCGCTTGCTCGATGAGCCGCTAGCCATTGATTGCAACGGGCGCTTTCAATCGTTGACCTGTATCGACGGAAGCATGAGAGTGGATGCGCGCGGACATGAGTCAATCGCGCTTGCGAAAGGTGAAACCTGCCTGATGCCCGCCTGTCTGGACCGGTTCACGCTTGTCGGAAGCGGCATTGTCCTGCGCTCCTGCCAAAGCTAGATGGGACTTTGCAACGCGATAATACAGAATTAACATTTCGCATACACCCTTCCAACGTCCACGGTTGATACTGGCCGCAGGACAAGAGACAGCGGGAGGGGCCATGGATTTCAGCCGATACACCAACAAAGCGCAAGCCGCCATCCTAAAAGCCCAAAGCATCGCGAGCGAATATCAGCACAGCGCCATCGAGCCTGTTCATGTTTTTTTGGGATTGATGGAGCAGGAAGAGGGCCTGGCGCCCCGCATCATTCAAAAGATCGGCGCGCATCCGGCCGCCTTCCAAACCGAATTGCGGGGGGAACTGCAAAGTCTGCCACGGACCAGCCAACCCGCCGCCGGCATCGGGCTATCCCGCGAAAGCCTGGCCGTTTTTACGCAGGCGGAAAAAGAAGCGAAGCAGATGCGCGATGAATACACGAGCACGGAACATCTGCTCCTCGCGCTTGGCAAAGACAAGTCGATGAACGTCATCTTGGGACGGCATGGGGTTCAGGCCGACGATATCCTGCAGGCGCTGCAATCGATACGGGGACGCCAGCGCGTCACCAGCCAGGACCCGGAATCGACATACGAGAGCCTGAGCAAATTCGGGCGTGATTTGACCGCCGACGCGAGGCAGGGTCGGCTTGACCCGGTCATCGGGCGCGACGAAGAAATCCGCCGCGTGATTCACGTCATCAGCCGCCGCACGAAAAACAATCCCGTGCTAATCGGCGAGGCCGGCGTCGGCAAGACCGCCATCGCCGAGGGCTTGGCGCAGCGCCTCGTCAAAGGCGATGTGCCGGAGGGTTTGAAGGACAAGACAATCATCGCCCTGGATATGGCGGCGCTGGTCGCCGGCAGCAAGTTTCGCGGCGAGTTTGAAGAACGCCTGCAAGCTGTGCTCAAGGAAATCGCCGATAGCGAAGGCGAGATCATCCTCTTCATCGACGAACTGCACAATATCGTCGGCGCCGGCAAGGCGGAAGGCGCCATGGACGCCGGCAATATGCTCAAGCCGATGCTGGCGCGCGGCGAGCTGCGCATGATCGGCGCGACCACGCTGGACGAATACCGGCAGCACATTGAAAAAGATGCCGCTCTTGAACGGCGCTTTCAACCGATCTACGTGCAGGAGCCGTCGGTCGAGGACACGGTCAGCATCCTGCGCGGACTGAAGGAGCGCTACGAAGTACATCACGGCGTGCGCATTCAAGACGGCGCGGTCATCGCCGCCGCCGCGCTGAGCCAGCGTTACGTTCCCGATCGCCAATTGCCGGACAAAGCCATTGATCTCATTGATGAAGCGGCGGCTCATCTCAAAATGGAGATCGACAGCAAGCCGGCCGAGTTGGACAAGGCCGAGCGGCAGATCATGCAACTGGAGATTGAACGCGCCGCGCTGAACATGGAAAAGGACGAGGCCTCAAAGCGGCGCCTGGCCGACCTCGAAGTGGAACTGGCCGATGCGCAGGAAGACCTGAATAGCTTGCTTGCGGTCTGGCAGCATGAAAAAGATGTGATTCAACGCATTTCAAGCCGCAAAGCTGAAATTGACGACGCCCGCAATCAGCTGGAGCGCGCCGAGCGCCAGGGCAAGCTCGAAGAAGCTGCTCGTCTTCGTTACGGCGTCCTGCCGGAGCTGGACAAGGCGCTCAGCAAAAGCGAAGCCGGCATAGAAGCCTTGCGCCAAGATGGAACGCTGATGCTGAAAGAAGAAGTGGATGCCGATGAAATCGCCGCCATCGTCAGCCGCTGGACCGGCATCCCGGTTGCGCGCATGCTGGAAGGCGAAGTCGAAAAGCTGCTGCGGATGGAGGACCGCCTGCATGAACGCATTGTCGGTCAGGACGACGCGGTCAAGGCGGTTTCCGCAGCCGTGCGCCGCAGCCGCGTCGGCCTGCAAGATCCCAGTCGCCCGGTTGGCGCCTTTCTCTTTCTAGGTCCAACTGGAGTTGGCAAGACGGAAATGGCGCGTTCACTGGCGCAATTTCTCTTTGACGATGAAGACGCGATGGTACGCATCGATATGAGCGAATATGGGGAAAAGCACAGTATCGCCCGAATGCTTGGCGCGCCGCCCGGCTACGTCGGCTACGAAGAAGGCGGCCAGTTGACTGAAGCTCTACGCCGGCGCCCTTATTCGGTTGTGCTTTTCGACGAAATCGAAAAGGCGCACCCGGATATCTTCAACGCCTTTTTGCAAGTCCTGGACGATGGACGCCTGACCGACGGCCAGGGCCGCACGGTCAACTTCAGCAGCAGCGTGATCATCATGACGAGCAATGTGGGCAGCGCGCTCATCAAGCAGATGGGCGGCGCTGTGGAGCGCGGCGCCATCATGAAAGAACTGGACCGCTATTTTCGGCCCGAATTCCTGAACCGGCTGGACGAGATCATCGTCTTCCACAGCCTCGGGCGCGAGCATATCGCTCGAATTGTCGATCTGCAGCTTGACGGACTCAAGCATATGCTCGCGGACCGCCGCATCACGCTAGAACTGCGCGATGCCGCCCGGCTCATGTTGGCGGACGAGGGCTGGGATCCGGTCTACGGCGCCCGGCCGCTGAAGCGCGCCATGCAGCGCGAATTGCAAGATCCGCTGGCTATGGCCATGCTTGAAGGGCGCATTGTCGATGGCAACCATGTGCTGGTCGATGTCAGCGTGGACGGATCCCAACTGACCTTGCAGGCGCTGGATCTGAAGCCGGCGCCGGCCTGAGGCTTGCTGCGCGGAAAAAACTTGCCCCCGGCCCTTAGTCCGGGGGTGGCGGGACAGGCAAGTTATCTTCGGCGGTGTCCTTCCACTTTTCGCCTTCATCCACCAACATCACGGGAATGCCGTCGCGAATCGGGTATTTGCAGCCACTGTCATCACAGACCAGCCAGCAATCCTTAACCAGACGCAGCCGGCCCGGATCGTCGCCTTTGTCCTTGTAATGCACCGCCACCGGGCAACGCAGGATTTGCATCAACTCGTCGGATACAGCCGTCATCGCATCACCTTTGCGCGCAATCTGCCGGAATGAGATCAAGTATAGCCTTGGCCCGCGGGCGCGTCAATTCAGGCGGCATTGGGTAGTGTATCAAAGTCGGTTGAAATAGTCTGGTAGGGGCGATCCGGTGGATCGCCCGATGGGTAAATCAGGATCGATATTGGGCGACTCACCGAGTCGCCCCTACCAAATCGTCGGTATTTGAAGAAACTCAACCGACATTGATACAGTACCCGGCATTGGCGCTGTCCCATTTTACACCGGCAATTATAATCATGGCGTTGCGCCAGCAACGCTTAATGACCTGCTCGCTCGAGGGCCGAGCCATGGCAATCCAGTTAAGCAATGGCAAAGCGCGCTCCGTCCATTCGCGACGGGGCGGCGCGATCCCTATCCTCGCCAGTCTCGGCTTGGTCCTTATTGCGCTGGCGAGTTTTCAGGCGCGGCACGCGGTGAAGGCTCAGGTCCCGCTTGCGCCGACATCGGCGCCCGGCGCGCTCGTCGGCGACGACAGTTACCTCCGCTCGGACAGGCTGGGCATCACGTTTATCAGTTTCATCCACGATACCAGCGCCGAACGCTACCGCAACGCCTTGATTCTGGGCGCCGGCTGGAACCGTTGGCCGCTCTATTGGGATCGCATAGAAATCCAGCCGCATCAATATGACTGGTCAGCCTATGACAGTCTGCTCGCCGAGGACATCCGCCAGGGCCTGAAAACGAATGTGATTCTTTTGGGTCGGCCGGAATTCTGGCAAGATGGCGACAGCATCGCCAACCTGTTCGCGCCGATATTCGCCGACGGCAGCGACAGCGCCGGCGGCGATGTGCCGATGCACCCGGACAATCACTGGGCGCATTTTGTGCACTACGCCGTTACGCGCTATAAACCGGGCGGCGTCCTGGCGCAGCACAATGCCTTCAATGACAGCGACGGCGTACGCGTCTGGGAAGTCTGGAATGAACCGGATGTGCCGCAATTCTGGCGGGGCGGCGCTGAAGCCTACGCCCGCCTGCTCAAAGTAGCGGCCATCGTCATAAAGACCGTTGATCCAAAAGCGCGCGTTGTCTTCGGCGGATTGTTGTTCGCCGATGGAGAGAGCCTGCTGACAGAAGTGCTGCATCATATTCGCAACGACCCGCTGCGCGATCGCTACGACTGGTTCTTCGATATTATGGCGGTTCACAGTTATGACGATCCCTGGCGCAGCGGCTGGCTGACGAAAGTCGCGCAGGATAAGCTGGCCACGCTTGATTTGTCGCGGCCGATCTGGGTGAACGAGACCGGAGTCTCCGTTTGGAACGACTATCCCGGACCGGTCTGGGCGAATAATCCGGAACAACGGCAGCGCCTGGCGACCGTGGAGCAGCAGGCGCATTTTCTCATCATGAGCGCGGCATTCGCTTGGTCCAAGGGTGTCCAAGTGGTCATGTATCATCAACTGTACGATGATTGCGGCAATTATCCGGCGGGCACGGATTTCCCGCCGCATGGCGGCGAGCTCTGCGAGAGCGGCGCCTGCTTTGGCGACGCCTTCGGAATCTATCGTAACGCGCCTGGCTCACACTGCTTCAGCCAGCACCCGCTTGCCAATACGCCGCGCCCGGTGGCGCAGGCTTTTCAACTGCTCGCGGAAGTGTTTGGCAGCCAGCCCTTTGAAGCGCATAGCCTGACCGGCCTGAACGGCGAAGTCACGGTGATCACGTTCAAACGAAGCAGCGGCTCGCGCATCATCGTCTTGTGGAACAACACCGATCAGCAGCTGACATATCCCTTTACGACATCAGGCGCGGCCTTGACGGCCTATGCCGCAAACGGCGAGATCCTGCCATTGCCGAGCCAGACCGGGACAATTGCCCTCGATCTCAAGCCGGCGGGCGACTACAGCTATCCCGATCTTGAAGGCTCCCGCAGCAGCGCAATCGGAGGCGAGCCCGTTATTCTGGTAGAATCAGCAAGAGCTTGATCGCCGCGCTGCGCGCAAATTCGGCATGACCAAAAGGCGGAATTCCCGTCGGTACAACGAAACAATGAGCCGAAGACAAATAATCCTGATTCTTGCCAGCGTCCTTGTAAGCATGGTATTGCTGGTCTTCATCCTGCGCGACATACCAATTGCTGATGTCATAGCGGTGATTCGCCGCGCCGACCCGGCATATCTGTTATTGGCGTTTCTTTGCGCGACTCTGTCGCTCTTCACGCGCGGCGTTCGCTGGTGGGATTTGCTCAGCCGCCGTCTGCCGCTTTCGCAAGCGGCTCACCTGGTGAACATCATGTTCCTGGGCAATCAATTGCCCCTGCGCCTGGGAGAAGTCGCGCGGAGCGTGCTGGCCAGGCGCGAAGGCATTCCGCTAGTGACATCGGCCACCAGCATCGTCGTGGAACGATTGATCGACACGCTTGTTGTCGCGCTTATGATCGCCGCCGTCATCGGCAATCTGCCCGACATGCCGCCGGAAGTCTCAAATCGGGCAGCGGTATTCGGCCTGCTCGCGCTGACCGGTTTCACGGCGCTGCTGTTGCTTGCCCGGGCGCCGCATATCGCCCGGCAATTGCTGGAAAAGCTCATGGCGTTAATCCCTTTCTTGCAGCGCCTGCCGCTCAAGTCGATTCTCGACAATCTACTCGATGGTCTGCAGCCCCTCACGCAGTGGCGCAGTTTGGGCTTCACACTGGCCTGGACTGTCATCGCCTGGTTCTTTTCGCTGGCAGCCTTCTATTTCTTGCATCTCGCCCTGCGCATTGAAGTGGATTACATCTTGAGCGTGCCGCTCGGGATATCGCTGGCGGCCCTAAGTTTGGCTTTGCCGGTCAGCGTAGCCGGGCTGGGCCCATTTGAACTCGCAATCGTGGTGGCGGGTCAGGCGACAGGCATGGATCAACTGGAGGCGATCTCTCTGGGTTTCCTGCTGCACGGGGTCACCGTCGCCGGCAACGCCATCTGGGGCGCCGTCGGCCTGGTCGCTATGGGTGTCTCCCCCGTCTCGGCTTTTTCCCTGCGACAGTTTGACCCCGCCGACGACGGCTAGTCACGAGTGAGAAACTCATGCACCAGGGTCTGGAAATGATGCACGCCGTTCTCGCGCAAGACGGAAAAACGGCCCTTGTCATAGGCATTGGATCTTAATCCACGCTGCACCCACTCGCAAAGTTCGATGTCTTCTTGCTGGATTTCGTCGCTGAAGGCGATGATTTGCTGCATACTCTCCCAGCCCGGGCCCGTGCCAGGCGCTTCGAAATACCACTCGAACACGGTTAAGGTCTTGTCCGGCCCGACCGGGATGATGATGTTGATGGAAGTGTTATCCAGGTAAACATTCAACATGACATTGGGGAAAACCCAATAATAGAGCGCGTCTTCTTCGGCATCGCCGCTGCGCGCATAACGCCGATCGCGCGCTTCGCCGGATTCCAACGCGCGGATTGGCGCGTGCTGCTTCGAATAATTGCGAAAAGTTTCGACCTGGTATTTGTCGTAGTCAACTTCTCGGAATAAACCAGGATGAGCAACCGGCAGGTGATAACCTTCAAGATAGTTGTCGACGTAGACCTTCCAGTTGCATTCAATCAAATACTCCCGACGCTCGACCAAGCGCATATTGCTCAAATCGAATCCGGCCGCCGCTATCTCAGCCGCTATCTTTCCGTATGCCTCTTTCATCGGGGCGGCCGAGGCATCCAAATTCACAAAGACCCAAGGACCCCAAGCCTCGACGCGGACCGCCTGCAAACAGACATCCTGCGGATTCCAGTTCGCCACGCCTTCAAACTCAGGCGCGCGCAGCAGCTTGCCATTCAGATCATAAGTCCAGCCATGGTACCGGCATTGCAGGCTTTTGCGATTGCCGCGGCCATGTGCCACCACCGCCGCCCGGTGCGCGCAGACGTTGTAAAAGGCGCGCAATTCGCCGGAGAGGTCGCGCAAGATGACCAAGGGTTGATCCAATACTTGGCAGGTGAAAAAATCGCCGATCCGGGTCAAATCGTCCAGGCGCGCCACCGGCTGCCAGGTCTTGTAAAAGATCTTCTCCGCTTCCAATTTCAGGAAGGCTGGCTCGATGTACCAGCGCGCGGGCATTGTCTCGGCCTGGGCCAAGTCGGTCGACGGAACAAAGTCGCTCAGGTCCAGCTTTGCCATGACTGTTGGTCCCTGTCAGGGATTAACTGCGCCCCCAGATTATAGGTAAATCCAAGCCGAAATTACAAAGATTTTACGATTGAAATCTGAATCCAGCGCCGTATTTCGTATAATCGTAGTTGAGGAAATGCCGGGCGCCGCTTGCGTCGCATCAAGGCGGCAAGGCATACTGATAGGCTATCAGTCATAGTCTACGGAGATCATAACCCGTGCAAAGGCAAAAGAAGGTCTTCTGGGGAACGCTGCTTCTGCTGAGCATAATCTGGATTGCCGCCGGTATATTCTTCACTTCAGACGCCTTCAATGGCGGAAGCCTTGGCGAGGATGTGACGAGCGGCGTCAAATCTTTGGCTGGCAGCGTCGATGTCGTTTTGCCCGCGGCCTATTCGCCCGCGCTGATATTCCTCGTCACCGGATTGCCGGTCGCGGCCTTGTCCCTATTCTTCTACAGTCGCAATCGACGCGCTATCAGCGTCACCAGGAGCAGCGCAAGCGACGGGAATATCCGTCGACAAACCATCGCCGTTACGCTGCTGGCCCTGATCGTCGCGCTTTTCATTTGGAATATGCGCGATGTGGAAAACGCGGTGCGAAGTACCAATTCCGCAGCAACCGGTTTCAATTTGTCGGTTGTGACCTATCCGGTCCGCCTCTTCGTGACCTATGTTCACGAAGCCGGTCATTCCCTGGCTGCGCTTCTAACTGGCGGGCAGGTGCAAGGATTTGAAGTTAATCCGGATGGATCCGGGGTGGCGGTGGTCAATGGCGGGAACATCGCCCTGATCGCGCCGGCCGGTTATCTGGGCGCCGCTCTGTTCGGTTCGCTGCTCTTCTTCTTGACCAACCGCATACCAAAGTGGACGAGCGGCCTCGCCTTCTTGCTTGGCCTGTCGATCATCGCGCTCACGCTCAGCTATGCCCTGCCTAGCGCCGAACGCGGACCGACCGCGCTGATCGTCGGCATTGGATTTGGCGTTGGTCTAATCGCCCTGGGTTGGCAGGCGCCCAGACTGGTCAACGTGTTCTTGCTCAATACCTTGGCGATACTCACCGCCTTAAATGCGGTATTCGATCTGCGGCTGCTGGTGCAAAACGCCGATGCGCTCAGCGCAGTCGGCAAGAACGACGCCGCTCAGTTTTCGGAGCAGGTTACGCCGCTGCTGCCGGCCTCTGTGGTCGCCGCGATTTGGGCTGCAGTCGCCTTTTGCATGCTCGGGGCGGCGGTCTATTTCGGTCTCATCAAACAAGTTGGCGGCGAGTTAAGCAGCGCCGTGAGCGAAAAAAGCAAGGCGCAGACATCAGAAGCTTAAGCGCCGGCGAGTTTCCATCCGGTCGCGATGTCAAATGAAGCCATAGGCGAAAGGAGAGCAGAAATGTTAAGAGATTTCGTAGAACGCAAGGTTCGCCGCCAGATCGTGCAGCAGAGCCTGATTATTTCGGCCTTGGCCTTTGCCGCCATATTGTTGCTGTGGTACAGCGATTCCATGGCGAATGTGGTACATCCGCTGCGTATGTTCATCAATAACATTCATGGCGGCTTAAGCGCCTTTGCCATGCAAGTCACGGGCGGTTCCGTCGATAGTTTCACGTTGTCGCGCGCGGGCGCCTATGAAATCCGATATAATGGCGGCGCGGATGCCCTCATTATGTCCGCCGGTTATCTGGGCTCGGCGCTGCTGGGTTCAGTCGCCTTCTTCCTGGTCAACCGCGCGCCGCACCTCATTCGCCTGATGTCAATCGTCATCGGCGTCTTTACCGTCGGCTTTCTGGCGCTCTTCATCCGCCCGGACGCAACGGGCGACGCCGTTTCCATGCTTATTTGCATGGCATTCGGCTTATTCCTAATCGTCTTGGGCTGGAAGGGCCAGGGCGATATCAATCAGTTGCGCTCGCGAAAGACGGTCGCCCGCATCGTCATGACCGTGGTCGCCCTGATGACCGGCTTGCATATCATCCTCGATCTGCCAACCGTCTTGTCGACGCCCATTTACAGCGGATTCGATCGTATTACCAACCCGGTCGCCTATTTTGCCGCTAATGTCATGTCCGGCGCGCCACTCCAGCTTGTCGCCTTCAGCTGGGCCGGGATCGCCGTCGCCTTGATGGCAGCCGCCCTTTACTTGAGCGTCCCGCGCCAATTGAAGAAGATCCCCAACAACGACGATATCGTCTAAGCAGCCGTTGCATAATCAGTTGGCCGAAGGGCATGCGCTGCTTGCATGCCCTTTTCTCTCCCCTGCCACAGCAAATAGCTCACATGTCAATTTGATTTTTGTTATTGTGCAAACTTCTAATCTTCGCCGTTTGCAAAATGAATTAACCTATGTTAAAATTTTGTTGACTCATAGGTAAACGAAGTGAGCGAAGATGGCGCAAAATATCGCCCGGCTTGCCACTGCTGAGAATACACGTGAAGGCACAGCCCATCGTTTCAGCCAAGAATGGCTCGCGCCAAAGCTGGTCGTCGTCACTCTGGCGGCAATCGTCGCCAGCCTGGTCGGCGAGCGCCTGGGCGCATCGCAGGCCGTCTTGCTCTCTTTGGGCATCGTCGCCTACCTGGCCGGCGGATTTTATGGCGCAAAATCAGCCCTGGAAAGCTTGCGCGCCGGCGCGCTGGATGTCGATCTGCTGATGGTTCTGGCGGCGCTGGGCGCGGCCTTCATTGGCCAGTGGCGGGAGGGCGCCATACTGCTCTTCCTCTTTTCGCTGAGCAATGTGCTGCAGGACTACGCGATCGACCGCAGTCGGCGCGCCATTCGCGATCTTTTCCAACTCTACCCGAAGACGGCGAAGGTGAAACGCGGCGACAGCATAGAAGAATTGTCCATCGGCGAGATCAAAAGCGGAGACATCGTGTTGATCGAACCGGGCGAGCGCATACCGGTGGACGGCCTGGTCATCGCCGGCAACTCCACAGTTGATGAAAGCCCAATCACCGGCGAATCCATGCCCGTGGACAAATTGATCGGAGACGAAGTGTTCGCCGGCGCCCTGAACAAGCAAGGCATCCTTGATGTGCGATCGCTGCGTTCCACCGAGCAGACGACATTGTCTCGCATCATCAAACTCGTCGAGGAAGCGCAAGGCAGCAAGGCGCCGACGGAGAGATTCCTTTATCGATTCGAGCAGGTTTACGCCAAGCTAATCATCTTCGGAGTTTTGCTCTTCATCGTCCTGCCGCCGGCCTTGGGTCTAAGCGATTTTCATAGCAACTTTTATCGCGCCATGGTCTTAATGACGGTAGCATCGCCCTGCGCCCTTGTAATCAGCGTGCCATCGGCCTTCATCTCCGCCATTGCCGCGGCCGCGAGACGCGGCTTGCTATTCAAGGGCGGCGCCAGCCTCGAAAAGCTGGCCGCGGTCAAGGTATTCGCCTTCGACAAAACCGGCACGCTCACGCTGGGCCAGCCAGCGGTAACTGATGTCGTTCTCGCTCAAGGTGTAACGGAAGAAGAACTGCTTCGGGCGGCCGCCTCGATTGAAGCGCGTTCCGAACATCCGCTGGCGCGGGCGATCGTCGAATATGCCGCCGCGCGCGACCTGCGGCCCGCGCCCATCCAGGACTTTGCCGCCCGGCCCGGGCAGGGCGTGCGCGCGCTGCTTGATGGCCAGGAAGTGCAAGTCGGCCGTGTATCGCAATTGCGACCGCGCCGCCCGCTGCCCGGGCGTTTGGACAAGGCGCAACGGCGGCTGGAAGGCGAAGGCAAAACTGTTGCCGCAGTCGCCCGCGCAGACAAGTGGCTGGGTTTGATTGCGCTCGCCGACGAAGCGCGCGGGTCTGCGCCCGGTTTGGTTGCCGACCTCAAGCGCCTGGGAATACAGGTTGTGATGTTGACCGGCGACAATCGCCGTGTGGCGGAGTCAATAGCGGCGCGTGTCGGCATCGACCAGGTATACGCCGAATTGCTCCCGCAGGAAAAAGCGCAGGCGCTGCGCCGGTTTCAGGAAGAAATCGGCCCGGTTGTCATGGTTGGCGATGGCATTAACGATGCGCCCGCCCTGGCTGTCGCCGATGTCGGAATCGCCATGGGCGGCGCCGGCGCGGATGTGGCCCTGGAAACTTCAGATGTGGCGCTGATGGGCGACCGGCTCCAACGCTTAATGGACGCCGTCCAGCTGAGCAGGCGCGCCCGGCGCGTCGTCTGGCAGAATATCGGCTTTTCGCTGATGGTTATTGTTTTGCTCGTCCTGGGCGTTATTTTCGCCCAGTTGTCTCTGCCGCTTGGCGTGCTCGGTCACGAGGGCAGCACGGTCATTGTTGTTCTCAACGGTTTGCTCAGTTTGCTCGTCCTGCCGGAACTGCTTCGGCGCCGGATGCGCGGCATCGGCGGCAATACCTAAGGTCTGAACTGCGTCCGCTCCCATTCGGCAAAGAGATCTTGCAGCTTCAAGCGCTGATATTTGCCGGTTGAGGTCACCGGTATTTCACTTCCGAAGACGACTGCTTTGGGTGATTTCTCGAAGGGCATTTGTTGGCGGCAGCGCGCGATGATCGCCTCATCGTCGATTTGCTCGCCCTCCTCCAAGACCACATAAGCGCCGACCTCCTCGCCGTAATAGACATTCTGGAAGCCGATGGCCAAGCCCGCTTTCACCCCGTCTATGCCGATCAGGACCTCCTCAATGTCGAAGGGGCTGAACTTAACCCCGCCGCGATTGATTAATTCCTTGATCCGCCCGGTGATGAAGAAGAACTGCCGCCCGCTTTCATCAAGAAGGAAGAAGCCTTCATCGCCACTGCGAAACCACTGAAACTTGAAGGTCTCGGCATTGGCGTCCGGACGCTTGTAATAGCCCTGCATGACGTTGTGCCCGCGGATGCAGATTTCGCCCCGCTCGCCCTCGCCCAGCTGCTCGCCGCTGCCGTCGGCGGTGAAGATCGCCATCTCATTCGGCTCGATAGGACAGCCTATGCTTGGGTAGCCATGATCGAGCAGCCAATGCTGATTCGTTTCCCAGGAAAGGCCGATCGGCAAAAAGCATGAATAACAGGTGCTCTCGCTCAAGCCGTAACCATGCAATATGGTCAGGCCAAAGAATTCGCTGAAGCTCTTGGCCAAAGCCACGGACAAGGTACCGGCGCCGCAAATGAAATGGCGAAAATGCGTCAGATCGCGGCGACTGATCCCGCCGCCGAAGATCGTCTTGCCGGCTTCCCGCTCGCGTTCGCCATATTCGATCAAGAATTGCAGCAGGGTCGGAACGACGCTGACGACATTCACCCGCTCGCGCGCCACCCGCTCCCAGAAGTGCGACACGCTAAAGCGGCGGTTGAGGACGGTTGAGCCGCCAACATACAAAGGAATCATGATCGTCACAACGATGCCGTTCACATGGTGTATCGGCAGCACGCACATTGCGCGCTGATTGCCGGTAATCGCCTGCCATTGGCTGATGCCATAGGCATCAACCAGCAGATTGTATTGTGACAGGATGACGCCTTTGGGCGTGCCAGTGGTGCCGCTTGTATAGACCAGCAGGGCCTCATCGTCCAGCGCGGCGGTCTCCGCATTGCCTTCGCCCATGGGCATATCCGCCGCTTTGGCGCCGGATTCATCGCCAAGGAAGGTGGTTGGGCGGTCTTTCAGCGCTGCATGAAAGTTGAGGTAATTTTTACCGGGCCTCCCGCCCACCTGTACGACCCGCTTGATGTTTGGCGCGCCCGGGTCGCGCTCGTTGCCTCGAATAATGCGCTCGGCGCGCCCCAGGTATTCCGCGCGGACGAAGCAGACCTTGGCCTCGCAGTTGCGCAGGATAAAGGCGATCCGCAGGTCGTCTTCGCCGACATTCTGCGGCGCTACCGCCGCCCCAATGACCCAGCAGGCGAAATAAATGAGAACGGTATCAACATGATTGTAGGCAATTGTCGCGACGCGGTCTCCCCGGCGCACGCCGAGATCGTCGTACAAGAAATTGGCCGCCTGGTGCGCACGGGCGGTGAATTCCGCGTAGCTCAGTTCAAGGCGCCTGTCATCATCATCGTAATTGATCAGAAAGGTCTTGCCGCCTGAAGTCTTGGCATGCATCGCCAGCAAATCACGGATATTGCGAAATGGCACTTTGTGCGCTTCCGGCGGCGCGCCGTCCTTAAAATGCGCCCAGTACAAATTCGTCCGCGTCTGCGAATCCAGCGCCTTCGGCATCTCGCTTTTCCTCAACATTCTTTGATGCGCGACATGCCAGTATAACAAGAGAAATAGCTTTTTGAACGCCAAAATCGGCTCTGCCGCAAGACGCCTGGGCGCTTCGGCGGTATCGAAACTGCAAGATACGTGCCATACTTCGAATGTGCAAATCGTCGCAAAGGATAAGCGGGGCCGGACGTGTAAAAGTAGCTGGCCCGCATAGGGACAACCCGACGCAAAACTGGATGATGTTGACATGAGGAAAATCTGTGTAATTGGCAGCGGATATGTCGGTCTGGTCACTGGCACCTGCTTTGCCGACTTGGGCAACGATGTGACGCTGGTTGACATTGATGAACTCAAAATCGACATGCTGCTGGACGGCAAGATGCCCATTTATGAGCCCGGCCTGGCTGAGGTGGCGCAGCGCAATACCGAGGCCGGGCGCATGCATTTCACGACCTCTTACGCGGTTGGGCTCAAACAGGCGGAGTTTGTATTCATCTGCGTCGGCACGCCTTCCGGCGTCGATGGCGAGGCCGATTTGCAATACGTGCGGGCCGCGGCGCAATCCATCGCCAAAACGATGGATCATCCCATGATCATCGTCAACAAATCGACCGTGCCGGTGGGCACGGGCGACTGGACCACAGAAATCATCAGCAGCAATCAACCGCAGCCGATCGGGTTTTCTGTTGTATCTTGTCCGGAATTCCTGCGCGAAGGCTCCGCCATTGCTGATTTTATGCACCCCGACCGGACTGTTTTGGGATCAACCGATCCGGCAGCGGCCGAGACCGTAGCCGAGCTCTACGCGCCGCTCGACTCGCCAATTGTCGTCACTGACCTGCGCACGGCCGAGATGATCAAATACGCCTCCAACGCCTTCCTGGCCACTCGCATCAGCTTTATCAACGAGATCAGCATAATCTGCGAACGGCTCGGCGCCGATGTGACCGAAGTCGCGCGCGGCATGGGTTTCGACAAACGGATCGGCCCCCATTTTTTGCAGGCCGGCGTCGGCTTCGGCGGTTCCTGTTTCCCCAAAGATGTCAAGGCGCTGGCGAATATGGCGCAAACGCATGGCATGCACCCCCAGCTGCTCAATGCGGTGATGGAGATCAACGCCTTTCAACGGCGTCAAATCACCCTGAAGGCGCGGGAAATGCTTGGCGGCAGCCTAAATGGCAAGACCGTTGCCATTCTCGGCCTGGCCTTCAAAGAGAATACGGACGACACGCGCGAGTCGCCGGCGCTGACGGTGGCGCGTTCGCTCATCAATCAGGGCGCTACCGTCAAAGCCTATGACCCGGTCGCGATGGAGAATGCCAACCGCGAAGTGCCGAGCATCGTCCTCTGCGACAACTCCTACTGCGCCGCCGAAGATGCTGACGCCCTGCTCGTCTTGACACCTTGGAACGAATTCAAACACCTCGATATGCGCCGGGTGCGGCAAGCGATGAAACAGCCCATCTTGATCGACGGGCGCAACATGTACAGCCCGGAGGAATTGCGTCTGCTCGGCTTCGAATATCGCGGCGTCGGGCGCGGTTACAATGGCGAAGGGTCTACCAGCAACGGCCAGGAATGAGGACTAGGATTCCGCCAGGCTGACCTGGACCGGCGTCGGCTGCAGCGCGGGAATGCCCGCGCGCAGGGGCTGGCCGGCCAATCCGCCGCTGGCGCCGGCCACCGCCCGCCCGCAAAAACAGCCAATCGCAAGACATTCTTCGATGGAAAGGCCGTCGAGCCAACCCGCCAGAAAGCCCGCGCCAAAGCTGTCGCCAGCGCCGATCCCGTCCCCGCCATCGGCTGCCGGCTGGACGGACTGGCTGAATTCAGACCCATCCCGCCAAGCCAGCGCGCCGTCGACATCGCACTTCACAACCAACAACGGCACGCGCCCCCGCAAGGCCGCGACCGCGCTTGCGAAGTCCCGCTCGCCACTCAGATACAGCGCCTCTTGAGCGTTGGGCAGGAGCACATCCAAAAGCGGAAAAGCGCGTTGCAAGTCATAATCCCAACGCTCTTCCGGGTCCCAATTCGTATCGAGTGAGATGGTCAAACCCTGCCGCTTCGCGCGATTTAATATGTCTATCCAATGCGGCAGCAATCCCGTGTGCAGGTACAGGCTGCCATAGTGCAAATGCCGCGCGGACGACAGGATCTCGTCGCTGACATCAGCGGGTCTCAAGGTATTCAGCGCGCCAAAATGTGTCAGCATGGCGCGATCATCGCCTTGCACAAGATGCACAGTCACGCCTGTGCGCAATTCTCGGTCCACTGCAATGTAGCGCGTATCGACGCCGGCCGCGTACAAGGTGTCGATGATGAGTTGCCCAAAGGCGTCATCGCCAACCCGCCCCAAAATCGCGACCTTCAAGCCGAGTTTGGCTGCTTGCGCGGCGAAAATGCAGCCGGAGCCGCCCATCTCCAGGTCATAGCCTGCGACAATTTTTTCGGCCTGGCCGAATTGCGGCGCAACATCATTATCGCGCAAAATCAAGTCGACACAGGTATCGCCAAAGGTGACGATGTCATAAGTTTTTGGCAATTGCGCGCTTTTTATCATCGTCGCTCCAAACTTACCAATAATAGCGTTGGCCCTGGCGGCCTTCTTCACGCTCGGCAACGAGCTGCCTGGTCGTCTCGTCGTCAGTCACTTCAGCGCCAAAGACATCCCACCAGATGCCCGAGCGGGGCAAGCGGCTGTAACGCTCAATCTGCGCGACGATCATGCAGGAACCGTCTTCAGTTCGCGCCGCCGCCAAAGCCGCTTTAAGTTCGTCCTCGTCGCTGACGTTCCAGGCGCTCAGACCGATGCTTTCGGCGTTCTTGGCGTAGTCAATCTGAACAAAATCACCGTCATCCAGCTTACCCGTCTCTTGATCGCGAAGGCGAAACTCGTTGCCAAGGCTATGCCCGACTAGCGCTTTTTGATGGCCGTGGATGGATTGGAAGCCGTCGTTCTGAAGGAGAATCACTGTCAGCTTCAGTCCTTCCTGAACGGCCGTTTTTAATTCCATCGGGTGCAGCAAATAATTGCCGTCTCCCAGGAAAACGTATACTTCGCCGGCGTCATCCGGCCGCGCCAGGCCTACGCCAATGGCGCCGGGGATGTCGTAGCCCATGCAAGAATTGCCGAACTCCAGATGCAAGCCGCGCCCGGCGGTCGCCTCAAACAGTTGGTGCAAGTCGCCCGGCGCTGTGCCCGCCGCGCAAACCAGGGTATCGCCCGCATTCATGAAGTCGTTAAGGACGCCTATAACCTGCGCCTGGCTCATGCGCTCGTTGGGATATTGCACATAGATTGAATCCCGCTTCTGCTGCAGCCAGGCTTGCCGGTCAACCGCGACAGCTTCGACATAGCCGGCGTTGGGTTTAATTCCCGCCTCGCGGCCGGCGGCGATCAGCCGGCGCAGCGTCTCGCGGGCGTCGGCGACAATCGGCAATGCGCCAAGTTTATGGGCATGCGCGCCGCTGACGTTGATGCTGACGAAGCGGACATCCGGGTTTTGCCAGGCCGAATAAGAACCAGTCGCGAAATCCGCCAGACGTGTGCCGACCAGGAAAACCAAATCGGCATCAGCCGCGTATTTGCCGGACAGAGGCGTGCCGGTGTGTCCGCTGCCGCCAATCAAAAGCGGCGATTCCTGCTGCAATGCGCCGCGGCCGGAGTGCGTTTCACCAACTGGAATGCCGAATGCGTCTGAAAATGCTCTCAATTCCGCCCAGGCTTTGGCGTAGTGGACGCCGCCGCCCGCCAGAATATAGGGCCGTTCGGCCGTCTTCAGCAGTTCGATCGCTTCCGCGAGGCGACGTTCATCCGGGCTGCGCCGCTCGATGCGCCAAACTTTTTTGCGGAAGAAATTCACCGGATAATCAAAGGCAACGCTCTGAATATCCTGCGGCAATGCAATTGTCGCCGGGCCGGCGTCGACCGGGTCTGTCATCACGCGCATCGCTTCGGGAGCGGCATAGAGAAGCTGCTCCGGACGACTGATGCGATCGAAGAATTGGCTCACCACGCGAAAACAATCAGTCACGCTCATATCAAGCGAAACGGGATGTTCGATGTCCTGCAGCACCTGGCCCTGGAAACGGGTCGCATAATAATCCGAAGGCAGCAGCAGCACCGGCAAACGGTTGATATGGGCGGTCGCGGCGCCCGTGACCATATTGGTGGCGCCGGGCCCAATTGAGGTCGTGCAGGCGAATGTCTGCGTACGCAAGCGCGCGCGGGCGAAGCCGGAGGCGGCATGGACCATCGATTGTTCGTTCGTCGGCTGATAATAAGGCAAATCAGCGCCATATTCCCAAAGCGCCTGGCTCAAGCCACTGACATTGCCATGCCCGAAAATGCCCCAAATCGCCGGGATAAAGCGCTGCTGCTCGCCGTCGTATTCCGTGTATTGCGCCTGCAGGAACTTGACAAGAGCCTGCCCCATCGTCAGCCGCTGCGTCGCCTGCCCGGCAAATGGTTGAAACATCATTCTGCGCTCTCCATGATCTTTTCCGCGACCGTTTCGCTGTCGCCCGCTTCTGCCGTTGACGTCGGCGCCGGGTAACGTTCAGCCCGGGCCAGTTGCGCCGCGCATCCGATGTAGGACGCCGGCGTCAACTGCAGCAGACACCGCTTCTCTTCATCCGGGATATCCTGATCGCGGATGAAACGATGCAAGCGCTCGCGCGTAACCGGTTTGCCGCGCGTCAAGGCGCTTAGCCGTTCATAGGCATCCGCGACATGATGCTGGCGGAGAATCGTCTGCACCGCCTCCGCCAGCACTTCCCAAGCGTTATCCAGGTCGGCGGCTAGAGCCGCGCGATCGAGGTCGAACTTGCCCAAACTCCGTCGCAAGGTAGATACGGCCAGATAGCTGTGCGCAATGCCGACGCCATAATTTCTTAAGGCCGATGAATCGCTGAGGTCGCGCTGCAAGCGGGATACCGGCAGCTTCTCCGCCAAGTGCGCCAAAGTCGCGCTGCTGACGCCAAGGTTGGCTTCGGCATTTTCATAATCGATCGGGTTCACTTTATGCGGCATCGTGGAAGAGCCAACCTCCCCGGCAATGGCGCGCTGCCGAAAATAACCGAGCGAAATGTAAGCCCACATATCCCGGCAGAAGTCAAGCAGCACGGTATTGCAGCGTATGAGAGCATGCGCCAGCTCGGCCAGCCAATCGTGCGCTTCGATTTGAGTCGTCAGCGGATTATGCGCCAACCCGAGTCCAATCACAAACCGCCGCGACAATTCTTGCCAGTCCACCTGCGGGTAAGCGAGCGCCTGCGCGTTATAGGCGCCGACAGCGCCATTAAACTTGCCAAGATATTCCTGGGTCTCGATCTGCGCCAGTTGCCGACGGAGGCGATGCGCGAATACAGCGACCTCCTTGCCGACGGTGGTGGGCGTGGCGGCCTGTCCATGCGTGCGCCCAAGCATCGCCGCATCCGCCGTCGAGCGGGCCAGCTCGTCAAGCTTCATCAGCAAACCCTTGGCCGCCGGTTGCCAGATATCGCGCACAACATCGCGAAACATCAAGGCATAGGCCAGATTGTTGATATCGTCAGATGTGCAGGCGAAATGAACCGAAGCAATGATATCTTGCAGACTCGTGCCCAGCAAACGCTCTCGGATATAGTATTCAACCGCCTTGGCATCGTGATTGGTTTCGGTCTCCAGCATTTTGACGCGCCTTGCCGCGTCCTCATCAAAATTGGATACCATAGACTCTAATAACGCGGTTTCCGCGTCGGTGAATCGTCTGACATGCGCGATATCGGCCTGCGCGGACATGAATAAAAGCCAGCGCAGCTCGACCTGGATGCGATATTTTATCAGCGCCCATTCCGAAAGATGGTCGCGCAGCAGCATCAGTCGTTCACTGTAGCGCCCATCCAATGGCGAAATCGCATATAGACCCGCGCTCACGATCTGTCATCTCTCCTTTCTTTGGAGCAGATATTGTACTATGGTTGCGCCGATATTTCCCGTCGCCGGGAAACTCGGTAGTGTATCCATTTCGATTGAAACAGTCTGGTAGGGGCGATCCGATGGATCGCTCGATGGGTACGAACAGGATCGATATTGGGCGGCTCACCGGGGCGCGTGGACACAGCCCGTCAGTCGCCCCTACCAAATCGTCGGTATTTGAAGAAACCCAACCGACTTTGATACAGTAACGGAAACTCGCTCTGCGAGTCCGCGCCGGCACTGGGCACAACATCGGTATTGTTCAAGCGCAGATCGGAGGAGGCAGGATGCCGCAGCGAATTGACTCGACGCCGAGGGCGGATGGATATCGTATGCCAGCCGAGTGGGAAGAGCATGCGGGGTGCTGGATGCTTTGGCCGCAGCGGCGCGACACCTGGCGCAATGGCGGCAAGCCGGCGCAGTGCGCCTTCGTCGATGTGGCCGAGAAAATCGCGCGCTTTGAACCCGTGACGATGGGCGTCAATCGGGATCAGTACGAAAACGCCCGGGCCATGCTTCCGCCCCAAATCCGCGTCGTTGAACTGTCGAACAACGACGCCTGGATACGCGATATCGGCGCCACCTTCGTCGTCAGCGACCAGGGAAGCGCGCGCGGCGTAAACTGGAAATTCAATGCCTGGGGCGGCCTGCAAAAAATGATGTATTTTCCCTGGGACCAAGATGATCTCCTGCCCATCAAAATGCTCGAGGTCGAAGGCCTGGACCGCTACGACGCGCCCCTGGTCATGGAAGGCGGCTCGATACACGTCGATGGCCAGGGCACTTTAATCACGACTGAACAGTGCCTGCTGCATACCAATCGCAATCCAGATCTTTCCCGCGGCGACATCGAAGACTATCTGGCGGACTACTTGAACATTGAGCAAATCATCTGGCTGCCGCGCGGCGTCTATGAAGATGAGACGGACGGCCATGTCGATAATATCTGCTGTATCGTCCGTCCCGGCGTTGTCGCCCTGACCTGGACCGATGACCGAAGCGATCCGCAATACGAGCGTTCGGCGGAAGCCTATGACAAGCTGATGTCGGCGCGGGACGCGCGGGGCGCGTCGCTGGAAGTCCACAAGATTCATCAGCCGGACCCAATGACCATGACCCGGGAAGAGGCCGAGGGATTGGATGTGGTGGATACGGCTTTTTTGCGGCCACAGGGCGAACGCCTGGCGGGCTCGTATATCAACTTCTACATCGCCAATGGCGCGATCATCCTGCCGCAGTTTGGCGATCGGCGGGATGAGGACGCCTGTCGCAAACTGGCGGAGTTGTTCCCGGCGCGCCAGGTCGTCGGCGTCTATGCGCGCGAAATCCTCTTGGGCGGCGGCAACATCCACTGCATCACGCAGCAGCAGCCGGCGGGACACGCGTCGTCAAGCGCATAGAACCCGAGGAGCGCCAGCATGTCAGAATACGTGACCGTCGAAGTTGAGTTTGGCGACGCGCCCGACATCGCCGACTTGTTCGTGAATCAGACGCTGACCGAGAACGCCGAAGAGCGCTATGCCAATCCGGCGGAAGGCGACTTGGGCTCGCCAATCGCGCAGACCTTGTTTGCCGCGGTTGCAGGCCTTCGGGCTTTGACCATCAGCCCGGACTGCCTCACACTGGAGCGCGAGCCGGGTTATGAATGGGAGGCCATCATCGATGAAGTGCGCGACGTTCTGCGAGATTGGTATCTTTAGCTAGGCGTTTCGCTTGGCGCCGGACCGTCGTCGGCTTCGTCGCGGCCGCGCACCTGCTTGAACATATCGTCAACTTGCCGTCCGTCGCCCGATTCCAGAACGGACAGCATTTCGCCGGAGGACATCTTGGCGTAGTCGCGGCCGGAACGTGGAATCGCCACCGCCGTGATCAGACGAGCCAGGTCCGATGCTTCGCAGGCCGGACAACGCGGCGTCGCCGCATCGTAATGCGCATAGGACTTGTAACGTACACTGAAGCGTTGGCCGCAGGCTTTGCAGCGGAAGTCGTATTGGGGCACGTCTTGTCGCCGCCCGTCCCTAGTTTGCGTCACCGGCGATATCGGACGAAACGCGGCGCTCTATCGCCTCGGTATGGCCCATATCCGGATTCCACTCGTCAAGGAAGGCATTCTTGTGCCGGGTGGCGATCCAGCCGCCGAGATCGCGCGCGATGCGCTCCAGCATTTTGGGCTGCACCCAAGTCGCCGTATCCACCTGCACGGCAACAGCGCCGGCATCGATATAGTCGCGCGCGTCCTGAGGCGAATGGACGCCGCCGCTGCCGATAATCGGAACATCCTCGTCAATTTGACGCCGCAGCCGGCCCACCATGCGCAGAATCATCGGCTTCATCAAGGGGCCATAAATGCGTCCGCTCACCAGACGGCCGGTATTTGGATCGCGCGCCGTTCCCCGGGGCGCGGCTGTCATAACCAGCGCATCGGCCCCGGCATCGGCAATCGGCTCGGCCAGTTGATAACACTCATAAAAGGGCAAGCGCGCCAGCAAGGGTTTCTCCATCCGCGCAGACTTCACAAGCCGGACCGCGTCGGCAACTTCCATGTCATCGGCCAAGCCCAATTCCACCGCAGCAATTTCTTCAACCTCGTCCAAAATCGCGCACCCCCTCCGCAGCTGCCCGACACTTGTAGCGGCCAAATGCAAGATGACCGGCACGGGCATCTTCGCCCAGACCTTGCGCTGTTGTCTGATCAATTTGACAAGCCCGGGATTCGGCAAGCCGGTGTGCAGCAAGATTCCGGCATCCAGGGCAATCATCCTCGTGCCGGATGCCGGGCTCCGCGCTTCGACCGTGACCGGATTCGTCACAATCGCGCCCAGCTTGTCGTAGTCAACAAGCGCCTTGTAACTGTCGCCGAAGCCAACCGCGCCCGCGGCCGGCAAAACCGGCGTCGACAGGACCAGACTGTATTTTCCAGGACGCGTGATTTCTATCGCCATGGCAAATTGACCGCTAATTCAGGCGCAAAGTCGTTAAGTCGAAGGCGGGCCCATCCACGCATTGCAGCTTTTGCTCGCCGCGCAGCTTGAGAATGCAAGCGTGGCATGCGCCAACGCCGCAAGGCAGCGGACGCTGCATCACGCCGAAAATATAATTGGCCGGCACATCATTGCGCCGCTGCCGAATCAACTTCATGATTTCGCCAAAATAGTGGAGTTCGCTCCCCTGCCCGACAATGGCGAAGACTTGATCGGCCCAGCCCAAGGTCATGACCATGTCCGGCCAGGTCATGTTGTCGTCCGCGCGCACGATTTCCAGCTCCTCCGGCAGGTGATTTGTGTCGTATTGGCGCGCCGTTCCCATCAATATCATCGTGATGCTCACCTGCTTCGTCAGCAGGGACGGCAACATCATCAGCAGCGCCGCCGGTGTCGTCTGATAGGCGATGAGCAAGATATTGCGCAGCTTGCGGCGAAATCGGAAGGGACGCCCCACCGGACCAATAATGCTAAGCAGTTGTCCCGGCACAAACTGCGCCTTTGCCGGCTGCTCAACAACGACGATATTGCTCGTCTGAACCTCGACTGGAAACCATAGCTCGCGCAAATATGGGTCCCAATGTTCGGATTCATAATCTTTTTCGATGCGGCGCACGAGCAGCGCCTGCCCCGCCAGAAGGGAAGACAGCGAGCGATCCACCGCCAATTCCAAGCGTTGCGAATCACGATTGACGCGCTTGACGCGCTCGATATAAGCCTGCGTCTCTTTCATAAGCCAGGACCCTTCCCGATCCATTATAGACGCGTAATTCAATAGGGACAAAACGCGGATCCCCGCAATTCCGGCTGTGACCTGACTTAAAGGCGCAGCGGACGATTATTCGCCCGGGGCTAGGCGATACAATTCGAAGGGAATCGCGCCCGCATCCGCAAGATGCGCCGCCAGTTGGAAGCGCGAATCGGTCTCCTTGCCGAGATAAAGTGGATCGAGCGCCGGCCGCGCCGACGGCATCTGCAGGTAGTCGATTTCAAACTGGCGCGCCAGCGCCAGCGTATCCTCGCGGCTTGCCAGCGGAGTAACCACTGAAGAATAGCCGAAGACGCTCAATACGTAGGGATTCTGCGACATAAGACGGATCTCGCCGTCGCCGGTCACATCGGGAAGTTCCGCCAGCGCATCGGCCAGCGTTTGCATGCTGCCGTAAAATGTATCCGCGGCCGCGGTTTCTCGCCGCGCCAGATCATAGCTGCTCGCGGCCAGCCAAACGAGAGATGCCAGCAGCAGCGCGACGCGCAAGGCCCGGCGCTGTATCAGCTTGTCCAGGGCAATCGCGCCCAAGGGAATCAGCAAGGGCAGCATTGATATGAATAATTTCTTGAAGCTGCCGCCTTGATTGTGAATGGGCATCAGGATGGGATAGACAATCAAGATTGCGGCAATCCAGACGAATATCGGCGCCAGACCCAACAACATCTTCTTGCAATTATTGACGTATAGCCAAGCTGCGCCGGCGGGTGCAAGAAAAACCAGCGGGACTTGCAGCGCGACCGCCATCTGTTTGAGCGCAGCGCCTAATTCAAAGATCCGCTTTTCCAGAAGTTGGGCCGGGCTCTGACGCTGCAGCAAGGACGCCAGGTCGATCGGGATACCGTATGCATAGAGGTCTGTCGGTTCCACCATGAAAGGCATCCGTACCGTCTGCGGGCTGCCAAGCATCCCGATTTCAAAAATATTGCGCAGCAGCCAAGGCGCGATTGACAAGGCGAACGCGGCGAAAAAAAGCGCGAGGTCGCTACGGCGCGCAGACGCCCAGCCCTTCACGCCGGCCAGCAGCATATAAGCCAGCAGCACGGCGACAAGCGCAATCGCATCGTTGCGCGTCAAATATGCCAAGCCGAATAGCGCGCCGCTGAGCGCAATGCCCAAACGGCTCTTTCGCTCTATCGCATGGTTGAAGAGCAGCAATGCCGAAACTATCAGGACTTGATTAAGGATCGTCGTGTCTGTTCGCAAGGAGTTCCAGACGAATTCCGGCAGGAAAGCGGCAAGCGCCGCCGCCATCAGCGCGCAGGCGCTGGTTTGTCCAATCTGTCTGGTGGCGAGGTAAGCCAGCAGCGGCGTTAATGAGCCGGCCAGAACGAAGAGCGCGAGGGCGGCCTGGACATTCACGCCGCCGACCGCCATGCCAATAGCCGCGGCGACGCCCGTCACGGGCAGCCAATGATCGGTGGCGTGTACAATCTCGACCGGCATCCGGCTGTAGTGCCAGACATAGTCAATCGTGAAGCCCTGGCCCTGCGTCAGCCTGCGACCAAGGTTGAAGTAGTGGGCTGGATCATTGATGCCGGGATTCCGTACCAGCGGCAGCAATAGAAGCCGGAAGGCCAGCCCCCCGAGCATGATGGCGAACAGTATGATATGCGCTGCCTGGGCACGGGTTTTCAAATCACCAGTCGTCCTTGTGTTTTGCCCGCCTGAAGACTACTATTCACAGGAATTCGCTCCAATTGCCAGATGCGGTGCAAATGCCCTCCACCGAGCATTATACACGTTGGCTTTGGCTCATCCTGTTCATTGGCCTGGCATTGCGCCTAGCCTATGCCTTGAACCAGCCGACATTGGATGCAAGCAACCTCGAGGGCGCCGATAGCAATTGGTACCTCAGCGTCGGCGCGGGGTTTTTCAGCGGCCGGGAACACGGCACGATCGGCGGCGTAACCTACTACAATTCTGTCATTCCCACTCCGCCGCTGTACATACTTGTCGTCGGCTTCGTACAGCAATTGCTGTCCAAACAGGACAGCATTGTCGCGATCCGGCTCATCCAATGCCTGGCCGCGACCGGGACAGGTTACCTGGTCTTTCGCCTGGCGACGCTCATTTCAAGCGCCCCTCGCGCCGGTCTGTTCAGCGCGGCCTTTGTAGCATTTCACCCGGCTCTAATCGCTGAGCCCGCCCGGATCGCCACTGAAACCTTTTACATATTCTTTCTGGCTATGGGCTTGTGGCTGTACGTAGAATACTTTTCGGCCGCATTCGGGCGGCTCGCTTCCGGCTGGCTGAGTCCGTCGCAGGCTCTGGCGCTGAGCGCCATGGCTTTTGGCCTGGCCACATTGACGCGGGCAGTTTCCCTGCTCTTCCCGCTTGGCATCCTCTTGCACTTATGGCTGCTGCGAAACCGCGCAAATTACCGCGTAGAGCGGCGCCACGGAGTGATTTTTCTCGTCACGTACATTGCGATCATTTCAACCTGGACAATTCATAATGCCGTACTTTGGAATCGCATCGTGATCGTCAGCGACCAATTTATGCCGGCGCTTTGGCGGGCGGCCGAAACGGAAGACGGCTCCCCAAAGCAGAACGATGCCCTGCTGCTGGATGGCGCCGACGCGACTGCGCGCGAAGACTGTGAAGTGGATTGCAAATATCAACATGGCGCCGAGGTTTATGCGCAGAGGATCGGCGCGGCCTTCGGCGCAGATCCCGGCGGGTATTTCCTGCGTCAATTTGAGGAATTGTTTAGTTCGCTGGCCCAGCCCCATGGCACAACGACCTTCGGCGAATTTAGCGTGCGCGAAGCAGCCGAGGCTTGGGCCAGCAATAACCGTTCGCTTGAGGGACTGCTTGACGTGCTGCGGCTGGATGGCTTTGCTGTGAAGATGGCTATCTGGGTCTTCCACCTTGGCGGCATCGCGCTGGGTACGCTCGGCATGTTCTGGTCGCGCGATCGCTGGGCATTGTCCTTGCCCCTAATCGGCTTTGCGCTCTACACGCTATGCGCTCACTTCTTCCTTCTCGCCCTGCCCCGTTATCTCTTTCCGCTCGAGTTCATCTGGCTGACTTTCGCCGGCATTGCCGCGCTCGAGTTGAGTCGCCGATGGCAGGCGAGACAATTGCCGGGCGGCGCCGGGTCATGACTCTGCCCTTCAGCCGGCACAATACGATCCAGAACGCCGCGCGAGGCGGACAAGGCTGAATCTATGGGAAGCAAACACAATTGCTAGACTTACAGCCGCAGCAAGCGGGAGGCCACAAACCTTGAAGATATATACCAAAACCGGCGACCGAGGCGAGACAGCCCTCTTCGGTGGAATGCGCGTTCCCAAGCAGGACTTGCGCGTCGACGCCTACGGAACAATAGATGAGCTTAATGCTTTTCTTGGTCTCGCCCGCGCCCTCGGCGCCAGCCCGACGACGGATGCCCTGCTCAACAAGGTTCAGAATCAGCTATTCCATTTGGGCGCTGATCTCGCCACGCCCCCGGCATCCAAGGCGAAATGGATCACGCGTATCAGCAAAGAGGATGTCGTCTGGCTGGAAGATTCAATCGATCAGCTAGAGGGTGAACTTGAACCTTTGAAGAATTTTATCTTGCCCGGCGGTTCGGGGGCGGCGGCGCAGCTGCAGGTGGCCCGAGCCGTCTGCCGCCGCGCCGAACGCCTTGTGGCAGGCTTGGCTGCGCGCGAAGACATCGGCGCCCAGGTCCTCGCCTATGTGAATCGACTTTCGGATTGGCTTTTCACCTTGGCGCGTTACGAGAATAAACAAGCGGGGGAATCGGAATCGAAGTGGGTCTTGCGACAATAAATGTAGCCTGCGCCGGTGAAAATTGAGATGCCGGAGGTGGGAGTCGAACCCACACACCCGAAGGTACACGAGTTTGAGTCGTGCGCGTCTGCCAATTCCGCCACTCCGGCTCTGGCAAAGGCAGTCTACGTCGGGGAGGCGGCAATGTCAATGCTGAAGCGCAATGAGGCAGCGGCGCCATGAGTCGGATCGCGCGCTTCTGCTCGCTGTGCGGACGTCCGCTGATCAGCAAACACCTGTCCGGACGCATGCGTCCATATTGCAGCGCTTGCGAGCAGCCGGTCTATTTTGATCCGAAAGTTGCCGTCGTTGTGTTCATTGGGCGCGATGACCGCGTTCTTCTGATTAAGCGGGCGGTTGACCCCGGAAAAGGCAAGTGGGCCCTGCCCGCCGGCTTCGTGGATTATGATGAAGCGCCGGAAGCGGCCGCCCGACGCGAAGTGCTGGAAGAAACGGGCCTCAACGTGCGCATCACCAGGTTGCTGGATGTGTTTCCCAAGCGAGATGAAGGTTTGGCCGATATCGTAATCGCTTACAGCGCGCAAGTGATTGCGGGGGAGGCTTGCGCCGGCGACGACGCAGCAGATTTGGGGTGGTTCACGCGCGACAATCTACCGCCTTTGGTTTTCTACCCCTCGATCACGTTGACCGGGCGCTGGATCGGCGGCGCCTTGGAATTCTAGGCAGCCGGTATTGCAGTCAGTCGCCTTTGGGCTGCAATCCGAAGATACGCATGATGCGCGCCGTCAAAGCCAGCAAATAACTGTAAACAATCGTAGCGCTCACGCGCGTGGCATTTTTGCCGTCCTCAAGCGCGCTGTAGAGAGCGCGCGCCTGTCGATATTGCTGTCGCGCGCTGGCGAAGTCCCATTTGGATTGATAGACGGCGCCCATGGCATAAAGATAGCGCGCTTCGTAAGCCGGGTTGTTCACCGCTCGCGCCAACTCCGCCGCCCGGCCATATTGCGAAATGGCGACATCCGCTTTGCCGCGTCTTTCCAGCCATTGAGCCAGCATGCCGAGCGCGTACATTTCGTAGGGTTGATGGCCTATGTCTTGAGACAGCGCCAACATCTGATCAATATAATTGCGCGCCTCCTCCAGGTCATCGCCGGCGACCATCGTCAGCGCCAAATTGTACAGCCGCATGAATTCATGAAACACCGCTTCCGTGCCGCGCGCCACTTCCAGCGCCGTCAACTGCTGTTGCAGCCCGCGCTCGAAGGTATCGGAATCCTGGGCCAAAACCACGCCTTGCTGCCCGATGATGACACTTTCCAGCAGTCGATCCTTGGCGTTCTGCGCCTTCTGCAACGCCACGAGCAAGCCGTCATTCGCTTTGCTGAATTCGCCCTTGCGGATGAAGGCATTCGACAGCAGCAAAATCGCGCGCGCTTCCAGCTGCGCGTCTTTAACTTCTCGCGCCAGATCAATGACTCTCCAGCCATGCTTATGCGAGTCACTTGGGTTGGAAGCGATTTCGCCCAATCCCAGAAGCGACTGCGCATAGCGGCGCATATCGCCCGCTTCAAAGGCATGGCCGACCGCCGCGCGATAATCTTCATAAGCCTCGCCGGTTTGGAAGAAGCCTTCGCGGGCAATGCGCGCCCGCGTGTTCAAAGCATCGGTCATCAGGCCTATCGAGGCAATGGCTTGAGCTTCATCGACCGCTTGATTGATGTAGTCGCGGGCGAAAGAGAAGTTGCCCAGCGAACATTGCGCCTGGGCCAAGCCCAACAGCGCGATGACCTCAACCGTGTGCTGATTCTCGCGCCGCGCCAGCGTCAGCTCGACATGGCAGCGGTCGACAATTTCGTTGAAACCGCCGGACTTCATCAATTCGCGAATATCATATCGGAGGCTGTCAGTCGTTGCAGGCATCACGCTCTTATCCCGTCCAGCGCTTATTCCCATCCATTATACGATAATCTATACGTTAATCGACGCGTTTCGGTTCATTCCTTCGGCGCGGCCGGCTGGCCCGTGTACAGGACGCGAGCATGTCAGCGCAGACTTAGTTTGCGCAAGCCCCGCGCCAGGGCGCTTGTCCATTCGATGGAAGCGGCCGGAAGGAAGCGCGTGTACAGCGCGTAGAGCTGCCTCTGCCGCGCTTCCGGCGCATGTATCGCGGCGGCGCGCATAAAGTGCCGCCGCGCCCCGGCCCGATCGCCCGCCCGCCACAGATAGACTGCGTAGACATGGTGCCGCGATGCTTCCTTGCGGTCAAATTCAGCCGGCGACATGCACTTCTCCCAGCCGTAGTTGCGCGCATTCTGCACCGTTTTCAGCCGGCCCAAGGCGCCGCGCAGCCGATCATCAGACATCATATCGCCATGCATGCGGCGGTAGACCAGGCGCCGGTCAATCGCGTGGAATTTGTATTGGGCCGCCAGCCGAAGAAACAGATCCCAATCTTCGGCGCTGCGAAAATCCACATCGTGCGCGAATCCGCCCACAGCGCGCAAGGCCGCGCTGCGGTGCATGCTGGAGCTCAGCAAAATATGACAGCCGGTAAGTTGGAGCATTTCGCAAAAGATATCATCCGTGAATACCTCAAATGGCGGCGTATCGATTCCAGTTTTGCCGTCGCTGGCAACAAACTGATAATGCGTATAGACCACGGCCACATCAGGATTTTTCTGGAACACAGCGAGACCGATCTCAACCTTCCGGGCGTGCAGTTGGTCGTCGGCGTCAAGGAACTGAATATACTCGCCGCGCGCCGCCTCAATGCCGCGATTGCGCGCGATTCCCGGTCCCTGGTTTTCTTGCGCGATATAGCGTATCTCCATGCCGTAACGGTCCCGCAAGAAGTCACCGGTGCCGTCAGCGCTGCCGTCGTCCACCACGATAATCTCGCAATTGTCATGCGTCTGCGACAGGCAACTGTCAATCGCAGCGGCGATGTAATGCTTGCGATTGAATGTGGGTATGACGATGCTTACAAGAGGCCTGCCCTGCATTTTCCTTCGCTATCCGCCGCCATCACGCTGCGAGATGGCGAATCAATCTAACTGAATCCACGTCTTGCAAAGCCTATGCCGGTCGCAGGGTTGGCGAGCCGCCGATCGTGCCGGCAATCCAACCGAAGATGTTGTTGGCCGTCTGCACACGCCACCAGCGGTAGCCCTCGTTTTCATGCGGGCCGGCGAAAATCGCCACATAATCCCCTTCGTATAAGCCGCCGATTGCTGCGCTGGTCGCAGTCGGTTCCCCGCGGACGTTCAAATACGGGACGCTGATCCGCAGTTGCTGCCCGGGATAATACTCTGAACCCGACAAGACGCCTGCGGGCAAAGGCAAAGGGTCCGCTTCGCCGGCGCCAAATTGTGGATTGCGCGCCAGTTCACTGACATCGGCGATGAGCCCGCTTTCCAGCGCGACATTATATTGCCGCCCCGCTGCCGTCACGACAACGGCGCTGCGGTCAGGATACCAGCGTACCGCATCCGGCGCCGCATCGCCGATGAATTCAGATATTCGATTGCCGTTCTGGTCATATAGCGCGACCGGTCCACTTCCTGGCCCGCCTGGTCTACCGAGGGCGACGAAGCGACCGTCCGCCAGACGAACGGCATCGCGCAGCCACAGGCCTAGCGCCGAACCATTGAAGATGATCCGCTCGCCCGACAGGTCGCTGTTGACGGCGCCGATGATGACCAGCCCGTCCGGACGACGCCCGCTGACGGTGATCCCATTCCCGTCCCGGTTCCAATGGCCGTAATCGTAACGTATCATTTCCGGCGCGTTGTTTGCGTAAGTCGAGTCGCGCCGGGCTTGCGCGATTGCCAGAGCGTTCCGCCCTTCCGCCGTCAAATACAGCGTGAGCAGAATGCTGTCGCTCCCCGGCCTTGGCGACCATTGCACGTCGATCGTCTTCCAATGCCAGGCGGTGCTGGGCTTGACCATCTCGCAAGGCCGGTAGCCCTCGCGCACGCAATCGCGGATGATCTGAAAGGTCGCGTCCCGTTTTGCGTCTTCTTCTGGCTGCCAGAACCAGACGCCGGCCGCGCTGGGATCTTTGCCGGGTGGCGGGTCGATCCGGAAGCTGAACTGTCGTCCGTCAGCCGACCAATCCAACTCCACGATCCGATGTTTATTCTCTTCGAAACCAGCGAATCCGGCGGAATATCCCACTTGGAAGGGCGAGTAGGTCATCTCCACTTCTGTGGCCGCGCCCAAAGGTTGATAGCGCAAGACACCTTCGTGATCTGTGCGCAAGAAACTATTGGGATCAACCGGATTCGGCAAAAATAGCCGAACGCCGCCGCTCAAGCGAATGTCCTCAATATTGAACAGCTGTCCCAGGCCGACATCGAATTCCAGGGCGGCCGCGCCGCTGATGCTGAATGTCGTCTGCTGGGAAACCGGCTGCTGCACTGGCTGAAGCAGATCCCTGCGGACAGCGACTGTTGGCCGTGGTCGAGTCGGCGAAGGCGTCGGCGAGGGCGCGCCGATTTGCGAAATTGGCGTTGAGGCCAGAAGCGAATCGGTCAAAGCCGGATCGACATTTGGCGACGAGATTGCCGTTGGCGCAGTCGCGATGGCATCGGTAGGCGGCACGGTCGGCGCCGCTTTCTGGGTTGGCGGACGCGACTCCGGCGTCGCCAGCAACTTGGCGATGTCGGTCTGATTCAATGTTGGCAAGGGCGTAAATGTCCGCTGGGAAGGTATCGCATTCGAATCAGCGACCCGATCGGTGGCGTCGGGCAGGGACGTATCCGCAAGCTGTGGCTCGACTGTGGCGGGCAGGACGCTCGCTGAAGCCGCAGCCCCTGGCGTCGCCGTGGCTGGCAAGATCTGCGTCGGCGTTGGCGGCTCTGTCTTACTCGGCGTGGCGGTCGGCAGCGGACTGGCGCTTGGGCTCGGCTCAAGCGAAGGACTTGCCGGTTCGGTCTGGCCGGGCGTGGGCGAATTCAAAACCAAGGACGTGGGTGTCGGCATCGCTCTGACATGGGTCGCTGTCGGGGTTTCTGTGTCTACCGGCGCAAGCGTCAAGGTAACTTCCGGGCCGCTCAGATTGCATGCGCTTAAGACCGACGCCGCCAGCAGCATGGCCAGACCCCTGCAAACGCGCACAGCCAACTCCCGCGTTATGTTTCACGCTGGAAATTACATCGTTCTGATTATAGCAGGCTGAGAAAAGAGCGCCCGACTGCGGCAATACGACTGGCTGGCGGGCTGCGCGCCTGCTTGCCAGGCGGCGTCTGGAAGGCAGCCCAATTTTAGCATTGCCGCTGCATACTTCGCGAGGGCGAGGCAAACTAAACCAGACGCCGTCCAGCGGCCGCCAGCAAAGAAACGAATAGCGGGCAGAGGAAAGCCCCCGCCCCTTGACTAACTCTGCAGCAGGTTATCCAGTTCGGATGCGACACGGCCTTCATCAATAATGCCAAACCAGCGCGCGACTATCTCGCCATCGGCATTTACGACAACGTACTGTGCCTGCGCTGTAATGCCCAGCTGCCGGCGAGTGTCGTTCAAGCTGGAGTCGTCAAAGTCGAGTTCAACAAATTCGATCCTGTCGCCAAATCGCTCTTGGAGCCCGCTCACGGCAGGCACATTTCGACGGCAGGTCGGTCACCAAGGTGCCCAGGAATCGTAAAATGTAAGATTCACGGCGGCGACCGCTTCTTCCTCCGCCGCGGCCTCCTTTTCCGACCCGCCCGACAATATCGCGCGGACCGCCGAACAGCCGCTCAATGCCAACAAACTGAGCATGAGCAGAACGATCAATTTGAAAGTGGTTTTCATGCGCTCATCCTGTGTAGGTCGTTAACAGGTCAACCCTAATGCAAATTGCTAACGGAATTGTTAAGAAATCTTCGGTTTGGAAGCAAACCGACATTGCCGGGCATAAATCACAATCGATGAGTTTCTTCGCGCAGGCGCCGCATTCAAGCATCCGCGCCGACTGCGAGCCTTTCCGCGAATTGCAGCTCCGCCCGACGGCGGCGGTAAGTCAGCGGCAGCGCTGCCGGATGCGTCTCATAATGCGCCACGAGCTCAGCCAGGTAATCCGCCAGCGGCGTATAGCTGATACCCAACTCATTCTTGCTCAAGCTGTTATCCAGCGCGCTCATCCAGCGCTCGCTGAAGGGCGCGCAATCGGGCAAGAAACCGTTGGCGACCAAATCAGAGCGCTTGACGCTGATGCTGCGTGGCGCCAGGCCCATGATCGACGCCAGGATTGAAAGGAATTCATCGTGGCTCAGGTGTTCATTTTGGGCGATGTTGTAGGCTTTGCCTTTGCCCGCGCCGGATTGGATCAATTGCATGATCGCCGCGACCGCATCAAGCGCGTAGACGTGGTTCAGGGCGTAATTCGGCGTCGTCGGCACAAGAATCGGCCCGCCGTCGCGCAGCCTCAAGTAATAGTTGTACAAGCGATGGTAGGGATCGCGCGCGCTGTTCACCATAGGCAGGCGCAGTATGGTATGCGGGAAGCGGGACGATTCCCAAGCCGCAGACAGTATATCTTCAGCTTCGCGCTTTTGCGCGCCGTAGCGCCATTCTTCATAGGCATAGGAGTTTTCGTCGGGCGCCGGCATCAGCGCCCCCTCGTAGTCGCTCTCGCTGAATGGACGCTGGACGCCTTCCAGCACGAGATAGACCTGCCCTGTGCTCAGCGCGATGTAATGTTCGACATTGTCCGAAAACAGCTCGACAACCGTCCGCGCCTCCGCGCCCGTGTATAAAACAAAGTCGATCACGATATCAAAGGACTTGGCCAGCAGCGCCCGCCGCATCTGATTGTGATCGCTGCGATCAACGTGCAGCCGGTGGATGGAGGACGGCAAATCATCCATCGTAATCCCACGGTTCAGCAGAGTCAGATCGGCGCCCGACTCCGCCAGTTGCCGCGAAAGGTAATAACCCATGTTGCGGGTGCCGCCGATGATTAGAATGCGTTTTGACATAATATCTTTATCCTGTCCCGAACGAGGGGATGGCAGTTCGACGGCGGCGCTGCCAAGAGCTTAGCGTCTCCGGCGCGCAGTTCGAGCGGATTCGCCACGGTAAATTGGCTCAAGCGCAAGCCATCTCTTTATATTGTAACCGCCTTAACAGCCTACCTAAGCAAATCGAACCAGTTTTGTACATTTTATGCCGTCTGCGCCCGGCCATTTCCCCTTGCCTCGCCCGCTCGGGCAGCACTATAATTGCCCGTCAGCATCAAGGGCCCTGTAGCTCAATTTGGCAGAGCAAGCGACTCTTAATCGTTAGGTTGAAGGTTCGAGTCCTTCCAGGGTCACAGAA
Source organism: Anaerolineae bacterium (assembly GCA_022826865.1). GTDB lineage: Bacteria > Chloroflexota > Anaerolineae > Aggregatilineales > Phototrophicaceae > UBA6055. Next base: position 56,815 of record JAJDUC010000106.1, read on the forward strand.
GAAGTTCCGATAAAGTCAAGCGAAAAGACAGCAGTGCTTGCGCAGGCGGGCGACTCGCAGCCGCGCTTAGGTCGCCTAGACACTGACCGCCGACACTGCGGATCAGTCACCCTTACATTTTAGCGAGATTCATTCCATCTCTTTGCATTACCGTATCATTTCATCACGGGCTTGGCATTGCCTAGTCCGTTCAGAGCGTCCAATTCGGCGCCCATCAGCCAATGGCGCGCTTCAGCGATGTCAGATAACCTTGTCGCATCTGCTTGCTGGCTGCCGCTTCCGGCGCCGCCATTTCAGCGCCATGAAACATGCCTGCGTACACCAACAAGTCGGTCGGCACGCCGGCGATCATCAAGCGCTGGGCATAATCGATGTTTTCATCACGGAATAAATCCAGGGCGCCAACGATGACCAGCGCCGGCGGCAACCCGGTCAGGTCGGTTGCGCGCGCCGCCGCCGCATAGGGCGATACGTTTTCAGTGCCATATTCATCGCCCAGGTACATCTTCCAGGCTTTGAAGGACACCGTCCGATTCCAGATTGTTGGACAGGTGTCCGCATGCCCGGAGGGCGTGTCGTGGGTATCGTCGATCATGGGATATATCATCAATTGAAAGGCGAGCTCCGGCCCCTTGTTGTCGCGATTGTAATGCGCCAAGCCGGCGGTAAGACCGCCGCCGGCGCTGCCCCCGCCGATAGCGACTCGGCTACTGTCTATGCCGAGCTCAGAGGCGTTCTCAACCATCCAGTTCAGCGCGGCGAAACAATCGGCAATGCTCTCCTTGTAGGTCGCTTCTGGCGCGAGACGATAATCAACCGAGACCACCGTGCAGCCGACGACCTCAGCAAATTCAATGCAGCGGGCATCATCCCGCGCAACGCCTACGATGTAACCGCCACCGTGCATCCAGAGCAACCCGCCCCGCGGCGCGGGACCCGGCGGTTGGTAAACGACGATGGGAATGTCGCAGTCCGGCCCGGGGATTGATAGTTCTTCGATAGCGACATCAGTGGGCGGCAGGTTGGCGCGCATCTCGCGGTTGATCGCTTCGGTCATCTCCCGCGCTGTGAGCGGGTCGTCGCCGATGGCGATATAACGCTCAGCCGGGTAGGTGTCGAGGGCGAAGAGGACTTCGGGGTCGATTTGGTCGCTGTAGGACATGGGGGTTGGCTCCACTTTGGGCAATATAAGGCTGGTCTTCTCTTGACATAAGCTGGAGCTTATCGCACCGCCGTAAGTATAGCAATCAGGGCTATCGCATCAAATTGAAATTGCGCTGATTAATGATAATTTCTCCTCATATTTCGTAATCGTAGGGGCGTTTGTCGGTCAGTGTCTACGCGACCTACGCGACCCGCTGAAACGCCCGCAATTTGCAGGCCATTTACAACGGGCGTCTCACGAGACGCCCCCACATTTTCACAATTATCGTGGCGACTTGGAGACCAGATTGCTAGAATAAGCCCCCCGCGTGTTAAACGATGTGCAAGGAATAGTAATGTTGCCGCTTGAAGTTGTTTTTGACGTGCCGCCAGAAATCGAACATGGTCTTAAGACAAAGGCGTTGGAGAGATTGGGAGGCGTCATACGCGAGAGCGGCAGCAAGCAGGTTGTCATGTGGCTGCGCGAAGGCGCGAAGATCGCCGACAATTCGAATTTGGCCGGCGGCGTCTTGAGATCTCTGTTGGATGCAGGTAGCGGAGGCTTGGCCGGTGTTGCCTTCGGCGCTTTGGATGCCGTAGTTGCCGCAAATCGGCATAACCAGATTATGCAGCAATTCAACTCTCTTACGAACCTCGTTGGACTCGTGGGCGGTATCGCTGTGGTCAACTTAGGTGTTTCTGTTGTTTCGTTAGCAGTGTTGGTAAAGCGCTTTAGAGATATAGAGAAGCAGTTAGAAGGGTTATATGAGGAACTGCAAAAGGATCGTGATGACTACCTCCAGGCAGGACTTGAAGCGGCGCAGGATGCAGCAACTGCAGCCACAAAAGGGGATACAGAGAACAAACGTGAATATGCCCTTCAAGCCATCGGCAGGTTGAGACAAGCCCGTAGACCGATTCTGGACAAAGCCGAGAAAACCGCTTCCAGTGAAAATGTCAATCTACATTTAGCATACCTCTCGCAAGCTATGCAGGTCGATTCCGTCCTTATCCGGTGTTTTCTTGAGATTGACGACAGCGCGAATGCAAAGAGGCGTCTGAAGAAAGCACTTGTGGACTATCGCGAAAAGATTAAATTTGCTGTCAACAAATTGCTTGGTATTCATCGCGCAGTTTACTTTCATCACACAGTACCTGATGAAGACTTGTGGCGATATGTTGGGATACGCCAGTGGCTAAGTGACAGAGATGTCGAACTCACGTTCCTGCTCCAAGAGGCCATGTTCGCTGATCGTCACGACTTCTGGAATCCGGAGGTCGTAACCGAAATTGACGCATCCGTCAAAAGACTATCAATCAGGGAACGTTTGTCGCCGAAAGCCAAATCCAACCTTGAAATGCTTCCAACGCATTTGCTGGCCCTCGCTAAGTCCGACATGCTTATAGAGAATTACAAGCGCCTCGAAGGACTTCAGACGGAAATCGAAGCCATTGAACGGCTTGGTATTTCGTCTTCAGACTGGGAGCAGCAACAGGAAGAAGCGCTGGCAAAGGCGGAGATTAACCTGGAAGAACACGACGATTACGTGCTCCTCGTCGACAAAGAATGGCTTACCCAGCAGCCCGACTCATCCGCCGCCTAACGCCCGCCGAAGCCAGTCGCCATGACCGCGCGAGTGATTTGCCGCTGGAAGATGATGTAAACGATCAAGACCGGCGCCGAACTCACCACAGCCCCCGCCATGACAATGCCCTGATAACTCCAGTACTCGCCCAGAAAAACCACCAAGCCGACGGGCAAGGTGCGCATCTCGTCGGAATTGAGCACGACCAGGGGCCAGGTGAAATCGTTCCAGATGAAGAGGAAGGTGAAGATACCCAGCGTGGCGACGGCCGGGCGCGAGAGCGGCAAAAAGACGCGCCAGTAGATGCCGAAGGCGCTGGCGCCGTCGATGACGGCCGCCTCCGCCAACTCGCTCGGTATGGCGAGGAAGAATTGGCGCATGAAGAAGACGCCGAAGAAACCGGCGAGCGGCGGCCAAATGAGCGCATGATGCGTGTCGATCCAGCCCAGAGCGCGCATCAGCATGAAACTGGGAATCAGCAGCATGACGCCCGGCACGAGGAAAGACGCGCCCAAGCCGAAGAATAGCAACTGCTTGCCCGGGAAGCGCAGGCGCGCGAATGCGTAACCCGCCATTGAAGTCACCAGCAAGACGCCGATGGCGCTTAATGTCGTCACGTAGAGGCTGTTGAATAGCCAACGGAACAAGGACAGTTCTTGCCGCGAAAGCTTGGTGGTGAAGATCTCGATGAAATTGTCGAGGGTCGGCTCGCGCGGAATGATCTGAACTGGCCACTTCAGAATCTGTTCCTCAGGCATGAAGGCTTGGCCGACGACCCAGACCGTCGGGAAGAGCACAATCAGCAGCAATAGCGTCAAGAATGCGTAAGTGCCGACCTTGTTCAGTCGCTTCATCAGGAGGGTACGGCGGTCACTATGCATGATAAAGAACTAATACTCCGTGTAGCGGCCCAAGAGCCGAAACTGCGCAAGCGCGAAAACAAACATGACGACGCCGAGCGAAAGCGCCATCGCGCCAGCGTATCCCATATGATAATAACTGAATGCGTTGCGGTAGATATGCAGGACGATGGTATAAGACGAGTAGCCAGGACCGCCTCCGTTGGTCATGATATAGGGCTGGCCGAAGACTTGAATATGGGCGATGAATTGGGTGACGATGATGAAGAGAAGAGCCGGCCTGATGAGAGGAAGCGTCACCCGCCATAGAATCTGCCGGCGTCCCGCCCCGTCGATGCGCGCCGCTTCGTAAAGCGCTTCCGGCACGGCATAGAGCGCCGCCAGAAAGATGAGCATGGGGAAGCCGAAGCCCCACCAAATTGTCGTCAGCGAGAGCGATGGCAGCACCAGATTGGGATCAGCCAGGTAGTCGAAACCTTTATGCCCCAACAGTTCCAGGCCCGCGTTCAGCAAGCCGAAGGGCGCGAGCAAACGACTGAAGATGATCCCAATAACTGAAATGGAGAGTACAACCGGCGCGTACATGACCACGCGAAAGAGCGTGTGCCCCAGGCGGATGCTCTTCAAAGCCAGCGCGGCGCACAATGCCACCACAACATTGCCGGCGGTGGTCATCAGGGCAAAGTAGAGCGAATTGCCCATGGCGATCCAGAACAGGTCGTCTTCCATTATCAGCTGGAAATTCTCCAAGCCGATGAAACGGTAGGTGCCGCGAAGCAGCTCCCATTCGACGAAAGCGGTGACAAAAGCGGAGATGACCGGTCCGGCGAGGAAAACGAGGAAGAAGACAAGATAAGGCGCCAGGAAGAGATAACCGGCTAAGGCCTCGCGCCTCTTATTGGTCAGCGCCCAATTGGAAGAGCGGCCGCTGTCGGTCGCTGCTGGTATTGACTTCATTCAAGGTCCCGAGAGCTGGTATCAAGCCGCCAAATATGCGGTCGAGCAACGCGCAGCCAGATTGTGGGAAACGAGCCTTACCCGGAGATAAGGCTCGATTTCCAGTACGACTGAACGATTCGACTACTGCTTATCGCAGCGCGCGGCGGATGCGCGCGGCGGCATCATCCAGTCCCTCTTCAACCGTTTGCTGCCCGGTGAAGATCGACGAGTAAGCGTGCGCCATGATATTCTCGACCTCGGTGAAGCGCTCGGACTGATATTCGGGAACGCCTTCTGAAGCCATCTGCGTTGTCAAGGCGCCGAAGGTCCAAATCTGATCGGCCAGATCTTCCGTGCGCAAGGAAAGGCGCGCGGAGGGCATGCCGGTCTTGATGCTGTGCTCCTTGGAGTTGTCGGACAGGAATTGAATCAGACGCATGGTCGCGTCAAGCGTATCCTGTTCGATATTGGATGAGACGGCAAGCGTATGCGACCACATGATGGTGGAGCCACGCTCGGGACCCAGGCGCGGGTAGGGCCAGAAGGCAATCTGACCATCCTCCATGTTGGTGTTGTAGAAGTTGTAGGTCCAGGCGCCGTCAAGATACATTGACAAGCCATCGTTCAACATCAATTCGCCGCTCCAGTTGACGCCGGGCAGCACGTGATGCTGGAAGACCAGGTCATGGAAGTACTGCACCGCGGCTTTGGCTTCCTCGCTATCGATCAGCACCTCCGCGTCGGGAGCGGCTGTCACGACGTCCGTCCCCCACTGATACAGCGCTGGCGTCACCGTGACGCGATTCCAGCCAATGGACAGCGGCCAGACGGCGATGTTTTCCCCGTCAAAGCCATCGTCGCCCGGGTTGTTGCCGTTCGCATCCCAAGTCAGGCGGCGTACGTACTCCAAGAACTCTTCGCCGTTCTCGGGCGGGTCATCAAAGGAGATGCCGGCGCGTTCCAGCAAGCGCGTGTTCACGTACAAGCCCGAGCCATAGTTGTCGAAGGGCACCGGATAGACCTCGCCATCGAAGGTGATCGAGTCGAGCAGCGCCGGGCTGAAGTCGTCTTTGTCCAGCATGCCAAGATTGAACATCTGCTCCGCCACCGGCATGATATGCCCGGTCAGAGCGTATTGCGGCACGACCGAATGCCAGAGGGTCATCAAATCGGGTCCGCCGCTGCCTGCGACAATCGCAGCCGAAAGCTTGTCGAAGAAGGTGCCCCATCCCAGGATCTGGTAGTTTATAGTCACGTCCGGGTTTTCCTCAGCGAAGCGCGTAATCAAATCGGTCATGGATTGGCCGTCCGGTCCGCCGAGGCCGCTCCAAAAGTTGATTTCAATTTCACCCGTGCCTAGCTCCTGGACTTCACCGTCATCCTGCGCCGCGAGCGGCAGCGCGCCAATCAAAAGCAAGACCATGAACGCGAGCGCAAGGCGACTAATTTGCTTCCTGTACATTTCAAACTCCTCAAGAATTGATAAGACAACAGAACATGGCTGAGCAACATTCCCAACACGGGGGATTCTATCTCAATCGCGCGAATCATTCAAAGCTGATTCGCTTCGGTAGTGTATCCATTTCGGTTGAAATAGTCTGGTAAGGGCGATCCGGCGGATCGCCCGATGGGTACGAACCGGATCGAAATTGGGCGACTCACCGGGGCGCGTGGGTCGCGTAGACACTGACCGCCGACACAGCCCGTCAGTCGCCCCTACCAAATCGTCGGTATTTGAAGAAGTCCAACCGCCTTTGATACACCACCTTCGCTTCTTAAGACGACATTGTTGACAAAGGTCATGCGCCGATTTATCGTCATATCCACTGAGAAACCTGGTTCGATTGGCGGACAAACCAATGGGAGACCGTCTGAATGGCAAGTCAGCATTCGTCACCGGCGCCGGCCAAGGCATCGGCCGCGGCATCGCCGAAGAATTGGCGGCGCACGGCGCCGCCGTGACCATCGCCGAAATCAACGAGAGGACTGGGCAGTCAACCGCTAACGCGCTTCGGCAGGCAGGCTATAAGGCGCAATTTGCGCGGGTCGATATTCGCTGCGAAGACGAAATCAGCGCCGGCGTCGCCGCTCACGTCGCGCAGTTCGGCGGGCTGGATATCGTGGTCAACAACGCGGGACAGAATCAGCATTTCGACGCCTCAAAGATGAGCGTGGACGAATGGGAGCGCTCGATGAGCCTGAATCTGCGCGGCGCCTGGCTATGCTGCAAACATGCCTTGCCCGTCATGTCCGCGCGCGGAGCCGGCGTCATCATCAACATCGCCAGCGTGCACGCCACCATGACCACCTACAACTTCTTTCCCTACAACGTCGCGAAATCGGGTTTGCTGGGCTTGACGCGCAGCATCGCCCTCGATTGGGGGCATCAGAATATACGCTCTGTTGCCGTCAGCCCGGGGTATACGCGGACGCAGCCGCTCATTGAATTCTTCGAGCAAGCGGCTGATCCGGCGGCCGAGGAAGCGCGCGTCATCAACTTGCATCCGCTGAAACGCATTGGACAGCCCGAAGATATAGGCGCGCTGGTGGCTTTCCTGGCCAGCGACGCCGCCAGTTTCATCACCGGCACGGAAATCGTCATTGATGGCGGCATTTCCGCCCGATATGCCGACTAGAAGGACGGAAATCCGCGCAAGGGAGAAATCTCAGATGAAGATCACGCGCATCGCCGCTTACCAGGTCGACCTGCCTCTTCACGAAGGCAGCTATAAGTGGTCGGGCGGCAAATCGGTCGAGGTATTTGACAGCACGATTGTCATGGTGGAGACCGACAGCGGCGAAGCCGGATATGGCGAGGTTTGCCCGCTCGGCCCCTTTTACTTGCCGGCTTATGCCGAGGGTGTGCGCGCCGGTATCAAGGAATTGGCGCCGCACTTGCTTGGCAGCGATCCCAGGCAGCTCTCCGTCCTCAACCGTCAAATGGACGCGGCGCTAAAGGGCCATCCCTATGTCAAGACGGGAATTGATATGGCTTGCTGGGACATCCTTGGCAATGCGACCGGCCAGCCGGTCTGCATCCTGCTGGGCGGACGTTACGGCGGCGATTTTCATTTGTACCGGGCGATCTCTCAGGCGTCGCCCGATGACATGGCCGCGAATGTGGCCGGATATCGCGGCGAGGGCTACCGTCGTTTTCAACTGAAAGTTGGCGCGAATCCCGAAGAAGATATCGCGCGCATCAGAATGGTCGCAGATCTGCTCGAGCCCGGCGACAAGTTGATCGCCGATGCCAATACCGGCTGGCTGATGCACGAAGCGGCTCGCGTCGTGCGCGCTGTGGACGATATCGATGTCTACATTGAGCAGCCTTGCCTGACCTATGAAGAATGCTTGTCCATTCGCCGCCGCTGCAGTCATCCATTCGTTTTGGACGAAAACGTGGACGGCATCGATGTGCTGATGCGGGGGCACGCGGATGGGGCGATGGACGTGGTAAATATCAAGATCAGTAAATTCGGCGGCCTGACCAAAGCGAGCCTGGCGCGCGATCTCTGTGTTGAAATGGGTGTGGCGATGACTATTGAAGACAGTTGGGGCGGCGACATCACGACCGCCGCCATCGCCCACCTCGCCCACAGCACGCCGACCGAATTCCTCTTCACCGCTACGGATTTCAACAGCTATGTCACTGTAAGCGCCGCCGATGGCGCGCCCCAGCGCCATCAGGGGCGGATGGCGGCCTCGACCGCGCCCGGCCTGGGCGTCGCGCCGCGCTGGGATGTCTTGGGCGACCCGGTAGTGGATATCAGTTAAGAAGCGATGACGCCAACTGTGACGAGCTCAGGCGCGGTGGACATTGAAGATCACGCCGCTCTGCTGCAGTACCTGCGCGATAGCGGCCGCATCAAACCGGACGAGCAGCCTGCATTCGAAACCTTGACCGGCGGCGTCTCGAATCGCGCAGTGCGCGTTGTCAACGCGGACGGCCGCGAGGACTGGGTCCTGAAGCAAGCGCTGGGCAAACTGCGCGTAGAAGTGGACTGGTTTAGTTCGCCAGACCGCATCAGGCGGGAGGCAGAGGGTTTGTCCTGGCTGGGGCGCATTGTCCCTGACTGTGTGCCGGCGCTGATCTTCGTCGACCCCGCCCGATATATCCTGGCGATGACCGCTGTGGCGCTGCCGCATGAAAACTGGAAGCGCCTGCTTCTGAATGGGCGAACGAGCATTGAGCATGCGCAGTCCTTTGGGCGCCTCCTGGCGCGGATTCACAAGGCCAGCGCGCAGTTTCCCGAACTGGAAGAGTGTTTCCGCGAGCGCAAATTCTTCGAGGAATTGCGCCTGGAACCCTACTATGCTTATACCGCCAGCCAGGCGCCCGAGGCCCGGTCCTTCCTGCTCCGGCTTGTCGACGACACCAGACTGCGCCGGCATGCCCTCGTTCACGGCGATTACAGCCCCAAGAATGTCCTCATACATAACGACGGACTCGTTCTTCTCGACTTTGAAGTCATCCACTTCGGCGATCCGGCCTTCGACATCGGCTTTTCGCTGACGCATTTCTTGAGCAAAGCGCATTATTTGCCGGCGCGGCGCGCGGCGTTTCTGGATATGGCGCGCGCATATTGGCAAGCGTATCTCGATGACCTGTCCACACCGCTGCGGGAGACTGTGAAGCAATTTGCCATTCAGCACACGCTGGCCTGCTGTCTGGCGCGCGTTGCCGGGCGCTCGCCCTTGGAATATCTCACCGAGCGCCAGCGCGCGCGGCAGCGGCAAATCGTACTCGACCTGTTGGAATCCGACATCAACTGCATTCCCCATCTGATTGACCAATTCGGCGAGAGGCTGGCTGTGGATGATGGCTGAAATTCAATCCGTCTCCGCAATTGAGATCCTCGACAGCCGCGGCCGACCGACTATCCTGGCCGAATGCCGTCTGAGCGATGGCGCGTTAGGGCGAGCGTCCGTGCCATCCGGCGCATCGACCGGGCGAGCCGAGGCCCTGGAATTGCGCGATGGCGACCCCATGCGACATGCCGGCCTCGGCTGCCTGAAGGCTGTGGGGCAGGTCAATGCTGCGATCAATACGGCCTTGAGCGGTCGCGTATTCAGCAGACAGTCCGATCTGGATCAATATCTGATTAATCTGGATGGCAGTCCAAACAAGTCCCGTCTGGGCGCAAACGCCATCCTAGGTGTATCACTCGCCTTTTGTCGCGCGGGCGCACAGCAAGCCAGGCTGCCGCTCTACCGGCATCTGGCGCAGATTGCCGGGGAGACGCCGCGTTTGCCGCGGCCGATGATCAACCTCTTCAGCGGCGGCGCGCATGCCGGCGGGCAGACCGCCATTCAAGATATTCAGATTGTCGCGCTGAAGGCGCGCAGTATGAAACGCATTCTTGAGGTGACGACTGATGTCTTCCGCGCCGCCGCCGCGTTAATCTCCAGACGTTATGAAATGAGGCTGCTGACGGCGGATGAAGGTGGCCTGGCGCCGGCGGTTGAATCCTCCGAACGTTTGTTGCAATTGGCGCTGGAGGCAATCGAATCCGCCGGCTACCGGCCCGGCGAAGATGTCGCGCTGACCTTGGATGTCGCCGCCAGTCAATTTTATGCGGATGGGCTTTACCACATTGACGGCGCAACACTAAATCGCGACGAGATGATTGACCGGTTAGAGCGTTGGCGCAGCGCCTTTCCCATTATCAGCATTGAAGACGGTCTCCAGGAGGAGGACTGGGCCGGCTGGCAACAGCTGCGCCGGCGCCTCCAGGGCCGGGCGATGATTCTGGGCGATGACCTCCTCTGCACCAATCCCGATCGCATAAAGCGCGCCATTGCTGAAGCGGCTGCCGATAGTCTGCTGCTGAAGGTCAACCAGGTCGGTACGCTAACTGAGGCGCTGGCGGCATACAGGCTGGCGAAGCGAGCGGGATGGCAAATCGTGGTCAGCGCCCGAAGCGGCGAGACTGAAGACGACTGGCTGGCGGACCTGGCGGTCGGTTGGGCCGGCGACTACATCAAGGTCGGTTCCATTACGCAGTCCGAGCGACTCGCAAAATACAATCGGCTGCTTTACCTGGAAGCAGTGGAAGGCATCAGGCTCTAATTCCGGCCAGGACCCGAAATTCGCCCCAGCCGAGAACCTGAGCCGCAATGGAGCGGCCGCCTTCAGTCCACATTCGCGCGGACGATTATGCAATCGGCCGCCGCGTACAGCATATCGCGTCGCTCTTGCCTTACAACTGCATATTGGTGTCGATCAATCGTGAGGGCCGGGTGCTCATTCCACATGGGAACACGGCGCTAGACGCGGGCGACCGCATCACGGCATTTCTGTCCGCGGAAGAGCGCGAAGCATTGAGAACCAACCTCGTTGAAGGAATGACCAGTCCCCCCCGATGAGTTATTGCCCGGGCGCGATCCAACTTAGAGCAGGCTGGACAGCAAGCCGCCATCGACGCGATAGAAGGCGCCGGTGATGAAGGCGGCTTCATCGCTTGCGAGGAAGAGCGCCAATTGCGCCACTTCTTCCGGCTTGCCCACTCGGCCGATTGGATGCTGCTCGCCCCAGACGCCTATCATGCGTTCCGGATCGTCCGGCCCAAACAGATGGGCGGCGTCATCCAGCATCCCCGTGTGAATGGAACCGGGCGCGATGCAATTGCAGCGGATATTCTCCCGCGCATGATCCAGAGCCACGGTGGTCGTGAAACTGACGATTGCGCCTTTGGAAGCGGCATAGGCCGCCACCGTACGCTGGGACGCCACCGCCTGCGCGGATGAAGTGTTCACAATCGCGCCGCCGCCGCGCTTACGCATCTCCGGGATGCAGTACTTGCAGGTCAGGAAGGTCGCCCTCAAGTTGATGTTGATCTGATAATCCCAATCTTCAACGGATTGATCGACCACTGTGCCATAACGCACGACTCCGGCATTGTTGTGCAACACATCCACGCCTCCAAATTTGAGCCGGGTTTCTTCAACAAGCGTCTTGACGTAGGCCTCCTCCGCGATGTCGCCGGCGAGGAAGATCGCCTCGCCACCGTCGTCCTCAATAGTCTGACGCGTTGCCGCGCCCGCTTCTCGGTCGATATCCGCAATGACCAGTCGCGCGCCTTCATTGGCGAAGGCAATGGCGCAGGCGCGGCCGATGCCCTTGCCCGCCCCGGTCACGATGACGACTTTACCTTCAAAGCGCCGCTTCATATCTTATGCCCCCGCTGTCACTTCAGGCTGACGTTGCCGGCGGCATCGATGTGCTGCAAGCCCGTGTTGGATTCATAAAACACCGCATTCAGCTCGAGTTCCCTGGATTCGCCCGGCTGCAATGTCAGGTGTGAGCCGGTCTTTTCCATCACCGCCGACAGACCGTGCCCGGGAATGGACGAAGCCGGTTCAATCGCAATGACATAGGAGCGCTTGTAGAAGGGGAAGCCGGGCGACGAGTTTAGCTCCTGCCAGAACCAGGCGTAAGGAAACAGGCTGACGTCCCAGCTGAAGCCGATGCCGACGCCGATGTCGGTGTTGGTGATGCCATACCAGCCGGAGCGAAAGTCGGTCAAGTAAGCCAAGAGATCGCGCGGCTGATCGGGCGGCGGCAGCCGAGTCAGATCGATATCGCCCGCCAGCGGCCATTGATGTGTCTCGCCTAACGCCAGGGGGTTGGCGGCGCCGATGTAAGCATCGTCAGTGAGCAACGCGCGCGCATCCGTATCAATCACGCAGTTCTCGCTTAGAAAGGGCGCGCCAAAGGCGGGATGATGGCTCCACATGCAATCCATGGCTTCGCCGGCATGATTACTAATGCGTTCGCGCAGGTACAAAACTGGGCTGCCGGCCTCAAGCCGCATCCAGCGTTCAATGGAATAGGGGCTGCGCGACAGACGGACGCTGAGCTTCACTTCAATCGCAGCCGGCGTCGCCGTCAAGATTTCATGGTTCCAGGCTTTCATCGAGGCTTCGCCGTGATAGCTGAGGCTCGCGCCCTTGTAGGTATTGGCGAAACCGCCATTTGGGAAGAGCAGCTGCCAGCCGCCGGCGTAAGCCTCCAGCCAGGCCGTTTGCGAATCAACCGTGGAATCGAAACCGCGCGCGCTTTCTTTGATGCCCCAGGGCGCCTTCCACATGACGTCGATGTTCTTCGGTTTGTAAATGAGGCGATAGATGTCAGCGCCCTTATCGAGCAGAATGGCGCAGGCAAGCACATCATTTTCGATCGCCAGCGCAGCCAGCGATTTGCCCAGGACAACTTCTGTCGCCTTACAACTCATGGACGATTCCCTTTCCTCTCTTTCCTATTCTTCAAAGCCGGCGCCTAGAGTTGAATGGTCAGTCCGCCGTCCGCAACGATCGCTGCGCCGGTGATGAAAGACGCGGCGTCGCTGCAGAGGAACAGGGCGACTTGCGCCATTTCCTCCGGCTGCCCCACCCTTCCCAAGACGTGCAAACCGCCCCAGTCTTTGATGGCGCCTTCCGGATCCTCGGGGCTGGCGTACTCGGCGGCAAAGCGCAGCAAGGGCGTATCTATCGAGCCGGGGCAAATGCTATTGGCGCGAATATTGTCGGCGGCGTGATCAATCGCCATCGTACGGGTCATGGCGATGACCGCCCCTTTCGACGCGGCATATGCGGCGACATTCGGCTGGCTGAACAAGCCTTGTACCGAAGCGACATTGACGATGGCGCCACCGCCCCGCTTGGCCATCTCCGGAACGCAGAACTTGGCGGCCAGGTAAACGCCCTTGGCGTTGACATCCAGCGTACGATCCCAGGTATCTTCGTCCGTATCGACAACGGTTCCATAAGTCTGGATGCCCGCGCTCGCCACCAGATAATCGATCCCGCCGTATGCAGCGACGGCTTCCTCAGCCATGCGCCGCGCTTCCGCCGGTTGGGAGACATCTGCGAGCAGGACCCGGCCAGCTCCACCGCCGGCCTCAATCTCGTCCAGTCTTGCCCCCAACTCCGCCTCGTTTACATCGCAGAGGACGACCTGCGCGCCCTCTGCCGCGAATGCCAGCGCCGTTGCCGCGCCGATGCCTGTTGCCGCGCCCGTCACCAACGCAACCTTGTTTTCAAAGCGCATATGATTCCTCCCTGCCAACTCGAAGACCTGCGGAAGATTCTGGCACAAATGCACCCGCCTGTCGAACGTGTATACGCTCGCAAGCGCAACGCCGAGAGCGCGCTACGCCAGCTCGGATCTGTTGCGACTATCGCCAGGACGCGCTATCGCCTATATTTCAGGCTGCGCAATCGACGGATGATAATTCAACTAGAGCATGGTCAAAACGGCGCAGGGCAGCCAAAACGCCTTCAATATCACTAATCCCGGACGTTATCGCTGCCAGATTTTCCACTACCATCGCAAGCTGTCACGGTTGTACTTGAGTGTTTACAAGGGCCAGCGGGCGTCACCGGCCTTCTTCATTCTCTTCGCAGATGTCGCATATATCGAAGCGCCAACGAGCTGGCACAGCGCAGACTTCAATATCGCCGCCAAGCAGGACTGCATCGCCTTGATGCTGGAGTTGGGCCTGGTCGGGGAAGCGGTTTATGAGTTTCCGGACGCCTACGCCGCCATCACCGACTACGCCCGCCTATACCGTGTGCCTTCTCCACAGCGGCAGATTCGAATCATCGCCAGCAGCGCGGCAATCTTGACGAGTATTCCCGCCGAGATCCAATGAGCGCCTCCCGCCCGCCCTGCCGGCAAGCTCGCATTATCCGCGGCTATGCTATAATTCAGGTTTGATTCACGCGTCCCCAGCGCAAAGGATCAGCCAGTCAAAGGACAATAATGAGACATCCGCCTTCGAGACCGCCCGACCCGAACGCGCCCAAACCCACCTTAAGTGTGGTCATCCCTTGTTACAATGAAGTGAACACGGTTAAAGATTTGGTCGGGCGCGTCCTGGCGGAGGACATCGTTGACGAGGTAATCATTGTCGATGATGGTTCGACCGATGGAACACGCGATGTATTAAGACGGCTCGACAGCGGGGCGCATGCCCGCCTGAGCGTCTTATACCATGAGCGAAACCAAGGAAAAGGCGCCGCGCTGGCGACCGCCTTTCCCCATGCCACCGGCGAGGTCATCATCATACAAGACGCTGACTTCGAATACGACCCGCGGGAATTCAGCCTGCTGCTGCGGCCGATTCAGGAAGGCGTGGCGACGGTCGTTTATGGGTCGCGCTTTCTGGGCGGCACGCGCAAAGCGATGAACTTCTGGAACATGGTCGCCAACAAGGGTTTGACCCTGATTACCAATATCCTCTTCAACGCCATTCTCAGCGACATGGAAACCTGCTACAAATGCTTTCGCCGCGAGGTGGTGGACGGGATGCAAATCAAAGCGCGCGGCTTCGATTTCGAGCCGGAATTTACAGCGAAAATTCTTAAGCAGGGAATCCGCATTGTTGAGGTGCCCATCTCCTATTATGGGCGCGAATACGACGAAGGCAAGAAGATCCGCTGGACTGACGCGCCGATCGCGGCCTGGACGCTTTTTCGTTTCCGCTTCTTTGATTAAGCCACGCGTCAAGGCTTGCGCGCTGAAGGAATTCCGCTGCGAAGGCCCGGCCCGGCGCAGTCCCGGTCAAACCCGCTTGAGCTTGTTGCGGAAAAACGCAGCCGCGTGTATATTGCATTCGAGGTCGTCGTTCATGATGCCGGAGGACGATCGCGCGTCCGAAGGCGATCAAACCGGCGCGAAATAGCGCCGCAGTCTTCGGGAACAATCCGGTCAATGTAATATAGGAGCAGCCTTACACAATGGAAGAACGCATCACCGGGACGGTGAAATGGTTTAGCGCCGACAAGGGCTACGGTTTCATCGCGCAAGAGAACGGTCCGGACATATTTGTCCATTATTCGGCTATCGACGGCGACGGCTATCGCAGTCTTGATGAAGGCGAAACCGTCGAATTCACCATCACTGAAGGCCCCAAGGGAAAACAGGCGAGCAAGGTCATTCGCGCCTAACACTAGACGGTACTATACTTCGTAGCCCCTTGCGCTGTATCAGGCGAGGGGCTTTTGCTTTTGAGACCCCGATTACATTGGGCCGCGGCGCCGGGCCCCGCGGTACAAGGTCAGCATGTGCGCGTCAAAGCTGCGCTGAATCAATTCCAACTTCAGAGGCTGATGGCCGTCGCTGCGCCACAGATCCGCAAACTCGCCCGGATCTTCCTCCAGATCATACAGTTCGCCCAAGTTATGGTTGTGATAAAGGACGAGTTTGTATCGGCCGTCGAAATACATCGTGGCAATCGATCCATCGGGCAAGTCAAGCGCGTCGATATATTCGCTGCGGACATAGTCCCGATGCGCGCCGCGCGCTTTGCCAAGCAATATCGGCAGCAGCGACCGGCCGGAGATATATTCAGGGATCGGCAGTCGGCATACATCCAGCAGCGTCGGCACGATATCGGTGAGCTCGACCAGGGCGCTGCTGCGCGCATTTTCGCAAAAGCTGCCGCGCCAGGACCAAATCAGCGGGACATGCACCAGCCCCTCATAGAAACGGCAGCCCTTCTGTATCAGCCCATGATCGCCCAGGGCTTCACCATGGTCGCTCGTAAAAATGACGATTGTGTTCTCCCGCTGCCCGGTAGCGTCCAAGGCCTCCAGGATCCGCGCAAGCTGATCATCGATTAGCTTGATCATCGCGTAATATGCGGCGATGAGCGCGCGCGCGTCGCGGTCGCCGCCGGTGTCCTCCTCGATCAGATGCCGCGCTGGCGATTGCGGCAGGATCGGGCTGCGTATATCGAGAGCCGCTGGCGGCCGCGCCCGGGATTGAAAGTCGACATCCGCCAGCTTCGCCTGCTGCGCCAAATCGCTCTCGCGGAACAACGGGCCATTGACCGCTCCCGGGTCAAATTGGTCGCGGTATTCTTGCGGCGGATTAAAGGGTGGATGCGGGTCGTAAATGTTCACACTGGCAAACCAGGGGCGTCCCTTTTGCCTTTCGATGAACTCGATCGTCTTCTCCGCGCACCAGGTCGTCTGATGCAATCCGGCGGGCACACCCGCTTCATCCTGTATGAGTTCGCCTAGATCCGCGCCTTGTTCGCGCAGCCAATCCGCATAGTCATGGCCGCTCTCCCAGTCGTCGCGCGGCGCGTGGCTGTATTGCCAGTAGGCATAGCCGTCGTCCGCTCGCTCCTCAATTCGTCCATAGGCGCTGGTCAAGTGGAGCTTGCCGATCAAACCGCAGGTATAGCCGGCATCGGCGAGGCGCTTGCCGATCAAGGGCGGAAAGTCGGGAAAGCTCGGGTTGCCATTGCGATTGACCTGGATCGAACTGGGATACATGCCGGTCAAGAAGCTGGCGCGGCTTGGCGTGCAGATGGGACTCTGGCAATAGGCGCGCTCAAAAGCGACGCCCGAGCGCGCCAGCGCATCGAGATGCGGCGTCGAGACATGCGGGAATCCAAGCGCGGCGATCGTGTCATAGCGCTGTTGATCCGTGCAGATCCAAAGGATATTGGGACGTCGATTCAGTTCAGGCATATCCGCTCCCGAGTAGCTTCTTAAGAGTTTAGCATTAGCATGGCAGCGTCAAATTGGCAAAACCGCCAATATCGGAGGCGCGTTGCCAAGTGGAATGCGCTGTGAGCAAGACGCCCCTCGCCACCGCGAGGGGCGTCTTGTACCGGGCCGAACTCATAAGCCGCATTCTGTCCGTCTCTGACGGGGAGATCATCTATCTGGGATCGGCGTCGCCGCCGACCTCTAGCGGTGCACCCGGTGCTTTCTTCGGAACGGGCCGCCCCTCTGCACCTGCTTCACCTTGCTCCCGATGGGGTTTGCCTGGCCGCCGACATTGCTGCCCGCGCCGGTGCGCTCTTACCGCACCTTTTCACCCTCGCATCCGAAGATGCAATCTGCTCTCTGTTGCACTTGCCGTCAGGTTGCCCTGCCCGGCCGTTAACCGGCATCGTCGCCCTATGGAGTGCGGACTTTCCTCGACAGGCGCGGAACCTGCCGCGATCCCCTCGTTCAACCCGGCAACCTCATTCTACCGCAAAAGCGCCTGCCGCCGCTGCGCCGTCGGCCCAGCGTCGCGCGCCTGTGCTTGTCACCACGCTGAAACTGGCATAAGCTAGGCGCAATGTTCCATCCCAGCGACAGCAAAGCATGAGCGCAGCGAACAAGGCAAGCGACGGTAGCAACAAACGCAAACGGTCGCGCTGGCGCAGCCCGGTCTCTCTGGACACGGTGTCGACGCTGATTGTCATCGCCGCGCTGCTGCTGATGCCGCTGCTGGCGATCGAAACTGCCGGCTGGGCGGTCGATATGAATACCGTCCTGCCGGTGATGTTCCTGGCTGTCTTCTTTGGGCTCATTCTGGCGCGTAGTCGATTTGGCGAAATCGTCGCACTCGCCGTGAGCTTCTTCTACGCTATCGGCTTGCTCATCGCGGTCTCCGCCTACAACATGGGCCCGCCGTTTCCTGATGCGGTCTCCAACATATTAAGGCGTTGCTACGAATGGGCGTTTGACCTGGTCAGCGGAGGCGTCAATACCGACGAACTCGTGCTGACCTTGCTGGTTGGTTTCCTGTTTTGGTTCCTCGCCTACAACGCCAACTGGCATCTATTCCGCCTGGACCGCGTCTGGCGCGTTGTGCTGCCGCCGGGCCTGGTTTTGCTTGTCAACATGGTCTTCTTCAGTCGCCAAGAGCCCTTCGATATCTATCTATTGGGCTTCGCGCTGATGGCGCTTGTCCTGCTTGTCCGCTCACACCTGAATGCGAGGCGCTGGGATTGGCAAGTCCTGGGTATCCGCGTGCCGACGATGGTCAGGCGCCAATTCGCGCTCGTCGGCATCTTGTTATCCCTGCTGGCGCTTTTCCTCGCCTGGAACGTGCCCAGCCAGGATTTGCAAGACCGCCTGGATAGCTTTCAGCGCTTTCTCGCTTCCGATCCCATTGAACAGATTGCCGAATCCTGGAGCCGGCTGTTCGCTCCAATAGAGGGCGATGGTCCCGCCACGACCGACTATTACGGCGCGGACTTGCTGCGGCTGGGAGGCGCCATCAGTTTGGGCGATGACATCATATTCACCGTGGACGCGCCCCAGAGGCGGCAGCGCTACTATTGGCGCTCGCGCGTGTATGAGCGCTACATCAATGGTCAATGGTCGCCGTCGGCTGATTTGCGAATCACGGACCGATCGCCGCCGCTGGATGTGCTTATGAGCGCGGAAGTCATCGGCGCGCGCCGCGAGTCCGTGCGGCAGCGATTCACCGTCGGCACAGCGAACGCTCGGATCTTTTATGCCGCGCCGCAGCCCCGGGCCGTCGATCGCAGCGGACGGATTGACCTGATCTTCACCGACAAACCCGCGAACGACTCAATGAACGTGTCGGTCCTGCGCCCGCTCAAGGTCTTGAAGAGGGGCGAATCCTATATGGTCGACAGCTTGCTGAGCGTTGTCAGCGCCGATGAACTGCGCAGCGCTTCACGGGATTATCCCGAGTGGGTCAGCGGCGCCAACCTCTACATCGGCTTGCCCAGCGCCCCGATTCTGCAGCTCACGCAGCAAATCATAAACGATGCCGGCGCCGACAATCCCTACGACCAAGCCAAGGCGATTGAACGCTGGCTGCGCCGGAATATCGCCTACAACGAATCCATCAGCGCGCCGCCGCCCAATGTGGACACGGTCGAATGGGTTCTGTTCGATGTTCGCGAAGGTTATTGCACCTATTACGCGACTGCGATGATCGTTATGCTCCGCCATTTGGGCATACCAGCGCGCTTGGCCGCCGGTTTCTCGCAGGGCGAATTCGACTCCAGTCTGGGGCAATTTGTCGTGCGCGAACGCGAGGCGCATACCTGGGTGGAAGTCTATTTTCCGGGTTATGGCTGGATTGAATTCGAGCCGACAGCAGCCCAGGCGCCGATTCATCGCGACGGCGATGAACTGGCTGAGGAATCGGAAGAGCCGCTGCGTCCCGAGCCCACCACTACGCCAACGCCGACGGCTTTGCCCACGCCGCGGCCCAGCCCGACGGCTGAGCAAGACCAGGATGCGCGCCAGCAGGATCTGGAGCAGCCAACCGCGACGCCGACCGCAATTCCCTCGCCGTCGCCGACGCCTTTTGTCCTGCCCACGGTAGAGCCGCCGATCTCTCCCGAAAATCCGCCGCCGTTGAGCCTGCTGCAGCCCCTTGTTCTGATCGCGCTGGCGCTGGCGCTCTTCCTGCTCATTCTGGCGATTATCGCGCTGCTGCTCTTCTGGTGGTGGGAATGGCGGGGTATGGGCGGGCTGAGCCCGGTGACGCGGGCATACGCGCGCCTGGAGCGTTATATTCAACTGCTCGGCATCAACATCGGCAACAGCCAAACCACGCTGGAAAGACGCCGTGAATTGCAGCAGCGCCTGCCGGCCGCGCGCGAATCCATCCGCACGATCAGCGACCTCTACACGCGCGAACGCTACAACGACCGCAACCGGGCGCCCGACGCCGGCCAGGCATACGCGGAAACTGCGGAAAAGGCCTGGTATCGCACACGCGGCAACATCCTCCGCCGCTGGCTGCGCCGCCGCATTCCCTTCCTGCGTCGGCTCTAGTCAACCCTTTTTGATTACCAGAAAGTGTGAAAGTCCCCAGGTATCGAGCGGCGTGCCCTCGCAGCGATAGAGCAGATCGCGCATGGCTTGCGCCGGCTTGCCAAATCGGGCGATGATATTGTCGTAGCCGCCGTAAATGCGGGAATGATGGACGATATCCGCGCCATCCCCGGCAAACAACCGCCGGACTTCGGCCGCCGTATAGGCGCGCACGTGCGGCGCCAAGCGATCGCGCAGCGGCGCTGGCAGATAATTGATCATCGGGGTATTGCCGAATCGATACCGGCCCCGCCAATAATGACCGTGAGTCTCAAAGGGATACCAGCGGTTGGGGCAGAACAGCAGAATGCGCCCGCCCGGCTTGGTGACGCGCAGCAATTCTGAAGCCGAACGCCGATCGTCGGCGACGTGTTCGATGACTTCATGGGAAAGCACGATGTCGTAGCTGTCATCGGCGAAGGGAATGAATTCGCCCGCCGCCGCCAGCGCCCCGGGCAGGACCGCGCGCGCCGCCCGCGCGCGCTCGTATTCAATATCGAAAGCATCCACCTGTTCACTGTATCTTTCGCGGATCTGCCGCGCATACATGCCTACGCCACAGCCGGCCACAAGGACGCGCGCCCCCGGCAGCCGGGCCCATGTCGCCATCATTTGCAGGCGGCGTTCTTGCCCGGCGCGCCAGACATAACTTGGTTCGCCCCGCTGCGACGCCAGTGGGGAATGTGTCATGCCAGATTCACGTGAAAACTCTTCAGACAGGCCATTGGAGTCTCGGTTGGCATTTTGGACAACTTTACACAGTCTCCCACCCTTTTATCAAGCAATTAATGCCGATACACTTCTGGCGTTTTGAATTGCATGACAAGCGTGAAAAGGAAACGCGATGCCAAGTCCAACGCAATTGGCGCAGAAAATCTCAAAATCACCCACCATCGCCATGAACGACAAGGCGAAAGAGTTGGCGGCGGAAGGCCATGCCGTGATCGGCCTTGCCGGCGGCGAACCCGATTTTGATACGCCGGCGCATATCGTGGATGCGGCGGTCAAGGCGATACGCGACGGCGAGACGCGCTACGCGGCGCCGTCCAAAGGCATCCAGCCGCTGCTTGAGGCGATCGCCCAAAAGCTGGAAAGGGACAACGCTCTCCGCGTCAATCCATCCAGCGATATCATCGTCACGCCCGGCGGCAAGCTGGCGCTCTTCCTCGCCTTGAAGGCGCTGGTTGATCCCGGCGACGAGGTGCTGATCCCGGCGCCATATTGGGTGAGCTATCCGTCGATTACGACTATGGTCGGCGGCGTCCCGGTGACAGTCGAGACGAGCAGCGCCGACAACTACCGCCTGCGCCTGGACCAGTTGCGGGAACATACAAGCGACCGGACCAAAGTCATCATCATCAATTCGCCTTGTAACCCAACGGGGCACATGATTTCCTCTGAAGAGATTGAAGCCATCGCCACGCTGGCGCTGGAAAACGATCTTTACATTATTTCCGACGAAATCTACGCCAAGCTGAATTTCGATGGCCGGCCGGCGGTATCCCTGTCGTCGCTTCCGGATATTGCTGACCGGGTGATTGTGGTCGACGGCGTGTCGAAGGCTTATGCCATGACCGGTTGGCGGCTGGGCTGGCTGGCGGGTCCAAGCTCGTTCATGAGCGTGGCAGGCATGTTCAATTCGCAGACGGCGACAGCGGCCGCCACCTTCACGCAGCATGCCGCCGTCGCCGCGCTGACGGGTCCGCAGGATTGCGTCGAAGAGATGCGGCAGTCCTACGAAGAGCGGCGGGACTTCATGGTCCAGGCCTTCAACGGCATAGAGAATATGTCCTGCCCGGATATTGAAGGCGCCTTCTACGCTTTCCCAAAGGTTGACGAAACGAGCAAATCCAGTGAAGAAGTGGCAAACATCATCCTGGAGGAATCCCTTGTTGTTGGCGTGCCGGGCAATGCCTTCGGCGTGACCAAGGACGCGCATATTCGCTTCTCCTTCGCCGAAGATTTCAACAAACTCAAGGAAGCGGTTGAACGCATTCGCGCCATCGCCGACAAACTCGCCTGATTCGGAACCGTGCATTCAGCCAATGCGAAGAATGCCGGCTTTGGTAATTTGTGGCTGATCATTCTCATCATCGCTTCGTCGCTCCTGGGCGCCTGCCAGTTTCCAGCCGAGCTGTCGGCGCTCGGCGCCAACAGTCCGGCGCCGACTTCAACCGCGGAATCCAACTGGCGGCGGATCGCGTACGGGCTCTCCTGGCGCAGTTTGACGCCGAATGGCGACGAACTCGCCCAAATCATCGCCGTGCGCATCAACCCTGAGCGCTACCGCTTCCGCGCCGTCTACCGCCCTGGCGCTCCGCTGAGTCTCGCCGCCTGGCGAGAACTCAAACCAACCGCGAGCCTCATCATCAATGCCAACTTCTTCGACCGCGCGCGGCGGGCCCTCGGCCTGGTGGTCAGCGACGGCCGCGCTTTTGGCTCCCCGTACAAGGATCGAGGGGGCACATTCCTGGTCAAGGACGATCAGCCGACATTCCTGACCTATCGCTCGCCCAATGCAATAACAACCGCCGGCATCGACCAAGCCATCCAGGGTTTCCCGTTGCTGATAGAAAATGGCGAGCCCGCCTATTCCTCGGCATCTGAAGGCGAAAGAACACGGCGGACCCTGATCGGGCGGGACGCCGGCGGCCATATTCTCATCTTGGTGTCGCCCTATCTGGGTTTGTCCCTGGCCGATCTAAGCGCCTACCTGGCGACATCTGATTTGAACCTGGACATCGCCTTCAACCTCGATGGCGGCGGCTCCACCATGTTGGCTCTGCCCGGCGCCGAGATCATTCAGCCATCTTTAGACGCGGTCCCCACTGTCCTCGTCGTTGTCCCGCGCTAATTTCAGCGAGGACGCCAGCTATGCGGTCTACTCCCCCGGCGCAAATTCCGGTAATCTCCCCCCAAGGCGAATATAAAGACAGGCTGAACATGCCAAAACTGGCTCAAGTCGCCACGGCGCGGCAGGCGCAACTGCAAGACGGCCGCCGCCTGGGGTTCGTCGAATTCGGCGATCCGGCAGGCGCTCCCGTAATCCTCTTCCACGATCTTTGGGGAAACCGCAGCCAACGCCATCCGGATGATTCGCTTCTCATGCAGCTGGGCGTGAGGCTGATCGGCGTTGACCGACCCGGTTACGGAATGTCCACGCGCAAACCGGGCCGCGGCATCATGGATGTCGTGGACGATATCATGCTGCTCGGCAAGGCCCTGCAGCTTGAGCGCTTTTCCGTACTGGGCAATTCCGCTGGCGGACCCTACGCCCTGGCCTGCGCCTACCGCTTCCCCCAAATTGTGAAACGATGCGCGGTCGTCGCCTCCTTCCCGCCGCTCGATCATGCCCAGGGATTTCAGGCTTTGCATCCTTTTTATGGCCGGCTTTTTCAACTGGCGAGCGGCAATGAAGCGCTCTTCCGTCTGATCCTGAAAGGATTCTTCTGGTTCGATTCGCAGCGGCCCGTCGATCAGTACATTCGCGAGCTGGGCAGCTCCCTAGCGCGGGCCGACCAGCAGGTCCTGAGCAATATTGACCTATACAACAGCCGGCGCGATATGTGGGCAGAGCTGCGCCACGGCGGAAGCGAGATCCTGGCCGACGAAATTGTCGCCTTAATTCAATCCTGGGGCTACCACCTGCAGTCGATTCGCGTGCCCGTGGATGTTTGGTGGGGGGAGGCGGATATGTTCTGCGCGCCAAAGGTCGGCGAGCGCATGGCGATGTTGATCCCCGATGCCAAGCTGCGCCTGGAGCAAGGGGCCGGGCACCTGCTGCTTTATTCGCATTGGGGGACGATTCTGCAAGCGCTGGCCGCGGCTTAATACGGACTGCCGACACCGTTCACGCGATCATTCTCCACCGTTTCCAGCGCGAGGCTGTGCAATTCGGCCACGGCTGTTTCAAGGTCATCTTCGGCAACGATGAATGAAATGCTGCATTCCGACGAGCCCTGAGCTATCGCCAGCACATTAATGCGACGCTCCCCCAATAACGAGAAGACGCGCCCGGCTACACCTGGCGTTCCCCGCATCCCCGAGCCGACAACGGTGATGATGACAATATCAGAAAGGACATCGACGCTGTCGATGTCCTGATGCTGGATCTCCTGCTGAAGTTCGGTCTCTACCGCCGCTTTGACGCTTTGCGCCAGCGGGTCGATCACTGTGAAACAGAAGCTCTGCTCTGACGACGATTGCGAAATCATCAAAATGCTGGCGCCGGCCTTGGCGGTGGCGAGGAAGGTGCGTCCGGCGATGCCCGGAACTCCCAGCATCCCGCGCCCGCTCACGGTGAGCATCGAGACATCCCGGATGCCCGTGACCGCCTTGATCACCGTCGCGCTGGCTTGCGTCCGCTCGCCAATCAGGGTGCCCGAATGCCCGGGATTAAATGTATTGCGCACGCGCAAAGGGATGCCGCGACTGATAATCGGCTGCACCGTCTTGGGGTGCAGAACCTTGGCGCCATAAAAGGCGAGTTCGCCAATCTCTTGATAAGACACATAAGGCAAGACGCGCGCCCGCTGGTCGAGGCGCGGGTCGGCCGTCATCACACCATCCACATCCGTCCAGATAATCAGCTCATCGGCTTCCAGGCAGGCCGCGATAATCGCCGCGCTGAAGTCGCTGCCGCCGCGCCCAAGCGTCGTGATCGTGCCATCGGGCGTGGCGCCGATGAAACCGGTGATAACCGGCATGAGGCCGGCGGCTAGATCCGGCCTCAGCCCATTGTTGATGCGTTCTTCCGTCGCTTGCCATAGCGGGTCGGCGTTCTGGAATTGGTTGTCGGTGACGATGAGGCGCTGGGAATCGAACTGCTTGGCCGGCAGCCCGGCGTCTTGCATGGCGGCGGCGATTACGCGGCTGCTCAACCGTTCGCCAAAGGAGACGAGCGCGTCGGTTATGCGCGGCGTCACTTCGCCCAGGATTCGCACCGCTTCACAGAGTTCGATGTGCGCGGCCAGCAGGCCGTCCACCTCAGCCAGGATCGCCACACGGGCGCGCTCGGCGGAAATCAGGGAGTCTACGGCCGCTGCATGCTTGGCGCGAAGCGCGTCGTTGATCGCGCGGCAGGCATCCTCGTCGGCGGCTGCGGCGGCAGTGGCGGAATCCAGCAGCATGTCGGTAACACCGGACATCGCGGAAACGATGAGCGCCAACTCATGGCCGTCGCTCTGATGCTCCCGTACGATCTCCACAACTTGCGCGATCGCCTCTGACGAACCCACGGACGTGCCGCCGAACTTCATCGTCAATCTAGCCATCTGCCTTCGCTCCTTCCCTTCAAAACAAAAAGGGCGTGTGGAGGTTTTCCACACGCCCGTCTGTTGCTCGCTTATGTCCGCCTACAACAAACTGAAACCTCCACGCTGCGCCCTTATGCGCATCATAGTGGTAGTCATGCTTGTCGTCACGGCGAACAATTTAGACATTTCGGTATTCAATCCCGTCACGGATACGCATAATCTAGCGCCGAACAATGGCGCTGTCAAGGCCCCGGCTGGCGCAAGGCGCCAAAATCGCATCAAAACATTATCCGCCGATGGCTATGCAAAAATGTAGGGGCGTCTCGTGAGACGCCCGTTGAAAATGGGCTGCAGATTGTGGGCGTTTCAGCGGGTCGCGTAGACACTGACCGACAAACGCCCCTACAGATTACGAAATATGAGCAAAATTTTAATTTATCAGCGCACTTTCAATTTGGTGCGATTGCTCTGGGCGCAAGGCGCCAAGTACGTCTGCCAACGGGCCGCACAGCAAGCGCGAGATATCATTTACCCCGCCGCCGGGCTGTGTTAGAATCGCGAAATTCGTTTCGACTTGGCACGGTCGGCAAAGTGTCAGACATCCTATCCGCCGCGACCAGACGGCGCTTAAATATATTCAACGGGAAGTTCACCGCGATCTTGGGCCTGAGCCTGTTGGTCGCGCTTTTCGCCTCAAATTTGGCATACGCCGTTCTTTCATCGCAAAGAGCCTTACTCGCCGGGCAGCCGGGCGATCTGCTATACGCCGCGGCCTTCACCGATTTTGCCGACGAATGGGAATTATACGAGGGCAAGCAGAGCGCCCGCTTCGTGGAGGAACAGCTTGAATTGGCGGTGAGCGCGCCGCAAACGGCGACCTGGTCGACATCTCGTCAACATTATGGCGCCTTCGACGCTCGCATCTCAGCTGTGGCGCGGGACGGCCCAATCGATAATGCTTTCGGCCTGGTCTTTCACCTCCGCGACGCCGATGCGGTCCGTTGCGATTTGCCCGCCATCATCCTTTGCGGCATTGAGGAAGCCGTTCCCCTGGCGGGCGCGGCCCTGCGGCAATTGCTTGACATCGCGCCCGAAACTGCATACCTCGCCTTCATGATCAGCAGCGACGGCTATTATTCCGTTTGGAAAAGCGAAGGCGGTTTCATGCGAGCCGTCAGCGCCTGGATCCCCTCGCCTGCAATCCGCCAGGGATTGAATGCGGCGAATCGAATCCGAGTCTTGGCTCAAGACGGAGATTACCGCTTCTTCATCAATGACGAGCCTGCCGCCCTTTGTCTGCCTGACGATCCGGCGGCGTCCAGCACCTACGCCGGCGGCGAGTGCCTTGACGGCGAAATGCGGGATTCCTTTAGGGACGAGTCGCTCGCGCCCGGCAAACTGGGCGCAATCGCGCAAGCGACCGCGACGGGTGGCGGTGGCGTTGTCGTTCGCTTTGACAATCTGATCGTCTTCAGCCCGGCGGCGCCAACAGAAAAGGACATCAAGTTATGAAGGTCCATCTGCGCATGGTGGGCTGTCGACTCAACCAAAGCGAGATCGACACGATGGCGCGGCAATTCAGCGCGCTGGGGCATGAAGTCGTCGATGCTCCCGAGTCGGCCGACCATTTTGTGCTCAATACCTGCGCTGTAACCGAGGAAGCGACCAAGACGAGCCGTAAAATCATTCGAGGTTTTCAGCGCGCCAATCCAAACAGCGAAATAACGGTCACCGGCTGCTACGCGCAGATCGCGCCGGCGCTCGTCGGTCAACTGCCCGGCGTGCGCCATGTGATTGACAATGGCAGCAAGTCGGGGCTTGTCGCCCAGATCACCGGCGAAGAAGTCGATATCTTTGATATCGAGCCCATCGAGCGTCGGGCATTGCCGGGCATGTTAGGCCGGACGCGCGCCTTCGTTAAAGTGCAGGATGGCTGTGACAACAGCTGCACCTTCTGCGTGACCACGATTGCGCGCGGCGCGGGGCGCAGCCGCTCCATCGCCGACGTCCTGCGCGAGGTCAATTATCTGCATGCCAGCGGCTATCAAGAAGCGGTGCTCACGGGCGTGCATCTGGGCAGTTATGGCCACGATTTTGGCGATGACAGCGGCCTCTGCCACCTGGTGCAAGCGCTTCTTCGCGAAACGGACATGCCGCGCTTGCGCCTTTCGTCGCTGGAACCTTGGGACCTCGCGCCGGACTTTTTTGCGCTCTGGGACAATCCGCGCCTGTCCCGGCATCTTCACTTGCCATTGCAAAGCGGCTGCGACGCCACGCTAAAGCGCATGCGGCGCAATACCTGCCAGGCGGCGTACCGCGCCCTAGTGACAGCGGCGCGAGCGGCGATCCCGTCCCTGCGCGTCACCAGCGATGTCATCGTCGGTTTCCCCGGCGAATCCGAAGCGGAATTTGCCGAATCGGAGCGCTTTATCCGCGAGATGAATTTCGGCGGATTGCATGTCTTCCGCTATAGCAGCCGCCCGGGCACGCCGGCAAGCCGCATGAAAAACCAGATCAGCAACAAGGTGAAGAAAGCGCGCAGCTCCCGGCTTCTGGCGCTATCCGAGGCATTGGAGCGGGAGTTTGCCGCCGATTTGCGCGGGAAGCTGGCGCCGGTGCTCTGGGAGCAAGTCAGCGGCGCGACGCCGGAAGGATTCATCAACCTCGGCTACAGCGACAATTTCATGCGCGTTCGGGCAATACACCCGCGCGATCTTAGCAACGTCATCGCCCACGTTGAGTTGGGCGCATATACGGACGGCGTGATTCATGGTACAGTGAAGGAGATCGTGCCAGAACGCTACAGCCATTCCGGGCCAATCCCTGAAGCATTTGTGGAGGGATCAGCCATTGACGGGATCGCGCCGCTGTAAACGAAATCTCGATTTTGTTCTGGAAAGCTATCAATGCCGGACCTGAAAGCAGAACTCAAAAACGCGCTAAAAGAGGCGATGAAAGCGAAAGACAGCGGGCGCCGCGACGCCATTCGTCTGCTGCAAAGCGCGATCAAGCAGGCCGAAATTGATAGCGGATCCGCCCTTGATGACGCCGCCATCGCCGACATCTTGCGCAAAGAAGCAAAAAAACGCCGCGAGACAATCGACGAGTTGGAGCGGGCCGGGCGCCCGGATGATGCCGCCGGCGAACGCTTCGAACTCGCCGTGACCGAAGAATACCTGCCGCGGCAAATGTCCCCGGACGAGTTACGACCGATTGTTGAGGCCGCCATTGATGAATCGGGCGCCGCTTCTATGAAAGAGATGGGGCAGGTCATGCGAATAGTCATGCCTAAAGTGCGCGGGCTGGCCGAAGGCAAGGCCGTCAACGCGCTGGTAAGAGAGTTGCTGAGTTAGGCTGGTGTACCCCCAGTTCACGGATTTTCTTGAAGAACGCTTCAACATCAGCCCGGAGAGGACGCGCGCGGCTCTGCATTATGCCTCGCTTGTCGCGGCGGCGATCATATTCGCGTTCTGCTGCGCGTCAATCGTCGCTTTCGATGACATATTTCTGCGCTTCAACAGCGTCGCCAACCTGCGGATAAATTCCGTGCCGCGGGAAGACATCATCGCGCGTGAAGAGGGCGCCTTCGTCAGCGCCATTCTCACTGAGCAGGAACGGACCAATGTGCTAGCCCATGTGCCCGCGGTGTTTCACCCGGCCGATCCCAACGTCGCGCGGAAACAGCGCGATTTAACCGAACAGATCCTGTCGTTCATAGACAATGTGCGGGCCGATTCTTTTGCGACTCTGGATCAGCAGATCGCGGATATCAAAGCGATCACATCGCTGCAGCTAAACCAGGACGAAAACACGATCGTCGCCATTTTGCAATTGCCGGATGATAGTTGGCTGCAGGTGAGGGGCGAGATTATCTCGGTCCTGGAACGCGTCATGAGCGACGAGATCCGCGCATCGGATTTAAAAAGAGTGCGCGAGCAATTGCCGATTCAAGTCAGCCTACGCCTGACGCCGCAGCAGAGCCAGATCGTAACCGTCATCACGGCCGATGTCGTCCGCGCCAACACCTTCGAAAATCCCGAGCAAACGGCAATTGATCGCGCTGATTCGCTGAGCGCTGTTGAAGATCAACAGCGTCATTTCATCGCCGGCCAGATTGTCGCGCCCGCCGGCCAGCGCATTGACGCGCTCTCTTTCGAGGCGCTGCATGAGTTGGGGCTGCTGGTTGAAAGCAGCAATCGCGCTCTTCGGATTCTGCGCGCCGCGCTCGCCAGCACGCTGGTTGTTGCGCTGCTCGGCCTTTATGTCAGCCGCTTCGAGGCGCAGTTGATCTACAGCGATAACAAGACCTTGCTCCTCGTCGCCGTGCTCTTTCTGGTCGCTTTGGCGGCGATGCGCGTATTTGGCATCGCCAACGTCTACCTGATGCCGGCGGCTGCGCTCGGGATCGTATATGTGGCGATCGCATCGCCAAACCTGGCGATCGTTGCCGCCATCGGTTTCGCATTTCTCGGCGGCTTGCTGAGCCGCAGCCCGTCCCTGGAAATCAGCGCCCTGCTCGCCGCCGGCAATATCGGCGCCATCTTGACACTGCGCAATGCCGGACGCCTGAATAACTATTTCTTTGCCGGCCTCTTTGTGGGTTTGGCAAATGCCGCCATTGTCGCCATCTTTGCCTTGCAAGTCGGCATACAGCCGGGGGACGCGACCAAAATGCTGCAGGCCCTTTTCAGCGGCCTGTTGATTGTGCCGACCACGGCATTCGGCGTGATGTACGTGTTGACAGTGCTGCTCAATCTGGCGACCCCCTTCAAACTGATGGACCTCAGCCAACCCAGCAAACCGCTATTGCAGCGCCTTCTGCGCGAGGCGCCGGGAACCTATCAGCACTCCCTGCAAGTCGCGAATCTGGCCGAGCAAGCCGCCGATGCCATCGGCGCGGACACGCAGATTACGCATGTCGCGGCGCTTTATCATGACATCGGGAAAATGAGCAACCCATTCTTCTTCACCGAAAACCAACAGCACATCCACAATCCGCATGACGCGCTTGACGACCCGTATCGCAGCGCCGACATTATCATCAATCACGTCGTAGAAGGCGACCAGATCGCCCGCAAGTACAACCTGCCTGACAGAATCAGGGAATTCATCCGAGAGCATCACGGGACAACCCAGGTCTATGTCTTTTATCAGCGGGCCCTGGCGGATGCTGGCGATGAAAACGGCATCGACCCGGCCGATTTCAGCTACCCGGGACCGATACCGCAAACCCGCGAAACCGCCATCCTGATGATGGCTGACAGCTGCGAATCCGCCATACGCGCGATCAAGCCCCAGAGCAGCCAGGCGATCGCCGATTTGGTGCGCAAGATCATCGAGGACAAACGAAACGCCGGGCAGCTTGACGACTCCAGATTGACGCTCAACGATTTACGCAAGATTGAAGATACATTCATTGATATATTCCGCGGGCTCTTTCATCCGCGCATCGACTACGCCAAAGCCGTTGAAACGGCGACATCGCCGCGGCCTGAGCCGGTGAGCGATCCGGGCGGCCCGGTCCCGCCGCCCGAGCGGCCCGCATTCACGCGCGCCCCAGCGCCCCCCTATAGCGGCAATGCGGCGGCAGCCGCGGGGTTAACCGCGCAAGTGGAGCGGGTTGCCGCGCGGGATGAAAGCGATAGGACGCGCGACGACGCCTCGCTTGCGGCCGCCAATGCGCCGGGCGAGCCGGAGCAATCCGCGATGTTGATGGAAGACGAAGAACCTCTAAAGGATGTGCCGCCGCTGCCCAAACGCAATGGCAGCAAGACAGCGATGCAGGCTCATCACGCCGAGCGCCCGAACATTGCCAAGACATGAGCGCCGACGATTGCATTTCGGTAGAGAACCCGCATAACTTCCCGGTGCAGAAGCGGAGACTCGTAAGCGCGTCTCGGGCCGCGCTGCAAAGGAACAGGCAGTTGCAAGACCACAGCGTGACCATCGTAATATCAACCGCCGCTGACCTGAGAGAGCTAAACCGGAGGCACCGGCGGATTGACGCAGCCACGGATGTTTTGACATTCCCGGCGCCAAGCTTGCCGGCCGAAATCAAGCTGCATACCCAGCACCTGGGAGATATTCTGCTCGCCTATGATTACGTATTGGCAGAAGCGCATTTGCGCGCCACATGCTCGCATGAGACGCTTTGCCTGCTCGTGATCCATGGCACGCTCCACCTGCTTGGTTACGAGCACGCTAGCGCGGCTGGCCACGCTTCCATGTGGGCCGCGCAAGAGAAAGCGCTGGGGATGATGGGCATCAATGCATCTATCGTCGCCCAATACGGCGCTTTGACCGATGACTAGCCAACTGCGGCGCCAGGTGAAAGGCGCGCTTGAAGCGGACCCAAATGCGTACGGGATGCCATCAAGCGCCAACCGCTTCAGGAGTTTCGCTTACGCCCTGTCCGGTTGCGCCTATATGCTGCGCTACCAAAAGAATACGCGCATCATGCTCGCCGCGACCGCGCTGGTCGTCATGCTTGGGCTCTGGCTGGAACTGGACTTCAGGGACTGGTCGCTGCTGCTGCTGACGAAGGCGCTTGTCTGGGTTGCCGAATTTATCAACGCCGCCATTGAAGCAGTGGTCGACCTTTCAAGCCCGCAGTATCACGCGCTGGCCAAAGTCGCGAAAGATGTGGCGGCCGGGGCGGTCTTGTTGGCATCCCTCTTTGCGTTGATTATCGGCCTGTCGCTATTGGGTCCGCCCCTTCTCGACAAAATGGCTGCGGCTCTTCCTTGAGCCGGCCAAGTCTTCGCGCGAAATCAGTGCGAAAACATAACTGTGCTAGAATAACTTAAATCAATGCTATCACGATGTTCGGATGTTTGCATGTCCACAGAACGAGGGCCAACCCCAGAACACTCGAACTCCGGGCGCGGACTCGGTAGTGTCTTCAGGTCAATCGCTTCGCTAATTGCGGCTTGGCGGAACAGAATCGGCGAAGGAAGCGCCGCAGCCGGCAGCAGCGGGCACTTGGGCCGGCAGCGCGCTATCAGGCTGTCCGCCATGTTGGCGCCGCGCAATCGCCGAAAAGCGGGCGCCGCCGGCCTGGTTGCCGTATTGGCGGCGGCCGCCGTTTTCAGCGCCATGGTCATCCGCGATGAAGAGCAACTCCACTTCAACAACGCCATCTGGCTGGATAGGTCATGGGTCTACGGCAGCCAGATTGATGGCCGTCTTAACGAGCTTTCCGGCCAAATGGTTGATAACCGGATCGGCGCCGTGTATGCCTATGTGAGTTCCCTCGGTGTCAATAATCGCTGGTCTGGCGATCCGCAGGGCGACATCAGTTTTATGGATTCGCGCGACAAGGTCAGGGACTTTGCAAACGCCTTAAAGGGCAGGAGCGATCAAATTGAATTGCTGGCCTGGATCGAAATATGGACGCACCTTGACACTCAAGACGGCTATCGCCTGGATGAAGCCGACCTGCATCAAAATATAGCAGACTTTTGCCGGCTCTTAGTAGAGCAATTGGGCTTTGATGGCGTTCTGCTTGATGTGAAACCCATGTTTAGCGGCAATAATGA
Source organism: Anaerolineae bacterium (assembly GCA_022826865.1). Taxonomy (GTDB): domain Bacteria; phylum Chloroflexota; class Anaerolineae; order Aggregatilineales; family Phototrophicaceae; genus UBA6055. Next base: position 89,727 of record JAJDUC010000106.1, read on the forward strand.
TTTCATTCGTTTGATCCGCCGCGTGCGTTCAGAACTTGGATTGGAAACGCCTATTGCCGTGACGGTAACGGCCGATTTGACGCCGCCGGACCCGCGTTTGAAAGATGTGCCCTTGATTGCGCCCGGCACGATGTGGTCCGCAGACTTCAAGAAGCGCGTAATGGTATCAGCAGATGAAGTTGTATTATTGATGTACCAGAGCTACCGGCAGGATCGCCAGGATTATGCCAACTGGGTGGCTTACCATGTCGAGACCTACGTAAAATTGCTGGAGACAGCCACCGATGTCATGGTCAGCATCCCCAACTACGGCGGCGCCAGCAGCGCGCACAACCCGCAGATCGAGACCATGGCGGCGGCGTTGGATGGCGTCGCAAAGGGCTTGGGCCGGCTCGATGAGGACCTGCGCACCCTGCTGACCGGTGTCGCAATCTATTCCGATGTTCAACTCAGCGAAACGGACTGGAACGTTTTCCGCGAGAAGTGGCTCCTGCGCTAGACGGACAATCTGAAATGCCCGCCATTGTGAAACGGCTGACGGCCGCCGGGCTGAGGGATGTCGACTTTCGGGCGACCAGCTTGAGCGACGCCGAGCAATACGAACCGGCCGACGGCGTCTACACGGTCAGCAACACCTACAATCAGACGCAGACTCTGCTGCTCGACGCGCACCTTGATCGGCTGGAAGAATCGGCGGCGCGCGCGGGAATCCCGCTCCGCTATAGACGCAGCCGTCTGAAAAGCGCACTGTGTAAAATGGTTGTGGATTCGACCTACGGCGATGCGCGCTTTCGCATATCGGCCGCCGCAGCGGCGCCGCAGGAATTGCTCTTGTCAATCGAGCCCTATCAACCGCCGGACCCCGATCTCGCTAGCAAAGGCGTCGCCTGCAACAGCACATCGGCCCAGTCCCGGCCTGATCCCCGCACTAAATCCAGCCGCTGGATGCTATTTCGTAAATCTCTCGAGGCGGCAAGACCGGCCGAAATCTACGAAAGCTTGCTCATCGACGGGCATGGCCGCATTTTGGAAGGCCTGTCCAGCAACTTCTACGCCATCATGGACGGCGCGCTCTACACAGCCGGCCACGGTGTTCTCGCCGGCATTTCGCGCCGCGTGGTTCTTGCCGTCTGCGAAAGCGTATTGCCCTTGCAGCTGGAAGCGCCCCGATACCGCGACATTTCCCGCTTTGAAGGCGCCTTCTTGACCAGCAGCAGCCGCGGAATCATCCCGGTTGTCGCGATCGACGGCCAGGCGATCGCTGAGGGCTGTGTCGGCGCAAACACAATTGCCCTGCAGAATGCATATCGGCGCTGGGTCGCCGCGCGCCTGGAAGAACTCTGATGCGCCATTTGGGCAACTTTCGCAAAGCTCTGGGTCTGTTTGGCGCCGCCCGTGATCTGGCCATCGAAACGCGCCGCTACGAGTGGGAGTTGTTGATGCCCAACAGCTTTTACCTCGAGGCCGAAAATGCCGATATTCGCTTTTCCTGCCACGAATTCAGCCGGATCCAGGCGACTGTCGAGTTGCAAGCCGGTTTTGGCTGGCGCCTGGCGACCGATCAAGACGACGCCGGCGTCTACATGGTCGCGCGGCGCAAACCGCTTGTGGGCGCCTTGGCCCGGGCCAGGATTACTGTCACGCTGCCAGCCGAAGTTCATCTCCGTTTGAAGCTTGAGCGTTGCCGCCTGTCGCTCCTTGACCTCAACGCTCAATTGGAATTCGCGCCCTTCGCCTGAGACTGGAATGCGGCCGGCCTTCACAGGGCAATCGCATCAAAATCATAATGAGTGGTTCGCTACGAAAATTGCGAAAATGTAGGGGCGTCTCGTGAGACGCCCGTTGAAAATGGCCTGCAAATTGCGGGCGTTCCAGCGAAACGCCCCTACGGATTACATAATTTGAGGGGAAAATGTCATTTATCGGCGCAATTTAAATTTGATGCGATTGCCCTGCCGGCCTTCACTGCTTGTATTCTCCGCATGCCTGTGGTAATTTAGAGCAATGAGCAGATCATACCGACACGAAGCCCCAGGCTGTCCCTGTTGTATCAGCAGCGATCCCTAAGCGGGTTTGTTTGGTTTGCCATATCATATGGCTGTTAGCCAGCAGCAAGTCAACCCGCAACGGTTGGCTTTTTTGATTATGGAGCGGCGGCCATAAGCTATGCTTGGCAGGACAAGTGCTAAAGGAGAACAATCCATGAGTGATATCAGTAGCCGCGGTTATGCCAACGCTGACAAGCTGGTTTCTACCGAATGGGTCGCCGCGCGCCTAAGCGACGACAACGTACGCATTATTGAATCCAACGAAGACCCGCTGCTTTACCCGAGCGGACATATTCCAGGCGCGGTCGAGGTCGATTGGGTCAAGGATCTCAACGATCCGCTGCGCCGCGACTATCTCGGCAAATCCGGTTTTGAAGCGCTGGCCGGCCGCATCGGCATTACACCTGAAACGACCGTCATCTTTTATGGCGACAAGAGCAACTGGTGGGCCACTTACGCGCTCTGGGTATTTGAACTTTTCAACCACAGCAATGCCAAAATCATGGATGGCGGCCGGTTGAAATGGGTTGAGGAAGGCCGCGAGCTGACGCGGGAGGCGCCGAGCATCAGCCCGAGCAGCTATAGCGCGCCGGAGCGAGATGACAGCCAGATTCGCGCATTTCGCGATGCCGTCTTGCAGCACACGCAGGAAGCCGGTCAACTGGTCGACGTGCGCAGCCCGGCGGAATTCAGCGGCGAAAAACTGCACATGGAAGGTTACCCGCAAGAGGGGGCGGTGCGCGGCGGTCACATTCCGGGCGCGAGCAATGTGCCTTGGTCCCGCGCCGCAAATGAAGACGGCACTTTCAAGAACGCCGCCGATTTGCGCGCGATTTACCTCGATGAAATCGGTTTGAATCCGGCGGAGCCCACCATCGCTTACTGCCGCATCGGCGAGCGCAGCAGCCATACCTGGTTCGTCTTGACCAATCTGCTTGGATTTGGCGATGTGCGCAATTACGACGGCTCCTGGACCGAATGGGGCAACAGCGTCGGCCTGCCCATCGAAAAATAGTTGGATAGCTCGCGTCGGGGAGGCGCGCGCCTTCCCCGACACCCCCTAACAAGCGCTGAAGATGGCAGATTATCCAGCCAAACTGCAGGAATTCCTGGACGACTTTGCGTTTATCTCTTCGCGCGAAGAGCGTGTGGACTTCCTTATCACCCTCGCCGATGAATTCCAGCCCGTGCCGCAATCTGTCGCCAGCAAGCCCTACGACGAAGCCAACCGCGTCATCGGCTGCGAATCCGAAGCCTTCGTCTGGGCGATCGACCGCAGCGACGGCAGCGTTGACTTTTTCTTTGATGTGCTAAACCCGCAGGGTCTGTCGGCAATGGCGATGAGCGCCATCCTCGATCAATCTTGCAGCGGGGCGCCGCTTGAACAAGTCGCGGCGATTGATGGCGAGGTCGTATTCACCTTCTTCGGCCGCGACATCTCGATGGGCAAAGGCCGCGGGCTCACCGAGATTATCAACGCCGTCGTCTACCAGGCGAGGCGGCGCCTGCCGCAAAGCTGAGCTAGTGATTCTCCAGAAATGATTCGGCCGGCGCGCCCGCGGCAAAGACATTGTGCGTGCCCAGCATGCCGCGGTAGCCACCGGGCGGTTCCGTATTCGGGATGACTGACGCGCCGACGGTCTTTTCATAGTATGCTACGGGACCGGCCCAGCCAATAATCCCATACATATATCCCGCTTCGCGCATGGCATGCAGCGCGGCCAGCAGAAGCGCCGTGCCAATGCCCCGGCCGCGTTCCACCTCGTCAACGCCGGTGGGACCGAAGTAATTCTTATGGGTCGTATCATAACAGGCGAAACCCAGCATGCGATCGGCCCGATGCGCCAGGAAAACGGTGCTCGGACGCGCTGAAAAACCAACATCGGCCTCGCTCACCCAGTAATCAGCGAAATGCCGCCCGATCCAGTCCAGCGCCAGATGCTTTTCCGGCGCCATGCCCCGCCGGATCGTGACGCCCAAGGCGCGTTGCCGCGCGATGACGGGTTCAAGCTCCGGCAGATCGTATAGCTTGACGAGCAGATCCGGCACGATACACCTCCTAAATCCCGCCCGACTGACAGCGGCCTCGGCGCAAGACTGATAATAGCGCCTAGTTTTGAGTTTACACCGAATCGTCCGAAATGCCCGGTCTTCCGCGCCTATTCTCAGCTGGGCTTGGCAGCGCCGCTGATGAACCGTATGATTGACGCTGTTAATCGACACAGGCGAGAAAAGACATGACCCTGCGACCCGAAACCGACGCCGTGCACAATTCGATGATTGACCCCGCCAGCGGCGCCATTGTGCCCCCGATCGTGCTCAGCACGACATTCGAATATGAAACGACCGGCCTTGACCTCCCGGAAGACGGGCTGATTTATACGCGCTGGCAGAACCCCAACCGCGCGGCATTGGAAGGCACGCTGGCGAAGCTTGAAGGCGGGGCCGCGGCCCAGGCTATCGCCAGCGGTTCGGCGGCGATGCTGACGATTTTTCAAGCCTTGCGCCCGGGCGATCATATAATCTCGAGCGACGACATGTATTTCGGCATTCGTGTGCAACTCAACGAATTCTTCGCGCCTTGGGGCCTGGGCGTCAGCTATGTCGACATGAGCGATCTGGACGCGGTCCACGCCGCTGTGCGCCCCGAGACGAAGCTGCTCATCCTTGAATCACCGACCAACCCAATGATCCGCTTGGCCGATATCGCGGCTATCGCCGATATTGCCCGAGCGGGCGGCGCCCGACTCCTTGTCGATAACACCGTCGCCACGCCCGTCGCCCAGAATCCGATACAGTTGGGCGCCGATATCGTCGTCATTTCCTTGACCAAGTACATCGCCGGGCACCATGACGTGCTGGGCGGCGTCGTCATATTTGCCGCGGAAGACGACTTCGCCGAGCGCGTCACAAGGCTGCAACGAATCGGCGGCAGCGTGCTTTCGCCCTTGAATTGTTGGCTGGCGCTGCGCGGCCTGCAAAGCATGGCTTATCGCGTGCGCGCCCACAGCGAGAACGCGCGGCAGGTCGCCTGCTTTCTGGCGGAGCATCCCAAGATCGAACGCGTGCTTTATCCCCACCATCCAAGCCACCCGCAGTACGAATTGGCGCAGCGCCAAATGCGCGTGGGCAGCGGGCTCATGTCCATTCAACTGAGAGACGGGCGGCAAGCGGCCATTGATTTGGTCAACAGATTAAATCTTTTCACCAGCGCCACCAGCTTTGGGGGCACACACAGCCTGATCGAACATCGCGAATCGATTGAGGAAGGCTCCTCCACGCCCGGGAATCTTCTGCGCGTCTCAATTGGCCTGGAACATCCGGCGGATCTCATTGCCGACCTGGAGCAGGCGCTGAGATGATTTATCACATCACAAGCCGATTGCTTTGGCAAAGCGCCATCGAAAGCGGCAAGTACTGCCCGCCTTCCCTGCGCACGGAGGGCTTCATAGCAATGTAGGCGCTTCGCAGCGCTCGCTACTCCGCCCTCCCTACGCGCGGAGGGCTTCATCCATTGTTCCAGGCATGAGCAGGCGCTTGCCGTGGCCAATGACCTCTATCGCGAGCAGGCGGATCTGCTGCTGCTTTGCATAGATGAAAGCAATCTGAGCGCCGAGCTGCGCTGGGAAGCGCCGGCTCATCCGACACCAATGGGCGCAAATCACACGATTGAAGATTCAGCGTTTCCGCATATTTATGGCGAATTGAATCTTGAAGCGGTGGTGGCAACGTCGGCATTCCGCGAAGGCGCTACCGGTTTCGAGTGGCCGCCAAACCTGCCCCAAAATAGCAGACCGGATTAGCCGACCCCGGTCGCGGCGGCGCTATAATCCCATAGCAGCTTCTGCTGTTCGCGGTCGTATGAGTTATCGCTGGAGCGCTTCTGCTGTTTCTCGTTCCAATACTTGCCGCTGATGCCCGCAGCTTTCGGCGCCGAGGCAAGATAGACCAGGGTTTCAGCGCCTCTTTCCGGCGATATCGCAAAGAGCCTTTGCGCGACCTTTATCAGGAATGCCCAGACGCCCCCGGTATTGTGGCCGAAGCCGGTATCCACCAAGCCGGGATGGACCGCATTGACGGTCACTGCGCTGCCTTCAAGCCGCCGCGCCAGATCATAAGTGAAGAGCACGTTCATCAACTTGCTGGCGCCGTAGCTGTTCATAAAACTGTAGCCGCTCTCGTCGCGCAGGTTTTGCAGGCGCAAGCTCGCGTTGCGGTGCGCGCTTGAAGACACGTTGATAATGCGCGCCTCGCCCTGTTCTTGCGCCGTCAGCTTCAGCGCATCCAGCAGCAGATTGCTCAGCAGATAATAGCTGATGTGATTAAGGGCGAATGTCATCTCATAGCCGTCGGCCGATTCGCGATACTTGGAAAAGACGGCGCCGGCGTTATTCAGCAGGACATCCAGTCGCTGATATTTGCCGAAAAATTCAGCGGCGATGCGGCGGACTTCCGCCTGGGAGGATAGATCGGCGACGAGCAGATCGATGTCCCCATTGCCGCTCAAGGTCTTGATCTCGTCGCCAACCTTCTCAGTCTTGGCTGCGTTGCGCCCGACGATGGTCACCGCCGCGCCCATCTTTGCCAATTCAAGCGCGGCCACTTTGCCGATGCCATTTGTCGCGCCGGTGATGAGAATTCGTTTGCCTTTCACGCCAACTCCTTAAGCTTCATGTCCTTTATAACGTCAGTACGTAGCCTCGTCTGGGAACTATTCTTCGTCATCTCCATAGGTATGACCACCGAAGATGGCTCGGATTTCGGCGGCGGATTTAGCCTGCAGCAAGGCGCTCATGCGGGCGGCTTCTTCCTTTTGCAAAGCGCGCGCAAAGCCAAGCACCTCTTCGAGCCGGGCGGCGGGGAATTTGCAAGCGCCGTTCTCATCCATGTGGATCAGTTCGCCGGGCGCGACATCCATGCCGCCGACCGAAACCGGCACATTGACCGCCTGAACGGCCATGGCTCCATGTCCGGCCGTCACCCCGCTGAGCATATACTGGAAGTCCAACTCGCGGATTTCGTCAAGATCCCGCGATGGCCCGTTGGAGATCAAGCCGACGCAACCGAGCGCCTTCATCGCTGAGACCATATTGCCGCCTGCCAAGCCGACTTTACCGGCGAGTTCCGCCGGGAACTTCTGTTCGATCACGAGGACAGTCGGCCCCGGCGACGCTTCCATCGCTTCCAACACGTCCATAAAGCTGAGACGCGCATAATTGGGATCCGGCAAACCATAGACGCAGGTGACGGCATAGCCGACGCGGCGGCCCAACTCCGGGTACATGCAGCGGATGCTCTGGTCCGTGTACCAGTTCTCCGTCCAGGGATTGTAAATGCCCAGGCATAGCGGCGATTCCGGATAAGTGGCGACCACGTTTGTGATCGACGGCGTGTCGAAGTTCTTCAGTTCTTCCAGCATTTCTTGAGGGGTCATTGATTCTGCATTCCTTATGTCAATTGCCGATGGCCATTGTACAGCGAGCAGCACCAGTTTGCGAAAGCGGATTTCCCGCCGCATCTTCCCGATTCAGCCTTCAGCGGGAAGCCGGGCGCTTTCGTAACGGCTGATTCGCTGGAACAGGGGCAAGATAGGAAGCAGGATCAGCGCCGACGCCGTAATCGCGATGCGAACGGAGGACAGCAATCCAATCGCGCCGACAACCGGCCCTCCCGCGATCTGCCCGAGAGCATCGGCCTGCCCCTGAATCGAAAGGACGGTGGCGCGCAGATCCGATTCAATATATTGATTGATCCAGGCATCCAGGAGCGGATTCCGAATCTGCCTTGCCGCTTGCGCCAGCCAGAGCCCGAGCAAGACCAGGGCAAAACTCTCGCCGAGCGTGAATAACAAGACACTTCCGATCAGCATGGCGTAAACGGCTATCAACGTCGCCGCAACAAGCCGCCGGTTCATGAGATCGAGGCGCCGGCGGATGATTTCGGTCGCGCCGATGCTGAGCGGCAGCGAGACTGCGCTAATGATGCCAAACCAGACGATTTCCCGCATCTGGCCCAGCGGCGGCAGGTCGAAACCCGCGAGCAGATGCGCTGTCCACAATCGGTCAAAACCTTCACTGAATGCCCCGTGCACAACCGTCGCCAACATGATCAGCAGCAAGATCCGGCGCCGGCGCACCAGGGCAAAACTCTCGTTGAAGGTGGCGAAGAGCAGGCCCCAGGACGCGCCTTCACCGGCTGCGCGGCGGTTAAATCCAGTTTCCGGCATGAAGAGCGCCAGGAAGCCCGCCAGCAGCAGAAGCAGGATTCCCCCGGCAATGATGGCGCTCTGCAAGCTATGGCTGGCCAAGGCAACACTCGCGAATATGCCCAGAAAACTCGCAACCTGCGACAGCTGTGAGGCGCGCAGAAATGCCCCGCCCGCGCGCTCGTTTCCGATTTCGTCCACGATCCAGGCGGATGTCGCGCCACTGAGGAAGGTGTACCCAAGGCCCATGATCAGCTGCGCAACCAGGAGCGCTTCGAAAAGGGGCAAGCTGCCTTCCACCAAAAAACCGAGGCCGAGCAAGAAGAAGCCAATGATGACCGAGAGACGCCGGCTGTAGCTATCGGCGACCAGGCCCGTGGGAATCTCGGATAGAAAGGCGGTCAATTCCAGGGTTGTGCCGATTAAAACGAGCTGCAAGGGATTCAAGCCGACTTGCTGGACTTGATAGACCAGATTAATCGTGAATACGAGCGACAAGGCGAAGGCTTGCAGCGCCATCATCAAGAGATACAGCCTGTAGGCGTCCGGATTAAGCAGCTTTGCTTTGGTCAACATGACGGTTGAGAGTTTTGCAGCTGGCTAGAGTGTTGGCGTATTGCGGCGGAGCGTACCGCTTGCGAGGAAATCCTTCAATTCCTCAATCCGGCGAGCCACTAGCTCTGGCGCGAGCGTTCGCAGTCCGGGATTGTGCAGATTCTCCAGCAACCAGTGACAAGACGCCAGTTGCCGCGCGGCGATCAAGGTCTCAAGCAGCTCCCGGAAACTGTTGTCCAGCGCCCGTTCAGCAATGTATCCCGTCCAGAGCGCGTCTTCCATCTCAGCGTAATCGGCGCTTCTTTCGCCTTTAAGCTCCCAGAGCAGCGGCGCCAAGTCATAGAGGTAATAGCCCCAGGCGCAATGATCAAAATCCAGCGCGCCCAAACCGGCATCGGAGAAAACGATGTTCTTGGCCAGCAAATCAGCATGGATCAAGCCGCGGCAATTTGCCGTCGATTCAAGACGCGTCAATGCATGCCGGACGCGCTGGGCAACCATCCGCGCAACTTCAAGCTGGGCGCTGTTAAGCATCTGGCTCGCGCGGTCCATCTGATAAGGCGAGCCCGCGCCGAAGAAAGCGCCCCGGTCCAGGCGCGGCCGGTCGAAGCCGGCCGGCGGCGCGAACTGTCCAAAGCGATGCAATTTACCCAGATAGCCTCCGACCTGATGCGCATCGTCAACTGTGAGATCGCGCGCCGACTTGATCCGCCCGCCGATAAATTCAAAGAGGCAGCCATACACGCGATGCGGCGGCGGCAAGGAACGATGGCAATAGGTTGCGAACAGCGGCTCGCCATGTGCTTCAGATTGCGCCAGCGGATGCGGCGCCAGGATTCCAGCATTCTGCCTGATCGCGAGCAGCCATTGCAATTCCGACCGCAGCCGGACTGCATTAGCCCGGCTCAGGCGCAATACATAGCTGGCATCAGCCGTCGAGACCTTGAAGACCGCGTTGCTGCCGTAACCCAGCCAGTCAAAAGCCGCCGGCCCGATTGGCCAGCGCCTGATCACTGCCTCGGCAATTCGCCGCCACAGCGCCTGCTGTTCAGGCAAGGTCCAACTGCTGAAATCAGACATGGCAGAATCCCGGATCCGGAGCGTTGACGGGGACGGTCGCTCTTGGCGCGCGCCCAAACGGACAGTGACTGCAATTCTCTGTTAGAATGTTTTCGCAGCTTTCATCCAAATTCGGAGTTCTAAATGCAAAAGTGGATCATCCTGGCTTGCGCGACTTGCCTGACCGTGACGGTTGACCAAGTCAGCAAAGCCTGGGTGCGCGCCAACCTGGCGCCTTATGAGAGCGTCGCGCCGATTCCCGCGCTTCTACCGCTGTTCAGATTGACGCGCAGCAGCAATACCGGCGCCGCATTTGGCCTGCTGCCGATGGCGGGCGACATTTTCCTGATTATCGCCCTGTGCATCATTGTCGGTATGCTTTGGTATTTCCGCCAGGTTTCGCCGCGAGAGCGTCTTATCCCCTTTGCAATTGGTCTTGTCATCGGCGGCGCGCTTGGCAATGTTGCCGATCGAATTCAATTCGGGCACGTCATCGATTTCATCCACTACCAGATTCCGCATCTCATTTCAAACGTATCCAATCTGGCCGACCACGCTATTGTTTCCGGCGTTATGCTGGTCATTGTCGCGAACGGCTGGCGAGAATACCGTGAGAAACGGCGCTTGCGGAATACCGGCGCAGCCGAAAGCGCAAAGTAGATTGCCGGCGATCTTTCTCTCGGGCGAAACCGCGAGCGGCTAGATGCGCTTTTCCAGCTCGATTTCGTCCCGAATGGTGATGCCGTTTAAGCCGGTGATCGGGATTTGCGGTTTGATGCGCCGGGCGTCGGCGATGGCATTGCGGTGAATGGTGACGAGTTCGTAGCCACGCTTCTGCCAGAATTTCAGGGCTTCGAGATTATCGTTGGTTGTCACCAGCCACAATCGCTCTATGCTCGCTTCCCGCGCCCAATTTTCCACCGCCTCTACCAAGGCGGTGCCCACACCCATGGACTCGTCCAGACTGTTGAGCGTGGTAATCTCGCACTCATTTTCGCCAATATGCAAGGTGACGAGGCCGATGTTTTCCATCTCCGCTTCAGTTTCGCCCTCGCCGGCGTCGGGCTCGGCTGTCGTCCGCTCCGCCATGAAGCCGGGCAACAGATGGCCATAGACTGCCTTGCCGCGCGATACAATCTGCGTCGTGCCCCAGCGATCATCCAGAAAATGCGCCACCCACTCGCGGTCGGAGCGCTGCAACGGTCGGATCTGAAAGTCGGTCATTGCCAAGACCTCGGATCTGCGGAATTCGTCATCGACCAATTATATCGCTTTTGAAAAGAGTTGAAAAACAGAGGTTCAGCTTGCGCGGTAGTGTATCGGAGTCGGTTGAATTTCTTCAAATACCGACGATTTGGCAGGGGCGACTCGGTGAGTCGCCCAATTTCGCTCCTGGTTTACCATCCGGCGATCCACCGGATCGCCCCTACCAGACTATTTCAACCGAAATGGATGCACTACAGCTTGCGCCGGCGAGCGCTGGATTCACGGGCCAAGCAGGAGCGCGACGATTCCGGGCGGTCGCCTTAGAAAGAGATGATGGCAAGACTATGAGGCGGCAGCGCAGGCAGAGGCCTGTAGCCGGCAAAACCGCCGCTTTGGTTAATGGCAGGCCGGGCGATATCGCCAGCGCCGTAGATAAGCGACGGCGTCGAAAGATCCAGTTCGCTCTCATCCAGAGTCAAAGAGAATCCCGCGACCGCTTCGTCATCCAGGTTGATGAGCACGAGCAGCGTCTGATTGCTGTCATAGCGCAGGAAGGCGTATACGGCCGATGAAGAACTGTCGACCGCCCGGTATTGACCGCGCCGCAAGGCCGAGTTGCTATGGCGCAGTTGGATCAAGCTGCGGTAGCGGCTTAAAAGAGAAGCCGGATCGCCAGATTGAGCCGCGACATTGGCCAAGGCGACATTCTCCGCAGTTTGCAGCGCTTCCCAAACCGTATCACCGGTGGTGAAACCAGCGTATCGGCTGTCGTCCCAATGCATAGGGCTGCGGATGCGTTCGTCCGGCTTGCTCCCAGCCATGCCGATCTCCTCGCCATAATAGATAAAAGGCACGCCGGGACCCGTCAACAACAGGGAAGCGGCGACCTTGTTCCGGCCCAGATGCCCCAGCAGCTTATTCGCCAGCCGATCTTGATCGTGGTTGGTCAAGAAGGTCGCGAACTGATTCAGTGGATAATCACGCATAACGCGGCGGTGGGCGCGGGCGATATTGCGCTTGCTGCCGCGCTGGGCCGCCTCGATCATCTTTTCGGCAAGATCGAAATCAAAGCCGATGTCAATCGCCCTCTCGTCGACGTAGCGCGCCAGGACAAACGAAGGCGCGCCATAAGCTTCCCCGACAGTGAAGCTATTCGGCTTGATCGATTCCAGATGCGCCTCGTAAGCGCTGAGCCATTGCCGGCTCTCGGGCCGGTTTTCCTGCAATTCGCCAACTTCGATCAAATGCTTGACAGCATCCAGCCTGAAGCCGTCCACGCCAATATCCCGCAGCCAGAAACTCGCGATATTGTACATTTCTCGCGTGACACCGCTGTGCAAAAGATTGAAGTCGGGCATGCCATCCCAGAAGACCGCGTAATAGTAGCGTCCGCCCACGGGATGCCAGGCCGGCGCGCCCCAGGGTCCCACATAACCGGGATGTTCATCCGCCCAGATATACCAGTCCGCGTATGGCTCCTCGCCGATTCGCGAGGCGGTGAACCAGGGATGACGGCTTGAGGAATGGTTGATGACCATGTCAATGATAAGGGCGATGCCGCGCTCATGCGCTGCCGCCACCAAACGGCGCATATCCTCAAGCGTGCCATAATCCGCGTCCACGCTGTAATAGTCCGTCACATCGTAGCCATGATAACTGCGCGCTTCGGTCGGCGGCATCAGCCAGATGCCGGTGATGCCCAGGTCTTCAGTTGTTTTCGGATTGCCGTCATTCAGATAATCGAGGCGGTCGATCACTCCTTGAATATCGCCGATGCCATCGCCGTCGCTGTCTTGAAAACTGCGGATAAAGATCTCGTAGAAGACGCGATCGTTCCACCATGCCTCTTCCAGGTTGCCCGGCGCCGGCTGGGAGGATGCAACAGGCGTTGCCGCGCTCGCCAAAGCCATCAGCAGCAGGAGGCCGGCGGCGAAGCGCGCGAGCGCCGGTATGCCGCGCGATATATTCGCTGCAGCCGGGTTCATTCAACCGCCAGCAGTTTGTGGAATTCGCGTTTCCAGGCGCGGCAGTGGCTTTCGCGATTGTCCGCCATCTCCGCAAAGGCGGCGCCGGCTTGGTCCATCCAGCGTTCAGCTTCGTCATTCCGCCCCAAGCGATGCGCCACCATGCCGAGATAATACTGTGTTTCAGCCCGTGCCGGCTGCGCGGCCAAGGCCGTATTGAAAAAGCCTTCCGCCGCCCGCCAATCTTTCTTGCGATAGGCGAGCATGCCCAAACCGTAGTTGGCCAGCATCTCAAAAGGATGCAGCGCAAGCGCGCGCTCGAAGGCCTGCTCGGCCCCCTTGCCTTTGCTGCCCTCCAAGAGGAAAAGGCCACGGGCGCTATGATATTCCGCGTGCCCCGGCAGCAGCGCAATGGCAGCCTCGATCTCCGCCAGGGCCGTCCGCAGGTCGCGGCTTTGGCAGGCCCGCAGGGACGCGGCGTAATGTTCGTCGGCTTGGTAACGTGACAGACCCAAGCGTTGCGTCAGATTAGTCATTATGTGTCCGGCGAAAGATTGGCTCCCGCTGTCAAGCTCGGCCTGCTGTTTCAACCGGTATCAAACCAGGCGCACCGCTGTCAGCCGACATCGACCATATTGCGCCGGTCGCCGCTGCGCACGACAACGGTGCCGGCAAGCTTGTCATGCCAAGTCTGATTTTTCTTGTCGAAGATTGCCCAGATATAACCCAGGCAGAAGAACCAGGCGCTGACCTGATAACAGATCGAGCGGATCACGGCATCAATATCGCGGAACGCCGTCCCATCCGCCTTAACCACGCGAATGCCAAGCGCGAATTTTCCCGGCGTCTGTCCATCGCGGCGCGTCCAGAAATACCAATTGTAAGCAACGGGCAGAGCCAGACCAGAGAAGTGAATCAAATACTCAGGCAGACTGTCGCCGATGCCGGCGAGAATGACTGAGAGAATCACCAGCGCCGCCAGCAGCAAAAAACCATCAATGATGAGAGCCAGAGCGCGTGCCGGCAGGCCGGCCAATTCATATGTGTTTTGGACCGTGCCTTGTCCGTTTTTTGCTTTCTCGTCCATAAAATTTTCCTCTCGCTCGCGGGTCCGACAGACAGGTATTGGGACTGTGGCGCCACCTTCAGTTTACCGTCAGGCTCGGGCGCGGGTCAATTGCTTTAGTCGCGGCGCCAGTGCATTTCAATCGTGCAACTCATAGAGTATGGCTGGATTCGCTTCGGCTTCAAATTCCCTCAAATTGGCTATTGTCAGATGACCGTGCTGATACAGATATTCGATGTGGGCGCCGGCCTCTTCAAGCGCTAGCAGGATGTGGTAGCCCCCGACATCCGGATACATCGCATGCGAAATCTCGCTGACTGTCATGGGCGCGCCATGCTCGCGCATGATATTGCGAATGCGGTCCAATTTGCGGTTGTGGCTCGCCCGAATCGCATCAATGCGGCCGTACAGGTCGGGAATCGGGTCTTCATGCCCGCCAAGCGCCAACGTTATGCCCTCATAACGCATCAGCTTGCGGAGGGAATCGGCATAGTGGCCCAAACCCATGTAATGCGTGATGCTCTCGGGAGATTGATGCGGCGTCGTCCGCGACAGAACATGATCCGCGCTCAAGAGAATGTTGCCCATACGAATGCAAACCTGGCCCGGGCAGTGACCCGGCGTATGGATGAACTCCATGCCGTCAATGACCTGTTCGTCGCCGATGCCGAAGTCGACATCAATTGACGTCACATGCCGCTTGGCGAAGCCGTACATATCGAAGAGCGTCTCACGCAGCGCCGGGTTGATACCGGCGCGATCAAAATAAATGCCGAGCGCCTTGGTGGCGACGATGACGCGTTCTTCATAATTCGTCAGCACGCGGCGATCCAATTCATGGATGCCCACCGCGGCATCAGTATGCGTCTTGACAAAGGCCAGGCCGCCGAAGTGGTCAATATGACCGTGCGTGATAATGACGCGCTCGATATCCGACAAGGTGAATGACAGGTCAAATCGCTCTCGCAACTGCTGAAAGCCAGCGAGGAGGTCATCGTTGCTGCGGCCCATGCCTGAGCCGGTATCGACCAGCGTGAGCGCGCCAGCGCCTTTCAGAATGTAGGCATGCCCGGTGAAGTCGTTGGGGAACAAGAGCATCGACAGCCGATAGATGTCGACGCCGCTGCTGCTTCTGAAGTGCGCGACCGGCGGCAATTCAGTCATCGATACGCCCTCCGCTATGTCGTTCCCTATGATTCACAGCGCATGTTTACCGCTGTGACCGGCCCGGGCGGGCAATTCAAAGCTGACGCTGTCATTTATTCCCTTTCTCTTGCAAATACGCGCAAGCCGTCGGGAACGATGCGAACAATTCCAATAACCCTTACGCAGCCGCAATTCCGGAGTTGCCGCCGCCGCGCTAAGACAATGTCGGAAATACCACGCTATATATCACGAAGGCGATATACGCGCCCAGAAACAGCGCCGCGCCCCGGCGGCTCAGTTGCTTGTGCCGTAGAAAGGGAATCAGCAAGACGGCGAAGGCGACCATAACCAAAACCTCAAGCTGTACTTCGGCGCGATCAACCGTTATCGGCTGCAGGAAAGCTGTTGCGCCCAGAACCAGCAAGAGATTAGCGACATTGGAGCCGACGACATTGCCGATCGCCAGATCCGTTTCACCATGAAAGGCGGCGGCGAGCGAAGCAGCCAACTCCGGCAGCGATGTGCCGAAGGCCACCAGCGTGATGGCGATCAGGAATTCGCTGATGCCCATCATGCGGGCCAGGTTCACAGCGCCCTCAACAATCAGCCGCGAGCCCAAAACCAGGACTAGGATCCCGGCAATAAGAAAAAAGAACTCTCGGGCGCGCCCCGGCCTTTTCTCGGGCTTCTCGTCCAGTTCAGCAAGCAGCTGTTCACGAGTTGCCTTTTCTTTCTTCGCCAGAATATAGAAGCCAATGTTGAAACCAATAAAAGCGAGGAGAAGAATAATTCCGTCTTCGCGTCCAATGCGCCCGTCAAGCATCAAGATCAGGGCGAAGATCGTAAAAAGAATCATGATCGGGATTTCGCGCCGCAGCATAATCGCCTTGACGCGCAGCGGCGTGATTAAGCCAGTTGCGCCCAGAATCAGCCCGATATTGGCGATGTTGGATCCGATGACATTGCCGATGGCCAAATCGCTCTTGCCTGACAGGGCCGCTTGAACACTCACTAGCATTTCCGGCATTGATGTGCCAATGGCGACGAAAGTCAAAGCGATGACCAGGATGGAGACGCCGAAGGACAGGGCCAGATTCGATGCGCCGCGCACCAGCCAGTTCCCGCCAAGGAAAAGGCCGACGAGTCCGGCTGCGATCAGCAGCAATTGCTCTGGCATCGGCTCTCTGTCCCAGCTAATTTCTTTCGTTCAACAGCAAGGGCTGTCCTCATGCCTGGATTCCCCAGGCGGCGAGAGGATCAAGCATAGATGACATGCTGCAGCAGGAAGCGTTCAATGCTGTCATAGAAACGTTCAATCGTCTCCGGCTTGCGCCAGCCATGGCCTTCGCCCTCGAAAAGATGATACTCATGCGGGACGCCGCGCCGGCGAAGGGAGGCGACGATGCTGTCGGATTGATCCTGCGGCACAACCACATCGTCCACCCCCTGGAATACGATGATGGGATCGACGATCTTGTCCGCGTGAAACACCGGCGAGCGTTCGCGATACAGATCGGCCGCCTCCGGCAATTCCCCCAGCAGCCAAAACGGGTAGCGTTCTTCGAATTTGTGCGTGTCCATGAGGAGGCCAAACTGGTTCGAGACGCCGTAAGAGCAGACCCCTGCCTTGTAGAAACCGGGATGATCCACCAGCGATTGCAGCACGGTGAAGCCGCCGGCGCTGCCGCCCATGATGACCGCCTTCCCGGCGTCAACCCGCCCTTCCCTTGCCAGGCGCTTTACGCCGGCGATGGAATCCGTCACATCGTAGACGCCCCAATTGCCGCGGTGGATATCCATGTAGGCTTTGCCGTAGCCGGTGCTGCCGCGATGGTTCACCTGAAGAACGGCATAACCGCGCGTCGTAAAAAACTGCGTTTCATAGGCAAAGCCAGCGCAGCGCTGCGATGTGGGCCCGCCATGCACATTGACGACAAGGGGCGCCGCGCCCGCGGGCATATTGTCTTTTAATACGGGCGGATAAAACAGGCCATGCGCGTCGCCGCCGTCGTCGCCGCGCCAACTGATCGCTTCAGCGGTCGAAAGCTGGCTTGCGCTCAGATTCTCGACGCCGGATCGCCGATGGATCCTCAGGTCCTGATTCGAATCAAGCGAGACGACGCGCGGCGGAATCTGGGATGATGATGCGATCATCGCTACCGAGCCGCTTTTCGAGGAGGGCGCCAACTGCTGCAACTCGGTATAGGCATCCAAGCCCGGCACCAACTCGCATTTCCCGGTCTCGACTTCGCAGCGCCACAGGCTGATAAAACCGCGTTGATTCTCCAAATAGACGATGGAGCGGCCGTCAGCGCTCCAGCCGTAGCTGCGCATACCTTGCGCCCAGGCCGGTGTGCCATGTTCCGCCTCTGCCCCGGTCAATTGCCGGTGGCTTCGCGATTCCAGGTCATAGAGATAGATTTGGCCCCAGCCGCTGGCGTCGCTGATATAAGCGAGGTAGCGGCCGTCGGCCGAAAACTCGGGCTGAAAGATCGCCGTCTCTGTATCCCCGGCCAGCGTCACAATATCGGCGGCCGCCGGAAGCTCGCTTCCGGAAACATCCAAGCGCATCAGTCGCAGTTCGCTGCCATTCCAGGGCATTTGCGGGTGATTCCAAGCTACGTAGGCAACATGCGCCCCGCCGGGATGCCAGGTCGGCTGCATGACAAAATCGGTGCCATAGGCCAATTTACCGGGAAACTCCGCGCCCTCCACATCCACGATTGCCAGACCGTCCACATGCTCGTAACTATGCACATAAACGATCCAGCGCCCATCGGCAGAAAGCGCCGGCGAGGCATGGTCGCCGAATTCCGGCGTGATTGCGCGCGCTTCGCCGCCGGCCAGCGCCTGACAGTAGAGGCGTCCATTCGCTGCGAAAAAGACTTTGCCGTCGCCGACGGTGAACGCGCCGCCGCCGTAACCGACGCGCCCAGCCACATTCAGTTGCCTGTCAGTCAAATCGCGTGGCGCATCGGCGCCAGTCTGCGCCAGCAAAACGCCGGACTTGCCGCGGTTCTCCCACCAAACAAGCGTGTCGCCGGCGCTGTCCCACTGCACATCGCGCAGGCTGACACCGCTGGCGACAGACGCGCCGCTGATCGGGCTCTTCCAGGTACCGTAAGAATTGCTCATTCCGCCTCATGCGCATCGTTTGCCGGGACGGCTTTCGATTTTACCTGAGGCGGGTCAAAACAGAATGCCCACTTGAACCAACGGCCTGGCCTGATTTCTGGTCGCGCGCGAGGAGACGCGGAATAGGACAGCGCGAAGGTTCGCTCAAAGCGCGGAAGCTCAGGTGGAGATCGGTCGGTAGTTGGTGTCAATCGTACGGATGTATTCCTTGGCATAACGCGCAAGATTGCTCTCCGGAGCGAACTCGTCGGAGATAATCTCGACCATCGTCCCATTTTCCGCCCAGTCGTAAAGCAGACGCGCATTCTTGTCCAGGGACATGATGCAACCGAAGGTGGTCGGCTCATAGACGCCGCCGCCGCCGAGGTAATTGCCGTTGGGCAGCAGCACAGCGCCATGGAAGCCATTCATCAAGCCGGGCACGACCTCGTATATGCCCATGAACCATGCCATTTCCCATTGATTGCAATTGGTTCCCGTCTCTTCGCAAAGCGCGTAACTTCCGCCAAAGGCCGTCTGGTCATGCGTGAGAATCTGAAAAATGCCGGGATAAGTCGGCGCATCTTCGCGACCGGACGATATCGCCCAGTCAAAAGCCAGTTGGCCATGTTCAAATCCGACCAGCCATTGAGCTTCCAGATCAACAATAATGCGCTTGTGCGGCACGGGATCTTCCGGAATCATGACGTCGCGCGAGGGAATCTGGATGCTGTCGCCCACGACCAGCGCATTCCAGGCAACAGTCGGGTTGGCGTCACGGATTAGTTCATACGGTATGCCGCGTTTGCGCCCGATGCGGTAGCCGGTATCTTTCCGGACGACGGCGTATTCATCCGGCAGGTAATTCAAACGCAAGACAAAGCTGGGACTATTGGAATAGAGCGCTAACTGCAATTTGTCGATGGCGAGCAGCTTGTCAATATAGCGCCCGCCCCGCACCAGCTTTTCGTTCTGTTGTTCGACGAAGGCGCTGAAAGTTTCGACCCGCACCGAAAGTCCGTTTTCGCCCGCGGTCAACCATTCAGCCGCCTGAGTCTGATCCACTCTGAAACTGAGAGTCTCGTCCTTGAAAGGATCGTAAGCGCTCATGCGCACGCCGGCGCCCAGGAAGCTTAGGGCCTCGTCAAGGAAGGGCCCGCTATCCAACACGTTGGGATCCAGCGAAATCGTCGGTAAAGGGAAGCGCTCGTATGTCACAATGTCGGGCGCTTGCTCTTTTAGTTGTTCCAAGCTTCGCGTGATATCCAGGTGTCGGCCGCGGCGGCCGGGCACGGAAATCAACTTACCGCCGGACCACTTGTAACCGGCTTCATATTGCTGGACATAGATGGATTCCGTCAAGTCGAGCAGAAGGCTCTGCGCGCGGCCATGCTCAACCGCAAGGATGGGTTCAACGTTGTAGCCAAAAGGCAAGCCGGCCAGCCCGGCCGATTTCGCGGTGACGGCCATGGCGGTTGCGTCTATCGACAAGCCCAATTCCTCGGGGCTGGCGCTTTCGAGCTCTTCGCCATCTACCGTGATTACAATCGCCAGGTCCGCGTTCCAGGAATCAAGAATCGCCGCTTCCGCCTCGGCCGGGGTCAGCCCGCCGACGGGCAAACCCATCGCGTATATATTGGGGAAAATGCGGCCGGACATGAGGTAGCTGCTCACAAAGAAGGCCAATACACTGACCGCCACAAGCGTCGTCAGCTTGGCAACGGGCGCGCGACTGGAAAAAAGCCAGGCCAAAGCCCGGTGAATGGCATTGTCATTATCATAGGAAGGAAAGTGCCGGCGGAAAAACGCGTGTTCGGCGCCGCCTTGAATTTGCCCTTCCAAGATCGCCAAACGGCGTTCTTGCCTCGTCTGGTAGCGGTCGCGCGCGCGCTTCCGCTTGCGCCTGCGGTTTCTGCCAGGGTTTTCGCTCATCGGGCTGATTTCCTGTTAGTCCAGCGAATCCATCTGATTTCATTGTATTCAAAGTCAGAGAATAGGCAAATGCGCTTCGCGGCCAACTGCCAGGCCCCTCGCGCGCCGCTTGAGGCATCAAAGAGTTAGAAACGTATCATAATTGGCGGACGGGGCGAACTCTGATACCTTTTTTATGCTTCTAACAGTAAAGTGAGATATGCGAAGCGCGTCCAGCAAAGGAAAGGCCGGGACGCGCAAGCAATCATTACGCCGCTTATATGGCTGCCTCGAAGCGACTGCGCCGATCCCGGCCAGCGTCGGGGATATCCAAACAACAAGGAATACGAGCATGGCCTATTGGGAAATGAGACTGAGCGATATAGAAGCGCCCCAGGCTGCGATTGAAGTCGAACTTGATGACGAATTGGAAGATGAGGGCGCGGCCATTGATCTGCCGGAAGAGTTGCCGATTCTGCCCCTGCGCGGCATGGTCGTCTATCCGCAAACGGCGATCCCGCTGACGGTCGGGCAAGAACGCAGCATCCAGTTGGTCGACGATGTCGTCGCCGGGGACCGCATGGTTGGCCTGGTCGCCTCAAAAGACCCCAGCCTCGGCACACCGGGCCCGGATCAGGTGCATTCCCTGGGCGCTCTCGCCACGATTCACCGTCTGTTTCGTACCCCGGACGGAACGGTCCGGCTGCTGATACAAGGCCTGCAACGCATAAGGATTGACGAATTCCTGAGCGAGGACCCATACCTCAAAGCGCGCGTCACAAGGATTCCCGAAGACGAAGTCGTCTTCGCTGATGACATTGAAATGGAGGCCTTGGTCCGAAGCCTGATTGATCGCTTCACCGCCTTGGCGGAGCTGGTGCAGAGCATTCCGCAAGAATTGGTCAGCAATGCGCTGAACGTGGAAGATCCGCTGCAGTTGGTCTATTCCATTGCCACCTACGCGCGCATCGAATTGGACGACGCCCAGCGCCTCTTGGAAATGGACAGCGTTGGCGACAAGATCCGCCATCTCCTTAAACTGTTGAACAAAGAGTATGAGGTCCTTTCGCTGGGGCGGAAGATCCAGGAAGACGCGCAGCACGAGATTGAGAAATCCCAGCGCGATTATTATCTGCGCGAGCAGATGAAAGCGATACAGCGCGAACTGGAAGAAGACGAAGATCAGCAAGAAATCGAGAAGTTTCGGCAGCTCATCGACGAAGCCAATATGCCGGAAGAGGCGCGAAAAGAGGCGGAACGAGAGTTGAATCGCCTTTCCAAGCTGTCGGTCGCCGCCGCTGAGTACGGCGTCATACGCACCTATCTCGATTGGATTTGCAGCATGCCCTGGGACCAGCGCACGGAAGACAAGCTGGATATCCCGAATGCGCGCAGGATCCTGGACGAAGACCACTACGGCCTGGACGATGTGAAGGAACGCATTCTGGAGTTCCTGGCCGTCCGCAAATTGCGCGCCGACCGCGACGCCGAGCTGGAGCAGATGGACCGCTTCGATCCGGTACGGCGCGATCGGTCCGGGGCGATTCTGCTCTTCGTTGGTCCGCCGGGCGTCGGCAAGACATCGCTTGGCGCCTCGATCGCCCGGGCCATGGGCCGGGAGTTCATACGCATGAGCCTGGGCGGCATTCGCGACGAGGCGGAGATTCGCGGTTTTCGCCGCACTTATATCGGCGCGATGCCGGGGCGGATCATTCAAGCGATACGGCGCGCCAAATCCCGCAATCCTTTGATCATGCTCGACGAAATCGACAAACTTGGGCGCGACTTCCGCGGCGATCCCGGCTCGGCGCTCCTGGAAGCGCTGGATCCGGAACAGAATGCCGAGTTTCGTGATCACTATCTTGATGTCGCTTTTGACCTAAGCGATGTCATGTTCATCACCACCGCCAACTCGCTCGATACCATTCCCGTCCCGCTGCGGGACCGGATGGAAGTCATTCAATTGAGCGGCTATACCGAATTGGAGAAGCAGGCAATCGCCAGCCAGTACCTGGTGCCGCGGCAACGGCGCGAAAACGGTTTGCATGCGGAAGAGCTTGAGTTCAGCGACGAAGCGCTGCTGCAAATCATCCGCGACTATACTCGGGAAGCCGGCGTGCGGAATCTGGAACGCGAAATCGGCAAGGCGGCGCGCAAAATCGTCACACGGATTGCGGAAGGCAAAACCGACGGGACGATCGTCGACGCGGAAGCGGTCAAGGAGCTTCTGGGCAAGGCGCGCTTTGGCTATCGCAGCGAGCTGCAGGACCGCACAGAAATCCCGGGCGTTGCGACCGGCCTGGCCTGGACGCCGGTCGGGGGAGACGCGCTCTTCATCGAGGCGACAAAAATGAAAGGCGGCAAGGGCTTTCAATACACCGGTCAACTCGGCGACGTCATGCAGGAGAGCGCCAAAATCGCCTACAGCTTCGCGCGCTCCCGCGCCGAGCATTTGGGCGTTGACCCGACCTTCTATGATGACTTTGATATTCACCTGCATGTGCCATCCGGCGCCGTGCCAAAAGACGGACCCAGCGCCGGCGTCACCATGGCGACAGCGTTGGCTTCGCTGCTGACCGGACGCAGCGCCAAGAGCAACATCGCCATGACCGGCGAACTGACCCTGAGTGGCCAGGTTCTGCCTGTCGGCGGGATCAAAGCCAAGGTCTTGGCGGCGCATCGCCTCGGCGCCGATACGGTTATTCTGCCGCGCAAGAATGAGAACGATCTGGATGATGTACCCGATGATGTAAGAGACGATCTGGACTTCGTGCTCGTGGAACATCTGGATGAGGTCCTGAATGTCGCCCTGGCCGAACCGGCGACCGCCCCCGTCGCCGCAGCGGACAGCAGCCGTGTGTCCACCTCGAAAAGCTCGGAATCAAAGACGATGCCGATATGCCCAGCCTGAAACTTTCGACCGGCGCCAGCCTGCATTACGAAGATATGCGCCGAAACCGGGAGGAAATCCCCGTCATCTTGCTCCACGGCATGTTGGGCACGGCGCGCTCCCATCTTGGCCATGTCATGGACTGGCTATATGGGGAGGGCTTTGATGTCATCGGCTTGACGCTACGGGGATATGGCGAGTCCAGCCCTAAACCGCGCGACTTCCCCGACAACTTTTACTTCCGCGACGCCGACGATCTGCTGGCCTTTATGGAAGCGGCCGCCATCGAAAGAGCCCACTTGATCGGTTATTCCGACGGCGGCGAGGTCGCTCTGATTGCCGCGGGCAAGTTTCCGGAGCGCTTCGCCTCCTGCATAGCAATCGGCGCCATCGGCAACTTCGGGCCGGAACTCCGCTCGGTCTTCCAGCGCATGTACCCGGGCGAGTGGATTAGCGACGAAGAAAAAGCCATACATGGCTTCAGCGACGCCGCCAAATTCACCGGGGAATGGGTCCGCGCGATGACCCGGATGATTGACGCCGGCGGCGATGTCAGCCTCAGCCTGGCCCGGCACATCGCCTGCCCGCTCATCATCATGCTCGGTCGAAGCGATAAGCTGAATCCGGAGCATAGCGGGCAGCGCTTTATCGCCGAGGCGCCCCAAGGCAAACTGGCCATGTTCGATTGTGGGCATGCCGTTCACGACGAAATGCGCGGCGCATTCTATGACATCACCTTAAGGCATTTGCAGGCGGCATCCCCAAGCTAAGGACCTGAAGCCGGCAATCCAGGCGCTTGGAAAACGCTATAATATCCCTTGTGAAGTCTTTTAAAGGGCGCGGCCAAAACCCGCGGAACCTGTTTTTGCTCACCGGTCTCGGCATCCTGATTTGGTCGGGTTATGAAGATCGCGACGCCCTTGCTGTCACGGCGCTGGGCTTTTCCGCCGCCGCATGCTTTACCCAATATCTGCTGTCATCAAGCCGCGGGCACAGCGCGCCGGCGCCTGGGCGCGAACTCAGCTTCGCCGTCTTGAGCGGTACGCTGATTGGAACCCTGACCGCGCTGGCGACTGCCCTGTTGATGCTGTTCAAGAATCTGCGCCATGCGCATGTCTTCCCGGATTATCCGCTTGAGATGATGCTGGCGATTCTGCAGAGAATGCCATATTGGGCGCTCGCCGGCGGCTTGGCCGGCTTGGGTATCGGCATCCTTATCCGGTTGAGAGCGGGGAAGCGCAGCGGGCGTTAGTGTATTGAAGTCGGTTGAAATTCCAATGAACCAAAATCAACTTCACCACAAAGGCACAAAGGACACAAGTAACATCAGGAAAGCAATGCAACAATCTGAAGAACGGTGTAGGGGCGATTCTGTGAATCGCCCGCCGACAAAAGCGCGAATTTTCGGGCGACACACAGTG